>JAFLRX010000009.1 GCA_022511265.1 Eubacterium sp. | reverse complement strand
CCTTCCGTACCATCGAGTTCGAGCAGATGGAGTTCCAGACCTTCTGCAAGGAGGGTGACGATACCGCGCTGTACGATTACTTCAAGCAGTACGGTATGGATTATTTCAAGGATCTCGGTATACCTGAAGATCATCTGCGTTTCCACGATCACGAAAAGCTGGCGCATTACGCAAAGGCGGCATGCGATATAGAGTTCCTGTTCCCGTTCGGCTGGGGTGAGATAAACGGCACCCACAACCGTACCGACTTTGACCTTACCCGCCATCAGGAGTACAGCGGTACCAAGCAGGAATACCTCGACCCGGAGACCAACGAGAAGTTTATCCCGTTTATTATCGAGTCCACCTACGGCCTTGACCGTACGGTGCTGGCACTGCTGTGCGAGGCATATGACGAAGAGGTCATCGACGCGGAAAAGAACGATGTAAGAACAGTGCTGCATCTCAGCCCCGCGATAGCTCCGTACAAGGCGGCTGTGCTGCCGTTGTCCAAAAAGCTGTCCGAGGGCGCGGAAAAGCTCTGCGCCGAGCTGTCTAAGGAGTTTATGACCGACTATGACGTCACCGGCTCGATAGGCAAGCGTTATCGCCGTCAGGACGAGGTAGGCACCCCGTTCTGCGTAACATACGACTTTGACACCGAGACCGACGGCTGCGTCACCGTCCGCGAGCGCGACAGCATGCAGCAGGAAAGAATACCTATGGATAAGGTAAAGGACTATATTGAGGAAAAGATAAAGTTTTAAACACGGCAAATAGAATATGATAACAAGACCGACATTTTGTCGGTCTTGTTTTTTATGTATACCTATCCTGCGTGTAAGACATATATGCTTTACTGCGCTAATACGTTATCGGAATAGCTTGTTAACCCGCTGAATAAAAGGAAAAAATCACTTATTTTAGCGAAAAAACGCACAAAGATATATATTTTTTTTATTACAAATAACGAAAAAATCGTATTTTTGTCTATTTGCACAAAAATTTATTGACAAATCATTGCTTATATGATAATATACTAGTATGGTTTACTCTACACTGATAGTGGATAAGTGCGCCTTTTTTCAGATAACAAAACGGCACAAATCCTTTTCCGGCAAGGGTCGGACAGTGTGACAAACTAAACAAAAAATATACACTCATTTGTGTTCGTTAAAGGATACAATTAAGTTTGTTAACCACTACATATTGTTGTGTGGTGACAAGAAAGATACGATATTTTGGTAGGGTATAACTATACCCATTTACATAAGTTTGCTTTATAGGAGGACTTGTTATGAAGACGAAAGTGAAGAACGCTTTTAACCGCGGCTTGGCGTTTATGCTGGGCGTAATAATGATCCTGTCGGAGGTGACGTTACTACCACAGACGGCGTTTGCGGTTGCCGACGCGCTGAAGAATATGGAGCTGAACATAGCCCATACCACTACCGACGGCGCTAACGGACGTGTACCCGGCGGCGCAAAGGACGAAAACGGTAATACTACATATCAGCAGGGAGTCGTGCTTATCGGACGTTCCGGTAACAATGACACCGGTGTTACTGTTGACCTTCAGGTAAAGTCAAATAACAACGGCGGTCTTGCGGGCGAGCCTTTCTTCGACCTGATAATACCTGAGAACATGTATATGATGATACCGAACAGCGTTGCTACAGGTACAGCGCCGTTGGTGCGTGTATATGAGGGCAGTATCGACAGCACCAGCAACTCTGCGGTATTCGGTAATACCTATAAGCTGCATGCCGAGGGTAACAAATATACCGGCATTGTAAGACTGCTTGTACCTCAGGCGAACAGCACCATTTCCGGTAACCAGTATATGACCCTCAGCGTAAAGCTGTGCTTTAATAATGACGTTAAGGAAAACGAATCCGGAACGCTGAAAATGGGCGGCGGCTATCGTTACGCTCAGGTAAACGGCGGAGACCATAAATATGACGATGATCCGTCCTATTTCCCCACCCCCATTAACGTAAACACGGGCGGTAACCAGGTCAAGACCTTTACCTTCATCTGCTCGAACCTCGACTGGAGAGTTGACGTAGAGCAGGTAAACAAGCCTGTTATATGGGCAGAGCGCAACTATTCCGTATACAAGGTAACCCTTATAAATACTTCCGAAGACGAGTCCAGCTTGATAAACAAGTTCGACCTCGGTCTTGTACCGTTTAACGAGCAGTCCGATGCCGGAGGAATGGGCGGTGTGACCGATAAAGAACTGACAAAGTATCTTTATCAAGGCGGTCCTGTGTTGAACACCACCGGACTATCATACGGAAATGTCATCAACGGCAATAACTTTATCGGTGTGCCGGACCACGGCGACGGCAACGGCGGCGGTGTGCTGATATATGAGATCAGCGATCTTACCGGCGTCAGCGGCGCGTTGGATGACTGGGATTTTAAGTATTTTAAAAACCTTACCCGTCCCGAGGTAAAATATACCCTTACCGGTTATCGCCAGATAAACGTAAACATTGACCTCGGCGCCAACAAGCTGTCCTGCGACCCTTCCGCACCGAAAATAGGCGGTCAGTTTCAGGCGACCAAGAAAAACTCTAAGACCTATCTGTTCGCTATACCTTATACCACCAACTTTGTACCCAGTGCGACCAGCCCGACCGCAGGTCCGGATAAAGACGGCGAGATAGCTGATATCAAGCCCGGCGTAATGGAAGCGTACAACACGGTATACTTCGGTGAAAACAGCGACTACACATGGTCACAGTGGCTGAACGCGAGCGAATACTTCTACCCCGAAAAGTACACCATGGTGCACGACAAGTATGTCCTTGAAGAGGGTAACGAATATAATTCCGACGGCAGCTACAACAAGCTGGAAGAGATAACCGTAGCTATCCAAGGCAACGCAAGCTTCTACCTTGACGCTTTTGAGAATACCGGTAATGTCCCTGCGTTTGATTCTTACGCGTTGGACACCATTGACTCGCGCTTTGATATAGAGCGTATCTCGGTGAGAATGGGTACACAGGATTCTCTCCCCACAGCTACATACACTCTCGGCGACTGGTTTGCCACAAAGGATACCGTTCAGTTTGAATTCCAGTACAAGGACGGCAGCAAAAAATTTGTGACGCTGGGCGAGCTGGCTGTAGACAACACCACCGTAAAAGAAACCTTTGAAAAGAACATATGGTCTCTTACCGGGGTGGATACCCTTATCAATAACCATATCAGCGCAAATGCCGGAGCTAAATTTACCGGTAATATCAAGATAAACTTCAAAGATCGTATCGAGGCGGGCGAAAAGCTCGAGGGACGTGTAGAGATATACGGTACCGCACCGGACGGCGATACATATCACAACGAGCTGACCACACACTTCATCCGTAAAAAGTGGTCTCCTCCGGAAGTCACCGGCGAAGAAAACGGCCGTTATACCGAGGCTGCCCAGACCGCGACACCTGCGGATGAAGAGGCTGACGTAAACACCAAGCCCGCAGAGCCTGAGATATACGTAGAGGCTTACACCCCCGACACCATCGTAGGCGGTTCTGTGTCCACTTCAGATACACAGCTGGACGTACCGGTAAATATGCCGGCCTCCGGTTTTATATACTATATCGGCAATAAGTCGGATATATCCGCGCTTACCAACGGTATATTCGAGTCCGGCAACGTACTGACAAAGTACGGCACAGAAAGCCCCTTGAGATACGGTCTTATCACCGATAAGATAATCTTCTCAAACAAGCTGTGGGCTGACATCGGCGGAGCAAACGGCATCGAGAGCATAACCTTCCGCTTCTCTAAGGCGCCCACCCCCACTGACCCGACAACTGTTGTTTCTCATACAATGACCGGCGCACAGCTGTCAAGCGCGGGCGCGTATGTTACCACAGGTGTCACTACCGACCCGCCGTATATCCCCAGCTCGTTCTGGAATACTTCCGCTGCTGCCGGACGTAACTGGGGCACTCTGCTCAGCGTACAGATAGTATTCAAGAACATACCTAAGGATAAGCCGCTTGACGCCACCACCAGAAAAGGCGATTATTACGTAGCGTTAGAGGGCAGCCCCAACTATGTAACAGGCAGCTATACCGAGGTAGGTCATAAGGATCCGATCGCTCCGGATGCATCTATTAAGACGGACTATCCCAACGCATCCTTCAACAAGACGGCTATTGATGACAACACTGAGATGTATGTCACCACTATTGACCTTACACTCACCGGTCACAGCTTTGACCGTTCAAAGATCCTCGCAACAGTCGAGAGAGTATCGGCAGACAACAAGGTATTGAACGCCGCTGCTCAGACTACTATAAATAAATTAGATATACGCAATAAGACGCCTAACTCCGGCTATTAT
The DNA here is from genome assembly GCA_022511265.1 of Eubacterium sp. Classification (GTDB taxonomy): domain Bacteria; phylum Bacillota; class Clostridia; order Oscillospirales; family Ruminococcaceae; genus Ruminiclostridium_E. The sequence goes on along the minus strand of JAFLRX010000009.1, from coordinate 69,574 downwards.
TTCAAGCTGACAAACGGCTCGTTTGCACCTATGGGCGAGAGCCAGATGTTGATCAGCATTGACAACATAGGACTTCAGGCTGATAACGACGGACATTCTTGGCCGAAGGGCTTTAAGACTGAAACCATAACCATAACCAACCCGACGGTAACCGGCAGCACCCGTGTTGCTGACATAAGCAAGATAACGGTCTATGATTACAGTGTTACAGGTCTGCCCGGCACCGCAGGCGTTACCGGCGTAGACGTGTCTTTCTCCTATGTAGGCGACAAGATAGTAATAGATGCTACCGACATTGACGGTATAGAGTATGTAAAGTATATCGTGATCGAGTGCGACAATTATCTCGGACGCACCACAACACAGACCTACGACTTCGAGGTAGAGCTTGAGGGTCTTTCCGACTGGTACGACAACCTTGACGCTACCATGAAGGTAACCCCTGCAAACGAGTCTATGCAGAACCGCGCGCCTAAGCTGACCAACAGGCTGTATGTAGAAAAGCCCGCGCTGATGGTTGACGCTAACCTGGCATACTATAACCTCTCACCGACAAATGAATCTGTCGCTGCAAACGCGGACGGCAACCGTAAGACACTCGGTATACCGTATGACCGTGATTTCAGCTATACAGTAACCGCATGGAACCAGTCCACCACCTTATCCACACTGGACGATGCCGAGTTGACCATCAATGTACCGTTCACCACTACGGGTACAGAGGCGGGAACAGGTTTCCACACCACAAAGGTTACTCTTAACTCCGTACTGCTTGACCAGTTCAAGGAGATAAAGGAAATAACACTCTCCGATATCAGTGCCTCGGGCACGAACGGAGTAATACATTTCGTATACGATAAAACCGCAAAGACATTATCCGCAGTAAACGGAGATACCGTATTAAAGGTATTTAACGCCAACGCTGACGGCTGCTTTGTCATGACCGAAAAAGAGCTGGCGGATATAGCTTATCCCGGAACCAATAAGCTGTTCACCTTAGGCAAGGTATTTATCCACGGCACCGACTTTAAGGTTACCGACACCAACACCGAAAAGCCCAAATGCACAATAAAGTTTGACGGATTTTTGGATGCGCTGTTCGGCACCAGCAATATACTTACCGCTACCGGCGTGAACTATCTTGACGGATTACGCAGAGCTGATACCACTGTAACCAAGCAGGATACCGCTAATGCGTACCTTTCCAAGATGTATTTCGATACCGTCATTGTTGCAGGCTATCGTGATGTTAATTCCACAGCGGTCGCAAACCAGTTTGACGCGATATCCACATCGTTAGAGCATATAAGATGGCTTCGCAGAACGGCCACATCCTCTCCTTGGAATTACGGCTTCGAGGATAACGCAGAGCTTGATATAGGCTATAAGTCTGTCGGCTCGTTTATGATAGACTTTAGACAGTATCTTAACAGAGCGTCCAGCCTGCCGACACCGTACAGACCCGGTGTGCTTTCAAATATGGAAACTCAAGAGCACGCGGGTATGGGTTATGTTTACAGCCAGTCCTTTAACAGTGCGGCTAATGTAGATATGACCGTTACTCTGCCTAAGGATGGATTTGAGGCATACTATCTCAAGGTAAAGCCGTATGCTATGGACTATCTTAATGATATTACCGTATACAGAAAAGACGGCACAAGCTATACCATTACCGCTGAGCAGTGGAAGAAGGATGTAGATTACGTCGGCGGCAGCGACCTTGACGGAGACAAAAAGAACGGCAACACCATCGCAGGCAACTACTATAAGATAAATCTGCTTGCGGATGATACGAAAAAATCCGACCTCTATTCTATCAACAGTGATAACGAACACTATTATAAAGAACCGTACGTTAATTATAACAGCACTGTTGACAACAAACGCATTGACCACATCGTTATCAATATAGATATAAACAAGCTGGCGTCCGATGATGGCACAACAGCAAAGAACCCTGATTACTGCGCCAATTATGATGCAAGCAACCAGTCCACCAAGTATATGTTCGAGGTGACCGGACGCTTCTACAAGGACGGCATGCAGTATGCCCAGGTATCGGCTGACGTCAGCGTAGGTGATAACTGCGTAAACGGTTACGAAGACACCAACGAGTATAAGGCAAGAGCAGAAGCGTCTGACGCAAGAGCTAAGCAGAGAACAGACAAAGGCTCGACTTCGCACCAGAAATCAGATTGGTCCTTCTGGAATAAATACAGATATTATTGGTCCTCTTATGGCTCCGATTATGACTTTACTGAATATGACGCGCGTCACCTGTTCTCAACTGCAGTAGTAAAAGTATATCTTGAAAACAACTATGGATATAAGGGCGTTCAGAACAATAACAAGACCTGGTCGATAACCACCGGCACCGACGCAAACGAGGGTGTAATATTCGGAGATTACTATGAGTACGGTGTTGCACATTGGCAGCAGAGCCAGCGTGCATTGCACAGCACCTCGTATAACGAACATCTTAATACATACGACCCAGGCACGATAGCTCTTGGTAAATCGCTCGGTCTGAATACCGGCAACTGGACATATGAAAACGCCGACGAATGGAGAAACAAACACAGCTATATCGACAAGCTGGTCCTCAGTGACAAGTTGCCGGATATCGGCTATGACCCGGCGACCACCTACAGCGGCTTCTTGACCAGGACGATATACATTTCCGAAGTGATGTATAAGTATCTGGATCAGGTAAAGTTTACCTTCGGTCACGACGACAGACCTGTATGTATATGCGGCAGCAGGATAGGTAAATGTACCTACGAAAACCCGAATCCGAACTGCGAGGTCTGCATGGCGGACTACAGCAACTGTACCGCACAAGATCCGGTAATAGAGTGTACCTGTGAGATAAAGTGTACCGACGGCAGCGTTGACACAAGCTGTGATGTTTGCCGTAACAGTACCGACCTTGACCACGACTGTGAAGGCGAAGAGCCTGAGTTAGAGTGTACTTGTACCATAGAAGATTCTGAGGACGGCCTCGGCTATAACTGCTGGAACGGCTTCCATCAGAACTGCTTGGCCTGCCAAGAAGATGCAAGTAAATGTAAACTCCCTGCACCTGAGTGCGAATGTGCAGAGCTTGGTGAGGGAAGATGTACAAGGGATAATTTAGTAAACGAAGACTGCGTACACTGCCAGAGAAACTGGAGACAGTGTGAGGCGCAGTCACTGGAGTGCGTCTGCGAACAGACAGGCGAACTTTGTACCGAAGAAAATCATCAGGAAGACTGCTATCTCTGCTCTGTTGACCCCAGCAAGTGCCTTGTCTGCATCTGTATTGAAGAAGAGGGCAACTGTGCGGTAAACGGCAAGCCTAATCCTGACTGTCTCCATTGCCAGAACGATCCCACAAGCTGCCGTGTAGAAGTACTGGTATGTACCTGTGAAGGCGAAACCAACTGCCGACTGCTTGAAAATGCGGATGAGACCTGCGAACTTTGTAAGTTAGACTCCACGCAGTGTGCTGTTCCGATACTCTGCATCTGTGATGAAGAGAGCGGAAGATGCATTGAAGGCAACATAAACGAAGAATGCCCCGCATGCGACTTGCTGGGTGCTGAATACTGCTGCGTCTGCATCTGTGAAGAAGAAGACGGCAACTGCGAATTTACCGGCGAGGCAAACTGCCCGGCATGTGAGCTTGATGCTGCAAACTGCCATAACCCCATGCCCGAATGTAACTGCACCGAAGAAGGCGGCAAGTGCACTGAGGAGACCATGGCAAACTGCCCGGTATGCAAATATAAGCCCGAAATGTGCCCGTGCGCAGGATCGGAAGAACCTGAAGGGTATGAAGCGGAACTTGACGCCAACACTATAAGCAATATCCTTAACGGTCTGAACACCACCGCAATAAGCGGTCAGTACGGATTTGTTACCCTGGCGACCACCGCGGCAGGCAGCCTTACCTGGACAGAGGGCGACGTTGACTTTACAAAATATATCAAAAAGTCTACCACCAAGCCCGGCTATTATGAAATAGTATTAGCTTATCCGCTGGACGAGGATTATTCGGCTAAGGTTGCAGCGGGTGCATATCCCATGCCTGCCGATACATTCCTTACCAATTACGAGTTCACCTTCGGCGATATACCGGGTAACTGCGAATATGCCGCAGAGCATAAGCCGAACGGCATTATCCCCTCCAACTTCGGCGGCAGCACCAGCCCGATAGACATCTATGTCGGCGGCGACGTGTATATTGTTAAGCCGGAGGACGGTAGCAGCACAGCGACCGCTGAAAGAAACAAGGCGACCAACACCTTGACCACGGCGACATATAAGGAGACTGCTGACGCATCGTATAACAGCATGTCCGATACCGCACGTTATATGGGCTTCCGTCTGCCGTACTCGGTAGGCGTACAGATCAATGCGTTCAACCCCGCTACCGGCGCTTCGCTCAGTGGCTCGACCATATATGATTACGCGCAGAACAACCTTGACCCCAACTACGCGGCATATCAGGTATTCGTAAAGAACCGCAACGACGGCGACGCGGCTGACGGCTCGGAAATATCCACCCACGTAAATCAGGTTAAGGTAACCAACAGCATTAACGTAAACTACCGCCTGAAGAATATCTATATACCTAAGGAATTTATAGACGGCAACTGGTTCAACGTCCAGACGTTTACGATAAATTACGGCAACAACGGCTCTCAGACATTTACATATGACCAGCTGAAGAGCAGTCCGTACTTAAAGGATTATAAAGGCACTACAGCAACCGGTGCGGCATACTATTACTTTGACGTAAACGAGTATCTGAAGGATAAGGGTGCGTCAGCGTTTGCCAACTACACGACAAACAACACCACCGCGACATATTATAAAGAATATGTATCATCCTTCGAGTTTACCTTCAGAGCATGCAACGTCGTGCTTGAAAACAAGCCGTTCAAGCCTAATGAAACTATACTTGACGGCGGTCAGTATCTGACCTACAGACGTCCCGATTACACAGGCAAGCTTATCAATGATCCTACCGACGAAGAAAACGGTTATCTGGACAGCGCTTACCGCACTAAGGCGCAGATGCAGAAAATCATGGACGATGTAGCGGGTCACGCGTTCTGGTATGACGGTGTATTCGTAGACCGTACATGGGATGATATAAATAGTAACGACTGGACGATAAACTCACGTCCCTCCGCTATATCCGGTATACTTACCGATTATTGGTCATCTCACTCCAACACCTACTACAGAAATGACGTATCAGCCTTTACTAAGGCGACTGTAAGCACACCCGACCTTAACTTCGGCACCTTCAGCGACATGCGCATGACCAGTGACTCTTCCAGAGCGTACGGTCACTACGACTGGTACTATCTGCGTAACCGTGTCGGCGAGTTGAAGACCGAAATGACTATATCGGCGGCGAATGAGAACTTCCCGAACAATTTTGCATACGACTCTGACGATGCGGGCAGCGGAACGGATAAGCATATCCCCGTTGATATATCACACTTAATGCAATATGATTATGTTGAATATGACCTTACCGTACAGGCAGGAACAGATACCACTGCGGGCTATTTACCGCTGTATCATCCCGACCTCAGATTTGTCGCGCCTACAGGTCAGCGCATAATCGGCTGGAAGATAAATACAAGCAAAACTACCGCCGGACTTATTGACTACAAAAATGGCGCTTATGTGCCTGCGTCCGGACGTACAAACGGCATACCGCATGATAAGATAATCGCATACGCGTCCACCAGCGGCAGCGCCGCAACTCCTGTATACGGAGACACCACCACCCTTGTTATGAAGGATGGCAGTGAATATTACTTTATTAACGGCAGCACAGACACCAATTACAAGCAGCTGAATATATCTGTCGGCGAGCTGAAAGCCCTTACCCAAATGGTAACACGCGGCAACAGCGCGGCCGAGCAGGCTTACGAGCTGCTGCCCGGTGAAAAGCTCACTATTACCGTTCTTACTCAGATAATACCCGAGGGCGGACAGGACGAGTCCAAGGCAAGCCAGATAAAGACAGGCGATTCCACCGTACCCAGCGTATATCCGAGATTTGAGGCGGCTGCAAGACCTACCCATACCTATTCTCAGTATGAGGTATACCGCACCAACGGCGACGGCTCTAACTGGCCGTATCCGTACAGCACCTCTATATTCAATAACCTGGATTCAGGCTCCGACTATACCAGCCTGAGCGGCGACGCGATACATTACCGCAGAGGTAAGAGCAAATATTATAATAACAGCGAAATACCCAACGAGAGTACATACATGTCACGCGTATACAACGTGATGAGCCTGTACAACAGTGCTAACCTCGAGGTTGAGTATAAGTTTGATAACGTAAACGACTCGTATAACGGTCAGGGCATGACCCTCACGCTTAAGCAGACGGGCAGCTCCGGCTATAATATCTACAATGACGTAAAGCACGACCTTGACGTTGTTGAGTACACCGTTCTGTTCGGACATAACGTAAACAACAGCTTTGTAAGAGACTTTGTCCTGACAAAGATGCCGACGTTTGCGCATCCGACCGGCGGAGCAAACGCAAAGGTTGAGTACCTGTTTGTCGTAGGTGACAAGGGTAAGGAGGACGGCGCAGACAGCCTGTACCAGAGCGGCTCCGCTCCTCTCACCCATGACGAGCTGTACCCCGCCGACGGAATATATAAGGGCGAGGACGGTATATATGACGACAAGATTGGTACAGGTATCTCTAACATAGTTGACAGCTATACCGATCAGTTCGCGGATATCAATACCACCGACAAATATCTGGTATGGATACCCGAGAGCGAGATATACACCGACGAAGATGTAGAGGCTGCAAAAACAGATCCCACCAAGAATCTGAGCGGCAAGCACTTCATCAGATACGCTATAGGTATACGTTGGACCTACGAGGATATACCCGCGTATACGGACGATTACGCAGGCGGCTATAAGAACAACACCCTGATAACCCGTAATGTAGTTGACGCGGGCGGACAGACAGGCGCGTTCCGTCTGTACGGCGTAGGACGTTACAGAGACGTCCGCAAGACAAATGGCGGCAACGTTAACGGTGCTGCATCCGATACCTATACCATGTCGGTATCCGCGGATGTAAAGTACACCCACAAGCACACCGAAAATGTGAATAACTCCGTAGCAACAACATTGAACGGTACACAGGCAGCGGCTACTAAGGAGATACTTGACAAGGAAGTAACGCTGGTCGGCAACGGCGCGGCAAGCCTTGTTATACGCCGTGAGAGACCGCTGATAACCCTGCATACCCAGATATTCTCCGACGAGACTGTCGCATTCCAGAAATACAACGCAAGTGCGGCACAAAAGACTGGCTATCGTCCGGGCGATACATTATGGCTCAAGACCAGCATACTCAACGCCAACCCTGCCTCCAGCACTGAGGTACAGGGTAGGCTGCTTCAGCCTGTCATCTTTGACAAGATACCTGAGTATATTGAGGCCAGCGCAATAGCAGAGCTTGCTGACGGTCAGTGGCATGATGTAAATACAGTAATCACCACCAAGAGCGGCTATAAGCTGAGCGTTAAGTGGTACGACAATGCCACCAACGCGAACAAGACCGGCTGGATGAATCCCGACGGAAATATGGTGGACGGCGGACCGAAGTTCAAGATAACCGTGACTGAATACAAGGATATCCCCGACTACGGCGGAGATATGATCACCACCAAGAGCGATACCGACGGTATCAGCATGGGTGACGGACATCAGTTTGCGGATATCAGGCTGAAAGGAACCAACGCCAACACCGTCTCCACCGATAGGACCTTCTATGTGTATAAGATAGAGTTTGAGACCGGCGCATGGTTAGAGCCCGGCGAAAACATAGAGGTACAGTACAGCGCGGTAACAAGAGAAGAAGACCTGCCGCTGGCGTACACCGTAAGAAATTCCGATACCTTTGTAGATTACTACCCCAAGATGGGTGAGTACGGTCAGGTACACAGCTTCTATTACGGCTATCCGCACTATCATAACGAGACTGCTTCTTATCCGTTTATCGGTGAAGTAAGAACCAACAGCTATAACGGCAGCCTGACGCAGTTCAACAACTCCGGCACGCTGATGGATATGAACTATCTGTATCACGACGTCGCTGTCAGCGGTAAGCTGAACCCCGACGTAGACAGATACGAATACCTCAAGGATGCTACCGTATATATGCCGGGTGACACCAACGACACCTACGGCGACGCATATTACAATACATATGTTACGGGTAAAAACGGTTACCTCAAGGATTCCGATATGAGCGTAGCGAAGTATCAGCAGGTAACCTACTACAGCACCCAGACGCCGTCTACCACAGCGGCATACGCAAACCTGCCGAGTGTACGGTATTACAGTAAATCCCGCGCGGGAACAGCCAACAGAGACTACTATACGTTACTGATGGCATACCGCGAGGAGATAGGCAATGCTCGCAAGACTAACAGCGACGCTAATGCAACGCTGTGGCAGGGCGACCATACCGAGGCACTGATATGGGCACAGGCAAGAACACACCTGCAGACCGCATGGCTGGCTGCAAGCTCGGAGTTTGTCGCTAATGTTAACTCTAATGACTCCAACACTGAGTATCTGCCGACCAACTATGCGAACTATGTGTCGGATTCTCGCTATGACCGCTTTGTAAATAAGAGCTCTTACAGCACTTATTCATGGAATGACAACTACGAGGGCAGCTATCGTCTCAGAAGATTTAACGACGACAGCATAACCACCCTGCAATATGACCAGTCGTTCATCACCAGCCTTGGTGCGTACAACTACGGTGACTACGCAGTAAAGAGCGGCGTAGAGTTCATCTATGTAATGCCTGAGGGCATAGAGCCGACTGCGTTTACAGGCAAGGTAGGCGTAAGCCTGTCCGCGTCTGAAAAGGCGGCGCTTGAGAAGGCGATAGCAGAGTCTATCAAGGTCAAGGTAAACAACAGCCTTTCTACCAAGAACGGCTTCCTCGACACCACCATCGCATATAACGGCACAACTTACACCGATGTAACTACCGACGGCATGGTAACGGTAGAGATACTGCAAATGCCGGGCGACGCTGCCGGTAAATACCTCACCTCCGACATCATGCAGGACCCCGTACTCAGCAAGGCCAACATGAACAAGACTAAAGACTCTTATGTAGACAAGGACTACAGAGAATACGATGTTGAAGAGGCTGCATGGGTACTCAAGATAACCGTAAACAAGCAGCTTAACCAGTGGTTTGGCAGAGGCTCTAACTTCGGTTATATGATGCAGGTAGACCTGCCGTCACACGTATACAAGACCCCGGATGACGAGTACTTCTACGATCAGGTATTTGCACGTCCCGTTGATGTAGAGCAGGACAGCTATTATCAGATCTACGACACCACCAGCCAGTGGGGCAACACCTATAACTACAAGACCGACACCTATACCAGCACCGCTACCAACAGCGGCAACTACGGTGCATATATCAGCACCCAGTACGGCGGTATGGATTACCTCTATAACGGTTACGGATACGTTGACACCGCAAGAGATCTGGCATGGGGACACGAGCCTTGGTCCTACTACGTAAACGGCTCGCCCAACATGCCGTACATCGACGGTATGAACATCGGCAACCGCGAGGTATACCTTGATAATACCGTAAGCGATTCTAACTATAAGCTTGCGACTACCGTTGACAAGGACAACGCAAAGGCGTCCTATGCGAGCGGTAAACGTACCACATATGCATCGACCGGTACACGCGCGCACATCCGCAAGCCGTTTGTCCGCACATGGGCAACGGTCGGCAAATCCGAGACAGATATAGAGAACTACTACGTAAACGGCGAGGGTGAGACCAACATCCTCAACATCTACGCAGAGAACTACTATTACCTGCAATACTATATCCCCAACTATGAGGGATACAGGCAGCCTTATGATGATGACCACTATGGCTGGATCTCCTCGCATTACAAGTGGAAGCATACCTATGCCACCGACGGCGGCGCACAAGGTACGCTGTACTATCCCGTAATCACCGAGATACTGCCTTACGGTATCACGCCTAAGACAACAGACGGCAAGCTCTTTGAAAAGGATGCAAACAGCACCTTTAATACAACTAACGAGCTTGACTGGACGGCGACTATAGGTACTACCGACGTAGCACATTACTACGATACCAAGGTAGAATATCTTAAAGAATCCGAGAGATTTAAGATCACTCTTATCCCGAAGGATACCGATATAAGAAATGCCGATAAGGCAACGGTACTCTCCGGACAAAAGCTGAAGTTCTCCTTCAAGTTCTTTACCGAGAGCCAGCCTAAGGGTCACGGCGACGAGCTGAAGCAGTACCAGCAGGCACATACCCTGCTGTCCAGCAAGCTGGAAAACTATAAGTTTATCCTTGACAGCGAAATAACCGACGCCAACAGCACCGCGCTGAATGCCGCAGGCGAGAACCCGTTCTGGGTAGGCAGCAAGACTGTTACCGGCTATGGCAACTTTACATATGATATAAAGACCAGAGGCTCGACCAACCTGTTCCGCAGCCCCGGCGATACCCGTATCGACCGTGTAGGCAACGGTGCTATACCGGATGTACCGCGCACTGTCAAGATACCGTATACCGACGACGAAAGCGACATCAGATCGCACACATATTCGTTGATAGACGCTACCGATAATAAGGGCGACAAGCGTTATTGGGAGCTGGATGAAACCAAGTCTAAGATAGTACTGGAAGAATGGAAGGATCCCGCACTCACCAACGAGGACGGCGAATTATGCAATGTCCTTGATTGGGTAGACGTAAACCTCAGCAACGACAAGAGCGCGAACGGTAACACCGACTCGGCTGCGTATACCACTATGCGTATCCGCATCAAGGCTCCGAGCATTGAGAACATGAGCTTTGTCTCCACGACAGAGGCTACTGAGGATTATGCAAGCAGCGGCTTTGGCACTGCGGGCAACTGGCTCGGCTATTACGGATGGCTCGGCGGACGTACCGGCAGCGCGGCAACACTGGCTGCGAACAAGCTCGCAGAGCTGCCTGAGACATTTGAGTATTATCCTGAAGAGGGCAGCACTGCCTGGGATAAGACCACCAACGTATTTGACGATACCCTGCCAGTACAGTACGGCGACGAGCTGTACTATTACGCTGAGGTATTCAACCAGAACAGCAACGAAGTACGCGAGAGCTGGAAGAACGGCAATACCACTGTAAATACCAGAGACTACGACCATCAGGGCGATGTAAAGCACGCCAAGATCGTGGTTAGCTTCGTGCTGCCGAGAATAGTTACTTACGAGAAGTACGACGAAGAGAACGGCTTAGGCGACTTCTACCTGCTGTACAAGCGCGCGAACAGTGTTGCGCTGGACGGCACGGTAACGACCTATCCGATAGTACGTCTTACTTTAGACGATCTCGAGGACAGCGGTTTCAGCGTAGAGATCTATCGTGAAGAAAACGACGATGATCTGACCGAGACCGTAAGAATTACTATAATCACCCCCGGCGACCAGAACGCACCCGGCAGTGAAGATGACATCACCTATCAGAGATACGTAGACGGTGAGATGCTGCCCGGTTACTTCGGCAACGGCGACGTTATGGTAGTAGGTATACCTGCTATGATAGACAGAGCGGAAGATCCCGACTCCAGCATAATGAGCGCACCCGACAGCTGGGACGAGGACTATGTTGCATACACTTATGTAACCTTCGATGACATGAGCGGCACATATCTCCAGGATGAAGAGGTAGAAGAGGGCGACGAAGACGAAGATGAAGTAAAGCAGTACGGTTATAATATCGACCAGCTGCCGTCCCCGTACAACCCCGAAAGAGACGAATATGTAAGACCCGCTTATGACAGCGATATAACCATTATACCCGGCGAGGCTCCCGAATTTGACGAAGACGGCGAGCTTGTAAAGCCCGGTACACTTCCCATTATTGTACCCGCAGTCGACCATGACCTTGACGGCGAGTATTATGAGGATGCGTTTGACGTACACGCGAGCGACGTGACCGCTAAGGTCATCCTGCTCAAGCCGGCGGCAACGATACGTGTTGATACCTCCGAGCCGATGATAGAGATCATCAACCCCGATATCAGCGGTAATGCTCAGACAAGAGTAAATGACCCGTCGGTAAAGGGTGCATATCGCATGATGATGTACATCGACGAGATAATCAACACCGGCGCGGCAGTTCAGCAGTTTGTGGTTGATTATCGCATACCCTACCGCGGAACCGATATTATGACCCTGACCCCCGCAACCGCAGAAGACGAGAGCGTCGGCGGTGAGGTGCTGGGTATAGCTACAGGTGTATGGGATACCCGCACCAAGACCGGCCTCAGCGAAGAAGCGGCAGCCATTCTTGACAAAAACCTGAAGATACACGTATATATTCAGGTAGGTAAACTCTTTGATACCGGTACCTCCGTTGAGCTGGCTGAAACCAACCCTGCATACTACAACGATATGCAGTACCAGCTGGAGACCGATGAGACCCTCAAGAAGCTGATAAACGTGACCGCACCTTCGGACGTAAAGTTTGAGGTTACCTACAAGCCTAAAGAGCGTCCGCAGGGCTGCATCTGCGGCGAAGAAGACGACCAGTGCAGCGACCTGTACGTAAACCGCGACTGCCCGATCTGTAAGGCAGACTTCTCCAAGTGCGAGGCGGGAATACCGAGATGCCATTGCGTTGATTCGCTCGGCAGATGCGATGAGAATACTCAGCAGGATTGCAAGGCCTGCCAGGAAGATCCCGACCAGTGCCTGGTATGCACCTGCACAAGCAGATGTATTGACGGCGTGGTTAACACAGCTTGTCCGATATGCGATGAAGACCCCGAGTATTGCCATATCGAGCTGACCAGATGGGAATCCTCCGGCGGTAAGACAATGTATGTTACCTCTAACGATGAGGATGCTCTGGAAGCATATCTGCTGAACCTTGACAGCGAGACCAACTCCGCATGGGTAGAGCTTACACCTGCTGAAGGTCTTTCGATAACCGAAAACCATCTGCTGGCTATCAATTCTGGCGCACTCCGCACCAGCATCTATCAGGTACGTTACGTCATCGACGCGGATCAGGATGTACCGAATGATGATATACTTGTTCCCCGCGGCTTCAGACTTGCTATAGACGGCGATCCCGCAACTCCTGAGATCGAAGAATTAGACGATATCGACGACGGTACCCTCAACGTAGCAAGACTTGACAACTCGCTGTGGAATTTACCTGACAGCGTTACATCTAACGTTAACTTCTCCGACGGTAACAATATGACCATGACCCGTTTCGGCAATTCGGCGTTTGTTACACTGACAAGAACTAATACACACCTTGAAAAACTGCATGTTAACCACTATGCGACCGTTCAGGCGCAGTACAGCGATTATGTCGAGCAAAGCGCGGTGATCTCTGAATCTGCAAGAGGCGGATACTTTGTCGCAAGTGAGAACCCTGTAATGGGTATCGACCTTAATATGTGGAACTATACCTCAGGCGCGATAGAAGATCCCGAGACCGGCGAGATCATACCGGTAATCAAGTGGAGCGACAGCGTCGTTCTTCCCGCGGGATATTACGCGACACTGAAGTATAAGGCAGAGCTGCACAACTATACCCAGGAAGAGATAGACGAGGGCAGCAAGACTATCCCCAGCCTTACTAACAAGACCGAGGATAACACCTCTAACCCGCAGATATCTATAGTACTTCCTTACATTCAGCAGCTGAGCTTTGACAGATTTGAAAACATAATGGATAGGATAGATAACTATGCCGACGCCGACAACCCGGTAGAAGCATGTTATCAGGATTCTCTGCTCGCTCATCCTGAGTTGAAGGATTCTATCAGTACCTATGACGCGCAATGGGCATGGTATGTCCTCAAGCCGGACGGAACTAAGGCCGTACCGGGAGTCGATATAGCCTTTAAGCTTTCCGACTTCAGCTACTACTCCAAGCCCACCGAGGTATCTGCTGACAAGGTATTGCAGATGCAGGTAATGACCTTCAGCTTCCAGGGCGTACTGCCTGTAGGCTGGAGCGTTGCGGTAGAGTACATCCTGCCTGTTAACACCAACGGCGTACTTGCGATGGAAGCCGCAATGCTGGCGACCAAGGGCTACGGCTTTAAGGAGGGTTCGTTCATACCCTACCTGCCGTTGGCATACGGCGACACTACATCGGTACACGCGTATGTATCTGATGAGCGCGACATTAACAACAACCAGAAATTCAATAACGAGAGTGCGATAGTACACACCATCGGCGGTATCCAGTTCACTCAGGGTCTCGGTATGGAGTCCTCGAAGTCTTCCTACTCCGACTACGGCAGCGGACGAAACACCGCAGGTAACGGTATGTACAGACCCTCTATGGTACCGGAGGGCACATATTACTCGTTCAACTCGACAGTCACCAACATGAGTGACGGTATGAGCTTCTCCAAGCCGATAATCTTTGATATACTGCCGCACATCGGTGATGACGGTATCATCAACAGAGACCCGAGAGCCGGAACATCCTCGTTCTGGAGCGGCTATCTGGATATCGACAGCATAAAGGTAGAGCATGTATCCGCAACAGAAGGTACGACCGACCTTACCGATACCGATACCGTAAGCATTTGGATCGGTCCGTTCAATTTCGACAACGGCACGATAACCAAGGGCAACATAGCGGATATCGAAGCGATGACAAAGACTCCTGACGGAGCATCTAACGACAAGTTCTTTGATGACTTGTATAAGGGCGATGCTGAAAAGCATGCCAGCGGACTGGTAAGTCTTGAAGAATTCAGGGCTTACGGCGCAACCCTAAGCGCGAAGGAATTTGAACTGCTTTGCAGAACGATAATGCTTATCTATGTAGAGCCTGTTTCCAACTTCCAGCTGAAGGGCAGAAATCAGATCAAGCTTTCATACAATATGAAGGCTCCGCTCAACCTGCCTCAATATCCGTTCTTTATCGACGAGATAAACATGACCGAAAATGAGATCGGTAACGCTACTGAAGGCTTCTACGGCTGGAACCTGTTCGTAACATCCGGTACAGGTCTCAACGGCGCAACCGACGTAGCACTCCAGACCTCTAACAGAGCCGGTGTATATCCGGGCGCAGCATACGATAAGGGCTATATCGGTCAGTATGTATGGTTCGATGAGAACTACAGCGCTACCTTTGAAGACGACGCAAGCTATGTTGTTAACACCACGACGGTGCAGATGCCTGTGCTTGACGCCGACGGCAACCCCGAATATGTGGTTGACGAAAACGGCGAGCTTGTACTCGACTCGAAGGATCGCCCGATAATCAAGACCACCGAAGAAGTAATAGCATTTGAGAGAAAGCTGTTCCACAGAGCAACCAAGAACCTTGACTACAGCAGAGACGGATCACTTGACGACCCGGGCATCAACGGCGTATTGGTAGAGCTGCTGGATGAAAACGGCTATCCCGTTAACTCGTTCGGCGAGCCGGTAGCCCTCAATGAAGAGGGACGCTGGTGCGTGATCGACGAGACCACCGGTAAGTTAAAGGTTAACCCCACCGGTGATAATGAATACGCAACCTACGGCAAGGCGTTGACCTATACCACCGAGATGGATATCAATGCCCGCAACGGTTACTTCATGCTGTCCAACATCGAGCCGGGCAGATACCGTCTGCGTTATACCTTCCCCGAGGGATATGACGAGTACGCGCTGACCACCAGAACCATCGGCTTTGACGGCAAGACCGCGCTTACCGTATACCGTGTAGGCGACATCCTGCCCGACTACGGCAACGACGGTGTTGACGGCGGTATCCCGCTGGATAATCAGCCGGCTGAACATCTGATAATGATCTCCGATCCTATCGATATCGAGGCTGTATATGATCCCGGTGAGATATTAAAGATAACCGACGACAACGGCGAACCTATCAGCGGCACTGTTTACTATGACGAGGCTGCCGGTAAGTACGTCAGCGGCAAGTATACTGTTGTAAAAGACGGCGTAGAGACCGAAAAGACCATATACGAGCTGAGTGCTGAGTACTATGCGGCATTCCGTGAGTATGACAAGAAGATGACTTCTTACAACCTCGGTGTTGCACACTCCTACCTCTACAGCGGCTATGCTTGGCATGATGAGAATACAGCAGGTCACAGCGGCACTCTTGACGGTTGGTTCAACAGAGAATCTACCGACGACGAAGAGCCGTACAAGGACGTAAATGTATTCATCTTCGAGCTGAAGGACCTCGGCGACGAGCAGTATGAATATGCCGAAGTATATGACTACAACGGCAAGAAGATATCTTGGTTCAAGAGAGACGCCAACGGCAATATCGAGCTGGATGTAAACGGCAATCCGATTCCGGAAGGCACTATACTGACCACCGATTCCGACGGCTACTTCAAGACCACACTGTATCCTTATAAGTCGTATGTGGCACTTGCCCATATAGCTGACATAAATGAGGATCAGATGCACGAGCCTGTTCCTATCACCCACGCTGATACCGCGCTTGCGTATCCGTACGGTGATGTAAAATGGTACGACAATGACTTTGCGTACGACCAGACAACAGGCTGGAATATGACTCCCTCCTTCTTGGTAAATCCGACCGCGGTAGACTTTGACGCAGACGGTTATCCGGACCAAAGATTAGTAAACGGCGAATTCAACGGCCAGTACGGTGAATTCAGCAGGTTCGGTTTCGGCTTTATCGAAGTAGGTAAGGGCTTTATCGGCATGAACGTCTTTATCGACGAAAACTACAACGGTATCCGTGACGAGTACTTCATCCCCGAAGACGGCATCTGGGTATCCGAGCCGATAATGCCTGATAACAACTACCTCTACAGTGACGGAACATACAAGCCTGTTGATGAGAACTTCACTGATGCGGACCTTACCGCAGACGGCAACTATGTAGGCGTTAAATTCATCCTCGAACAGTATTACTATGACGAGGATACAAATACCTGGATACAGATAGAAATACCTGTACAGCGTGACGGCGTAACTCCTCTTGCTGAAGTTACCAACATCATTACCTGGAGTGACGGCGGTACCTACAGCTTTAACGATCTGCCCGCGTTCATCTTCATACCTGATGAGGTTGAGGTCGAGCCCGGCACAGATCCTACCGATCCTACTATAGAAGAAGGCGGCGAAGAAACGCCGGTTACCGGTACCAACCACCTTGCCGGCTATAAGGTAAAGATCGATATGTCTACCGTGAACGGTGAGTATTATCCCACCAAGTTCATGATAACCAACGATCCTAACTATGACCGTGACAGCAACGTGCTGACATCCGACTATAACCTTGACGCGGCAAGCGAATTACCGCCCTACATGGCATTCGGTAACGGCAACAATGATGAATTTATAATCGTTGCGGATGCTCTGGACGACGCTGATGATCCGCGCGTACTGGTTACCTACAACGGCAAGCATTACCGCAACTACGGTATTGTCCGCAACGACGTGGACGCAGGCTTTGCTCTGCGCGAGTATGCGACAATAAGCGGAACTATTTGGGATGACATCAACTATGACGGTCTCCAGGACGCATACGACAGCGAGACTATAATCAATGCTGACGGCTTTGAGGAAGTAGTAGACATTCTCGAGCCCGGTCTGGCAGGCTATAAGGTAGAGCTGCTGCCGTACTATTACTGGGCAGGCGAGTGGCATGAGATGCCTCACGGTCAGATAAACCTCGGCAATGATGAAAACCCCGACTGGTTCGACTTTGACGAAAACTTCTGGCTGACGGATATTTCCGGCGACGGCGTAACACCTGACGCATATAACAGAGTTAAGCCGCTTGGCGAATACAGATTTGAACATCTGCGTGCGCATACATTGCTGGATGCAAATAATGACGGCGAGTACGAGCGTGTGCTGGTATCCTACAGAGTTAAGTTCAGCAACGACGTTATCGTTGATGGCGAAGACGGCTATAAGATCAGCGATAAGGAAGTTGACCGTGCCGTAACAAGACTGAATATCGGCACAGACGATACTATCGACAGCGATCTTATCGTAGAGACAATGCTGCTCAACGATATAAATGATATTTATGATGATAATCATCCGGGTGTAAACAGCATCCTGAGCGATTACATCATAGTAGCTGTACAGATCGCGGGACCCGATGCCGATGACGGAACTGTTCCGCCTGAGGTAGAAGCAAACTACGGCGCAGAAGAACTGGGCAACTGGAATTCGCTGCTTATTAAGAACGAGCTTGGATATTTCGATATCTATAAGGTAGTAAGCGACGATACTCACGACGCAGGTCTTGTAGAGTTTGAAAAGGGCGAGATCAGCGGTATCGTATGGAACGATTCCGGCATAGTAGGCGGTACACCCGCAGAGATAGCTGCGTCCGATTACAACGGTAAGATGGACGACGGCGAGGCAGGTATTGACGGCGTTAAGGTAACGCTCCAGCAGTACTACTGGGATCCCAACGGCGGTATCGGCGGACAGGGCGCATGGGTTAAGGTCAACGGATTTACGTTGCCCGGCACCGATCCTGCTGACGGTATTGATTACCTGCTTACTTCCAACGGCGGAAAGTACGCGTTTGAGGATCTTGATACCTATGTGCTGGTAGGCGACGAGTACTACCTCGCAAGCTACAAGCTGGTAGTAACCAACCCCGATAATGACAAGTATGCAGAGACGCTGTACTCTATCGACGTTAACGGCGACGCTGTATATCAGAACGACCTGCACAATGGCAAGCTTACACCCGACACCAACGATGCCAAGGAATACATCATCGTTGCTAAGGAAGCGGTAAAGGCAACCAACAACAAGGGCGAGCAGGTATACAACGATTACTATACCAAGCAGTATCTTGATAAATATTATGACCTCGTGACCGCGCGTGACCGCGACGGCTATGACGCAGGTTATAAAGAGTTTGAGCAGAAGAGCGTCAGCGGCTATATCTGGAACGATATAGTATACGACGGTTATATGAACATCGACGATGACGGCGACCAGCCGCTGAGCGGTGTTACCATCGGACTGAAGCGTTACTATCATAACGGAACTACATGGGTAGAGTGCAACGACGACCCGAATGCGGCAACTGCACCCGCAACCCCGTCCGAGTACTTCAAGACCACCTTGACCGACGCTGACGGCAAGTACAGCTTTGACGATCTTTATGCATATGTACGCATAGGCGACAAGTATTACCTTGCAGGCTATAAGCCCGAGGTAGTAAAGTCCGCAATTGATAAAAACGGTGTTGTAGATGAAGACATCTACGGCGTAACCTGGTATCAGATGACCGTTACAGGCGATCAGATCAACAGCGACCTGTGCCGTGAGGGCAAGACAGGCGAGCTGTTCTCCCAGTCGCTGACCACCAAGGACGAATACGCTATACTCGCGACACCTATCACAAGCGCGACCACAAGCAACAACAAGTCGCAGTACAAGGTACAGTATACATGGCCCGGCGATGAAGAGCCGACCACATTTGACCTTGTAACGGCATCCGATAAGGACGGCTATGACGGCGGCTTCAAGGAATATGAGAAGAGCACCATATCCGGCACTATTTGGAGCGATTCCGTATATGACGGTATCATGGACGATAGCGAGGCGGGTATACCCGGCGTTACGATAACACTCGAGCAGTATTATCTTGACGACAGCAATAATTGGCACTATGTCGGTGATATCGCTACGGCAACCACTTCCGGCACTACCGGAACGCTGGCTGACGGATACTTTGAGTTTGCTGATGTAAGCACATATTACGAGCTGCCCACCACCGGCGAACACAAGCTCGCAGGCTATAAGCTGAAGGTAACCGGCGGTATCTCAATGAATGATTGGGCACTGACATACTACCGTATCAACACTACCGATAGTGTAAGCGACATTATCAAGATAGACGACGTATACTATCTCAATGCGGCAGACGAATACGTTATCGTAGCCGATGTACGGCTTGAAGGCGCGTACGCGTCCAAGACCGATCCGTACGAGCGTTCTTACACCTATAAGGGTGTAACCACCAAGTACGATATCCTCACTGCGGTAGACGCAGAGGAGCTTACCGGCTTTGACGGCGGATATAAGGCATACGAGATGTCCACCATCAGCGGTTGGCTGTTCGACGATGAGGACGACAACGGCAGAAGAAATATGGTCGACGGCAACATGGAGGGTCTCAGTCCCAACCTCAAGAAGTCGATGCAGTTCTACACGCCTAACACGGTAACCCTTACCGCATACGCATACTACTATGACGGTACGACCTGGCGTGAATACACCGAAGGCGGCACGCAGAAGACCTATTCCGCAACAATAACCTACACCGGCAACGGCTCGTATGAGATACCCGTACCCACGCAGTTTATGGTAGGCGGCAAGACTTATATCGCAGGCTATAAGCTGTATGCTGACGGTCAGCCGGCAAAGACCTCTAACGTAGAGCACCTTGCAAACAACGGCGTCAGCGACAGCGCACTGTACAAGACGCTTGACGGTAACAACAATTACGTATACTCTGTTACCAAGACCAACTACAATAACGTATATGTAGGCTTGTTAGCTGAAGAGTGTGACGGCTATATCATCGCTGCAAACACCGCAACGGTGACAAACGGTGCTGTCAACACCAACGTACAGACTCTCGGCGCTACCGTATACGATATGGCAGCCCAAAGAGACCTTATCGACTACAACCTCGGCGTTATGGCAGAGCAAGACTCCGCGATAACCGGTGTGGCGTTTTTCGACGTAAACTACGACGGTCTGTATAACGAGGACGACGGAGATTACATCTTAACCGACGTCAACATCGGTCTCAAGCGCTACTATTACGATGATACGACCAACAAGTGGATAGAGGACAACGGCACAGCTGCAAAAACCTATAACGGTAAACAGTACTATGATATAACAGACGCAAATGAACGTACTATAACAGACGCCGTTACAGGTGACAGCACGACATATCCCGACGGCACGTATATATTCACCAATCTGCCTACCGTATACGAAAACAACGGCAAGAGCTATCTTTACGGTTATAGAGTATTCCTGCTGGATATGCCGGTTGTTGCCGATGTGGAAGAGGTCGTTATAACCAAGTATTATATGCCCGTTACCGATGAAGAGGCCACCAACAGTGCACTGATGATAAGTGCGCCCAACGAGGTGACCAAGTACGACCACAGCACCCTGAGCGAGTGCAAGGACGGTTATATCATACCCTCCAGAAAGTTCAGAGACACCGAAGACCAGAGTTCGTTCGGTTCTGCTGCTGCGGGCGGATATAACACGGGCGCAAAGCTGACCAGACACAACTACAACCTCGGCTTTACCGAAAAGACCACTGCTACTATCAGCGGTATCGTTTGGGATGATAAGAACTACGACGGCATACAGGATCTTGAGCCTGATGACGGCGGTAGCGGAGCATTGCCCGGCGACGGCACAACACCCGTATACGAAGAAGGCATAGAGGGCATAGACCTCGAGCTGATACCGTACTATTACGACACCGTAAACGGCTGGAAGCCGCTGACCGAGACACTGATAGGCGCGACCGAATACGCGAAGTACGCATTGACCACCACCACCGACGCAGACGGCAAGTACAGCTTTGAAAATGTACTTTCCTACGCGACGGTAGACGGCAAGCCGGTACTGGTATCCTATAAGATAAAGGTAGATCTTGATATCACCGACATCGACGATATCACCATCAACGGCAACGATTATGCGGTAACCAGATGGCGCGTCGGCATAGACGATACTATCGACAGCGACCTTATCGCATCGACAATGCTGCTGAACGAGACCAGTGAATACATCATTGTTGCAATGCAGATAAAGGATACCAACAATGACGGCAGACACCTTGACGAGATACTGGCACAGTACGGCGAGGACGGTCTGCGCAACCGTGCACAGCTGCTGATAGAAAACGCGCTCGGCGCATTCGATATCTACAAGACCGTGGACGAGGATACCTACGACGCAGGTCTCACTCAGTTTGAGAAGAGCTCGCTTGCAGGTATCATCTGGAGCGACGATAACTACGATGGTATCTACGATAACACTTCCGAAACAGGTATAAGCGGCGTCAAGATCACTCTCGAGCAGTACTACTACGATCCCACCGACAGCAACGCTGATGATTGGGGCTGGGTATATGTGGGAGCATACGGCACCGACACCACCCTGAGCAGCGGAAAGTTCATCTTCAATGACGTTGATACCTATGTGCTGACAAACGGCAAGTATTATCTCGCAGGCTATAAGGCTAAGGTAACCGGATATCCCGACATGACCGAGTACGCGATAACCCTTTACCGCGTAACCGCTGCCGGCAAGAGAGTAAGCGATCTCAAGAACGATTACCTGATGGCGGACGGCGAATACGCTATCGTAGCCGACGAGGCAGAAGCTCCCGAGGACACCTATTATATACGCGAATACGGCGATGTTAAGTACGATATCGTTACTGCCGTAGAGCTGCTTGACGAGTATGACGGCGGATTTACGCCGTTCACCTCCGGCAGCATCAGCGGTTGGATATTCGACGACGCCGATTATGACGGCATCATCGACAGAAGCGAGACAAGCGCGGACGATGAGACCGTAAAGGCAGAGACAACTCTGGCCGACGTAACGATAGGTCTCGAGCGCTGGTATCTTGACGTTGACGGCAAATGGAAGCCAGACAACGGCGACGGCGATTATTACAAGACCGTGACCATCGGTCAGGAATTGCCGGTAAGCGACGACTATAACTACATCTTTACCGATCTGCCCATCTTCAAGGAGGATAATAACGGCAAGCGTTATCTGTACGGCTATAAGCTGTATATGATAAAGGGTCAGACCGACTATACACCCACCAAGTATCAGGTGGCTGACGGCGATGACGACAGCGCACTGAAGATAGGCGGCAAGAACAAGCAGATAATCAAGGCTGATCCTACCCTTTATGAGATGAAGGACGGCTACATCGTGCTGGGTGAAAAGGTTATCGCAACCGCTAAGAACCCCGAATTCACCATCGGCGGATACGATATAGTTATCGGTCAGAAGCTTGACAGCTACAACGCAGGTCTTATCAAGTTCGAGAAGGGCTCGCTCAGCGGACGTATCTGGAACGATGATAATTACGACGGTATTATGGACTTCGGCGACGAGCCTGAGGAAGGCATTGCCGGCGTACAGATAAGACTTGAAAGATACTATTATAAGGACGGCAAGTGGGTAAAGGACAACGCACTGCTCGTACCTGTTATCACCGACGCAAACGGAAACTTCACCTTCACCAACCTTGAGACGCATGTAATTGACGAAGACGGCAATTACTATCTCGCAGGCTATAAGGCGCTGGTATCCAAGCATGCCGACCTTGCGAAGTACGCGGTAACCCTTTACCGTGTAAATGACACCGACAGAGTCAGCGACCTTAACGGCGACAATTACCTGATGGCGGCTGACGAGTATGCGATAATAGCATCTACCGTTCCTACCGAGACGCCCGCGTCCGGCGATACCGAGTACGACAACTACTATGTAGTCGAGTACGACGGTGCTAAGTACGACATCATTTACGCTGAGGACCGTGACGAGTACGACGGCGGCTATAAGGAATATGAGACCAGCTTTATTTCCGGTCAGGTATTCCAGGATTGGAACTATGACGGTATAATCAACGGTGACGATGACGGACACGTTGACGAGTTTACCACTGAGCTTGCATACGGTATTGCACAGCTGACCGGTCAGGAGCTGACCATCACAGCAAAGCCGTACTATTATAACGGCAGCAAGTGGGTAGAATACACCGACGCGGCCGAAACCTACACCGCAACGGTAGCATACGATTCTACCGACGGCAAGTATGAGATAGAGGTACCGACACAGTTCAGAGTAAACGGCACCAACTACCCCGCAGGCTATAAGCTGTACGTGGACGGTCTGCCGACAGGCTATGACGTAACCGAACATCTTGTACTGAACGGCGCGGGAGACGACAGCGAGCTGTACAAGCACGAAAACAGCGGCAGCGTAATGTACGGTGTCACCAAGACCAACAAGAACGGCACCTACACAGACGACCTGCTCGCACCCAGAAACGAAGAGCGTAACGGCATTATCGTAGCGGCGCACTATGTAGACAACTCCACCGGCATCTACATCAACGCATGGGATATTGACGGCTCGTTCGATATTATCGGCGGTAGAAACATTACCGATTACAACCTCGGTTATACTCAGATACAGACTTCGTCTATAAGCGGCAGAGCGTTCATTGATAAGGATAACGACGGTATCTTTAACAATAACGATGTACTGCTGAAGAACGTAAAGGTAGGCCTCAAGCGTTATATCCTGAAGAATGGCAAGTGGACGCTTGACAACGACGGCAACGGCGATTACTACAGAACCGAGCTGACAACGACCGGTCTGTACGTATTCAGCGATCTGCCGACCTCTACCGACGACGCAAAGCCCTATCTGTACGGCTATATGGTATACCTTGTTGAGATGCCCGAAGGCACCGACAACCTCAAGATAGCTAAGTATCAGATGGCTGACAGTATGCTGAACGACAGCGCGCTGCTGTTCGTCGGCGACAGAGTGATCAAGGCTGACAGAACTCTTGAAGAGTACCTGAGAGGCAGCGTAGTTGCCGCAGACGGCAGCGTATCTACCGATGATCTGATAATCACCGCCGACAAGGCAGACCTCACCGATCCTTCACTTTCGGATGTTGATATCGTTGAGGGCTATAACACCACTTCAGGTGTGATAAGAGAGCGTTACAACCTCGGCTTTATCGAGAAGGAGAACGCTAAGATAAGCGGCATAGTTTGGGATGACAAGAACTATGACGGTATTCAGAACAAGTACACTGTAGGTGACAGCGAAGAAAACGAGCCGGGTATCGACGGAATAAGCCTTGAGCTGGTACCGTACTATTACCTGAACGGCAAGTGGACGGCACTGCCTAACACCGCTGATTATGCGGACTACAGACTTACTACCGTAACTAAGGACGGCGGCAAGTACGAATTTACCGATGTACTTTCCTCCGCGACCGTGAACGGCAAGCTTGTACTGGTATCCTATAAGATAGCGGTAACCACCGATATCAAGGAGCTTGATTATGCGGTAACAAGACTGCATATCGGAGCGAACAAGAATATCGACAGCGACCTTCACGCATCCACAATGCTGCTGAACGCTCAGGACGACTACATCATAGTAGCATTGCAGATCGCCGACGCGGCAGACGCGAACGGTGACGTATCGGCTAACTACGGTGACGAGAACCTCGGCAACCGTGATGAGATGCTGATAGTAAACGAGCTTGGCTACTTCGATGTAAACAAGGTCGTAGACGAAGACACCTATGACGCAGGTCTTATCAAGTTCGCAACCGGCTCGCTCAGCGGTATCATCTGGAGCGACGCGGATTACGACGGCATACTTGATTCCAACGAAAAGGGTATCCCCGAAGTAGAAATAAGCATTGAACAGTATTACTATAAAGACGGTAAGTGGATAAAGACCGATGAGGAATTTGAACCTGTTGTTACAGACAACAACGGCAACTTCACCTTTGACGAGCTCAGCACATATGTGCTGGTAGACGGCAAGTATTATCTTGCAGGCTATAAGGCATATGTATCCGAGCATCCCGACCTGTCCAAGTACGCGATAACGCTTTACCGTGTAAATGACACCAACAGAGTAAGCGACCTGAAGGACGATTACCTGATGGCAAGCGGCGAGTACGCTATCATAGCGGACGAAGCGGCAGAGCCTGAGAACACTCACTATGTACGTGAGTACAACGGCGTCAAGTATGACCTTATTACCGCACGCGACCTTGACGAGTATGACGGCGGCTATAAGGAATATGAGACCTCCGTCATCAAGGGTCAGGTATTCGTAGACTGGAACTTTGACGGTATAATCAATGAAGATGACGACGGCAAGCCGGATGACTTTGCTGCGGCACTTCAGGATGTGCTTAAGGATAAGCCGCTGACCATAACTGCTAAGGCATACTATTATGACGGCAGCAAGTGGCAGGAATACACCGTTAACGGCGTACAGGCAGAGTACAGCGTAAAGATCACCGAAAAGACTGCACAGGGCAAGTACGAGATAGAAGTACCCACCCAGTTCAGAGTAGACGGTAAGAACTACCTCGCGGGCTATAAGCTGTATGCGGATAACCTGCCGAAGGGCTTTAACGTAACCGAGCACCTGGCACTTAACGGTGCAGGCGACGACAGCGAGCTGTACAAGTACGAAGCAAGCGCAGGCAACATAGAGTATGCCGTAACCAAGACCGACAAGAGCGGCAACTACAAGAATAACAAGGACGAAGAGCGCAGCAAGGGCATGATAATTGCGGCTGCACCTGCGACCAGACTTAATAACAATGTTAATATCAAGCAGCTTGAAGGCGCGTTCGACCTCGGCGAAGGCAGAGAGCTGACCGATTACAACCTCGGCTATATGAAGGAGCAGACCTCCTCCATC
Organism: Eubacterium sp.; assembly: GCA_022511265.1. Lineage (GTDB taxonomy): Bacteria > Bacillota > Clostridia > Oscillospirales > Ruminococcaceae > Ruminiclostridium_E. The sequence goes on along the minus strand of JAFLRX010000009.1, from coordinate 42,955 downwards.
AGCGGTATCGCGTTCATAGACGAGGATAACGACGGTATCTTCAACAACGCGATAGACACCGCACTCGAGCATGTAAAGGTAAGCATCAAGCGTTACGTCCTGAGAGACGGCGAGTGGCAGCTTGACAACGGCGATGACAGCGAGCATCCCGGATATTATCAGACTGTTGAAACAGACTCTATCGGATACTATATCTTTGACGAGTTACTGACCCACAGCTCGGACGGTGCAAACGGTGACATACCGCACCTGTACGGCTATGAGGTATACCTGACCGGCATGCCGGAGGGTACCGAAAACCTCGTAATAGGTAAGTATCAGATGAACGGCGGCTACCTTGACAGCGCGCTGAGACTCAGCGGCAGAATTATCAAGGCAGACACCACCATCGAAGAGTATCTGAACGATTACGTTATCACCGCAGATAAGGTAAGAGGCAATGGCGACGGACTGTCCGACGTTGACGTTATCGAAGGCTATCATACCTCTGTACGCAAGGATAGAACTGAGTACAACCTCGGCTTTATCGAAAAGCAGACAGCAATGATAAGCGGCATAGTATGGGATGACGAGAACTATGACGGTATCCGCGACGAAGACGAAGACGGAATCAAGGATATAGAGGTTCAGCTCGTACCGTACTACTACGACAACGACCAGCAGAAGTGGATAGAGCTGGATGACGAAAGCTACCGGCACGAAACCACCACCGACGCAGAGGGCAGATACATCTTTACACCTGTACGCTCTTACGCGATGGTTGACGGCGTACGCGTACTGGTATCCTATAAGATAGCGATAGTTACCGATATCAAGGAGCTTGACTACGCAGCGACCAGACTGCACGTTGGCGACAAGACCACCGACAGCGACCTTATCGCGGCAACAATGTGGCTGAACGAAGACAGCGATTATATCATAGTAGCAGAGCAGATACCCGATGACGAGGTAGATGACAGATACGGCGACCCGAGCCTGGGCAACCGTGAGGAAATGCTGATAGAAAACGCACTCGGCTACTTCGATGTTAACAAGACTGTCGACGAGACCACACATGACGCAGGACTTATCAAGTTTGACAAGGGCTCGCTCAGCGGTACTATCTGGAGCGACGCTGATTACGACGGTATACTGGACGATGATGAAGAAGGTATTGCCGACGTACAGATAAGACTTGAAAAGTACTATTATAAGGACGGCAAGTGGATCAACGTCAACTCCGAGCTTGTGACCGAGCCCATGGACGGCGGCGATATGATAAAGACCAACATCTCTATCGTACCTGTTATGACCGACGCGAACGGCAACTTCACCTTTACCGGACTTGACACTTACGTGCTGATAGACGGCGAGTATTACCTCGCAGGCTATAAGGCGCTGGTATCCAAGCATCCTGACCTTGATCAGTACGCTATCACGCTTTACCGTGTAAATGCCGCAGGCGAGAGAGTAAACGACTTGAAGGACGATTACCTGATGGCCGACGGCGAGTACGCGATAGTGGCAGACGAGGCGACCAAGCCTGAAAACACCCACTATGTACGCGAGTGCAATGGCGTTAAGTATGACCTTATCACCGCGCTTGACCTTGATGAGTACGACGGCGGTTATAAGGAGTACGAGATAAGCATTATCAAGGGCTGTGTATTTGACGACCTGAACTATGACGGTCTCATCAACGGCTATAAGGGCAAGCTTGACGGCTTTACCTATGAAATAAGAGAAGCTATCAAGAACAACCCGCTGACCGTGATCGCCAAGGCATACTACCTTGACGAAGATGAGTGGAAGGCAATATATGACGCAGACGGCGAGCCGATCACCTACACCGCTGTTATAACCGACACTACACCGAACGGCGAGTACGAGATCGAAGTACCGACACAGTTCAGAGTAGACGGAGAGATTTACCTTGCCGGCTACAGACTGACAGTTGCAGGTATGCCGGAGGGCTATCATATAACCCGTCACCTTGTGAATAACGGTATCGTTGCTGACAACGAGCTGATCAAGATAGGCGAAGGTGAGAACACCTCTTACAGGCTCACCAAGACCGAGATGGATGACGATTATATCACAGGCGGATATCGCGCAGGCAAGGCCGAAGAGTATATCGGCATGGTAGTTGCGGCGCCGCCCGCAAATGAAAGCACCACATACGCAAACACCAATATCAGAGGCGATTACGATGTGGCGTCCGGCAGAGTGCTTGACAACTATAACCTCGGTTATGTAGGCAAGCAGACCGCTATCATAACCGGTACGGCGTTCATAGACGTTGACCGTGACGGTATCTATGACGCTAAGACCGACAAGCCGCTGAGCAATGTAAAGGTAGGCATCAAGCGTTATCGTTACATTGACGGCGAGTGGGTACTGTGCAACAGCGAGCCTGTTGATGTACCTGAGATAAATGCTCCCGAGCCTGAGCAGCCCGAAGAGCCCGAAACCGAGGAAGTCGTAGGCTTTGCGGTTGAAAGCGTACTGGCTGCAATCGGCAAGCTGACCGGCGACGAGGAAATCGGCGACGGCAAGACCGAGGGCGGCGAAATCGGCGACGGAGATATCGAAGAAGAGAAGCCTGAGGACAATCAGCCTCTCTGGTATATGACGGAAGTCACCGGCGCGGACGGCGTATATGTATTTGAAAATGTTCCCACCCACAGTGAGGACGGCGAAAACGATACACCGCATCTGTACGGCTATGAGATCTATCTTATCGAGCAACCGGTAGGACCTAACGGCGAAAAGCTGGAGATAACCAAGTATCAGGTAGGCGGCGACGACGACAGCACATTGATGCTGACCGGCAACCAGCTTGTAAAGGCTGAGGAAGATCTTGACGAGATCAAGGACGGATACATTATCATTTCGAGAAAGCTCGGCGCTGACGAAAACGTAAACGAGTTCTCCGATTACGTTGAAGGCTACGACGTAGCAGAAGGCGTGGATGTAACCGGATATCACCTTGGATTTACGATATACGAAACCGCACAGATCACCGGCGTTGTATTCGACGACGAGAATTATGACGGTCTGATAGACGATGATGATATCATGATGTCCGGCATCGAGATAGGCCTGAAGCGTTATCGTTACGACGAGGAGAGCGGCGAGTGGATCTTGGCACAGGGCGAGGATGAAGAATACTTCGCAACCGCTAAGACAAACGGCAAGGGCAGATATGTATTCGATAATCTCTACACCTACGTTGAGATAGACGAAGTGAAGTATCTGTACGGCTACAAGCTGTTTATGATAAGCGAGCCTGAGGGCTATGCGGTTACCAAGTATCAGTTCGGTAACGGTATAGGCGACAGCGCGCTGACAATAGACGGCAGACTGATAAAGGCTGACGAGACACTTCCGGAGGTACAGGACGGTTATATCGTGCTTGCCCATAAGTCAGACAGTGATACCGACAGCTACTTCGATGTAGCTGGACGCGATGTCACCATGGCAGAGGACAGAGACGAATACAATGCCGGCTTTACCCTCTACACGCCCGGCGCAATAAAGGGTAATGTCTTTGAGGATATAGACTATAACGGTCTTATCACCGAAGAAGACAGAGGCCTTGAGAATTATAAGATAGGACTCAAGCGTTATCGCTATGATGAAGCGACCGGCGAGTGGATACTCGACAACGGCAGCGAAGACGCAGAGTACTACAAGACAGTTAAGACCCAGCCCAACGGCAACTATACCGCAGATAAACTGCCGGTATTCGGCACGGACGGCGAGAACAGATATCTCTACGGCTATGAGCTGTGGCTGATAACCGACAGCAACAAACCCGCAACCTATTATCAGGTTGCCAACGGAGATCGCGACAGCGCACTCACCGCTGACCGTCAGATAATCAAGGCGGACACCAAGCTGTCCGAAATGATGGACGGATATATCGTACTCGGCGTAAATATGAACGGACGTAACGACATCAACGGACATTACATGATCGCTGATTACGACATAGTAAAGGGTGTTACACTGACCCAGTACAACGCGGGCTTTGCACCGTTTGAGGGTCACAGCATCAGCGGTATCGTATGGGATGACGCTGACCGCAACGGCATCTATGAGGATGAAGAAGGCATACCCGGCATAGAGGTAACTCTGGAGCTTATGGGCTATGTTGACGGCGAGTGGAAGGTACTCGGCGAGCTCAGCACACATACCAATAAGAACGGACGCTACGGTTTTGCTAACCTCAAGCTGTACGGTATAGGCGAAGACGGAGAGTACATTCTCTACGGCTATAGAGTAAGGATCAAGGATCTGCCGGATAACTATGATGTTACGGTATTCCAGTCCAACGGAGGAGAGCTTGACAGCGACCTCAATGAAATGACCTCCTACCTTGAGCAGGCAGGCGATCTGATAATACTTGCGGACTTTGCGGATGACGATACTCAGCCTGAGTACATCATAAACGGCTACAATATAGCTTCCGGTCACTCGGTAGCAGGCATTGACGCCGGACTTATGGAGTACCGCAAGGGCAGCATCTCGGGTGTAATGTTCGTAGACACTAACGGCAACGGCATCCTTGATGATGACGAAAAGCCGATAGCAGGCGAGACAGTATACCTTGAGGTTCAGGTCGTTGAGACTGTGGATAAGGATGTCACTATAGGCGACAGCGATCCTACGATAGGCGACAGCTTCTTCGCTGTAGACGATGAGACCAAGCCTGAGACCAAGCTACCCGACACTGAAAAGGCAGCAACCGCAGGTGACAAGTCGGTACACGAGAACTGGGTATACGAGAGCTATAACGGACTTACCGCTGTAACTGACGAAAACGGCGTATTCACCTTTGAAGAGCTGGATGTACTGGACGCAAACGGCGTACCGTACCAGTACAGGATAAGAACCGTAAAGCCGGACGGCATGATGTTTACCACCGTATTCCGGTATGACGCAATGAGCCTTGATAAGGAAAACATACTCGGCGAGCGTTATACTATAGACGGCAGCAATGTTCCTACCGAGGGTATAACCACCGATATAGACATCGCCCTCATTAAGGAAGCTGTCAACTACTACGGCAAGGTATGGAAGATCGACGGCGACAACCGCACCAACATCTATCTGGGCTATCAGCCGATCAATCCTGATCAGCCTGATGACGGCGGCGACAACGTAAATACCGGCGTACAGCTTGAAGGCAGCATGATAGTATGGCTGCTGGCAATGGCAGGCGCTGCATACGTTATCGAAGAACTTGTAAGACGTAAGAGGTCTTAAAGAAAGGAAAAAGCGAAGGGGGTAAATTTACCCCCTTTTGCGATTAAAGTATGAAATTTGATCCCAAAAGCTATAGCTTAAAAAAGCTTAACCTGAAAAAAGAGCATATTTTTATCATTGCCGGCGCGATAGTTTTGATTGCGGTGACCTTGATAGTTATACTGACGCGTCCCCAGCCGGTAAAAGGTCTGCTGAGCGACGACCGCACGCTGTTTGTGGGCGACAGCTCTCTGGTGCTGCCTAAGACGGGCGAACGCCGCGATACGCTGATAATAGGTATATCCTCCGCGCCTATGACCATCCACCCCTACATCTATGACGATGAGGCGGGCACATACCTGAAAAGGCTGGTTTACGAGCCGCTGGTCAATATTGACGGAGAGGGTAGGATAAGCTATCTGAACGCATCGGGTATAACTATTACAAGCGGAAATAAGGCAGTGGTAAGGCTGGACACCTCGCGGACCTTCAGTGACGGTACACATATCAGTGCCGAAAACGTAAAGGCGTCTTACGAATGGTTTAAAGAGCAGGACTCTGTATACAAAGAGCTGGTGGAAAACATCTCCGAAATAACGGTAGATAGCGAGAACACGCTGACATTTTCGTTCTATTATCCCAGCATATACAATATAGAGGTATTTGATATCCCGCTCGTGTACAACGACGACCCCGACAGCGACAGGCATACCATGCTGGGTACCGGCGCGTATAAGGTTTCCTCGCTGGTGCCGAATGAGGACATAATACTGGAGCAAAACCCTTTTTCCAAGTCGGTTAAGGATTATAAGCAGGTCACGTTGAGGGTGCTGATGTACAGCAGCTTTGGCAAGGAGATAGGCGAACAGCAGGCGGATGTGTTCAGGATAAACCCGGACGACCATTTTGACCTTATGGTGGAAAACGGCGCATACGATATCTACGCGTCAGAGCGCGACACCGGATATTATCTGCTGTTCAATAATATATCCGGCGAGACGGTGCGCAACGCTATCACTCAGGCGATAGACGGCAAAGCGTTTTTTGAACGCTCGCATGATTACGGCACTTATGCTGACGGCATAGTGTCCGCATATCTGCCCCAGCCGAACTATCACTCGCTGATAACGGAGGGCAGCTTTGGCAGCACAAACAAGCTGACCGTGCTTTGCGGATATGATCCTGCGTCGCTGAGTATATACAGAGAGCTGGAAAAGGCGCTGACAAAGAAAGGCGTGCAGCTTTCTCGGGTGTTGGACGACATCAACGAGACGAACGCCTCTGAATGTGATATAATCATATATTACGGCAACTATAAGGACCTTATCAACGCTGACGCTATTGCGGATTTTTACACGAGCTACCCCAAGATAGATGCGGTGGATTTTTATCAGAGCTTAGAGGAGTATCTGAGCAAGAAAAATCTTATCCTCCCGCTGCAAAGAGATATCCGCGAGACTGCTTCTCTGGCAGGAGAGCAGACGACGTTGATATTACAGTAATTGTCATACAGCAAGCAAACCCCGCCCGAGAAATCGGGCGGGGTTGTTTGTGAAAAATTTTGAGATACCGGAAGGAAAGAGGGGTATGGGGGGGGGGGGAAAACCATCAGGGTTTTCACCCCCATTTGCAATAAAACAGCCGCTCCAAAAAAAATAAAAAAGAGCGGCTGTTAAGCTTGTCGAAAAATCCGACCGAAGGGAGGGTTTTTCGACAAGCAAAACCGCCCGATTTACTCGGGCGGTCTCGCTTTTTTTAGAAAGAGGAGAAAAAACAGCTTTTTTTCATAATATACTCATAGACTAACTATCGGATAAATCCGCTTAAGTCAAAGATGAGCGTTGCCGGAGCTGTTAATCCGGCAAGCCCACCGGGAAGAATCTTCACACATCATCAGTGCTTTGCCGTAGGAGTTGAGGGGTGACTGCCGTGCGGCTATGCAGGAGTATTTGCAGAGCATTTCGGAAATTTTACAACGGATATTGCCAAAGCGTTTTGAAAATGTTGCCGTGTTTTTGTTAATGGAGTTGTATTCTTCCTACAATTTAAGTATACCATATTTTTCTCAAAATGCAATTACAAAGCGGTTACAATGAGGTAACAATACGGTAACAAATTGTTACAAATCAGTAACAATGGTTACAAAGCGGTAACAACAGTGAAAAGCGTGTGAAAACTGTGAAAACAGATTTGTTTTGCAACACAAAAACGCCGCCTGAAAGCTCAGACGGCGTTTTTGTTTGTTTTATGAAGGACAATGTCATATTCTGATTAAAATACTCTCACCGCGCAGTCGAAATTGGTGCGCCAGTAGGAGCCGGTAAGGTCTGCGTACTTGACCTTTTCTCCGGGGTAGGGGCTGTATATCAACTGATCGTCCCCGATATATATACCGCCGAAGCCTATCTCGTTGTCGGTGTCCTTGTCTACGAAGAACACAAGGTCTCCGGGCTGAAGCTGGTCGATATTTATTCGGGTGCCCATATTTTTCTGATCGTAGGTAGAGCGCGGGCAGTTGATGTACCCGTTTTCCCTCAACACATAATATATAAGTCCCGAATTGTCAAAGCCTGTCTCGGGTGACGCGCCGCCGGTAGCAAAATCAATGCCTATCAGCGCCTGCGCCGTCTCGACTATCTGCGCGCGAGTATCGGGAACCTCGGTGCTTTGTCCCGGCTGTGGCTCGCTTTCCTGCGGCGCTGTTGTTTGCGCTGTGGTGGTCTGCGGTACGCTTGTTTCCGGGGTGCCGGATGTCGATTCGGGTTTAGATTCGAGTATCTGGCTGTTTTCTTCGATGCTGCTGTAGCTGTTCTGTGATGAATTATCCGTGCCGCCGCATCCGCAGGTCATTATAGAAATAACTGCCACCGCGGCCAGCAAGGCAATACCTTTGTTCATTTGGATCTCCTGCCGGACAATTATAAGGCAATGCTGAAACTATACTTTTATACAAGATAAAGTATACATTATTTTCCGCGAAATGTCAAGCGGTTTTTTGAAAAAATATCCTAATCAGGGTAAATTTTTAAGGAAAGTTCTGTGAAAATAAGATGAAATTTCTTACGATGGCGTGTAAACCCTTTTAGAAAGCGGATCGGTGTTATACCGTCAATGTGCCGTTCTCGCTTATTCGGAGTATCAGTATCTGCTCTTCCTTGCCGGTGTCCGCGTTGATATACACCAGCATCTGACGTCCCTCGGGTGTGGTGCAGGCAAATTCATAGCAGTACCGCTCGTTTGTGCCGGAGGAGGGGATGACCGCCAGCCCGCTGCTGTTTACGTTCAGCTGCTTGGACAGCTTTGCGCGTGCGTCCTCTTCGGACAATGACGGCTCATTAATATCGCGGTCGGTGTGGTTGGTGAGATAACCGCGCGCGTCATAGGCGAGTATCTCGCCGTTATCCATTGCCACGCTGACCTTTATCAGGTCGGTGTAGAGTATAACTCCGTCCTTTTCACCCGCGAAGTTTATAGTGCAGATGTTGTTGTTTATCTCATAATAGGTGTCGGTCACGCTGTCCTTGGTGATGTTCTGAATGAACTTTTTGGCTCTCTCGGTCGCCTCGTTGGCGGAGATGCCGCGGTTTTCCACCGCGCGATAGCCTATCATATAGCTTACATAGCCGCCCGCGCGGGTGACTGATACGCTTACGCCGTTTTGGTTGGAAAAGACGTAGGACGGCATTTTGCCCTGCTCGTCATCGTTGTCGGTGTGGGTCAGGTCGTCCGCGCCGCTTGCCTTTTTGGCTATCTCCAGCGCGTCCTCTGCAGAAATATCACGCTGACCCTTCAGCATCTCCGGCTCTTTTTCAAGTATATGGTCGGAGAACGGGCCGTCATATATCAGCCTCGGATAGCTGTCATAGCCCTCTTCAAAATCGGTAAAGCCCTCGGTAACGTACTGCGGTTGGTCTTTGCTGCCGCTGCCCCATATACCGTCGGCGGTCTGCTCAAAGCTCAGCTCGCCGCTGTTTATCTTCTGCTCGACCTGCCACATCTGGTCGCTCAGCTTCTGCGCGTACTCGGCAAGTGCTATCAGGTTGTCTCTGTCCTCGTCGGTCAGCTCTTCGCCTGCGGAATATCTGTCCGCAAGGCTCTTGGAATAGTTGCCGACCTGGGACAGGAACTTAAAGGTGTTCTCCAAATTCAGCTGTGCCACCGGCAGCTGGGAGAGTGCGGCCTTTGCGCTGGCGGCGTCGCTCCACAGCTTGGCGGAGAGCTGGGACATCATCTCGGGCGTGCCCGCGTATATGCCCTTGCTAAGCGAGGTGTTGATGTTGTCGATGTTGGCGGAGAGATCCTCCACGTTTTTCATCATGGTGTATTCCATCTGCGCCTTCAGCGCGTTAGCGGTGCGAAAACTCTGTGCCGCCATTACGCCCATCACCACTGCCAGCGCGGCAAGAAAGCTGATTATCCTTACAAAGCATCGTTTGCTTATATTCATAATATAAATTTCATCCTTTCTTTATGTCTGTATCCTGCCGATTTTTTCTTGTTTGTTGGTATTATGGTTGGGGGGCAGGAATTTAATCTTATTTTTTCATAAAAATTTCATATTATACACTGTTTTTTTGCGAAAAAATAGTGTATAATTGAATTGTAACCGCGACTATGTCCCCCGCCTCTAAGGCGGCGGGAGACATTTAGCCTTTCAGTGGGAGTTAAATCTCCCACTGAAATCCTAAGGGGCTAACGCCCCGGTCGCTTGTTGAATGACGGGGCGTTGCCCCTTATTTAAAGCAAAAGGAGCGCGCTATGCATTACGTTGACGTCAAAGGGATACTCTCGCCGAGAAACGGCATGAATATATACCGCGGCTGCACCCACGGCTGTATATACTGCGACAGCCGCAGCACCTGTTATCAGTTTACCCATGACTTTGAGGATATCGAGGTAAAGCGGAACGCCCCGCAGCTGCTGGAGGCTGCCCTGCGCAAAAAGCGCCGCCGCTGTATGATAGGCACCGGCGGTATGTGCGACCCGTACATGCATTGCGAAGAACAGCTGCGGCTTACCCGTCAGTGCCTTGAGATTATCGACCGTTACGGGTTCGGGGTCGCGCTGCAAACCAAGTCCGACCGCGTACTGCAAGACCTGGACCTGCTGAAAAGCATAAACGAAAAGGCAAAGTGTGTGGTGCAGATGACGCTGACTACCTACGACGAGCAGCTTTGCGGTATACTGGAGCCGAACGTATGCGGCACTCGAAAACGTTTTGAAGCACTTAAAACCCTGCGCGACAACGGCATACCCACCGTGGTGTGGCTGTCGCCGCTGCTGCCGTTCATCAACGATACCGAGGAAAACCTGCGGGGCGTTCTGGATTATTGCTTTGAGGCGGGGGTGAAGGGCATAATCAGCTTTGGCGTTGGTGTGACGCTGCGCGACGGCGACCGCGAGTATTTTTACCTCGCATTGGACAGGCATTTCCCGGGACTGCGGGAGAAATACCACCGCACCTACGGCTTTTCGTACGAGTGCGTCAGCCCAAACAACGACGCACTGATGAAGATTTTCCACACCGAATGCGCAAAGCACGGCGTGATGAGCCGAAACGAGGATGTGTTTAGGTATATCGACGAGTTCCCCGACCCGGAGGAGCAGGTGAGGTTGTTTTGAGAGGGCATAAAGGAGGAAAGTAATGGGTAAATGTAGATGTCATCATATTCCTAATGAGGGCTGTTTCCATATCGGAGCGGAGTATCAGTATTCCTATATCATTGATGGTATCTATGTGATTGATGATAACGGAAATAGAATTGATTTCAATGAGTATACTTTCTTATGGTATTTCACAAAGTTGTAAAGCAAAAAGAGCCAACTGAAAAATCAGTTAGCTCTTTTTTATGGATCATTTTCAAACATTGTTTTGAAAAGCTAAAAAACTGACAGGATCGCATAAGTATCTATACGCAATATTTTATGTACAATTGACCACTACCATATAAAAACGGTTGCATGCTGTCATAATCAGATGATATCAGCCGATTTTAGCAGTTTCTTTGGATGGAATCAGTAGTTCATCCCAGTTTTCCGGAAATTCCATTAGCTTAATATTGACATGTGGATACTTTTTCAAAAGCTGTGAGATTTGCGTTACAAACTTCTCCCAATGCTCATCATTGATAATCAGACGCTTTAAGCACAGCAGTGTTGTGAAAATGCGCGAGTTATCAGCGTTCTCCATGGTGTCTTGAGAATAAAGCATAGGCCTTTTTACTAAGACTGCGTTATATAATCTTCCATAGTGGGCGCATATATTCCGCACATATGAAATATGTTCAAACCAACTCTCAAGATATGTAAATCCAATCCCATACATGTTCGCAATAGCCTTTTTATCAGAATTTTTCATATTCTTGTAAAATTTTGATAGAGTACCAAAGCTTATCAGTTCAACAATCGCATATAACGGAAGGTTGCCGCCTATATAGTTTTTCTGAAAATTCTTCACAAATGGCGATCTACTGTTTCGGCTGAGTTCCTCTTCAACATCTTTGAGGAATTCTTGGTGACGGTTGGAATCTTGAAAGTTGTTCTCATCCATATAACCGAATATTCCATGCTCACAAGAGAAATAGTTTGCAACACGGCAGCGTAAATTAACCTCTACACGTTCAATCTGAGCAAAAATGAGTTGCCTGAAATTTGCGTTGAACAAATAAAGTTCAACAATCTGGTCAAAATTTACACCTTCAAAATATTTACCGTTTCTTGGTTTTAAACCGAGGCCGTATGCTTTAATTAGGCGAAAATAAGAAATATCATTGAGAATATCACGGGCATACTCTTCGTCCTCGATTATCAGACCGATTCTTTTTAAATTGTTGATTTGCTCATCAATCGTCAAAGGCGGTTGGTGTTCTTTTAGTTCTCTGGGTTGATACGATTTTGATTTCATTTGTCATTCCTCTTATAATAGTAAAATGACCCGACGTGGTACGCATCGTTGAGAGGCGTGTCGGGTTCTGTTATTTATATTATATGTGAATTTTTTAAAAAAGTCAATAGTTTTTGTAAATAAACCTAAATTTTTTTACTCCCACTCAATAGTCGCCGGGGGCTTAGAAGTAATATCATAGCACACTCTGTTGATATGCCCAACCTCGTTGACTATTCGCACGCTGGCTTTTTCCAGTACGTCGTACGGTATCCGTGCAAAGTCTGCGGTCATAAAGTCGCTGGTGGTCACCGCGCGCAGCGCGAGTGTGTAATCGTATGTCCTGCCGTCGCCCATGACGCCGACTGAGCGCATATCGGTCAGCACCGCGAAGTACTGATTGATATCGCGGTCAAGTCCCGCGTTGACTATCTCCTCGCGGAAGATAAGGTCCGCGTCCTGAAGTATGCTCAGCTTTTCGCGGGTTATCTCGCCGATTATTCTTATCGCGAGACCCGGACCGGGGAACGGCTGTCTCCATACCAGATAGTCGGCAAGTCCCAGCTCGGTGCCGAGCTTTCTCACCTCGTCCTTGAACAGCAGGCGCAGCGGCTCGATTATCTCCTTAAAGTCCACATAATCCGGCAGTCCGCCGACGTTGTGGTGTGACTTTATCACCGCCGCGTCGCCGGTGCCGCTTTCTATAACGTCGGGGTAGATAGTACCCTGAACTAGGAAATCCACCTTGCCTATCTTCTTTGCCTCTTCTTCAAATAAGCGGATAAATTCTTCGCCTATCAGCTTACGCTTTTGCTCCGGCTCGCTGATGCCGCTGAGCTTTGCGATAAAACGCTCGCCAGCGTTGACGCGTACAAAGTTAACGTCCCAGTCGGCGAAGGCCTTTTCTACCTCGTCGCCCTCGTTTTTACGCATAAAGCCATGGTCTACGAACACGCAGGTCAGCTGATTGCCCACCGCCTTGGACAGCAGCGCGCAGGCTACCGAGCTGTCAACGCCGCCGGATAGCGCCAGCAGCACCTTGCCGTCGCCCACCTTTGTGCGTATCTCCTCTATCGCGGTCTGCGCATAGCTGGACATTGTCCAGTCGCCCTTGCAGCCGCAAACATCAAACAGGAATTTTCCGAGCATCTCAAAGCCCTGCTCGGTATGATTTACCTCGGGGTGGAACTGCGTAGCGTAAAATTTCTTCTCGGGGTTTTCTATCGCGCCGTAGGGGCACTTTGCGCTGTGTGCCGCGGCACGGAATCCCTCCGGCAGCTGTTCTATGTAATCGTTATGGCTCATCCATACCACCGAGCGTTCTTTCAGCCCGTTGAAGAGCGCGCAGCTGTTGTCAAAGTCGCACTCTGTTCTGCCGAATTCCGCCAGCGAGTTATCGTTTGCCTTGCCTATTACGCCGCCGAGGGTATATACCATAAGCTGTGCGCCGTAGCAGATGCCGAGTATCGGCACGCCCAGCTCGAAAATCTCTTTGGAAATATGCGGCGAGCTGTCAAGATATACGCTCGCGGGTCCGCCGGTGAAGATTATGCCCTTGGGGTTCTCCGCCTTTATTTTCTCTATAGGAGTTTTGTAGGGCACAACCTCGCAGTAGATGTTATGCTCTCTGACACGGCGCGCGATAAGCTGATTATACTGCCCGCCGAAGTCTATTACAAGTACCTTTTCATGTCCGTCCATTTTTTCTTCCCCTTTCTTGTTGAGCCCGTCTTTTTGCTTTTTAAAAGTATAACATATTTTCAGCCGATTTGCAACTGAAAAATATTGATATAATAATAGGAGTTTAACTGATATAATATGTATATTTTATGCAGAACAAGACCGCCGCCCTTTTCAGGCAGCGGTTTAGTTTTTTATGCTTTGGATTTTCTCCGGCGTTTTTCCTCGTACATCAGCACGTCTGACTTTTTGATAAGCTCTTCAAAGCTCAGCTTTTTATTTTCGTCGGTATGATATACGCCGACACTTGCGGCGGCCTTATAGGGCTTGCCGGATCTTTCGTTGAACTGCGCCAGCCGTTCGTCAAGCATCGCCTGAAAATTGCCGCCGTTCGGTCCGCTCTTAAACACTGCCATCATCTCATCTCCGCCGAACCGCGTGATGATAGCGTCGGACGGGCAGGACTGCTTTAGTGCCTGCGCCACAGTGTAAATAACTACGTCGCCCTCCTCATGTCCGAAGGTGTCGTTTATGTATTTCAGTCCGTCAACGTCGCACATAATTACCGTCAGTGGGACTATCTCCGAGCCTTCGGTCAGCTTGCTGTACTCTATAAGAAAGCCGCGTCGGTTGAACAGCCCTGTCAGCACATCTATGCGTGACATATTGTCTATCTGCTTTAGAAGATAACGCTGATGCCGCAGGCTGCGCAGTCCGCCGAGGGCGTTGTTCAGTACGTTGGTCGTCTGCGGAACCTTGTAATAATTTCCGTCGGCATACTCGCTGAAATAAAAGCACAGATATCCCATCGGCACGTCGAGATAGTGCAACGCGGTGAATATAAATATCCTGCCGTCCTCCAAAAAGTGTTCTAAATTCGGTATGATTTCATCTGCGGGCATATAATACTGAACAAACTGCTCGCCCTGTCTTTTCTTATTATCCATCAGATCCGCGTCATACAGCAGGAAAAGCTCATCGCCAAAGCCATGCTCCATTATCTGTTCGGGGTTGACCGACTCGTCAATAAATTCTTTTTTAACAAGGCAGCACATACCGTACATCATATCGTTTTTGCGCATCGCGTAGGCGATTTCTCCGAGGCTGCCGCATTTTTGTATCGTAGCGGACGCCTTTGAAAGGATGATGTTTTCATTTTGAAAGCGGTAAAAAAGATTATGCTGCTCGTTGAACAGTGCTGCGCCGTTTTCCTTTTTGGTCGGGGTACAGCCGCAGGATTCGTTATATATCGTCTGCGGGACGATAGAGACGTCGCCCGCATAGTCTTTCCCCTCAAACATCTTTGAAAAACTATCGCAGATAACGTCTATTACATCATCGTCGTTGACGTGGACGGAGGTGACGGTCGGCTCGCTGCAATATATGACAGAGGTCCCATCAAAGCCGGTGACTATCACGTCGTCGGGTATTGATATGCCGTTTTCTTTCAGATGATCCGCCACCGCTATCGCCATATAGTCGTTCGCGCAGACCAGCGCGCGGGGCAGGCGACCCTTTTGCATCAATGCTTCTACCGCCGCCACCGCGGGGATAGACCAGAAATCGCCGTAGCTTACCATATCGGGGCTGAACGGTATGCCGTGCCGCGTCAGCACATCTTTGAACGCCGCAATTCTCTCATCAGAAAATTCGTTATCCTTAACGCCCGCTATCATGTGCAGGTCGGTTATGCCGTGATCGACCACAAGATGCTCTACCACATTGGCAAAGCCTGCATTGTAATCATACCCGATATTGAGACAGCCGTCAAAGCGGTCACCCAGCACTATCACGGGCAGCCCTGCGGCTTTCATCTGCTTTATGATATTTGCGTACACGGTAGGATTTTTTATCCTGTCTGTATGTACTATTACCGCGTCTACGAACGAGCTGTCCACCAGGTCGTATATCGACAGCTGGGCGTCGGTGTTCTCTTTACCCTCACGCGTGTCGGAGCAGCCGCTGTATACAAACAGGCGATAGCCCATTGGCGTCAGCCTTTTGTGAAGCGCGTTGATAAACTGGTGACACTCATTATCCTGTAGGCGGCAGGTGCACAGCGCGATTATTTTGTATTTCCCTATCATAGAACATCCTCCGATATTTCTTTACTGAATGTCCATACAAAATTATTATACATTATTTTCGTTAAAAAGTCAAATAAAATTAACAATTTTTGGTGCGGATGTAATTTTATGTCCGTATGCAATCAAAGCGATTGCATTATTAAGTGAATTGTGCTATACTCATTATAGCAAAAAGAGGATATGAGGATTATTATGAGCATACAGATGCGTAAAATGACCGAGGGCAGCGAGCTGCGGCATATACTGATGTTTTCGATACCGCTGCTTATCGGCAACCTGTTTCAGCAGGTATATAATATCACCGACTCGATAGTCGTGGGGCAGTATCTCGGAGATGACAAGCTGGCGGCGGTAGGCTCGACAAGCTCTATCACGTTTTTGTTTTATACTATATGCAACGGGCTGTCTATCGGTGCGGGGGTGCTTATCGCGCAATGCTTCGGCGCGGGGAGAGACAACGACGTAAAAAAGTACATAACCAACTCCGCCTATTGCATAGGCGCAATCGGGCTGGTGGTCAGCGTTGTCGCCGCACTGCTGGCACAGCCTGTGCTGTCGCTGATGGGTACGCCGGGACATCTGCTGGGGGACGCTACCGCGTATATGCGTATCGCCGTAGGCGGCACTATTGCGGTGGCGGCGTACAACTGGATAAATTCCGTCATGCGCAGCCTGGGCGACGCGAAAACACCTCTGATATTTCTTATAATCTCCAGCCTGCTGAATGTCGGGCTTGATCTGCTGTTCGTGCTGGTGTTTAACTGGGGCGTCAGCGGCGCGGCGTGGGCGACGGTAATAGCGCAGGGGCTGTCCTCGGTGCTGAGTATCGGATATGCGTTTTGGAAAAATCCGTTTTTTAAGTTTAATAAAGAGCATGCCGCGCTGAACGGTAACATGCTGCTGCGCACCGTCAAGACAGGTGTGCCTATCGCGCTGCAATACGGTATGGTATCGGTGTCTATGATATTCTTGCAGACTATCGCCAACGGCTTCGGCGATACCGTCATGGCGGCGTATACCGCGACCATGCGGGTCGAGCAGCTGATACAGCAGCCGTTCGTCTCGCTGAACTCCGCTATGTCCGCCTTTACGGGGCAGAACGCCGGTGCCGGCAAGCCCGAGCGTATCGAAAAAGGCTATCGCCAGGCAATAAAGACGTGTATTATTTTCGCGGCGGCTGTTATGGTGGTGTTCTTGCTGCTGAATCGGCTGATAGTCGGCTGCTTTGTCAGCGGCTCGGAGACGATAGACAGGGGCGGCAGCGCGCTGATGCTGTCCTGCCTGTTCTACCCGTTTTTGGGTGTATTGCAGGCGACAAGAGGACTGCTCAACGGCGCGGGTGACGTCGGCTACGCGTTTATCAACGGGCTTGCCGAAGTGGTGGGACGTATCGGCTTTGGGCTTATCCTCACCGCGATAACCGTGATAGGCAGCTGGGCGGTGTGGGGCACCACCTGCCTTACTTGGGTGCTGACCGCCGTGATGGGCGTAATACGGTATAAAAGCGGCAGATGGCGCACAAAGTGTTATCTGACGCAGGAATAAAGGAGAAGATCATGGAAAACAAAAAGCTTGCCGCGCTGACCTTTGACGACGGCCCTAACACCGATACCACACCTTTGGTATTGGAGATGCTGAAAAAATACAACATACCCGCAACATTTTTCTTGATAGGGAATAACATAAACGAGCACAGCGCAGCGGTGGCTGCGTCCGCCGTACAGCAGGGCTGTGAGCTTGAGAACCACTCGCTCTCCCACCCTGCGATGAGCGATATGGACGTTGACGCTATCCGCGCGGAGATAGCCGCCACCGATGAAAAGATAACGGCTATCTGCGGCAGGACGCCGGAGTTTTTCCGCCCGCCGTACATCGCGGTCGCCCCGCATATGTATGACTGCATAGATAAGACCTTTATCTGCGGGGTCGGGGCGGACGACTGGGACCCGAAGGTGACCGTCGGAGAGCGTGTGGAGAGAATACTGGCACAGGTCGGCGACGGCACGATAATACTGCTGCACGATATGTCCGGCAACACACAGACCGTCAGCGCGCTGGATGAAATAATCCCCGCCATGCAAGGCGACGGGTACGAGTTCGTCACTGTCAGCGAGCTGTTTAAGAGAAAAGGAAAAACACCCGTACGCGGGGAAATGTACTCTATAGTAAAGTAAAAGGAGCCGTTATGGATATAGAATACAAAGCATTTGACTCAAAGCCGGGGCTGTACAGCTATATCAATGAACAGCTGCAAAAAATAACCGAAGAAACAAAAGACATTACAGCAGTGCTGGCGAATGCCTCGGCATTGCTTATGATGGAGCTGAAAACCGTCAACTGGGCGGGGTTTTATCTTTACAAAAACGGAAGACTGATATTAGGACCTTTTCAAGGCAAGCCTGCGGTCGCCGAGATAGCTGTAGGTGCGGGGGTGTGCGGCACCGCCGCCGAAACACTGGAGGTACAGATAGTTGAGGACGTGCATAGCTGCTGCAATCATATAGCCTGCGACATTGCCACCAACTCTGAAATAGTAGTACCGATACTGCTTGCGGACGGCACGCTGTACGGGGTGATAGATATAGACAGCCCCGTGCCCGCGCGCTTTGATAGCGAGGACGCGGACGGGCTGAGCCGCGCCGCAGAAATAATATCTAATGCGGTAAAAAGCTGAGAAAAAATATCGCCCCTCCGTTAGACGGAGGGGCGTTTTCGTATGTTTTTAATAATAACTGTACAGCCTGCACATCAGCATGCCGTTGTACAGCTTGCGGTTCTTTCCGGCCTTTTGCCCGAACATTGTCTCAAACTCCGCGTCCGGCGTAATGACGTATGCCCGTCTGCCGTCCAGCGGCAACAGCGCCTTGCCCAGCGCCTTGTACAGCTCTCGCGCCTGCTCTTGCTCCAGCAGCCGCTCGCCGTACGGCGGATTAGTTAAAACACAGGTGACATTTTCTGGATAGGTAAAATCTTTGATATCCCGCTTTTCGACATGTATCCTGTCGGCAACGCCCGCCTCTTTGGCGTTGTGCAGGGTCAGCTGCACCGCCTCTTCATCAATGTCAAAGCCGTACGCGGTAAAGCCGCAGTCGGTCTTTATCGCGGCGCGTGCGCGCTCTCGCTCGTCCTGCCACAGCTGTTTCGGTATACATTCCCACTCCTCGGCGGAGAAGGTGCGGTTCAGCCCCGGGGCGATGTTCAGTGCTTTCAGCGCGCTTTCTATCAGCAGCGTGCCGCTGCCGCAGAACGGGTCGCAGATAACGTCGTTATCCCTCACCCGCGCCAAGTCTACAATGCCCGCCGCCAATGTTTCTCTTATCGGGGCGGCGTTGGACAGCTTGCGATAGCCGCGCTTGTGCAGACCGTCGCCGGTGGTATCTAATGTGACAGTCACTTTGTTTTTCATTATCGAAAAGACGAACTGATACAGTGCCTCGGTCTCTTGAAAATATCCGATGCCGTACACGCTTTTCAGCCGCTCTACCAGTGCCTTTTTTATTATCTTCTGACAGGCGGGCTCGCTTTTCAGTACCGAATTAAGGCTGTGCCCCTTTACCGGAAAGCGGTCGAATTTTCCGACAAACTGCTCTACGGGCAATGCCTTTACCTGCTCGAACAGCTCGTCAAAGGTGGTGGCGGTAAATTCTCCCAGCACTATCCCCACGCGCTCTGCCACCGACAGCGTCAGGTTGCAGCGCACCAGCACGGTTTCGTCTCCGTCAAAGTTTATCCTGCCGTCGCTTATCTCTAAATTTTCTCCGCCCGCCCTTTTTATCTCAAAGGACAGCGTCTTTTCCAACCCAAAGCGGCAGGGTGCGGTAAGTCTCAATTTCATATCAGCTGCCCGATGAGGTCGAGGACTCGTTGCGGTTGCTTGTTGTGGTGGTTGCCTGCCAGTCAGGCTCCAGCAAGGTCTCGCCGTAATGGGTCGAGCCTCCGCCTTCGCCGTGGTAATTGCAGACCTTGGGCAGGGTGTCCTTCTTATAATATCCCACATTGGTGCTGGTACACTTCGACCCTGCGAGCAAGCCGCTGCTTGTGCAGTAGTTTCTCTGTACGACATTCGGGTCGGCGGTGAAGGTCTTTATCGAATTATCATCTATTATCGTCACCATAAAGTCATGCCATACCTGACCCATTGCGGTATAGTTCTTGCCGTATATCGACTTGTTGTCGTCATAGCCTATTCTTATTACACCGACATATTCAGGTGTAAGCCCGGCGAAAGCTACGATACGGTCATCGTTAGAGGTACCGGTCTTTCCGACTACCTCCATGCCCTCTATCTTGGCGTAACGTCCGGTGGTGCCGCTGGTCGCCTCGACAACGGTCTTCATCATGCGGTTGGTGATGTATGCGCTGTCAGAGTCCATTACACGCTCGCCAATGGTGTCCATTTCCAGTATCACTTTATCGTTATAGTCGGTGACCTTGCTGTACAGCTTTAGGTCGTAATATATGCCGCCGGTGCCGAATATCTGGAACGCGCCTGCCAGCTCGTCAAGGTACATACCCTCGGTAAGCTGTCCGAGAGCGATAGGAGACAGCGCCTTGTCATTGGTGTAGTCCAGCGTGGTTACGCCCAGCTTTTCCGAGAGGAAGTCAAAGCAGGTCTCAACGCCCAGCAGCTGCGCGCCTCTTACCGCGCAGGTGTTTATCGACTGCTGTACCGCGTACCATGCGGGTACATAGTCTCCGTAATGCATGTTTTCAAAGTTGTACGGCCATCTGCTGCCGTTCTCCAGTATTACGCTGGGTGCGTCTCTCATCGGTGAGGAATAGCTGATGATGTCCTTATCTATCAGCTGTCCGTATACCGATATCGGCTTCATGGTAGAGCCTATCGGCAGCAAGCCCATAGTCGCACGGTTAAAGCAGTTCTCACCCGGCTTGTCGCCGATGCCGCCCGCGAGTGCCACTATCCTGCCGTGGAAGTCTGCCAGCACAAACGCGCCCTGTATCAGGTCCTCTTCCAGTGCCTGTGTATCGTAATAGGGGAAGAAGTTATAGGGGTCCTTAAAGAACTCCTCCAGCTTTTCCTGCAGCTCCATATCCATATTGAGGTATATCTTATAGCCGCCGCTGTATACCGCCTCGCGCGCGGCGCTGTAGCTGAGACCCTTCATCTCCGCAAGGTCCTCTATTACCTGTTCTATCGCGGCGTCAACGTACCAGTTTTGGGTGACGTCATAGTCGTTCCAGCGATATGCCTCGTAATCGTCCTCGTCGTTGTACAGTACGTCATCGTCAAGGTCCTCGTCCTCGTCGTCCTCGTTGGTGCCGTAGTATTCTTCATATCTCGGGTCGGTATAGCCGTATGCGTCACCCTTGACGATAAGGCGGAACTGCACCTTTTCGTTTCTTGCCTGCTCGTACTCGGCGGTGGTTATCAGACCCTGCTCGTACATCAGCGCAAGCGCGTTCAGCTGGTTTTTACGGGACAGCTCAAGGTCGGCGTAGGGGTTAGCCACACCGGGGGAAGATGTCATGCCCGCAAGTATCGCCGATTCAGCTATTGTCAGCTGGTCCACCGACTTGCCGAAATAATGGTAGGCGGCACTGCCAACGCCGTACACCGTATTGCCCAGCGGTACACGGTTAAGGTAGGCCTCAAGTATATCGATCTTTGTGTATTTTGTCTCCAGTGTCAGCGCGCGGAATATCTCCCTGAACTTTCTGTCAGGGCTTACGCGGTCGTCGCCGGTTATGTTCTTGACTAACTGCTGGGTTATGGTCGAGCCGCCCTGTCCGTAGCCGTTGAACAGCGTGGACGCCGCAACGTACATGGTACGTATCCAGTCAACACCGTCATGCTCGAAAAATCGCTTGTCCTCTACCGCGATATACGCGTCCTGCAGGTGGCGGGGGATATCCTCGATGTCTACCCATATGCGGTTTTCATCGCCGGACAGTCGTGTCACCTCTATCTCGTTGCCGTCCTTGTCGGTGGCGTAGATAAAGCTGGTATAGCTCAGCTCGACATTTTGCAGGTCAACGTCAAACGCGCTGTCCGCAAACTGCATTACATATACGGTAAAGGCGGTCGCAACGATACATCCGGTGATAACCACTATCATCACAAGACTGAGCAATGTGGTGCCTATAATGCCCAGCACCTGCTTTACGGGATTTCCGCTTTTTTTCTTCTTCTTTTTCTTGTGCGATGTTTTCTTGACGGCGGGCTTTTTGTCCTCAAGACCGTCGTCAAAGTTTTCTGCGTTGTAGTATTTTGTTTTGTTGTCGCTCATTTATCATCATTCCTTTATAGTGAAATGCAATATACTCCGTGTTCCGCCGAATGCAGAACATTATTATACATTATGATTATACCACAAACTTCATCAAATGTTAATACCTTGAAGTAAAATTTTCAAAAAATTTTCAGATAACAAAAAAAGCCGCCTTTCGGCGACTTAAAATATATACGTCATGAATAGTCAACAACATCCAGCCAGGTCAGCAGTACCTCGCGCTCTTCCTTGGTGTAGGTATCGCTCGCGAGCGAGGACGCCGCCATTATCGGCAGCCATTCCTGAACGTACTTTTTAGAAGTACCCGTCTTTTTGCAGAAAAGGTTCATGTACTTTTCCGCAAGCTCGGTGGACTTGAACGACAGCTTGAGATATGTCTTTGCGATATCCGCGCTGGCGTTGCCGACGGAGGCACCCACCCAGTCGAGTATAAATACCTCGTTATCGTCGGTGACGATAATGTTTTCAGGTCCGAAATTGCCGTGGCACAGCTTGATGTGCTTGGGCGCGCTGTCCAGACGGGTCAGCAGCTCGTACTTTTTGATGTGGTCTATCACGTCAAGGCTTTCTATCTGCCTGCGCAGGCTGTCCTTCAGCTTGGTTACGCCGGACAGGGTCTGCTCGTGGATATCCAGCTGTATCTCTACCATGTCGTCAAGGTATGCGTCACGGTTTTCCGGCTCTTCTTCCATTATCTCGGCCAGTGTCTTGCCCTTTATGAACTGGCTGGCGATAGCCCATCTGCCGTCGTCAAGGCGTCCTACCTCGGCGATAGGGGGTATGTTGATTACCGTCTCCTCAATCTTCGAGTTCATGTGTGCCTCATAAAAGACGATAGTCTTGGGGGAGTTGGGCTTGAACACCTTTACGGCGTATTCGCCGCTTTCATATACGTCAACCTTTGTACCGGCTGATATCAGCTTTTCTAATGTTACTTCCATCGAAATTATCCTTTCTTTCGCCCCATAGGTCGGGCGGTAGTTACGCAACCTATATTATACACCTGTGAAGTTTTTTTGTCTATAGTTTTTCAAAAGATTTAACAAATTTGCAACAAAAACTTTTATAATATTGTGAATTTTGACGAAAAACAGTTTTTCGTCACGATAATTTTATTTTCCCCGAAATATTGAAAAAATCCTGCCGCCGTGATAAAATAAAAATAAGATATTTTAAGGAGAATAATATGCCTTCACTTACCCCGATACACGATTTTCTGACAGAATACGCAAACAGCGGTACGGTACGCTGCCATATGCCCGGACATAAGGGCGGCGAAAATCCGCTGGACATAACCGAGATACATGGCGCGGACAGCCTGTACGAAAGCGATTTGACAGGCGATATCATCACGCAGAGCGAGCAAAATGCCGCGCGACTGTTCGGCACGCGTAAGACATTGTATTCATGCTCCGGAAGCACCTTGGCGATAAACGCCATGCTGGCACTTGCCAAAGCGTACGGCGGCGGGAAAAGCAAAGTGATAGCCTCCCGCTCCAGTCACCGCGCGTTTATATCCTCCTGCATACATCTGCGGCTGACTCCGATATGGGTGTATCCCGAAAAATTTATGAGCGCGGATATTTCGCCCGCGGCGATAGAGGAAAGGATAACATCCGACACTGCGGCGGTTTTCATAAACTCGATAGATTATTACGGCGGCAGAAGCGATATTAAAGGCATCGCCGAGGTCTGCCGCAGGCACGGTGTGCCGCTGCTGGCGGATAACGCGCACGGCGCGTATCTGGCCTTTGACGGCGAGAACAGCCACCCGACAGCACTCGGCGCGGCGATGTGCGCCGACTCGGCGCATAAAACTTTGCCGGTGCTGACCGGCGGCGCGTATCTGCATATCGGCGATGAAAAATTCTCACCGCTTGCCAAGGAAATGATGTGCGCGTTTGCCACCTCCAGTCCGTCATATCTTATACTGGACAGCCTTGATAAATTCAACGGATATATTACCGAACACCCCGATGCGGTGAAAGAGGTATGCGGCAAGGTCGCCGCGCTGAAAGCACAGCTGACGGCGGCAGGTGTGCCGCTGTACGACAGTGACGGCATGAGGATAACATTAGATTGCGCGGCGGTCGGCAGCAGCGGTTTTTCCTGTGCCGACTGCCTGAGAAAGCACGGGATAGAGTGCGAATATGCCGACGGCGAATACTGCGTGCTGCTGTTCGGCACGTCGAGCGGCGACGCAGACTTTGCGGCGGTAAAAAATGTTATCTTGAATAATGATATTTTCCAGCAGACAGCACCCGCGGAAAAGCTTGGGTATATAAATACCGTTCAGGCGATGCCGCCGTATGAGGCGTTTTACGCGCCCCGCCGCCGTGTATCATTAAATGATGCGGTCGGCGAAATATGCGCAGAGCTGTACTCGCCCTGTCCGCCGGGCGTGCCGCTGATAATGCCGGGAGAGGTAATAGATGAGCAGGCGGCAGAGCTGTTGCGCATAAGCGAAAAAAAAGATATATATGTTGTATCCCAATCTTGACGATAACAATAAAATATGATATACTTAAATATATATAACTTTGAGAGGTTCATCTATGAAACTGATATATGCGATAGTAAACAACGACGACTCGCGTGAGGTGCAGTCGGGGATAACGAGGGCAGGCTTTCAGGCGACCAAGCTTGCGTCTACCGGCGGATTTCTTATGGCGGGCAACACCACCTTTCTTATCTGCTCGGAAAATGACCGTGTGGACGAGATAATCGGGATAATCAAGCAGCATTCTCACAAGAGAAAGGAAGTTGTCACTTCCGCTGCCGAGTCCTACGGCGGGCTGGGCTATTCCTCCGGCGTGCCGGTAGAGGTGTTCGTCGGCGGTGCGACCATATTCGTCACCGATATCGAGCGGTTTGAAAAGGTATAAAATGGTCGTCAGATTATTCGGAAAGCAGCGCGAGGCCGCGCTGCTAAAGGAATTTTCGCTGGGCGGACGTATGCCGCACGGCATAATATTCACCGGGGAAAACGGCATAGGCAAGCGTACGCTGGCACTGTACTGCGCCCAGCTGATGATGTGCGACGCACCGGTTGACGGCGCGCCCTGCGGAGAGTGCCTTAACTGCCGCAAGACGGCGGAGGGACAGCACCCCGACGTGATATTCGCCCGCGGTGAAAAGTACACCAAGGACAGCGTGCGCGCGATAGTGCACGACAGCTTTTACAAGCCGAACGACGGCGGACTGAAGGTATACGTATTCACCCAATGCGAAGAGCTGACAGGCGAATATCAGGACCTGCTGCTGAAGATAATAGAAGAGCCGCAGGAAAGCTGCCGCTATATTTTCACCTGTGAAAACCCGTCGGTAATGCTGGAGACGGTCATGTCGCGTCTTATACATATCAGGCTGGACGAAATGAGCGAGAAGGAATGTGCCGACTGTCTCGTCTTTAACGGTATGGAACGGGGCGAGGCGGAGGACGCCGCGTCCAGATACGGGGCGAACCCCGGCAGGGCGCTGGCGGCGTCGGGCGATGAAAAGCTGAAAAGGCTGTCGGAGATATCCGACGGTATAGCTAAGGCGCTGGCGCATAAGGACGAGTACGAGGCGCTTGTGCTGTTCAGCTCGGCGGGCGACAGAAAAGAGCTGTTCGAGCTTATAGAGCTGCTGTACGACACGGTATGCAGGGCGTTGATACGCACAGGGTACATGAACGAGGGCGCGGCGGCACTTGCCGAAAAATTGCCCGCCGACAAGCTGTATCTGCTCAGCGAAAAGCTGTCCGAATACGCACAGCAGAAAAAATTCAACCTTTCGGTAAAGGTTACCCAATGTGATATTTGCAGCGAGCTGTTTTCGATACTGGCATAAAACATAAAAGAACTTAATGAAAGGGATATAAAATGACTGAAATAATCGGAGTGAGATTTAAGGACGTCGGAAAGGTGTATTACTTTTCCCCGGGCGGTAAAAAGCTGGACAACGGCGACCGCGTGATAGTGGAGACCGCGCGCGGAGTAGAGTGCGGCGAGGTGGTGATACCCAACCGCGATATAGAGGACGAAAAGGTGGTACAGCCGTTGAAGGCGATAATACGCCCCGCCACCGAGCATGACCTGGAGACGCTGGAGAAAAACCGCCTGAAAGAGCAGGAGATAATGAAGACGTTCACCCAGAAGATAGCCGACCACAAGCTGGAGATGAAGCCGATTGACATAGACTGCACCTTTGACGGCAGTAAGATATTGTTCTACTTTACCGCCGAGAGCCGTGTGGATTTCCGCGAGCTGGTAAAGGATCTCGCGTCGGTTTACCGCACCCGTATCGAGCTGCGGCAGATAGGTGTCAGGGACGAAGCGAAGATGATGGGCGGACTGGGCATCTGCGGAAGAAAGTTCTGCTGTTCGTCCTTTTTAGGCGAGTTTCAGCCGGTGTCCATTAAAATGGCAAAGGAGCAATCATTGTCATTAAACCCGACCAAAATATCCGGCACCTGCGGCAGACTGATGTGCTGCCTTAAATACGAGCAGGACTGCTATGAAGAGCTGCTGAAGATAACTCCGAAAATAGGCGCGCTGGTGGACACCCCCGAGGGCAAAGGCGTGGTAGAGGACAGCAACCTGCTGACCGGTGCGATAAAGGTAAAGCTTGACAAAAATCCCCCCGACGCACCGCCGATAACGGTCAACCGCTCGGACGCGCGGATACTGAAGGACGGCAAGATACGCGTCAACAGAGAAGAGCTTCAGGCATTAAAGGGCTTAGAGGATTGACAGACTGTAGAGTGTTTGTTAAAACTAACCAATAATTCTTAAAAATTTCGCGAAAAATTCAAAAAA
Source organism: Eubacterium sp. (assembly GCA_022511265.1). Lineage (GTDB taxonomy): Bacteria > Bacillota > Clostridia > Oscillospirales > Ruminococcaceae > Ruminiclostridium_E. The sequence continues at coordinate 16,026 of JAFLRX010000009.1, read as the reverse complement.
TCTCTTGATTTTTTCTGAAAATATGTTACAATAGAAGCAGGTTATACTTACGTTAACCGCTATTATATAAGGAGGGCTGGACAATGGCTTACAAAATTTCCGATGAGTGTATCGCTTGCGGTGCTTGCGCTGATCAGTGCCCCGTAAGTGCTATTTCCGAAGGCGACAAGTATACTATTGACGCAGATACCTGCATCTCCTGCGGTGCTTGCGCAGGTGTATGTCCCGTTGGCGCACCCGCTGAGGAATAATCAGAACATAACAACGCAAACAGCCGCGAATCGCGGCTGTTTGTTTTTGCGTTTTTGCAATAAAATTCACTTCTCAAAGCGAAAAAATCCCCCAAATACTGTAAAAACACCCAAAAAACTATTGACAAAAGCAAAAAAAGGGGTTATAATATATTGGTAGAATACGCTAAGCTAAAGACTGAGACCTCTCAGTCTTTAGTGCTTATATGGGCAAATAGCCGAAACTGTGAGAAGGAGACGTGTTCGGCATAAGGAGATGTTTTTATGGCAAAACAAAAGGGCGGTAAGAAAAACCGCGCCGAAGAGGTCGAGCGGGAGACGCTTGAAAAGGTCGCACCGATAGTTGCGCAGTACGGCTATGAGCTGTGGGACGTCATCTTTGAAAAAGAGGGCGCGCTGTGGTATCTCAAGGTGCTGTTCGACAAGCCGGACGGCGGTATCGACGATGAAGAATGCGAGCAGATAACGGGGCCGCTGAACGAGGCGATAGACACCTTGTCCTGCTTAGAGCTTATCGACGTGGCGGAGGTCGGCTCGCCGGGGCTGGACCGACAGCTGAGAAAGCCGGAGCATTTTGAGCGTATGATGGGTCAGCCGATAAGGGCGGCGGTACGCACCGACAACGGCGTGACGAATTATCACAGCGGCGAGCTTTGCGGCTATGACGCCGAGCAAGGCACGGTAACGCTGATGATCGACGGAAAAGAGCAAAGCTTTGCATTATCAAGATGTAAACGGATCAATCTTGATCTTTAATAAATTAAACGGAGGAAAAACGGAAAATGAGTAACGCGAACAATGCGGAATTTTACGAGGCGCTGACGCTTCTGGCAAAGGAAAAGGGGATAGAGCCGGAGGTGCTGCTGGAAAAGATACGCACTGCGCTGGTTATCGCGATAAAGCGCGATTATCCCAAGAGTGAGAATATGACCTTTGATTTTGATATGGAAAAGGGCAAATTCGACGTGGCTATACAAAAAGAGGTCGTTGAAGAGGTAGAAGACCCCGCAAATCAGATATCCAAGGAAGAGGCTAAGGCGCATACCCGCAGAAAGCTGAAGATCGGCGATATGGTATCCATAAAGCTGGACACCAGACATTTCGGCAGAATTGCCGCGCAGACTGCCAAGCAGGTGATAAAGCAGGGCATCAAGGAAGTAGAGCGCGAGCAGTTGGTAGAGCAGTGGGGCGGTCTGCAGGCTGAGGCTGTCACCGTAAAGGTACAGAAGATAGAGCCCCGCACCGGCAACGCGATTGTTGACATCAACGGCAACGAGGTGCCGCTGTTCAAGAGCGAGCAGATACCCGGCGAGATAATCGAAGAGGGCGATATGATAAAGGTTTATGTGTCCGGCGTATCCGCGTCCGACCGCAGACCCACCCTCAAGATCTCCCGTGTAAATAAAGAGCTGGTAAAGAGACTGTTTGAGCAGGAGGTGCCGGAGATACATGACGGCACCGTGGAGATAAAGGCGATAAGCCGCGAGCCGGGCTTTCGCTCGAAGGTCGCGGTTATCAGCAAGAACCCCGACGTAGACGCGCTGGGTGCCTGCATAGGACCGCAGAGACAGAGAATAAGCAAGGTGTGCGAGCAGCTGAACGGCGAGAAGATGGATGTGGTATTCTATGACGAAGACCCCGCGCTGTTTATCGCGCAGGCGTTAAAGCCCAGCGACGTTATCCGTGTTGAGATACACGAGGGCGACGTAAAGAGCTGCACCGCGATAGTGCCTGACAACCAGCTGTCGCTGGCAATAGGCAACAAGGGACAAAACGCAAAGCTTGCCGCAAAGCTGACCGGATATAAGATAGATATCCGTCCCGAAAGCGGATTTTATGAAGGAATAGAGGACGAACAGGAATAATATACGGAGGTATCCGCAATGGCTGTCAGAAAAATACCGCAGCGCAAATGCGCGGGCTGCGAGCAGATGAAAGAGAAAAAGCAGCTTATCCGGGTGGTGCATACGCCGGAGGATGAGTTCTTGCTTGACCTGACCGGTAAAAAGTCCGGCAGAGGTACCTACATCTGCAAAAGCAGAGAATGCTTTGAAGCGGCGCGCAAAAAGCGCGGACTGGAACGCAGCCTGAAATGCGCGGTGCCGCCGGAGGTATACGATAGGCTGCTGGAGCAGCTGGAGAGTGAGGAAGAATGAACAGATTTCTCAGCACTCTCGGACTTTGCCGCAGGGCGGGCAAGCTGGCATATGGCTTTGACGCGGTCTGCGACGAGATAAAGAAGAAAGGCTCAAAGGTATGCGGAGTATTCACTGCCTGCGACCTTTCGGAAAAGACTCTGAAAGAGGTCGGCTTTATCTGTGACAAATATTCGGTGCCGCATATCTGCACCGATGTGAGTATGGACGAGATAAAAGCCGTGCTGTCCGCAAGGACGGGTATCATTGCTATCTTAGATAAGGGCTTGTTTGGCAGCCTGTCTAGTTTATATATAGATAATTGATATAGATATTTGACCTAAAAAGGGGAATCGTTAATGGAACAAAAATACCGTGTGAATGAATTGGCAAAAGACCTCAAGGTGACGGCGGCGGAGATTTCCGCTCTGCTGGCCGAGCAGCTGGGGGTACAGAAGAAAACTCAGGCGAGCCTGACCGAGGAAGAAATTTCATTTGTACTGGAGAAATATTCTCAGGATAATCAGGTGGAGAGCTTTGACGCGTTCTTCGCGTCGGCGGTAAAGCCGGAGCCGAAGAAGTCCGAGCCTAAGCCCGCCAAGGAAAAGGCAGAGCCCGCAAAGGCGGGAAAAGCGGAAAAATCCGAGCCTAAGGCGGAGAAAAAGTCGGCTGAAAAGCCCGCGGAAAAACCCGCCGAAAAGGCTGCTGAGCCTAAAAAGGCAGAACCTAAAAAGGCTGAACCCGTTCAGGCTAAGGCGAACGGCAATCAGGAAAGACCGCGCCGCGACGACAAGCAGCCCGAGCGCAAGCCCAGAGCCGAGGGCGGCAAGGATAACCGTCAAGGCGACCGCAACAACGACCGCCGCAGGGACGACAGACCGAAGCGTCCCGCACAGCCGGTACAGCCCGCTATCGACCTGTCCAGCATTAAGACCAACGAACCGCCTAAGGGCAAGGTAAAGGGCGAGGCGGTACAGCGCGGCGAGCAGGTGACCAAGCGCGTTGACACAAGGGGCAGCTACGTAAACCTTGACAAATACAACGAAAGATACGAGTCTATCGCAGGCGACGACAGACGCGGCAATGACAATTATACCAAAAAGCAGAAGATAAACCAGAAGTCTCAGAAGAACAAGCAGCAGTTCAGCAAAAAGCGCGAGACCGAGGCACAAAAGCTAAAGCGTCTCGAGCTGGAAAGGGCGCGCAAAAAGCAGCTGGAAATACAGATACCCGATGAGATAGTGGTGTCCGAGCTGGCTTCACGCCTGAAGATGACGGCGGCAGAGGTTATTAAAAAGCTGTTCACCCTCGGCGTAATGGCTAATATTAACCAAACGGTGGACTTTGACACCGCCTGCATAGTGGCCGAGGAATTGGGCGCGAAGGTAACCAAGGAAATTGTAGTCACCATTGAAGAGCGTCTGTTTGAAGAGGTAGAGGACACCGAGGATAATTTACAGCCGCGTTCTCCCGTAGTTGTTGTTATGGGACACGTTGACCACGGTAAGACCTCGCTGCTTGATAAGATACGCGACGCCAACGTCACCGCGGGCGAGGCCGGCGGTATCACCCAGCATATCGGCGCATACCGTGTAAAGGCGGGCGGACGGGATATCACATTCCTGGACACCCCCGGACATGAGGCGTTTACCGCTATGCGTGCGCGCGGCGCGCTGGCAACCGATATCGCTATACTGGTAGTCGCTGCCGACGACGGCATAATGCCGCAGACGGTCGAGGCGATAAACCACGCCAAGGCTGCGGAGTTGTCTATTATAGTAGCCATCAACAAGATGGATAAGCCCGGCGCAAACCCCGAAAAGGTAAAGCAAGAGCTGACCGAGCACGGCCTTGTCATCGAGGAATGGGGCGGCGATATCATCTGCGTGCCTGTCTCCGCAAAGACGGGTCAGGGCATTGACGAGCTGCTGGAGATGGTAAACCTCACCGCAGACGTATTAGAGCTGAAGGCCAACCCTGACCGTATGGCAAAGGGCGTTGTAATAGAAGCAAGAATAGACAAGGGCAGAGGTCCGATAGCCACCGTACTGGTACAGGCGGGTACGCTGCACACCGGCGACGTTATTATCGCGGGCACGGCGGTAGGACATGTGCGCGTAATGCGTGACGACAAGGGCAGGACAGTTAAAGAAGCAGGTCCTTCCGTACCGGTTGAGATAATGGGTCTTGCCGAGGTACCGAACGCGGGCGACGACTTCGCGGCGGTAGAGGATGAGCGTCTTGCGAGAGAGCTGGTTGAAAAGAGAAAGTTCGACGCAAAGCAGGAGCAGTTCAGCAAGTACACCAAGGTAAGCCTTGACAACCTGTTCTCACGGATAGAAGAAGGCACCATGAAGAAGCTGCCGATAATCGTCAAGGCGGACGTACAGGGCTCTGTCGAGGCGGTTACTCAGTCGCTGGAAAAGCTGACCAACGAGGAAGTAAGGGTAGAAGTTATACACGGAGCGGTCGGCGCGGTAAGCGAGAGCGACGTAATGCTCGCGAAGGCGTCCGGCGCGATAATCGTAGGATTTAATGTGCGTCCCGCACCCGCCGCGGCAGAAAACGCAAAGCGTGACGACGTGGATATACGCCTTTACCGCGTAATTTATGACGCGATAGAGGAGATACAGACCGCAATGAAGGGCATGCTCGCGCCCAAGTTCCGCGAGGTGGACACCGGACGTGTAGAGGTGCGCCAGACCATCAGGATATCCGGCGTGGGCGTAGTTGCAGGCTCGTATGTACAGTCCGGCAAGGTGCAGAGAAACGGCGAGGTAAGAATAGTGCGTGACGGCATTATTCTCGCGGTGGATAAGATCGCGGGACTGCGCCGCTTTAAGGACGACGTTAAGGAAGTTGCCGAGGGCTATGAGTGCGGTATAAGCCTTGAGAAATTCACCGATATTAAAGAGGGCGATATTTTTGAGGCATTCATCACCGAAGAATACCGCGACTAAACCGCAGATAAAGGACTGATTTTATGACAAATTTCAACATCGACAGAGTATCCGAGGATATCAAAAGAGAAATATCCGTTGCGATACGGGATATAAAAGACCCGCGTGTGGCGGGCAAGTTGGTGAGCATAACACAGTGTATGCTGACAAACGACCTGTCATACTGTAAGCTGTATGTTTCCTGTATGGGCAGCGAGGCAAAGACTGATAAGGCGGTGGCTGCGCTGACCGACGCGTCGGGATTTTTCAAGCGGCGGATAAATCAGCGCATAAAGCTGCGCAAGCTGCCGGAGCTGATATTTTTGCCGGATAACTCGCTGGATTATTACGAGCATATAGAAAAGGTAATAGAAGGTCTGCCGAAGGCAGAAGAGGATAAAGCCGAATAAAACGGAGAAAAAATTATGCTGATTGATGTAAAACGGGCGGCAAGGATGCTGAAGCAGTACGACGATTATCTGATACTCAGCCATGCCAATCCCGACGGGGACACATTGGGCTGTGCTTATGCACTGTGCGGAATACTGCAAAAGATGGGCAAGCGCGCGAAATGCCTTTGCGCCGACGAGGTCGCCGACAGGATGAAGTATCTGGCAGAGGCGATAGAGGTGCAGGAGTTTGAGCATAAGACGATAGTCAGCGTCGATGTCGCCGACCGCAAGCTGCTGGGCGCACTGGACAAGGTGTACGGTGACGAGGTGTTCTTGGCGATAGACCACCACGGCAGCCGCACCGAGTTTGCCGAGTTTACGCTGGTAGAGCCGGACTCTGCCGCAGCCTGCGAGCTGATATACGAGATAGCCGAAGAGCTGGACGTACCGCTGAACGACAAGATAGCCGCCTGCCTTTATACCGGGCTTTCGACCGATACGGGATGCTTCCGCTTTTCCAACACAACGCCGCGTACCCATCAAATCGCGGCAAAGCTGATGGAATATCACTTCCCGTACGCGGGGCTAAATTATATGCTGTTTGATATGAAGTCAAAGGGCAGGATAAGCCTCGAACAGGACGTATACGACAGCATGGAGTTCTATGCCGATGATAAGATAGCGCTGGTATGCCTGACGCTGGAGCTGATGGACAGACACAGCGGAAGCGTGGACGCGGAGGACTTTAACGGTATCGCAGGGCTGCCGAGACGTATCGAGGGCGTGGAGCTGGGCGTAACTGTCAAGCAAAAGGAAGAAAAGGTATTCAAGATATCCGTCCGCAGCAGTGAGAAGATAGACGCGGCAAAGCTGTGCGAGAAATTCAACGGCGGCGGTCACGCGCGCGCGGCGGGCTGTACGCTGGAGGGTACATTGGACGAGGTAAAGGCCATGCTTTTGCCCGTGCTGATGAATGCGATTGATAACTGTGACTAACGGCGAGCCGTGCGGAGTGATCTGCATAGACAAGCCGCAGGATTTTACTTCATTCGACATAGTAGCGATAGCGAGAAAATCGGCAGGTACACGCAAGATAGGGCACGGCGGCACGCTGGACCCTATGGCGACAGGTGTGCTTCCGCTGTTTGTCGGCAGGGCGGCAAAGACCGTTGATATACTGCCGGACGAAAACAAGCAGTACCGTGCGGGCTTTCGGCTGGGGGCAGTCTCCGACACCGAGGACGTGTGGGGTGCGGTCACCGAGCGAAGCGACAAAGCGGTAAGCCGTGAAGAGCTGGAAGATGTAATACATAAATTTATCGGCGGGATAGAACAGACACCGCCGATGTATTCCGCCGTAAAGGTAAACGGTCAGCGGCTGTACGACATAGCGCGCAGCGGCGGCGAGATAGAACGCGCCGCGCGAAAAATAACCGTATACGGTATCGAGCTTATCAGCTATGACGAGCGGCATCGCAGCGGAGAGCTGTTGATAGACTGCTCTAAGGGTACATATATCCGCACGCTTATCGCCGACATAGGCAAGACGTTGGGCGTGGGCGGGATAATGACCGCATTGGTGCGTACAAGGTCGGCGGGTTTTACGCTGTCTGACTGCATAAAACTGGAAGAACTAAGAGAGCTTTCACCCGAGCAACTGAAAGCAAGACTGATACCTACCGAGCGGCTGTTTGACGGCTGTCCTACGGAGATACTGGACGGGCGGCAGACGCGGCTGTTCTTAAACGGCACTGTGCCGAACGCGCTGGCGGAAAAGCTGTGCGGCGCGGACGGGATAATACGAATAAAAGACGCTGACGGGCGGTTTTTAGGGCTTGTCAGAGCGAACGAAAACGGGGCAAAGCCCATATATCTGGAAGTAACGAATTAGATAGAAATTAGATAAAAGGACAGAAAGAGCATGACGGATATAACCTACAATCTTATAGATATGCCGCCTACGGCGGTAGCTGTCGGCTTTTTCGACGGGCTGCATTTAGGCCATATGGAGGTAATAAAAGAGGCGTTTCGCCATGAGGCGGCGTCGGCGATGTTTACCTTTCATTCTGACACGGCATTGCCCAAAAGAGAGAAAATAGAAAATCTGCTGTCCAACGACATGAAGCTGGAAAAGCTGGCACAGACCGGGCTGGAGTACATTTACTCACCCGATTTTGACACGGTAAGAGACTATACCGCAGAGGATTTTGTCTCCCGTGTGCTGGTAAAGATAATGAACGCAAAGACCGTCATCTGCGGCTTTGATTTTCGGCTGGGGTCGGGCGGCGGCTGCGACGCGGAGCAGTTCAAGCGGATATGCGGCAGATACGGGATAGAGACGGTGATAATCCCGCCGTTTTCGCTGGACGGGCAGATAGTACATTCTACCGCGATAAAAAATCTGATAAAAGACGGGGAGATAGCAAGGGCAAACCGCCTGCTGGGATATGAGTTCGGCTATGAGGGCGAGGTCATATACGGCAACAGGCTGGGGCGGACGATAGGTTTTCCGACGATAAACCAGCTGTTCCCCGATAATATAGTTATGCCGAGATTCGGCGTGTATAAAAGCTCGGTGGAGGTAGACGGAGTTATCTATCGGTCGGTCACCAACATTGGGGTAAAGCCGACGGTGGATTATAAAGACCGTCCGTTGGGCGAGACGCATATAGACGGCTTTGACGGCGACCTGTACGGCAGGACGCTGAGGGTGTCGCTGGAGCGCTTTATCCGCCCTGAGCGCAGATTTGACAGTCTCGACGGGCTGAAAGAACAGCTTGCGAGAGACAAGAGCGAGGCAAAGAGATAATTTCATTGCCCTGTCACTTTATTGTCACGCTGGTAAATTATAATATTTAATATACTGCCGCAGTGCGGCAAAAACACTTAAGGAGCAGCAAATGATCGAAGTACAAAATCTTACAAAGCGATACGGCGCCAAGCTGGCGGTAGACCGCGTTTCGTTCAAGGTGGGCGAGAGCGAGATACTGGGCTTTCTTGGGCCTAACGGCGCGGGAAAGACAACTACGATGAATATACTCACCGGCTACCTTTCCTCCACCGACGGAAAAGCGATGATAAACGGGATAGACATCCTTGAAGAGCCGCTGAAGGCGAAAAAGCTGATAGGATATCTGCCCGAGCAGCCCCCGCTTTATCTTGACATGACCGTTGAAGAATATCTGAAATTTGTCTACAGGCTGAAAAAGTGCAAGCTGCCGATAAACTCGCACCTTAACGAGATATGCGAGCTGGTAAAGATAACCGACGTGAGAAAGCGCGTAATAAAGAACCTGTCAAAGGGTTATAAGCAGCGTGTCGGCGTGGCGCAGGCGTTGGTGGGCAATCCGCCGGTGCTGATACTGGACGAGCCGACTGTCGGACTTGACCCCAAGCAGATAATCGAGATACGTACACTTATAAAAAAGCTGGGTAAAAACCACACCGTGATACTTTCCAGCCATATACTGTCCGAGGTGCAGGCGGTATGCGACCGCATAGTGATAATCAACCGCGGCAGGATAGTGGCGGACGACAGCTCGGAAAAGCTGGTGAAGAACCTCTCCAACGACCACAAGCTGATAGTAAGGGCAGAGGGCAACCCCAATGAGATAAAGAAGCTGCTTTCATCCATACCCGAGATGAAAGAGGTAAGAATAAACAAAGAAAACATCGAGCCGGGCGTTGCGGAGTTCTACCTGACCGGTAAGGACGGCTGCGACATCCGCAGAGACGTATCCAAAAAGCTCGCGTCACGCAACTATCCGCTGCTGATGATGCGCTCCAGCGAGCTGACGCTGGAGGAGATATTCCTGAAGATAACCACCGGCGATATGTACGGACACGCCGACAAGATAGAGGCAAGCATAAACAGCAGGCTTGCCGATAAAGCGTAAGGAGGGGGATAAAAATGCTGGCAATATTCAGACGTGAATTCAGGGCATATTTCACCTCGCCGCTGGGATATGTGTTCCTTGCGATATATTATGCTTTTTCGGGACTGTTTTTCTGGATCTTTTCGCTGGACGTCGGCTCTACCGATATGTCCACCGTGTTCCTGATGATGTTTATGGTGCTGATGATATTCGTACCGCTGCTGACCATGAGACTGCTGTCGGACGATAAAAAGCAGAAGACCGACCAGCTGACGCTGACCGCGCCTGTCAGCCTGTTTTCGCTGGTGTTCGGCAAGTTCCTTTCCGCGTACGTTATCTTTGCGATGGGCGTAGCGATTATGCCGATATACGGCTTTATAATGTCCACCTTTGCCAAGGTCTCCTGGCTGCCGATATGGGGCAACACGGTAGGTCTGCTGCTGCTGGGCGGTATATTCGTCGCGGACGGACTTTTCGTCTCGGCACTGACCGAAAACCAGATGATAGCGGCGATAGGCAGCTTTTTCATCAACCTTATGGTGCTGCTGCTGGACACGCTGGTAAATCAGATACCCTCCGGTATTTTCAGGACTGCGTTTGAAAGCATATCCATCTATTCGCGCTATGCCGAGATAACCAACGGAATATTCAGCCTTTCCAGCGTGATATTCTTCTTAAGCGTTATCGGAATATTCCTTTTCCTCACCGTAAGGGTGCTTGAGAAAAGGCGTTGGTCGTAAGCATTTATACTAAGGAGTTAAAGAATGGACGAGAAAAAAGAAACGGTTGTCGAGACTGAAGTCAAAACCGAGAACAAGCAGAAAAAAACCGGCAAAAGTCTGAATCCGTTTAAGAATAAAAAATTCAAATACGGCAGCCTTTCGGTGCTGTTTACCGTAATATTCATAGTTTTCGTTGTGCTGATAAATGTTGTTATCACATTGCTGGGCGAGCGGTTTTTCGTTGCCGCTGACCTCACCGATGAGGGACTGTACAGCATCGAGCAAAGCACGGTGGATTATCTTTCCGGCATCACCGATGAAGTAACTATCACCGTTACCAGCGAAGAGGGCGATTTTTCCGGCGCGGGCTCGTACTTCTATCAGACCAATGAGATACTAAAGAGAATAGCCAACAGCAGTGACAAGATCACGCTGAATTATATCGACATTGTGGCTAACCCCGGTTTTCAGTCCGGCTATACCCAGACGATATCCGCTGACCAGATAGTCGTTGAGAGCAAGGCCACAGGACCCAGCCGCGCAAAGGTGCTGGCGTATGACGATTATCTTTCGATAAAATATAACGAGCAGTACCTTATGTACGGTATGACGCAGATAGAAAGCGTCGAGGCCAACTGCGAGCAGGCAGTAGTATCCGCGATAATGAACGTCACCGACGTTGACCCGGTAAAGGTTGCGGTGCTGACCGGCTACGGTGAGACAAAGAACCCCGTTGTAGAGCAGCTGCTTGAAACCAACAGTTATATAGTTGAGAGCGTGAACATTACCCTTTCCGCCTCGATAAGCGATGAATATGATTTTGTGTTCATATTCGGACCGACCTCCGATTATTCGGTGGCGGACGTAACTAAGCTGGATGACTGGCTGGACAACAAAGGTATATTTGAAAAGAACCTTATATATGTCTCCAATCCCGCGCTGGGCGAATCGCCCAACCTTGACGGGCTGCTGGAGGACTGGGGCATGGCTGTCCAAAAGGGTACCGTATACCAGACCGACGGCAATTATGCCGCGACCGAGATGCCGACATACCAGTATCTTCAGGTGCCGGACAGCGAGTTCTCCGAGCTTGCCAGCGACGCTCCTGTACTGACTAATAATATGAGCGCGATAAATATGCTTTGGTCGGATCACAACAACGCACAGAGTAATTTAGAGTCTCAGGTGCTGCTGGCCACCTATAACGGCGCGGTAGTAAAGCCGCAAAATTCCGGCGATAACTGGAAGCCGGACGACAGTATGGCAAAGTCGTCTCTGCCGGTGGCGGTACAGACCACCAAGACAAGGTTTGAGGGTGTTGACCCGTTCATCAGCAGAGTTATCACCATAGGCGGCATGGAGATGTTCGGCACATTGTATATGACCTCCGCTACAAACAACGCGGAGTTTATGATGAATATATTCAATGTATGCAGCGGCAAGGAAGAGGGACTGACGCTCACCCCGAAGTCCTATGACACCGTACCGCTGGAGATAACCGAGGCGCAGAAGAACACGATGGTGGTTATATTCGTAGCTGTGCTGCCGCTGGTTATCATCATTGCGGGAATAATCATCTGGATCAGACGTATCCATAAGTGATCCTGACAGCAGGAAAGGAGATACGCCTAAATGAAGAAAAATGCTAAAATACTGCTGGCGTCCGCCGCGGGCATAGCCGTACTCGGTGTGACTGTGACGGCGCTGGTGCTGACAGCGCCCCGGCCCGAGGAAGAGACAAGCAGCACACCGGATATACACGAGTCGGTGGATCTGTTTAACTATGCGGCGGATGATATTTCAAAGCTGACTATCAGCAACGAAAACGGCGAGTTTGCCATAAACCGCCTCGGCATGGAAAAATGGGGTATAGACGAAATCCCGGAGGATTACGCCAACACCGCCGTATACAGCACGGTGATGAAAAACGCGGCAGAGCTGACCGCACTCCAGAAGGTGGAGGAAAACTCCGGCGACCTCGGCAAATACGGACTTGATAAGCCTACCTCCGAGTTCAGCCTTGATTTCAAGGATGGAAAATACGACAGCATAAAATGCATCGTCGGCAATAAGAACGAGGGCGCGGGCGGCTGGTATTTCAAGCTGGGCGACAGTGATACGGTCTATCTTGTAAATGAGAATGATATTTTATTCTCACAGGGCAAGTATCTGGATTATATGCTGCTGAGCGGGTTTATCCCAAGCTTTGACGGCGATAACGACGTGGTGAGCAGACTTCGTATATCAAGAAAAGACCTTGACAGGGACATCGTGCTGGATAAGCTGCCCGACGCAGACCCCGAGCTGGAAAACACCAACGTCTATGTAGGATATGAAATATCCAGCCACCACGACGTACTGGCGGACGACGAAAAGGATATGGGCATACTTTACGGTCTGTTCGAGCTTGTGGCGTCCTCCGCAGAGGCTATCAACCCGACGGCGGAGCAGCTGGCGGAGTACGGGCTGGACGACCCGTATTGCAGTGCCGGCATGGTGCTGAACGACGAGGTAGTAAAGATAGACATAGGCAATGCCATTTACGCGGTCAACTCTGAGACGGGTGCCGTGACCGATGAGATAACCGGGTATTACGGCAAGCTGCAGGGCAGAGATGTCGTGTATGTGTTCCCCATTGACAAGCTGCCGTGGGTCAAGATAACGGTGGACGATATACTTTATACCCAGTTCCTTACACCGTATATTTATAATATTGATACCGTTACCTTTGCCAACGGCGAGGGCGAGAGCCATACAGTAAAGATAGTGGGCAACGATTCCGACACAGCAACCTTTACACTGGACGGCGAAAAGCAGCTGTACGGTCCGGATTTCCGCTCATTCTACCGCTATCTGCTTTCCTGCCACGCAGAGAAGATATATGTCGGCGAGCTGACCGAGGACAATACCCTGATAGGCAGCTTTGAGTACAAATACCGCCGCAGTCATGACGGAACGCAGGGCGACGGTGTGGACACCGTAGAGCTGTATTCGTCAGAGGAAGACCTTACCTGCATCATCGCGGTCAACGGTCAGGTGCGCTATAAGGTGCGCCGTGTATATGGTGTGAGATATCAGACGAACTTTGAAGCGATACTGAACGGCGGAAATATTCAGGAAGAATATTGATGCAATATACTATAAAAAGATATTTGATATTATATATTTTATGAAAGGGTGAAAATATGGCACAGCAGAAATTTTTCTCTTACCGCGGACTTCCGCTGGTGAGAAAGGACAATACGATATACTACGGAAGTATGTCGGATAAGTATGTGGCAATGCTTACCGTTTTGTCCCAGCATAAGGTGAAAGACCTTGACGTAGCCGATAAGACAAGGGTACAGATCATGGCGACCGACCCGACCAGCGTACCCGCAAGCGAGATAATCGCTAAATCCGGCGAGAGGGGCAGCCTGTACGACGCGCTGGACGTGGCGTATATCTGGCTGAATAAGGCTAACGCATAATTCATAACGCCAAGAAAAAGCAGCCCTGTGGGGCTGTTTTTTCATAGTTGACTTTTTTCGGATGGTATGCTAAAATTTATATACTTTTTTGAAAAAGGAGTGTCTATATGTTATTATCATCATTTTCATCCCTCACCCCGGTAACAAAAGGGTGGTCGTCGGACAAAAAATACTTTGCCGTACGCGGCGGCAATGAATATCTGCTGAGACTTTCGCCTATGGAGCAGTATGACCGCAAAAAACAGGAGTTTCAGTACATGCAGCGCGCCGCGCGTTTGGGCATACCGATGGCTATGCCCATGGGATTTGGCGTATGTGAGGACGGCTGGGACGGCGAAAAGGGTGTATATTCGCTGCAAAGCCGTGTTAACGGAGCAGACGCGGAGGATATTATACCCGGCATGTCGGAGGAAGAGCAGTATCGTTACGGCTGTGAGGCAGGGCGGATACTAAAGCAGCTGCACAATATCCCCGCACCCGATGACGCGGAGGAGTGGGAGACAATGTTCAATCGCAAAATAGACCGCAAGATAGAGATGTACACCAACTGCCCGTTGAAATATGAAAATGGCGAGTTGTTCATCAAATATGCAAACGAAAACCGCCGCCTGCTTAAAGGCCGTCCGCAGAGCATGCAGCACGGAGACTATCATATCGGCAACATGATGATAGAGGACGGCGGCAGACTGGTAATTATTGATTTCAACCGTTTTGAGTGGGGCGACCCGTGGGAGGAGTTTAACCGCATAGTATGGTGCGCACAGAGTACTCCGCGCTTTGCGAGCGGCATGGTGGACGGCTATTTTGACGGTGATGTTCCGGAAGAATTTTGGCGGCTGCTGGCACTGTATATCTCCAGCAACACCTTGTCCTCTCTGCCGTGGGCGATACCGTTCGGTCAGGGCGAGATAGACACGATGATAAATCAGGCGAATGACGTGCTGAGCTGGTATGACGGAATGACAAGGATAGTACCCACCTGGTATCAAGAGCGTTGATGTTCACAACATATATCAAGATATTCCTCCGCCGATAATGGTACAATAGCTTTGAGGGAGGGAACGGCTTGTACGAATGGAATGAATCTATACAGAAAATGATCGACTGGATAGAAGAGCATATCACCGAAAGCCCGACGCTGCTTGAGATGTCAAAGCAGATAGGCTATTCGCCGTATTACTGCTCTGTCCGCTTTCATGAAATATGCGGCATGACGATAAAAAGCTATGTTTCTTTACGCCGTCTGACTTTAGCGGCTGTGGAGATAAAAAACACATCAGAGCGTATTATTGATATTGCCGTAAAGTACGGGTATTCATCGCAGGAGGCTCTGACGAGAGCCTTTTCGGCGGCCTTCGGGTGCACACCGGCCGCTTTTCGCGTTTCACAAGTACCCATTCCGCTTTTCGGACGTAAAGAAGTTTTCCACCCTTGGCATTATGACAAGCTATATAAAGGAGGAATAACAATGAGCGAATTTGCACTTACCGAAGCGCGCGTACGGGTGGAATATATCCCGGCGCACAAGTACATCGGCATATGGGACGAAAAAGCCCTAGGGTACGGCGATTTTTGGGAAAATCATGACTGCGACAGAGTGTGTGGGATAATCGAAAGCATGAGGGATGTTTCACATCCGGTGGTAACGGGACATACGGCAGGCTGGACGAAAAACGACCGCGGCGAACGAAGATATTTTTACGGCATCGGAGTGGATGCGGATTATGACGGTGTAGTGCCTGAGGGATTTGAGATAAGAGAGTTTCCGGGCAGCTATTACATGGTTTTCTATCATCCGCCGTTTGATTATATGAAAGACAACGGCGAGGTCATGGGCAGAGTGGAAAACCTTGCGTGGAATTATGACCTGAAAGATTATAAAGACTTTGGCGGCAGCGGTTACGAATGGAACGAAGATATCTGTCAGTGCTATCAGCGCCACTACCCCGAGGGTCTGGGCTATCAGATACTAAGACCGATAAAGAAAGCTAATAAATAACAACAACCCTGCGGACGGTTAAATGTTGCCCGCAGGGTTGTTTTTGCGCCCGCAGGGTTAGTATTACTTCTTCACTATTCACTATTACTTATTACTTCCAAAAATCGACCGTAAAAACAGTGAGAAGTGAAGAGTGAATAGTGAAAAAGTAAAAATCGACAAACCTCTGACGAGATTTGTCGATTTTTGGTGATCCACCCGGGAATCGAACCCGGGACACCCTGCTTAAAAGGCAGGTGCTCT
>JAFLRX010000008.1 GCA_022511265.1 Eubacterium sp. | reverse complement strand
ATTTATGCTGTTCGATTATTGTGAATGGCGTATGCGCCATTCACAGTGCAAAATCTGGGACGTTGTCCCCGAAGCACAAAACGCAAAGTTTGAAAATGTATATTTTCAAACTTTATCCTCCCAGCCTTGCCGCGGTGATCTTGATATACTCATAGTCGCCGTCTTTTACCGTAATGTCGAGATAATCAATGCCGTTTTCACTGTGCTGTATCAGCTCGGCAATAATTACGCCCCTGAAGGTCGGATTAACAGACTCGCTGTGCCGCTGTGTCGCGAATATGGTCCCGTCATAATTCATCATATATCTTTCGACGATGCTGTCTGCGGATTCGCCCGATTTAAAGCATTCCGCCATGTCAATGGCCGCATTGGTCGCAGTGGTCAGCTTTTCGCTGTGTAGCAGCTCGTTGTCCGCCATTGTCAACACCTGCAGGCATATCGCGCTGCACACCGCAAATACCGCAATGATTATCAGCAGCTCGATAAGGAAAATGCCTGACTTTGAATGTGTTTTGATGTTCATTGCTCCGCCCCCCCTGTTCTGACATTGACATGTCGGGAGACGGCGCTGTTATTCACCGTTACGCTGATTATGTATGCTCCGTTATCGTCCTGCTCTATCTTAAATGCGTCAGCCTCTATCACCAAAATACCGTTTTCCGGAACAAATTCGGTATCCGCTGCGTTGAACAGCTCATATATACCGCCCGCGCGGTAATATATGTAGGTGGAATAAGCCGTGCCGTCTATCTCCTCGTTAAGGCGCAGCGCGTTGCCGCTGTCGGTCTCTATCAGTTCTATACCGCCGGCGTGATCGTACGCGCGTATCTTCTGCACCACCATAGTTATGGCGGTCGAGCTGTCAAACCGCTCGCTTATGCGCTCGCCGGAGTCGCGGTATATATGCGCGCAGGCGACCGTCACTGTCAGCAGACTTGCTGCAAACAGCATGAACAGCGTAAGCACGAATATCACGTCCAGCTTGCTTTTATTTACTTTTACGGTGTCCCGCCCGTTCATGCGTGTCACTTCCGTTCTGTTTATCCTTTTGCCGAAACCCGTATGTCCGGCATTATATTCGACGCCACCGACCTGTAAAGTATCAGAAAGCGGTCGGTGTCCACCTTCAAATTATAATTTTCAATAAGATAATCCATGCTGTCGGGGTATATCCCCTCCGCCGCATAGCAGGCTATCGCCGCACGGCGGATGCCCTGTTCGGTTATCTCGGCGTTTTCCGCCGCGGTGCTGCCGCTCGCGGAGTTTATCGAGAATACCACCGCGGCTATCACTACACCGCATATCACGGCGGGGATAAGCAGGTCTTTCACCAGTGCCGCCGCAAAACCGCTTTGTCTCAGTTTCATACGCGCTCCTTATCCTATTACCGTCATTATTCCCAGCAGCGGCAGCATCACCGAAAGCAATATAAAGCCGACTATCACCGCCATGATGATTATCATTGCCGGCTCAAAGCGGCTGACCGCCGTCTGCATTATGGAATTAACCCTGCTCTCGTTTTTCTCGGCTATCTCCTCCATTACGTTGTCTATCGTACCGGTGTTAAAGCCGATGCTTATCATCCTTGTATATACGCCTGAAAACAGCTCGGCAGCGGCCACTGCGTCAACGAACGGCTTGCCCTCGCTCATGTCCTTGCGTATCTGTTTTATCTTCGCCAGCATCACGGGGTTTTCTATCAGCTTTTCGCTCATCTCCACCGACTCGTCAATGTCCATACCGCTGGATAATGTCATGGACAGTGCGCTCGCAAACCTTGCGCTGTACAGTGCCTTTGCGGTCTTGGTGCGCGCCACGGCGGACAGCACCAGCTTTTTAAATCCCGGTATACGGTACAGTATCACACCTATTATCAGCAGTGCGGTAAGTGCCGCGATAACTATCACCGCTATGTGGCTTATCTGCGCGCCTGTGGTCATTATCCACATTGAAGAATCCGACATGGTCAGCCCCAGCTGGGCGAACACGTCGCTGAACACCGGCAAGACGTATGTAACCAGTATCACTATCACCGCGAATACCGTTATCAGCAATGCGGCGGGGTATATCACCGCACTGCGCACCGCACCGGACAGTTCGTCCTGCCGCGCGTAGTATGAGGATAACGAGAACAGCACCGCCTCGATACGTCCTGTCTTTTCGCCTATCGCTATCATCTCAAGAAAATACGAGGGAAACGCGCCCGCGCTGCTGAAGGCGTCGTATACCGAGCCGCCCTGCTCCAGCGTGTCCAGCATCTTTTCCAGCACGCGCTTTTTCTCTTTGTCCTCTTCCTCCTGCGCCAGCATAAACAGTCCGTCGGTGACGGTTATGCCTGATTTTATTATCACGCCCAGCTCAGAGCAGAGCGTGGATATGCCGGAGTTTGTGTAGATATCGTTTTTCGCCATCTGTTGTCTCCCCCTTAATAATAATATATATCGGTGTAGTTGCCGCTGTTTGCCACATAGTCTACCATTGACTGGTAGTTTGATGTGCCGTACGCGTCATCAAGGAAGGTCGGGTCCATCCTTGTCCATGTGTTTCCGTCAAATCTTATTATGCCGTCTACCCAGCCCTGACCTATGATATACACGCTCAGCCATGCGTGGTAGGTACTGCCTGCCCAGCCGACCACTATCTTGGTGGGTATCTTTTGCGAGCGAAGCATTGCCGCCATCAGCGACGAATAGTCAAAGCATATCCCCCAGCCGTTGGAAAGCGTCCTGTCGGGGTCGGGCACATAGCCGTCCGCGCTGCTTTCCGCCGTGGGCTGATAGTAGGTGTTGTTGATCACGAATTTATATATCGCCTCTACCTTTTCCAGCTCAGTAAATCCTCCGCAAAGCTCGCTCGCCTTTTTCACGCATTTGCTGTTTGCGTTGTACATGCAATACGCATTCGGCATCAGCCACGGGCTGAGACTGTCGGACAGCGTTACGCTGACCTCTTGCGACAGATAATTGCCGAGACTGCCGTTGGATATTACCTCTCCGGCAAATATCGTATAGGTGTTGTTGCCCTGCGTCATGGGGATTATCGCGTATTCTCCGCCTGAGTCGAGGTTATACACATACTGCGCGCCCGCTACCTGTACGATTACTTTGTAGGTGCCGCCGGACGCTTTGTTCAGCTTGACCATTACGTAGCCGTCATTCGCGTTGGAATAGTCTATGGTGAAATTGTCGTTCTTGTTTACCTTAGTCCCGCTGGCGGTGGCTGTAGGAACATACGACGGAGATGTGCCTATCGGCTGTTTATCGGTCTTAGGCGGGTCAGTGGCGGGTGGGTCCGTCTTTGGCGGGTCGGTCGCGGGCGCAGGGGTGGTCGTATTTGTTGTAGTAGTCACCGACGTTGTAGTCTGTGATGTCGTTGTATCGGACGTGGTGTCCGAAGTAGTTGCCCCGGTCGTTGTGCCGGATGTGCCGCCTGTGCTTTCTGAGGTGCTGACGGAGGTATCCGATGTGCTGCTGTCAGCGGAGGTGACCGATGAGCCGCTGTTCGGGTCTGTATGAGCGTCACACCCGCCCAGCATGGTGCAGAAGGCTATTATTATCGCGCCTGCGAAAGCGGCAAGCGATTTTCTTTTCATGCGGAAACCTCCTTTCTGCGGATGGTAGACCGTTATCCGTGTTATTTGTATAGTTATTAAAATTATACTACTTTTTCAATAAAAAATCAATAGGCAGGCGGAAAAAAATAAGCCGTGGTTTTTGCTTAAAATTGCGTGTCGGCGAGATTTGGCAATAATATAAAAATGCGGAAATTATTACAAAAAGGTTACAATTTTAGCTTTTCTATTGAAAAAAGCACATTTGAGTGATAAAATAATTATAAAAGATTTATTTGCGTTTCCGAAAACAAAGGAGTAATATAATGAGCAAAATTTGTCCGTCCTGCAGTAGAGAAACGGAAGAGGATGTGCAGTTCTGCCCGTTTTGCGCGGCGTTCGTCGGGACGACCGAGCAGGAAGAAATATCCGCACCGTGCTTTAACGCGAAAAGCATAATCATTGTGATAGTCGCGCTTGCGGTGCTTGCGAGCACTGCGCTGGCGTTGTTTGTGTTTGATTTGTTCGGGCTGAACGGCAATGACGATGCAAGCCATATCGGCAGCGGCAGGCCGCTGTTTGCTATGGGTTTGTCGCCCGTAAGTCAAAACGGTCTGTGGGGCTACATAAATAAACAGGGCGAGTTTGAGATACAGCCCGCCTACAGCGCGGCGCTCAGCTTTAACGACGACCTCAATGCGCTGGCGGGCGCGGCGGCAGACGGCAGCTTCGGCTTTATAAACGCCGACGGAGAATTTGCGGTGGCGGCAAATTACAGGATAATAGCGGACTTTGCCCCTAACGGCATTGCGCTGGCGTACACTAAAGAGGACGGATATTTTTACATAAACAGCTCCGGCAGACGGATGTTTGACCGTACCTTTGCGGACGCTGACGGTTTTAACGACAGCGGCTACGCACAGGCGAGCGAGTACGTTGACGGCACGCTGACTGATATTATCATAGCGTCCGACGGCAGCACCGTGTTCAGTGCGGGGGACAACTTATCGCTCGGCGAGCTGCATGGGAAATATTTCACCGCGCGGTACGATTACGGGGACAGGATAGCTTATCGTCTGTATAACTTTGATGTAAATAATATGTTGGACGCATCGGCGCCGTACCCGGAAGAATGTGACCGCATAGCGTTTTATAATGACCTTGTGATGTTTTTCACGCTGTCAGATAAAGCGGGATATTACGAGGTGACCGTTGCCCGCATTGACGGCATAGTATATGACGAGTTGAGAAGCGGATTATATGCGGATTACAGCTATATACCGTCGGTGCTGGGGCTGATACTGTATGAAGAGGACGGCGGCAGGCCGGTAAAGGAAGTATTTGACGAAAACATGAACCGCCTGTATTCCGAAAAGGACGGCGGCGAGATAATCTCCGCCCCGGACAAGAGCGGTATTTTCTGCGTAAAGGAAAAAGGAAAATATTCCGCCTACAGTGCCGACGGCAAGCTGTTCGAGAGCGGATATCCGTTCGGGATATTCAACTGCGGGCTTGCCCCGTATCTCGGCGAGGATATGCGGATAGGCTATATAAATGTATCGGGTGAAACGGTGATACAGCCGCAGTACAGCTATGCCACCGACTTTTCCGCCGACGGCTTTGCATACGTGCTGAGTGACGGCGGCTATGCGCTGATAAACACCGAGGGCAATGTTATCGTTGACGGGCTGGACTATGCCTATCCCGATATGTTCTATTCCGACACCGACCTGACAGGGTATACCGTCAGAGATTTTGACGGACATAAGGATGATGTTAATCTGTTTGACAACGGCAGGGTAGAAGTACGTCTCAACGATGAAGAGGTGCCGGAGCTTGGCAGCTACGGAGAAAATCATCTGTACTCTACAGACGGCAAGCCGTTGTATGATACTGCGGAATTCAGATATATCGGCATAGACAATTCTATTACATATCTGATGAAAAACGTGTTCAGCTATGATAACGAAGCGGGATATTATACTCTTCACCCCGGCGTGTACCTGCCGGAGGCAAGCAGGATGGGCAATTATTCCGGAAGCATAAATCACGCAGGGGTATATGAGAATGAGACCTATCCGTTAGACAGTCAGTTTGACTATGCGATGTATGACGTATACGCCAATATGACCTTCAGACCGCTTGACGTCACCTACGCCGACAGACGGCTGGGCAGAGAAAGCAGCAGCACCGCAAGCACCTTATATTACGAGGCGGCAGAGATATTTGTAGTCGTTTATTTGTCGGAAAACTTTTTTGAAGACAGAAACAGTATTGTACGCATTTATGATAAAAAGATGAATCGGATAGGCGGCTATACGGTACACACTGACAGCAACGGACCGTATTACTTTGAGTCGGCGTGTGAGGGTATAATGCTCTTCCCGGTGGAGGACGGCGAGGATTATGTCATATATAGCACGGTAGATATACTGACCGGCAGGGAGCAAAACAGCGTAAAGACATACGATTATCCCGGTAAGTATACCGAGGATTTTATCTTCATGGATCATGATTTCGGCAACAGCAAATATGACCCAACCAACCGCAAAGCGGTCAGCAGGATAGGCGCGGAGATAACCGACGTGACGGTTGCCGGAAAATCAGATAATTATGCGGGCAGCGGACTGATAAGCGTCAAGCTGCCGGACGGCGGCTATGGCTATGCGGACATTTACGGCACCGTATACGGAGATTATAAGCGGATAACCGCCTTCAGCGATGACGGCTATGCCGCGGTGCTGAAGGACGACGGAAAATATTACTGCATTGACACCGAGTTTAACGAGCTGTTTTCCTCCGAGTATGAATTTCTCGCGCCGCAAAACGGCTATGCGCTGTATTATGATGTTGAAAGCGGCAGACTCGGCTATCTGGATATGGACGGTAATATTGCGCAGTCCGCAATATACGACACCGCGACCGATTTTTACTCTGACGGCTATGCGGTGGTACATGACAGCGCAAGCGGCAAGCTGCTGGTTGTCGATAAAGAGTTCAACACCGTGATGACCGCCGAGGATATCAGCACAGACGGCAGTGTCAGCAATATCGGGGCGAAAGAGCATCATACAGGTTATGATTTTTACGGTGTAAAAGAGCATTATGAAAAATACGCACGCATGGTTGACGGCGAGTTGTTCGAGTGCGGGCTGTTGTTCAGCGGCTCGGTAGGGCGCGATAAATACGGAAATTATATACAGTTCGGCAGAGGCATAGACCTTGATGAGTACAGCAACAGCGCGCTCGTCACCGATGACCCTGACAGTATATATACCAGCGGCAGCCTACGCTATATCGCCAAGCTGTCCGACGGTAGCTATGGCATAATAGCATCGGTTGGCGAGGATAACGGATACGGCTTTACGATAAACAAAAAATACGGCATTATTGACCTCAACGGCGAGTTTATTATACCTCCTGAATATGATGACATAACCGTTACCGGCAGCGGCGACCTGTTGGTGATGAATGGCTGGGATAATCAAGAAAGCGGCGCGCTGACCTATGCGCGAAAGTTAATAAGACCCGACGGCAGCGAGATAGAGCTGGAGCATGAGGGAAAAATAATAGACGATCTCGGCGTCGGCTATATGGTGCGTACGGACGAGCCGCTGCACGATACGACCGCGCCGTTCACTACGCTGTACACCTACAGCGGGAAAAAGATATACAAGACGCTGACAGGCGGGTTAGAGCCGGATTATTACGGGCTGAACAGTGTAGGAAAATATATCTCGTTTGTCAGCAATGACTGTGTCGGCTATCTTATAGACGCCGAGACGGGCGAGACAGTTATCAGCAAGAAAGACTGCGTCGGAGTAAGGATCACCGGGTCGAAATACGAGGAAGGCACCGCGATAGCGGCGGGCTTTGTCACCTATGCGGGCAACGACTTGTGGCATTATGCCGGATATATCATCGACGACGGCGAGATACTTTACGAAGACGAGGGCACGGAGTATAACTATATCATGCTGTGCACCGACGAACTGGCTATAGTGGGAAATCTCGACGAAGATAAATTCCGTGTGCTGAACTACCGCACGGGCAAGATGACCGAGCAGGAATTTTGTATTATGTCGACGGTGCAGATTTCAAGCGAACAGGAAACTTTCGGAAACTATCTCCGGTACAACAAGATATCCGGCGCGGTGATGATATGGAATGAAGAAATCACCTATAGAGAGTTTACCTATGATGTGGAGAATACTGAATATTACGTTGTTGACAAAGACCTGAACGTGACGTCGCTGGGCGCGCTGGATTATTCCTTTGATATCGAGACAACCCCCGTGTATACCGGCGGTATGTATATTGTCCCGTTAGATACCGGTACCAATGGTATGCCGTGTCTGGTCTACGCTGACAAGGACGGCAATATTCTGGATGAACATGCGTTAAAGCACGAATATTCACGGATAAGCCGCTTTACCCCCGACGGTTATTCGGTGGCGATAGTATCCGATACGGATGAATGTATCGTAATAAATACTAACGGCGAAAAAGTGTTCGCGTTGAATAGTTATGATGTTATGAACTACGGCACGGATGTGATGAAATTTTACTCTGCGGGAGGGACAATCTCCGGGTCGGTAAGTGCGGGAATTCTGATAGGTCTGTGGTATGATGTCGCCGATGCGATAGAGCCTTTTGCTATGACGGATAATTATGATCTGATGAAAAAGTATACATATATAACAAAAAATATCAGGTTTGATAATTATAATATCAATGGAAGCATCAATCCTGATTATTAAACATACAACAGCCGCCCTGCCACGGGCGGTTATTTTTTGCAAAAACGCACTTTTGCCGATTTGACATCGGCGGAAAATTATGATATAATAATAAGGATTATAATATTGACAGACTATTTGTCATACTTTGACTGCAAAAGGAAAGGGATTGATTGGATGCCGGAGACCGGAGAGCTGATTTTCGGGAAAAACGCCGTGACCGAGGCGGTCAGGGCAGGCAGCCCCATCGATGAGATATATATCGCAAAGGACAGCCGTTTCTTCGGAGAAATGGCAGCCGTTGCACGGAAAAACGGGATAATATACAAGTCGCTTGACAACGCGCAGCTGACAAAGCTGTGCGGCACGGACAAGAACGGCGGCGTTGCCGCACGGCTTTCCAGCGTGCAATACTGCACGGTTGACGACATACTGGCTGTTGCCGAGGAAAAGGGCGAGCCGCCGTTTATAATAATATGCGATGAGATAGAGGACCCGCACAACCTCGGCGCGATAATCCGCACCGCAGAGGCGGCGGGCGCGCACGGTGTGATAATACCCAAGCGGCGCAGCGCGGCGGTCAACGCCACGGTGTACAAGACCTCGGCGGGGGCGGCGGCATGGATAAAGATAGCCCGCGTCACCAACCTGTGCGAAACACTGAAATATCTGAAACAGAAAAATATATGGATATACGGAGCGGAGGCGGACGGCGTGTCCGTCACCGATACAGAGCTGTACGGCGCGTCTGCGCTGGTTATCGGCTCGGAGGGGTACGGTCTGGGCAGACTGGTAAGGGAAAACTGTGACGTGATAGTGTCCCTGCCGATGTTCGGAAAGGTCAATTCTCTCAACGCGTCGGTAAGTGCGGGTATTTTAATGTACGAGTACGTCCGCGGCAGAGAGAAGAAAGCTGAAAGGAAACAATAATATGGCAGATTATTCGATAGATGATATACTGGCGGAGCTGGACGCGAAAAAATCCCGCGACGCCGATACACCGTCAGACGCGGGGAAGTCTGTCCCCGACCTGTCGTATACCGACGTACTGAACGATATCGAGGCGAAGCGTGAGGATAATCCGGACGAGCCTGCCGCCCCCGAAAACAAAAGCTATGCGGTAGAGTCGGTGCTGGCGGGTACCGAGAAGTTTGCGATATCCGCCGCCGAGAGCGAGCTGATAACCACCGTCGACGACGAAGAGGACGAGCCGCCCAAGCCCGAGCCTAAGCCGGAACCAAAGCCTGAGCCCAAGCCCGAGCCGAAACCGGCACCCAAGCCCGAGCCCTCTCAGACCGAGGTGCTGAGAAAGCAGCAGGAGGAAGAGCAAAAGCGCGAGCTGCTGCTGGAAAAAGAGAGAGAAAACAGCGACCCCGACGCGATGCTGGACCTTGTCAACCCGATAGAGGTAAAGGAAAAGGTATTTGCCGAGTCGTCGGCAGAGGAAGAAGAGGTATTCCCCGCCGAGGACGTCAGCCATATGTTCCGCGGCAACACGCAGGACGTCAAGGCAGAGCAGATAAAGCAGCTGCCCCCGTCGTCCACCAAGATAGCGGAGAAGATAAACGAGAGCGAAGAGGTAAAGGAATACGTAGCGAAAAAGCCGCCTAACACCTCACTTATCGACAAGCTGAACAAGTCGATGGAGGAAAAGCGCAAATCCGACATCAGGGCGCACCGCACGATCACGCTGACAAATATAAAGAACAAGCCGTCGGCGGTGGCGCATCCGCTGAACATTGATTATAAAAAGCAGATAATAGAGGCGACCGGCGCACTGCCGAAAGAAAACCCCGTAGTGGAGGAAGAACGGCTGGCAGAGCTGGGCGCGGAGAAAAAGCACAAGATAAAGGACTTTGTGCTGGAGGACGAATCCGGCACGGAGCAAGAGGATAACGCACAGGATAACGAGGACGAGTTCGACGATTTTGACAGCACCGGGCAGATATGGGCTGACCTGTGTGCCAGCCATAAGGGACTGAAGGTCAGGATGACGCTGCTGGTGATAATCACCGCGCTGAGCGTTATCGTGGCGATGCTGAACGACTTTAACCTGTTCGGTACACTGGGGCTGGACGCGCTGAATTTCGTCAATCGCATGACGGACGTCGAGAGCCTGCTGTATGTCCATCTGGTGCTGGGCGTGCTGGGCTTTGCGGTATGCTCTACCGCGCTGAGCAACGGTATGCTGAAGCTGATAACCGGAAAGCCTGACTGCGACTCGGTCTGCGCGTTTACCGCGGTGCTGTCGCTGATTGGCGGCGTGGCTGCGCTGGTGGATATGCAGTCATTCCGGATAGGGCATATGTTCATTTACATTTCCGCGGCGTTGGTGGCACTGATGTTCAACACCGCAGGAAAGATATATATGATAGTCCGGGCAAAGCGCAACTTCCGCTTTATCTCCGGCGACAGTCAGAAATATTACGCCCAGCGTGTGGAAAACGACGCGTCGGTGTCCATGTTTACAAAGGGGCTTACCGATCGTGTGCCGGTGCTGGCGGTAATGAGAAAGACTGAATTTCTCACTGATTTTCTTAAATCCAGCTATTGCGACGACGCGGCGGACAGACTGTCCGGCAAGCTGGTAATAGGCTCGCTGGCGGCGGGTCTTATCGCGGGACTGATTGGTTACTTCAACCTGTTCGGCGCGGAATTTGATGTTTCTGTTGCGAGCGAAAATCCGCTGTTTTGGGCACTTTCGGCAGGTATAGCGGCGGCGACGATAGCCGCGCCGTATTCAGTAATGCTGATGATAAACCGCCCGCTAAGCGCGACCTCAAAGC
Source organism: Eubacterium sp. (assembly GCA_022511265.1). Lineage (GTDB taxonomy): Bacteria > Bacillota > Clostridia > Oscillospirales > Ruminococcaceae > Ruminiclostridium_E. Next base: position 66,110 of record JAFLRX010000008.1, on the reverse strand, counting down.
AGCTGTCCAAAAACAACGCGGCACTGCTGGGATATGAGGCGGCAAGCGAGTTTTCCGCGGTAAATACCGTTATGACCGACGCTAAGACGCTGTTCCCCGCGGGCAGCGCGGTAATACGCAGCGTAAAGATATGCCAGAGGAAGAACGCCGTTACCTCCGTCAACATAGACGAGGCAATAGTAATGGCGGCAAGCCTTGCGATACACACCGACGGAATACTGTCCTACGCGTTCTATGACGTGACGCTGGGCGATAAAGAGCTGCTGAAAAAGGTGGACGGCTGCATTTATGAGGACAACAGCGGCGTCACCGGTTGGATAGGCACACGGCGTGTGATGTTCGGCGGCAGGGCGCTGATGACCACCCACCATATCGAGCTGCCCTCTACAAAGTCCGAGCGCAAGCATTGCGCGGCGGATAGTGACGAGGTAGTATATCTCGCGGTGGGCGGAGAAGTAGTGGCGATGTTCATTATATGCATGACCGCCAACCACGAGATAAAGAGCAGCCTACAGGCATTGCAGAAGGAAAATGTAGCAATAATCGTACGCACCACCGACTCTATAGTGACCGTTGAAAAGCTGGCGGATATGTTCGAGTTAGACCCCGAGCTGATAAAGATATTGCCGCACGGCGCGCATGAGGAGTATGACGAATGTACTAAGTACACCTCGCGCGGCAGCGGAGGGCTGTCCTGCGGAGGTACATTTACCTCGCTCGCGCGCGGCATACTGACCGCAAAGTCGCTGATGAGGGTATTCTCGATATCCGGTGCGATAATGACGGCATGCGCGGCGCTCGGCGTTGTGCTGGTGCTGTTGATGACGGCATTCAAGCAGACCTTCCTGCTGACGCCTACCGTGCTGACAATATACAATCTTGCGGCAGCGGCTGTTATGGTGGCTGTGCAGAAGCTGAGAAGGTACTGATTTAATAGGAGCTGTAATGATTTATACCGAAAAGACCAAGGCGGCAATGCTGCTCGCCTTTGAGGCGCATAAAGAGCAGAAGGACAAAAGCGGTATGCCGTATATTTTCCACCCGTTTCATCTGGCGGAACAGATGGACAGCGAGGAGACGGTCATCACGGCGCTTTTGCATGACGTGGCGGAGGACACCGACTATACTCTTGATGATCTGAGAGATATGGGCTTTTCGGAAGAAGTCATCGGCGCGTTGGCGTTGCTGACACATGACCCTGCAGTACCGTATACGGAATATATCAAGAGGATAAAAAGCAACCCCATCGCCAAGGCTGTAAAGCTTGCCGACCTGCGGCATAACAGCGACCTCACCCGACTGAGCGTTGTGGATGAAAAGGCGATAGAACGCAGTGAAAAATACAAGGCTGCGATAGCCTTGCTGAGCGAGTAAAAATGATATAAAAAAGCGGACTGACATTTGTCAGCCCGCTTTTTTATATTCAATAAATCAATTAGTAATACCAAATCCGAGAAGGTTTGCAAACATTGCTGTTTTTCCTTCTTTGGCAATCGGCTTCAGCGAGACGGTATGCTCTTTGTTCTCACCGCTGAATATCAGCGTCTGTTCGGGGTTGCTCCAGCCGTTGGGCGAGCTTGTGGGGAATATGCCGACCTCCTCGCCGTCAACGGTTACCTGTATATCCGCGTACACATCGCTGTTGGCACAAAGCGTCAGCATAAACAGGTTATCACCTGTAAAGGTGAACTCGAACGGGTCGGACATATTTTCAACACTGCCCTTTATTTCCCAGCCGTTAGGGAACTGGTTAAGCGTATCCTTCTCATAGAACGAGCCGGTAGATGTTATCTTTATCAGGTCGGTGTTGTATACACGGTCGGTAAACTGCATATTTTCAAAGCGGTCGCCGTATACCCATTCATCGGGGACGGGGGCTATCTCGGTGTTTTCCGATGCCTTTACCGCCTCGTCAACCTTTTCAAACATATACGCGATAAGGTCGCGGGTCATTGCGTGTCCCCATACGTTGGGGTGGGACTCGTCATCGGAATAATCCTCCCAGGTCATTCTGCCGCTTTCAAATTCCGGCTTTAACACATTGTTCAGCGATACCATCGGCAGACCGTATGCTTCGCCTATCGGCGCCATGGTGCTCTGACAGGTGTGACCGCTCTTGATTACGGTGAAGTACAGCACCACCGCAGGGTCGTTTTCCTGCTGTAATATCTCTCTTACCAGCGCCTCATAGCTGTCCTTGTATATCTGCTCCATGCCGTCGTTTACCGCAAATTCCACAAACACAAGGTCGGGGGTGTGGTCCAGCACATCTCTTTGCAGACGGATGTTGCCGAGTATGCTGGGTGTTCCGCTCATACCGGCGTTGACGTAATTTATCTTTGCGTCGGGGTATTTTTCACAAAGATAATCATATGTCAGCTTTGCCCAGCACAGCTCTGCGCCGGCGGTCATGCCCTCGGTTATAGAGCCGCCGAGGAACGCCACCGTAACCTCTTCGTTATTTTCCAGCTTGTTTATCACCTGCGCCATTCTGCCGGGGTCGCCGGTGGTCATCAATGAACGTTCTACCATTTCGTCGTATATCTGCTCCTCTGTTTTTTCTTCATCGGGGATAGAGCTTTCGTCCGCAGGGTCCGAGCTTTCGTTTGTGTCGCTGCTCTCCTGAACCTCGGACGAGGTTTCTGCTGTCGATGATGCGTCGGTCACCGATACATCGCTTGACGACGAGTTGTCCGTGCTTTGACTTTCTGTACCCGCCGTATCACACGCCGCAAAAGAGATACAGCATGCCGCGGCGAGAATTGCCGCGAGTATTGGTTTTATTTTTTTCATAAGCTTCTTCCTTTGTAAAGTTATATAAGCGTAATGCTTGATTATATTATATATTTTTCTTTGTATAAAGTCAAGTATGAGCCGATTACAGCCGACCTCATTCAACAAAATCCGCGCCGGATAATAAACTATATAGACCCTGTGATAGCCTTACAGACAGGCTGACGGGGACAACGTACGCCACGCGGGTATTTTTTCCTCGAGTTGAATAAACCGCGCGGCACAGTTAAAAATATAATTGTACATTTATTCCGGCGTATATTTTTGAAAACGCCGTCTTGATTTTCGAAAGGGATAATATTATGCTTGTCAAAAGAGGAGAAATTTATTATGCGGACTTAAGTCCGGTAGTAGGCAGCGAGCAGGGCGGGCTGCGCCCGGTGCTGATAGTTCAGAACGACATAGGCAACAAACACAGCCCGACCGTCATCGCCGCCGCGATAACCAGCCAAAAGGATAAATCCAGGCTGCCCACCCATATTTCCATAAACGCGGACAGCTGCGGGCTGGCAAAGGATTCTATAGTCTTGCTCGAACAGGTACGTACGCTTGACAAACAGCGGCTTAAAGAGCGTATGGGAGAGCTGGACACCGGCTCGATGAGCAGGGTAGACAACGCCCTGTCAGTCAGCTTTGGGTTGAATTAAATAAAACCCGCCGCTGATATGAAAACAAATACTGTTTTATCGGGGAAAACCTTTCTGTAGAAAGGTTTTCCCCGTACCCCTTCCCAAAGACTTTCAGTATTTTCTTTCCGATGGGGCATATGCCCCATCGGAAAGAAAATGTTAAAAAGTTTTCGGGAGGGAGTATGAGGGAGACCCTTTTACAAAAGGGGCTCCCTCAATGATAGACATATAGCTTTCATATCAGCGGCGGGCTTTATTATAACGTAAATTTGCCGCCGTGGGCTTGTTTTCTCCACTCGATATATTCCTCATAGGTGCCCTGCCTGTCATAGCAGCCTACCTCGGCAAGCTCTATTATGCGGTTGGCGGAGGTCTGTACTATCTCGCGGTCGTGCGAGGCAAACAGGATATTGCCCTTAAAGTCGCGCAGTCCGTTGTTTACGGCGGTGATGCTCTCAAGGTCGAGATGGTTGGTGGGGCGGTCAAGTATCAGCACGTTAGAGCCGAACAGCATCATGCGCGAGAACATGCAGCGCACTTTCTCGCCGCCTGACAGTACCTTGACCGGCTTGTATACTTCGTCGCCGGAGAACAGCATTCTGCCCAAAAATCCACGCAGGTAGGTCTCAGTCTCATCCTTGGAGTACTGGCGTATCCAGTCTATTATAGACTTGTCGCAGTTTTCAAAAAACGCGGTGTTGTCTTGCGGAAAATAGCTTACGCTGGCGGTGCTGCCCCACTTAAAGCTGCCGGAGTCCGGCTGCTCTTCCTCATTGAGTATCTTAAACAGCGTGGTGACCGCTATCTCGTTTTCGCCTACAAAGGCTATCTTGTCGCCCCTGCCGACGGTAAAGCTGACGTTGTCCAGCACCTTTACGCCGTCAACGGTCTTGGTCAGTCCGTCCACCGTCAGTATATCCTTGCCTATCTCGCGGTCCGCCTCAAAGCTGATGAACGGATAGCGGCGGCTGGACGCGGGCAGCTCTTCCACCGTCAGCTTTTCTATCAGCTTTTTGCGTGAGGTCGCCTGCTTTGACTTTGACTTGTTGGCGGAGAACCGCTGGATAAAGGTCTCCAGCTCTTTTATCTTTTCCTCGGCCTTCTTGTTCTGCTGCTTTAACATGCGCTGGATAAGCTGAGAGGATTCGTACCAGAACTCGTAGTTGCCGACATACATCTTTATCTTGCCGTAATCTATATCCACTGTGTGGGTACATACGTTGTTGAGAAAATGACGGTCGTGGGATACCACTATCACCGTGCCGAAATACTCGGCAAGGAAATCCTCCAGCCACGCCACCGCGTCGATGTCAAGGTGGTTGGTAGGCTCGTCCATCAGGATAATATCAGGATTTCCGAACAGTGCCTGCGCCAGCAGCACCTTCACCTTTTCGTTGCCGGCAAGGCTTGACATCTGAGAATACATAATTTCCTCGTCCAGTCCCAGTCCCTGTATCAGCTTGGACGCGTCGCTTTCCGCCTCCCAGCCGCCGAGCTCGGCAAACTCGCCCTCCAGCACGCTGGCTCTCTCGCCGTCCTCCTCAGAGAAATCCTCCTTGGCATACAGCTCGTCCTTTTCCTTCATTATCTCGTATAGCCTCGCGTTGCCCATTATCACCGTCTCCTGCACGGTGTATTCGTCATAGGCAAAGTGGTCCTGCTTTAACACCGACATACGCAGCCCCTCGGGTATGTTTACGCTGCCTGCCGCGGGGTCAAGCTCGCCGCACAGTATTTTCAGGAATGTGGATTTGCCCGCGCCGTTCGCGCCGATAACGCCGTAGCAGTTGCCTGCGTTGAATATCAGGTTGACGTCCTTAAAAAGCGTCTGCCCGCCGAAATTTATCGCTAAATCCGAAACAGTTATCATATTTTATCCGTCCTTTCGGGTTATTTCTAAACAGCCGATAGTTATTGTACCACATCGTACAGAAAAATGCAACGGAAAAACAAAATTTTTCTTAACAAATTTCCTTTATTTTTTACTTGCAATTATCCGCTGTATAGTGTATAATTAGTATACTGGTCGCACTATGCGGTCAGGGAAGTATTTTGTGTAAAATTGAGGTTAAGGATGCTACATATAGGATTGGATGTCGGCTCTACCACCGTAAAGATAGCGGTGACCGACGACGAAAGAAAACTGATATACAAAAACTATCAGCGGCACTATTCCGATATCAAAAAGACCATTGCCGAGGTGCTGGGCGGTTGTCTTGATACCGTGAAGGACGATACCGTTACCGTTGCGGTAACAGGCTCGGGCGGTATCTCGGTGTCGCATTGGCTGGATATACCCTTTGTGCAGGAGGTTACCGCAGGCACCGAGGCGATACAGGCGCTTATCCCCAAGACCGACGTCGCTATCGAGCTTGGCGGCGAGGACGCAAAGATAACCTATCTGCGCGGCGGTGTAGAACAGCGTATGAACGGCACCTGCGCGGGCGGCACAGGCGCGTTCATCGACCAGATGGCGGCCCTGCTGAACACCGATATCACAGGGCTTAACGAGCTGGCCAAGGAATACACGGTGATATACCCCATCGCGTCCCGCTGCGGCGTGTTTGCCAAGAGCGACATACAGCCGCTGTTGAACGACGGCGCTAAGAAGAGCGACGTCGCCGCGTCGATATTCCAGTCGGTGGTAAACCAGACGATAAGCGGGCTTGCCTGCGGCAAGCCGATACGCGGCTATGTCGCGTTTTTGGGCGGACCGCTGCATTATCTGTCCGAGCTGAGAAAGAGATTTATCGAGACCCTACAGCTGGACGACGAGCATATCATATTCCCCGAGGACGCCAACCTGTTCGTGGCGATGGGCGCGTCCTTCTCGGACAACCGTGCCGAGACGGAGACATCAGCATTGCGTGAAAAGCTGACCACGCTGTCGGCGGTAGAGGTGCATGAGGTAGAGCGTCTCGCCCCGCTGTTCAAGGACGAGCAGGAGCGTGAGGAGTTCATCGCCCGTCACGCAAAGTCGGTTATCCCCGTAAAGGATCTGTCCGCGCACAAGGGCGCGTGCTATCTCGGTGTAGACGCAGGCTCTACCACCACCAAGGCGGTGCTGACCAACAAGGACGGAGACATACTCTATTCCTATTACGGTAATAATATGGGTGACCCGCTCAAATCCGTTATAGGTATATTGCAGGATATATATTCAAAGCTGCCTGAGGGCGCGTACATAGCGAAATCCACCGCGACCGGCTACGGCGAGCATCTGATAAAAGCCGCGCTGAAGGTAGATTTTGGCGAGATAGAGACAATGGCACATTATAAGGCGGCGGAAAAGGTGCTGCCGGGTGTGCAGTTCATACTGGACATAGGCGGACAGGACATGAAGTGCATGCGCGTAAGAAACGGCGAGATAGAGAGCATACTGCTGAACGAGGCGTGCTCGTCCGGCTGCGGCTCGTTTATACAGAATTTTGCGGCTGCACTGGGTATGGAATCCTCCGAGTTTGCCAAAATAGGACTGGACGCTAAAAATCCCGTTGACCTCGGCTCGCGCTGCACGGTGTTTATGAACAGCCGTGTAAAGCAGGCGCAGAAAGAGGGTGCCAGCGTAGCGGATATTTCCGCAGGACTGTCTTATTCGGTAGTAAAGAACGCGCTGTTCAAGGTAATAAAGATACGCGACCCCAAGGCGATGGGTGATAAGATAATCGTGCAGGGCGGCACATTCCTCAACGATTCGGTGCTGCGCGCGTTCGAGCTGACCTGCGAGCGTGAAGTTGTAAGACCCGATAAGGCGGGCCTTATGGGTGCCTACGGCAGCGCACTGGTTGCTATCGAGCGCGACGACGGAAAGGGCAGCACCATAGCTACTGCGGACAGGCTTGACAGCTTTAATATCACCAAGACCACCGCGCGCTGCGGACGCTGCTCTAACAACTGTCTGCTGACCATCAGCCGCTTTGACGACGGCACAAGATTTATCACCAACAACCGCTGCGAGCGCGGCGCGGGCGGCGGAGCAAAAAAATCCGACCTGCCCAACCTGTTTGAATATAAATATAATCGGCTGTTTGATTATCAGCCGCTGCCGGAGGACAAGGCAGAGCGCGGCGTTGTAGGACTGCCGCGTGTGCTGGGTATGTACGAGAACTATCCGTTCTGGTTTACGTTCTTTACCAAGCTCGGCTACAGCGTAAAGCTGTCGCCGAAGTCGGGACGTGACATATACGACCTAGGCATAGAGACAATGCCGTCAGAGTCGGTATGCTATCCCGCAAAGCTTTCTCACGGACATATAATGTCACTGCTGAACGACGGGGTGAAGTTTATCTTCTACCCCTCTCTGCCGTATGAAATGGACAACGGCGGAGGCGGCGACAACCACTATAACTGCCCTGTTGTGGCGACCTACAGCGAGGTAATCAAGAACTCCGTACCCGAGCTGAGGGAGGAGGATGTTACCTTCCTCAACCCGTTCCTGCCGATATATGATGAGGACAGGATGCTGGAGCGTCTCATCGAGGTGTTCCACCCGCTGGGTATCGGCGGCGCGGAGATAGGTCCGGCACTGAAGGCTGCGTACGAAGAGGACAGACGCTTTAAGGACGATATACGCTCTAAGGGTGAGGAAGTCCTCAGAATGTTAAAAGAGACCGGCAGAAAGGGCATAGTCCTTGCCGGCAGACCCTATCACGTTGACCCGGAGATAAACCACGGCATACCCGAGATGATAAACGGCTATGGCTTTGCGGTGCTGACCGAGGACAGCGTAGCGCACCTCGGAAATATTGTGCGTCCGATAAGAATAGTTGACCAGTGGATGTATCACACCCGTCTGTATGCGGCGGCGTCTCTGGTCGGCAAAACGCCCGAGCTTGAGCTGGTACAGCTGAACAGCTTTGGCTGCGGACTGGATGCGATAACCACCGACGAGGTGCAGGAAATACTCCAGCAGGGCTATGACCGTATGTATACGGTGCTGAAGATAGACGAGGTGAACAACCTCGGCGCTGCGCGGATACGTCTGCGCTCGCTTATCTCGGTAATGGAAGAGCGGGAGAGAAACGGCGTAAAGCCCACAGGCGAGTTCAAGCCGTACAAAAAGCCGCCGCTGTTTACCAAAGAGATGAAGAAAAACCACACGATAATCGCCCCGCAGATGTCCCCTGTGCATTTCGAGCTGCTGGAGGCGGCGTTCCGCTATTGCGGGTACAATATCGTGATACAGAAGGATTATTCCAAGCAGGTGGTGGACGAGGGACTGAAATACGTCAACAACGACGCATGCTATCCAGCGATAATCACGATAGGTCAGCTGCTGCACGCACTGAACAGCGGCGAATACGACAAGGACAACGTGTCGGTGCTTATCACCCAGACCGGCGGCGCATGCAGGGCGACCAACTACGTCGGTATGCTGAAAAAGGCGCTGAAGGACGCGGGGCTGGACAACATCCCGCTGATATCGCTGAATGTTGTCGGCATGGAGAAAAACCCCGGCTTCAGCATTTCGGTATCTATGATGCTGCGCGCGTTTATGGCGCTGATATACGGCGACGTGCTCTGCCGCTGTCTGTACAAGGTGCGCCCCTACGAGGTGGAAAAGGGCGCGGCAAACGCGATGTACGAAAAGTGGAACACCTATCTGCGCGAGGATATCAAGCACCTGTCTATCGGACGCTTTAACAAGAATGTCCGCGCGATAGTAAAGGACTTTGACTCGATACCCTGCCTTGATATTGTAAAACCCAAGGTAGGTCTGGTCGGAGAGATATTGGTAAAATACCACCCAGCGGCAAACAATTTCGCGGTAGACTTAGTAGAGAGCGAGGGCGCGGAGGCGGTAGTACCCGACCTTATGGGATTCATCTACTACATCTGTGACCACGCAAATTCGCGGCACGAGCTGCTGACGGTGTCCGACGCACGGTACAAGCTGTCCAATGCGGCAATACACTTTATCGAGTGGATGCAAAAGTCCTACCGCAAGGCGATAGAGGGTACTAAGTTCGGTTCGTTTATGAAGATAAGCGAGATGAGAAAGCTGGTAGAGGGCGTAGTCAGCACCGGCAACATCGCGGGCGAGGGCTGGTTCTTATCCGCGGAGATGATAGAGCTTATCCACAGCGGCGTAAACAATATTATCTGCATGCAGCCGTTTGCCTGCCTGCCGAATCACGTCACCGGCAAGGGCATCATCGGCGAGCTGAGACGGCAGAACCCGCAGTCCAACATCATCGCCGTTGACTATGACCCCGGCGCGTCTGAGGTAAACCAGGTCAACCGTATCAAGCTGATGCTGGCACAGGCGTTCAGACAGCTGAAGGAGCTGCCGGACGAGCAGGAAAATGAAGTAAAAGCAGTTGTCGAGGACAAGTATTCAGAGCTTGTCGGCAGCTAAGATATTTTAACAGGAGAAAGGAAAAATTATGGCACAGACTAAATTTTCTACCGAGAACAACCCCAAGCCGGTAAGCAGTAAAAAAGCGGGTATAATCGCGGCGATCATTTTCGTTGTGGTTATCGTACTGGTGGTCGTTATCAACAGCTTTACGATAGTAAACGAGGGCTTTATCGGGGTGAAGTACACCTTCGGTAAGATAACGCAGGACAACCTCAGCCCGGGACTGAATATGTGCATACCGTTTGTTGAGGAGATACGTCAGGTAGATATCCGCGAGCAGGTATACAGCACCACCGAGGACGCATACACCAGCGACACCCAGAACGTTGAAGAGCTGCGGCTGAAGCTGAACTATTACTATGACACCTCTATGCTGTCCGACATAATCAGAACAGTCGGTATCGAGAATGTTGAAAGCAAGCTGCTGGTACAGAACGTATCTAAGATATCCAAAAACGAGATAGGCAAGATAAAGGCGGAGGACTTAGTACAGTCCCGTGCGGACGTACAGCAGAAGATACAGGACGCGCTGACTGACGCGCTTGCCCCGAGCGGAATTATCGTGGCGGCGTTCGCTATAGAAAACCTCAGCTTTGACTCGGCGTTTGAAGAGTCGATACAGGGCAAGGTAATCGCAGAGCAGGACGCGCTGAAGATGGAGAACAAGACCAAGGAAAAGGAAGAAGAGGCAAAGCAGAGGGTCATAGCCGCACAGGCAGAGGCTGACAGCACCAAGCTGGCTGCGGACGCGCAGGCATACGCCATCGAGGTGGTGCAGGAGCAGCTGGCAAACAGCCCGAGCTATATTGATTACCTCAAGATAACCAACTGGGACGGAAAGCTGCCGCAGATAATCGGCGACGGTGTAAACCCGTTTGTCAACCTTGACGGCTCGGCCAGCACGGCAGGCAGCGGCACGCCTAATAATACCGGCAATACATCAACCGCAGGCAACTAAGCCGCATAATCAGTTACAAAATCTTAAAGCCGCGGGGCATTATGCCCCTGCGGTTTTTTGCGGATATATGGGGGAGACAAATGGACTATACCACATTAAAAAGACGGGTGCTGGAAAAATATTTCAGCCACATGAACGACCGCCAGCGGCAGGCAGTTTTCGCGGTAAACGGCGCGGTGCTTATCATCGCGGGCGCGGGCAGCGGCAAGACCACCGTACTGGTAAACCGCATAGCCAACCTGCTGTTGTTCGGCGACGCGTACAATAACACCGCCGAACGCGAGCTGTCGGAATCGGACATACAGTTCGCCGAGGATTATCTGAACGGCGCCATCGACCGCGCGGACGCGGCGGCGCGGCTGTCGGATATATTCGCGGTGGACAAGGCTATGCCGTGGCGGATACTGGCGGTGACCTTTACCAACAAGGCGGCGGGCGAGCTGAAAGAAAGGCTGCTGGCACTCGGCGCGGAGGTAGAGGGAATATGGGCGTCTACCTTCCACTCGGCGTGTGTGCGCATACTGCGCAGCGATATTGAGGCGCCGGGCATGGGGTATAAGTCCAACTTTACAGTGTATGATGCGGACGACAGCCTACGGGTGATAAAGAATATCATGAAGGACAAAAATATGTCCGAAAAGACACTGTCGCCGAAAGCTGTACAGACCATGATATCCCACGCGAAGGACAAGCTGATAACCCCCGAAAAGTTTTCCGCCGCGGGCAGAAACGGCGAGGACTATCTGCTGTCTATGACAAAGGATATATATACCGAATACCGCGACCGCCTGCTGGGGGCGAACGCGCTGGACTTTGACGATATTATTATGATAACGGTGCGGCTGCTGGAAAGCTGCCCCGAGGTGTTAGAGCGTTGGCAGACCCGTTTTCGTTACATAATGGTGGATGAGTATCAGGACACCAACATGGCGCAGTACAGGCTGGTGTCATTGCTGTCGGGCGGACACGGCAACCTGTGTGTTGTGGGTGACGAAGACCAGAGTATCTATAGATTCCGCGGGGCGACTATCGAGAATATATTATCGTTCGAGCAGCAGTTTGACGCGATGGTGGTAAAGCTGGAGCAGAACTACCGTTCTACCGAAAATATACTGTCCGCGGCCAACGCGGTGATATCCAACAACACCCAGCACAAGGAAAAGACGCTGTGGTCGGACCTCGGCAAGGGGGAGAAAATAACGCTGTCCCGTTTTTCCACCGAGCAGGAGGAAGCGATGTTTATATCTGGGCAGATACTGGATTCGCTGAAAGAGGGCAAACGCTACTGCGACAACGTGGTGCTGTACCGCAGCAACGCGCAGTCCCGCACCGTCGAGACCGCGCTGGCAAAGAGCGGTATACCGTATCGCATTATCGGCGGCGTGCGCTTCTTCGAGCGTAAGGAGATAAAGGATATCGTCGCATATCTCAGCGTATTGAACAATAACTTTGACGAGGTGAGATTCTCCCGTATAGTCAACGAGCCGCTGCGCGGCATAGGCGCGGCGACGCAGGAGGAGATACTGCGCATCTCGCGCGGAATGGGTATGTCGCCTGTCGATGTGCTGCTGGAAAGCGAAAACCTCCCCACCCTTGCCAAAAAGGCAAAGGTGCTGGTGCCGCTGGGCGAGACGTTTATGGAGCTATCCGCCTCCGCCGATAACATTGAGGACGGCGCGATAATTGACGAGGTACTGGACCTGTTCGGCTATCGTGATGCGCTGAAGGCGCAGGGGCTGGAGGGAGAAGTCAGACTGGAGAACATCAACGAACTGAAGTCAAATATGATAACCTTCGCCAAGGAAAACGAGGGCTGCGGGCTGTCGGAATTTCTTGAGCAGGTCGCTCTTGTCTCCGACCTCGACAGCTATGAGCAAAACGAGGACAGGGTGGTACTGATGACCATGCACTCTGCCAAGGGCTTGGAATTTGACACGGTGTTTGTAATAGGTATGGAGGAAAATATCTTCCCCGGCTACCGCTCGATGATGGACGCGATGGAGATAGAGGAAGAACGCCGACTGGCGTATGTCGCTATAACCCGTGCCAAGCGCAGACTGCACCTGACCTGTGTAAAGCAGCGTATGCTGTACGGTCAGACCATGCGCAACAACGTGTCGCGCTTTGCGCGGGAGATACCCGCACAGTATATGGAATACAACGATAATACCACAAGCATCAGCGGATACGGAACATCTCAGTCGTCGTATCAGCCGAGACAGCGGCAGGGCGGATATTTGCAGCAGCAACAGCAGGCAAAGCCCAAGACCGCCGCAAGCACCGAGACCTATCGCGAGGGCGACCGTGTGCTGCACAGCGCATTCGGCGAGGGGACGGTGCTGTCCGCAAAGCCGATGGGCGGCGACTGGCTGCTGGAGATAGCGTTCGATACGCAGGGGACGAAAAAGGTAGCGGCAAAGTTTTCTAAGATGAAAAAGATATGAGGTCAGATATGGAAATCAAGGCGGTAATTTTTGATATGGACGGCCTTATGCTGGACACCGAAAAGCTGTTAATACGCTTTTGGTGCGAGGCGGCGCGGGAGATGGGTTATCCCATGGAGCGCGAGCATGCGCTGGCGCTGCGCTCGTTTGCGGGGAAGTTCGCCGCGCCGAAGCTGAAAGAATGGTTCGGCGAGGACTGCGACTATAAAAAAATACGCGCCCGCCGCATAGAGCTGATGAACGCGTACATAAAAGACCACCCCACCGAGAAAAAGGCGGGGTTGGACGAGCTGCTGGATTATCTTAATCAAAACGGATATCGCACCGCAGTGGCGACCGCCACCGACGTTGACCGCGCGCGGGAGTATCTTGTCCCGGCGGGGGTGTACGATAAATTCGAGAAGATAATCTGTGGCAATATGATAGCCAACGGCAAGCCTTGCCCCGACATATACCTGTATGCGTGCGAGCAGCTGGGGCTGCCGCCGGAAAATTGTATGGCGTTAGAGGACAGCCCAAACGGCGTTGCCTCTGCGAGCAGCGCGGGCTGCGTCACGGTGATGGTGCCTGACCTCACTCCGCCGGAAAAAGAACAGCTGGGCAAAGTATACACGGTGTGCGAGTCGCTGGATAAAGTGATAGAGGTACTGGAAAAAATCCGAAACAAATAAAAAAACGGGAGCGACAGCTCCCGTTTTTATTTGTTTGTTTAGGCTTGGTTTCTTGTCTTAAAGGTGGGTATCGCGCAAACGAGATAGCCGATTGCCGAGAAGACATAACTAATAACAAGGTTGGTCGTAAATTCGCCCATTATCGAGTCGCTGCCGGTAAGTCCGAGTAATGTATCGACACGGTCGCCAAACTCAAAGAAGCGGAAGAATACATCGCCGAAGCCGTTAAAGCCAATAAACTGTAAAGCCTCTTCCATACCGGGCTCGGAGAATACCTGCCATGTGTAGATAAATATGTTGCTGGCAAGTACCGCAAGAATAATAACTATTATACTGCAAATAATACCGTAAATATCAAACTTTTTACCGAGCACTCTGTAACCGGAAACAACACAGAAGCCCATTACCAGTCCGCCTATGTAGGTGATATAGCCGAGCATGCCTATCAGTACCCAGACAACGCACGCGATAAGTCCGAACAGTATCGCGCCGACAATACCCAGCAGCGGGTTTGACTTTGCAGGTATCGGCTTGGATACAGGCGGAACATAATTCGGGTCAGCCTGGAAATTGCCCGGTATCTGGACAGGCGCGTCATAGCCGGCAGGCGCAACAGGTTCTGCCTGTGGCTGTATCGGCGTCTGTGCCTCAACAGGTGCTGCCTGAGGTGCCTGTGCCTCGACAGGCGCAGCCTGAGGTGCGGGCTCTTGCGCCTCTGCCTGAGGGGGCGTCCTTACTATCTCGCTGTTGCAGTAGGGACAATTCTTTATCGGTGCGCTGCCTTCTATCTGCGCGCCGCAATTTGTACAAAACATAGAGTTGTATCTCCTCTCAAATTAATTGCCGAAAATCGGCATGTAAATAGTTTACAGTTAAAATATATCACATATTTATCACAATGTCAATATTTTATCTGTTCAGTCCCGTAAAATTTCTTCTATTTTATTTATTTCTTCATCGGTGAAATCCGTGCTGTTTGCGGCGGCGACGTTGTCTATTATCTGCTGCGGGCGGCTTGCGCCTATTATCACGGTGGTGACGGCGGGATTATGCAGTACCCACGCCAGCGCCATCTGCGCGAGAGACTGTCCGCGCGCGGCGGCGATATCGTTCAGCTTGTTCAGCTTTACTACCAGCTCGTCATTCAGCTTGCTGCCTATCCATGTCCTGCCCTTTGCTATGCGTGAGCCGTCGGGTATACCTTTCAGATACCTGTCGGTCAGCAGTCCCTGATACAGCGGCGAGAACACCGCCAACCCAAAGCCGCTGTCTTCCGCCAGCCTGTCCAGTCCGTCATCTTCTATCCAGCGGTTTAACATGGAATATGACGGCTGATTTACCACAAACGGGGTTTTCAGCTCTTTGAATATTGACATTATCTCGGCGGTCTGCGCGGAGTTGTAGTTGGATATCCCGACATACAGCGCCTTGCCTTGTCTTACCGCGTTGTCCAGTGCCAGCGCGGTCTCCTCAAGCGGGGTGTCAGGGTCAAATATATGGTGATAATAAATATCTACATAGTCCAGCCCCAGCCGCTTCAGGCTTTGGTCCAGCGAGGCGGTGAGATATTTGCGGCTGCCGTTGCGGTCGCCGTACGGTCCGTCCCACATCTCATAGCCTGCCTTGGTGGAGATTATCAGTTGGTCGCGGTATTCGCCCAGTCCGCGCTGTAATATCCGACAGAAGTTTTCCTCCGCCGCGCCGTTGTGCGGATGTCCGTAGTTGTTGGCGATATCGAAATGGGTTATACCTAGGTCGAACGCCGTGCGGCACATCTCCTCCATCGTCTCGAAATCGTCCTTATAGCCGAAATTCTGCCACAGTCCCAGCGAGACGGCGGGCAGCCGCAGCCCGCTTTTCCCGCAGCGGTTGAACTTCATGCCGTCGTATCTTTTTTCGTCTGCAATGTACATGGTAACGCTCCTTTATTTTATTATTGCCTCAAACACCGTCAGCACCAGCGGCAGCGTAAGGCAGGACAGTATGGTTGTCGCGGCGAACAGCTCTGAGCTGTAGCCGGGATTTTTGTTGTATTTTATCGCGAACATCGTGCAGGCAGCCGCGGTAGGGCAGGCGGCTGCGATAACGTTGACGCCGCTTATCAGTCGGTCAAAGCCGCAGACATAGCACAACGCCATCAGCAGCGCGGGCACGGCGATAAGCTTTATCGCGCAGACTGCGTACAGCCGTGGCTTTTTCACCGTGTCTCTCAGCCGCACCGTCGCGATGGTCGAGCCTGCGACTATCATAGCGAGCGGGGTGTTTAGGTTGGCGATATGCTGACAGGTGTCCAGCAGTACGCCCGGCAGCGATATACCGAGCAGGAACAGGATAAGACCTGCCGCTATCGCTATCACGCTGGGGTGCAGCAGTGCCTTGCCCAGCTTTTTCAGTGTGAATTTCTCCCCGCTGAATACGATGGCCCCGTGGGTGAACAGTATCGCGTTGAACAGCGTAATATAGGCGGTGAGGTAAAATACCCCGTCGCTGCCGAAGATGCCTTGTATCAGCGGTATGCCCATAAACGCGCAGTTAGAGTACACCGCCGCCAGCCGCTCGTTAACGGTGCCGTCTTTTGCCTTGTCGCGGAATATCAACGGGATAAGCAGCACGGATGAAACTATGCTTATCCCCGCCAGCGCAAAGGACAGCAGCAGCCCGCCCAGCATATCTGTGTCAAACGGCTTTTGATATGACACCAGTATGACTATGGGTATTACGATATTTAAAAGCAGGGCGGACAGCTTTTTGGTGCTGTTGTCGTCCAGCATACCGCCCTTGCGGCAGGCATAGCCGACGGCTACCAGTATCGCCATCACCGCGACCTGCTGTATGACTGCTATATTCATAATGATCCTTCTTTTGTTTTTATATCTTTTTCAATTATACTATATCCCCGCTGTAAAATCAATCCTTTCGGGAAAAACTCACGCAGTAGTTGTATTCTTCTCAACAAATAAGGCGTTGATTTAACGGTAAAAGGATGTTAAAATATACTTGTAAGCTTACAGAAAATTATGAAAGAAGGCGATAATGTGAAAATTACAATAGGTGAAAATATAAAAAACCTGCGCACAAAGCAGCATATCACGCAGGAACAGCTTGCCGAGTCGCTGGGGGTATCCCCGCAGGCGGTCAGCCGCTGGGAAAATGAAAGCGCGTACCCCGACATCGCAATGCTGCCTGTCATCGCGGACATCTTCGACATCACCGTTGACAGGCTGCTCGGCACCGATAACGAGCGCAGAGAAGCGGAGATAAAAAAGATACTGGAGGACAGCAACGCGCTGAAGCATGAGGGCAAGACAGGCGAGGCGCTGACCATGCTGCGTGAAAAGGTGAAAGAACACCCCAACAGCGCCGAACTGCTGTACGACCTGGCGGCGGTGTTGTACAGCTGGTACTGGCAGGGCGACAATTCCTTCAGCGATGAGGAAAATAAGAATTATGCCCGCGAGGTGGTGGAGGTATGCAGACGTGCGCTGAAATACAGTGACAAGAGCAACGTTGACTACGGCTGCAAGCAGCTGATGGTGTACAACCTTGCTATCCTCGGCGAGCATGAGCAGGCAAAGGAGATAGCAGGCACTTTGCCGGATGTATGGGTTTCATACGAACTGTTATATCCCCGCGCGTTACCTAAGAAGGAAGCACGCAAGGCCTTTCAGGACAGCGCGCTGGTGCTGATGGACACGCTTAATCTCACGCTGGGCTGTATCAGCGTAAAGGGTGACGAGCAGCTGTTGCAGCTGCAGCTTATGCGGGAAAAGCTGATATGCACCATACTGGGAGAATACCGCGGTTTTTACGCCGAGCGGCTTTATTATCTCGCCGCAGGGCAGGCGGAGATATATAAGTGGCGGGGCGATGTGGAAAACACACTGGACGCACTGGAAAAGGCATACGGCTATGCGCATGAGTTTGAAGAGCGCGCCGAGGTGGGCGATTTCTCAGTGCCGTGGCTGGACGATGTGCATGACTATGTAAGCAACACCACCAAGCACAGCGAGAGGACCTGCTATGATTATCTCAGCGAGCTGATAAGCAATGAAGAATTCACCACCCTGCTGTCCGGCAACGAGCGGTATGAAGCCTTAAAGGCAAAGCTGGCGGAGCATACTGCATAAAAATATCCCCGGGAAAATTCCCGGGGATAGAAGTTATTGAATTAAGAATTTTTAAGTGCCTCTCTGTAAGGATTGAGATATCCTTCAACCGCGCCGAAATACTTATCGCGGATGGTGGTGTAAGAGTCACCGTGCAGGAAGGGTCCGCCGAGGACAGCCTCTTCGCCGTCGGCGTTGCCGGTCTGCATTACTGTAGTCATATCGTCATTAAAGCCGAAGCAGTTGTCGAACAGGAATACAAACTGATCGCTCTCGGGGTTCTTCAGCTCTATAGACAGGTCGTAAAGCTCTTCAGGCATAGCTACGTGGGTAGAGTTTACTCTGCGCTCTGCGCCGCAGTTCGGACAATCCTTGACAGTTTTGTCTGCATAAGACTCGCCGCATTCCTGACATTTAGGATAGTAAAGGGTCTCAGCGGTAGCCTCTTTCTTAGCGTATTCAAGTCTTTCGGGGTCTATCTCGTTTTCACGGCAGATCTCCATATACTTCAAAGCAGCAGCGACGTTCTTAGCGCCTGCGGGAACGAGATAGCCAAAGGTATCGGTGTTCATGTAATATTCATCGGCAGCTCCGTCTCTGGGTATCGGAACAAATCTTATGCTCTGATCCTTCATTGCACCCTGAGTGGAGGAATAACCCCAGTCAAGACCGAACTCGGTAAACAGCGTCTTGCCGTCCAGCAGAGCAGCCTCAGGTCCATCATATTTCTCCTTAACCATACCCTGTCTTGCGAGATCCTGTAAAAAGTCCTGACATCTCTGGACGTTAGCGTCCTGCATATTGTTGATTATATCATTGTCCTGAACGTCTATCATCTTTGTGCCGGTGGAAACGATGAAAGGCATAGCCACAAAGCCGGTAGGCATAACGCCGTAGTAATCTTCACCGAGGTTGCACCACTCTACCATAAGCTGCTTCCAGGTGTCCCAGGTCCATTCGCCCTGCTGGTAAAGATCCCACGGGTCGGTGAGTATACCCTCGTTCTCTAATGCGGTGGCATTGTAGATAAGTACAACGCCGGAGCGCAGCTGATAGGGAATATAATAATGCTTGCCCGCATAGGTGTAATCGTCGGCGTAGGTCTTGATGCCGCTCCACAGAGCGCTGTCAAGGTCGATGTAGTCATCCAGAGGGGTGTACAGGTTCTGCTGTATTCCGTGAGGATAGCACTTCCACTCATAGCTTACCATATCGGGTGCGTCGCCTGAGGAGATAAGCTGAGACTGCTTTACAAAATACTCGGACGAGGTGGTCGCGATATACTCTATCGTATATCCGGCATCGTTGAATCTCTCAACCAGTTCCTTATCCTGAGTGTTAAGGTCATAATATCCGCACCACTGAAGTACCGAGCCGTTGGAGGGTATTTCAACCGTTCCGCCGCCGTTGCCGCCTTCGTTGTTGCCGCCCTCACTGTTGTCGGTAGAATTTTCGTTGTTAGTTCCGGAATTGCTGTTGTCTGTTGTACCGCCGGAGCTGGTGTTGCCTCCGGTAGAGGAGGTGCCTGTGCTGTTAGAGCATGCGGTCGCCATAGATACTGCCATAGCACCTGCAAGCATGCAGCAAAGCACTTTCTTAGAAAGCTTCATTTTGTAGATCATTCCTTTCGTTAGAAGACTGCAGTCTTCTTATATGTCTTGAATATATCGGCAATGCAAATATATTACATTTAACCATTATTATTATATCATATTTTTGCGGCAATGTCAAGCGGCATATATAAGCATAATAAGGCAAAAAATAACCTCTCCGCGCCTGTTAAGGGCGGAGAGGTTATGGTAATTTATTCAGTTCTCAGTGCGGCTACGGGGTCTTTATTTGCCGCAACCTTTGCGGGTATCAGTCCCGCGATAAGGGTCAGCAGCATACTGATGATAACCAGTATCACACCGCCCTGCCACGGCAGCGCGCAGATTCCGGAGATCTCTGCAAGCTGTTCTATGATAATATTTATCGGGATAGACAGCAGCAGCGTCACGCCTATGCCTATCGCGCCTGCGGCAAAGCCGACAATAAGCGTCTCGGCATTGAATACACGGGAAATATCACGCTTGGACGCACCCATCGCGCGCAGTATGCCTATCTCCTTTGTACGCTCAAGTACCGATACATAGGTAATTATTCCTATCATTATCGAGGAAACTATCAGTGAGATAGCCACGAACGCGATAAGGATATAGCTTATTGCGTCGATTATCGTGGTGACTGAGGTCATCATCAGACCGACGATGTCGGTGTAGCGTATTTCCAGCTCTTCCTCTACGCCGTCGTTGTATTCGTCAATGATAGCCTCTATCTCTTCTTTGGATTCAAAATCCTTGGGGTAGATGTTTATCCTGTAGGGAGAATCCAGCGAGGAAACACCCATCTTGGTAAGGTTGCCGTCATAGGTCGCATCGGTGCTGTTGTCGGGCATATTCTGCTTGAACGCCTCGATTATCTGCTGCTCGGTCATGCCCATTTCCTGCGCCTGCTGGAGCTGCTGCATAATAGCCATCTGCTGCTCCTGCGGGAGGGTCATGATGTAGGCGTTAAGGTCCTCCATTGTGATTTCCGGTTCTTCCTCATCGGGGTCGGGGAACTCTATACCGGTGAACACATCAACATCGGGGTTGTCTTTCTGCTCTTTAACTATTTCGCTGTCGTTGACCTTGTTTATCAGATATTCGGTAAGGGCATGTGTATAGCCTACCGCCACCGAAGAATTGGTGCTGAGTATAGCGTTTTCCTGCGGCTTGACAATTCCGACTACCTTTATCTTTTCGGCGTTGTTTACCACATCTGTCATATAGATGGTGTCTTCGCTCTTGTCCACCCACACGCCGTTTTCTTTAACGAAATAGTCGCTGTTTACCACCAGTCTGAAATCAAGCTCCATCAGCTCGTCAAAGGTAAAGGTGACTTCGTTGCTTTCAAAATCTATCTTGTCGGTGTTGCCGGCAAAAGCGTTTTTGACCGCCTGCACCAAATCATCCTCATCCATCAGACCGAGACAGTACAGACTGTAGTCGGTCAGCTCGTTGCGCTCGTTTACGATGATGACAACCTCGTCATAGTTCTTGGGATAGCTGCCCTTTAACAGCTGATACTGACTTTTCATCAGGTCGTCGTTGTCCAGCATCTCTGACCATACGCCTGTGGTAGAGTTCATCACCGTGCTCATTGCGGCGGCGGAATTTGCCTCGTTGGTCATGCCCAGCTTGTCAAACAGCTGCGCGGGGTTGACCTGAAATATACCGTCCTCGGTATCGGCACGGTAAATATTCATAGGCGTGGCATATTCATACTTGATATCGCTGACGTAGTCGTTTATCTTATTGCCGTCACCCTCAAGATACGCCTTAAAGCTCTTGAGGTCGTTGGACTGTATCTGACTGAACATAGTGTTTATCATATTTCCCATTACGTTAAGGGAGTATATAGTGTTGTCCTCAGGTTCACGTTCAAGGCTTTCCTGACGAGTCTTCGCCATAGAGGTCATCATGGTCGCCATGTCTACCGAGCTGCTTTCTATCATGATGGGATAGCTGGACAGTGTATCCTCTTCTACCGACGCGATATAAGCCCGTGCGCCTGAGGATATCGCCAGTATCAGTGCGATGCCGATAATACCGATACTGCCCGCGAACGAGGTCATAAAGGTACGCGCCTTTTTGGTCATCAGGTTGTTAAGGCTGAGCGACAGCGCGGTGAAGAATGACATTGACGGCTTTTTCAGCTTTTTCTCCTGCTTTTTGTCCTTTTCTATCGGCTCGACAACATTTCTGGAATAGGGGTTAGAGTCGTCTATCACCTTTCCGTCAAGCAGCCTGATTATACGGGAGGAATACTGCTCCGCAAGCTCCGGATTGTGAGTAACCATTATTATCAGCTTGTCGGCGGAAATCTCCTTCAGTATCTCCATTATCTGTATACTGGTATCGCTGTCCAACGCGCCGGTCGGCTCGTCTGCAAGCAGGATATCGGGGTCGTTGACTAACGCGCGCGCGATAGCTACACGCTGCATCTGTCCGCCGGACATCTGGTTGGGCTTTTTATTCAGCTGGTCGCCGAGGCCGACTTTTTCGAGCGCCTCTTTCGCGCGCTTTCTGCGCTCTGTCTTTGATACGCCGGATAATGTCAGCGCAAGCTCGACATTTGACAGCACCGTCTGATGCGGTATCAGATTATAGCTTTGGAATACAAAGCCGATAGAGTGGTTGCGATAGGTGTCCCAGTCGGCATTTTTAAACTGCTTGGTGGATTTGCCGCCGATGACAAGGTCGCCGTCGGTATAGCGGTCCAGTCCGCCGATGATGTTCAGCAGTGTGGTCTTGCCGCAGCCGGACTGTCCCAGTATCGAGACAAACTCGCTCTCGCGGAAGTCTATGCTGACGCCTCTCAGCGCGTTGACAACACCGCCGCCTATTTTGTAGTCTTTTGTTATGTTCTTTAGTTCTAACATATTTTGTCCCTTTCAAATATATTTTTCAGCCGGACAGCCGCTCATGCGTATTCAGTCCGGTCGGAATTGCGTTTTCTTCTTGTCTCCTGCCATGGCTCTTTTTCGGGGGTCTCTATCGGCAGGAAGATGTAAAATTCAGTGCCGCGCCCCGGCTCGCTTATTACCTTGATGGTGCCTCGGCACAACTCGATAATACGCTTTACCATCGGCAGACCCAGCCCGTTTCCGCTTGAGGTGCGGGAAGAATCGCCCCGGTAGAACTTTTCAAATATCCTTGCCGCCGTCTCCTTATCCATACCGATTCCGTTGTCGCAGACGGCTATCTTTACTTCGTTGTCAGGCTCTTTTGACAGCGTGACGGTTATCTCTCCGTCTTCGTCGGTGTATTTTATCGCGTTGCCTATCACGTTCAGCCATACCTGCTTTAGCATCTCGGCGTTGCCGTAGAATTCTGTTTCCTCCAGTTCGGGGATGACGGTGATACTTTTGCGGCTCCACTGCTGCTCTAACAGCAGTATGCTGCGGCGTATCTCCTCGTCCAGCCGAAAGGTGGACTTGTCGGTGACTATCTCTTGATTTTCCAGCTTGTTCAATGTCAGGATATTGCCGGACATATTTATCAGCCGCTGAGACTCCGACAGGATTATGTCGATGTATTCATCCTGCTGCTGCTCGGTCAGACCGCCCTTTTTCAGTTGCTTCGCAAAGCCGTACACCGACACCATCGGCGTCTTGAACTCATGCGAAAACCCGTTGATAAAGTCGTTGCGGAACATCTCGGTGCTGCCCATCTCACGGGTCATTATATTAAAGTTTTTCTGTAACAGCTGCATTTCATGCATCCTGCTCAGCTCGTTTATCTTCACGTTAAAGTCGCCCTTGGCGACGCGCTGCATCGCCCTTGACAGCTCTATCATCGGGCGCAGCACCACGCCGGAAAAAATCACGGTCAGTATGCTGCCTATGATCGTGCTGACGCTCAGTGTGACCAAAAGCAGCAGCATAGGCGATGTACCCTTTACCACGCCCAGCGAATAAAGTATATTAAAGATTATCATGCTCAGCGTGCCGGAGGTCACCATTATCAGAAAAACATACAGAACCATGTGAGCATTAAGCGAGCGGTATCGCCGTTTTATATATCTATCCTTGCTCATTTTTGATTACCGTTTTTTATTACCGCCTTATACCCAAGCCCGCGTACGGTGACTATCTCAAAATCCTCGCTGCCGCGAAATCTCTCCCGCAGGCGGTTGATGTGTACGTCTATCGTACGCTCGTCGGTCTCTGTCTCCATATCCCACAGCTCATCCATCAGCTGCCTGCGGGTAAAGATCTTGTTCTGATAGCTCAGCAGCTTGAACAGCAGCATAAACTCTTTGTTCGGCAATTCCTGTACGGTACCGCCGCAGCTTACTGTCAGCGCGTCATAGTCCAGCACCGTGCCGCCTGCGGTCAGCCTGTGAGAATTTACGATATTGCTGCGCCGCAGCAGCGCCGCTATACGCAGCAGCATTTCTTCGTCGTCCACCGGCTTTACCATATAGTCGTCTGTGCCCGCCTTAAAGCCAAGTACCTTATCCGCCGCGGTCTCCTTGGCGGTGACCATCAGCACCGGGATATTACAGCCGCCCTCTCGCAGGGTGCGGACAAACTCGTATCCGTCCATGCGCGGCATCATAACATCCAGCAGGATTAGGTCGATGTGCTGTCTGTCCAGCAGCTCCAGTGCCTCCACACCGTCTGCGGCAGGTATAGGTTCATATCCGTTTTGGCTAAGCACGGTACACATCAGCTTGCGGGTGTTGGTGTCGTCCTCTGCGACCATTATATGAAACATCGCCATGCTCCTTTCGGTGATGAGCTATAGTAGCACAGTAAAATTAACGCAAGATTAACAGAAAAATACTCTTTTTTCAATATAAATCCTTGACATTTCGCTAAAACAATGATATTATAATATAAATATACATTATTAAATGCAGTAATTATCACGGCACTAAATACAGTATACCGCAAAATTGTCAAAAAGTCAAATAAAACCTGAATGTCACAGACAAAGACTATCATATCACAGAAAGGACGGTATGAATTATGAAAAAAAGATTATCGCTTATCTCCCTGCTGATGGCAGCAGTTATGCTGTTCACGTCATGCGCCGCGGTACAGAACATTTATCAGGGCAGCGCATTGCAGCAGGCGCAGGAAGAAGTGCTTTCGCAGGAAAAATCCGCGTCGGCACCCTCTAAGATAACAGGACTTTATCTTAAGGGGCGCGCCGCTGACGCACTGCGTATCGCGTGGAACAAGAACACCTCCGCCGACGGATATATCGTCGAGCAGAAGGACGGCACCACCTGGAAGCGTATCGCAAAGATAACAAGCAATGCCACCACAGAGTACCGCATTGCGGGACTAAAGGCGGGTACGGCATATAGTTTCCGTGTCAAGGCATATAAGATGTCCGGCAGTACCGCGCTGTACAGCAGCTATTCCAGCGGCAGCTGGCGCACTTATCCCAGCGCGATGAAGAGTTTTGCCCTTAAATTGAGGTCGAATAATTATCTTACTCTCAGTTGGGCGAAGAACACCTCTGCCGACGGATATATTATTGAGAAAAAGGTTGGCTCAACATGGCAGCGCATCACCAAGATAACCAACAACGCTACCACCGAATATAAGGTGACAGGGCTTGCGGCGGGCACCGCCTACAACTTCCGCATAAGGGCGTATAAGATGTCTGGCAGCACCGCGTTGTACAGCGGTTATACCAACGGCAGCTGGCGCACATCCCCCAACGGGGTACAGGGCTTTACCTTAAAGGGCAGGGCGACCGACGCATTGCGTCTGGGCTGGAACAAGAACACCTCTGCCGACGGATATATAATCGAGCAAAAGGTCGGCACCGCATGGCAACGCGTTGTCAAGATAACCAATAATTCTACCACTGAGTACCGTGTCGGTGGACTGAAGCCCGGCACTGAGTACAGCTTCCGCATCCAGGCATATAAGATGTCCGGCAGCACTGCATTGTACAGCATATTAGCAAGCAACACATGGTGTACCACCCCCGCGGCGGTTACCGGGCTGAAGGCCACGGATGTATCTTATGACGGTGTGACCATTACATGGAACCATAATTCCACTGTCTCCGGCTATGATGTTGAGGAATATTATAACGGCAAGTGGGTAATGCTTACCTCTTCGACAGTGGTAGTGACCAAGCCCCCGCTGACCATCAATATGCCTTCAGGTACGACTGCGCAATTCCGCATCACGCCCTATATAATGCAGGGCAGCACCAAGGTGAAGGGCGGCTCTGCCACCATTACTTTGTCTACACTAAAAGACCCCACCGCAAAGGAAGGCTGGCACGGCGCGTCCTACTTCAGGACACCTGATCCGGGCAAGGCAAGCACCGAATATCAGGGTACAGGAGAGTTTGCGACGGGTGCTGACGGCATTAACTTTGACGTTACCTATAGAAGATATTATGTGACGGATATAAGAGACGACTCTATCCACTGGACCGATGAGATAAAGGTATGGCTGAACAAGCGCGATTATCTCAGATTCGGCTTTGCCGCAGGCGGCATCGCCACCGGCAGTGAGACCAGCCCGTTGGGCGCGTACGCTCCTATCATCACAGCAGACCTTGTAGGTATATGGCACGGCAACGGACAGCAGACCTACAATACCACCTCCCACCCCCAATACTTTAAAGAGTGTTATATGAGGGCGCAGTACGTGGATTATACCGGCAAAACCCCCAGCTTATTCTATTTCAGACTGGAGACACCGTATATATCGACCTGGTACGGCGATTATTACAGCAAGTGGGAAGGTCTGTTCTCGGTATACCTGACCCCGTTCACCGGCAGCGAGGTGGCGTTCTGCCATACCTGCGGCGGCACGGGACGCTGCACAGTATGCGGCGGCAGCGGCAAATGGGCAAATGTCACCTGCCAGGGCTGCCACGGCGACGGCAAATGCTGGACGTGTAAGGGCAAAGGCAAGCTGAATTCTGTACCCGGAGTAAAAGCTGAAATTAAATAAAGCAAAATGCGGGAGGCTGTTGCCTCCCGCACAGTTTTATAATTCATAATTAAGGAGCGCCGCCCTTAGGGCGGCGCAATTTTTTAATATGTCCGCGCAGCGGACCCCACACTTATTCACTATTCATTATTCAATAAAAAAAGCCCCCTGTGGGGGCTTTTTTTTAGTTGCCGAGATTGTACTTCTTCTTGAACTTATCCACACGTCCGCCGGTATCAACAAGCTTCTGCTTGCCGGTGAAGAACGGGTGGCACTTAGAACAGATTTCCACCTTTATATCTTTCTTGGTAGAACGGGTCTCGATAACCTCACCGCATGCGCAGGTGATGGTAGTGGTCTCGTACTCGGGATGGATACCTTCTCTCATTGCTGTCACCTCCTGAAAAAATTTCATGTAAATTACAGCCATTGCCGTAGTTGTCTGATCAACGGCGCTTTTGCGCCTAGGCTATTATTGTACCATATCTAAACGTAAAATGCAAGCCCTTTTTAAAAATTTTTATTTTTTACCGTAAAATAAATCGGCTTAGTTAAGCGCGTATTTTGTGAAATCCGCCGAAAGAGCCTCTTGTATTGCGGCAGCCTCGGCATTGTCAGCGCCAACCGTGGTGTAGTACAGCTTTATCTTCGGCTCGGTGCCGGAGGGCCTTACTACGATGCTGGCGTTGTCCTCAAGATACAGCGTGATGACGTTGGACTTGGGCAGGGTGAGTATCTCCTGCGTGCCGTTTACGAGGTCGTTCTTTACGCTCAGCTTATAGTCGGCAAGTCCGATGACCTTTTTGCCTGCGACGGTCTGAGGATAGTCGGTGCGCAGCTTATCCATTATCTCGTTCATCTTCTTCATACCGCTCTCGCCCTCGAACGCGAAGTTCTCCAGCTTGTTGCAGTAATAGCCGTAATCCTTATACATATCGGCGCGAGCCTGTACCAGCGAGATACCCTTTGAACGGTAGAACGCCGCCATTTCACAGATGAGCATAGAGCCTACCACAGCGTCCTTGTCTCTTACGTAAGAGCCTGCGAGATAGCCGTAGCTCTCTTCAAAGCCGAATATGTATCTGTCCTCTTCGCCCTTTTCCTCTAAGAAGCCTATCTGCTCGCCGATGAACTTAAAGCCGGTCAGCACGTCGATAAGCTGTACGCCGTACTTTGCGGCGATGGCGCGTACCAGCTCGGTGGTAACTATCGTCTTTACCGCTATCGGATTTTTCGGCATGGTGCCGTTTGCTATTCTTTCGCGGGCGATGTATTCCAGCAGCATTGCGCCCACCTCGTTACCGGTGAACAGCACATAGCCGTCGCCGTCAGGCACAGCGATACCTACACGGTCGCTGTCGGGGTCGGTGGCAAGCAGCAGGTCGGGCTTTACTTCCTCACACAGCTTGAGTCCCAGCTCCAGCGCCTCGCGTATTTCGGGGTTGGGGTAGGGGCAGGTGGTAAAGTTGCCGTCCGGCATTTCCTGCTCTTTTACTACAGTCACATCGGTAATGCCTATCTCGCTGAGTATGCGGCGTACCGGCTTATTACCCGCGCCATTGAGGGGGGTATATACTACCTTCAGTCCGCTTGCCGCGCACAGCTCGGGATGGATGGACTGCTTTTTAACATTGGCAATATAATCATCAATAACGCTCTGGGGGATATAGCTTATCTCGCCGCTGCTTACAGCCGCGTCGAAATCCGATGCCTTAACATCTGCGAAGATGTCCAGCTTTTCTATCTCGCCGAGTATCTGTTCTGCCGCGGTAAGGGTAACCTGACAGCCGTCGCTGCCGTATACCTTATAGCCGTTGTACTTTGCGGGGTTGTGGCTGGCGGTAACAATAATACCTGCGTCACAGCCGAGCGCGCGTACAGCGAAGGACAGCATGGGGGTAGGCATCAGCTCGGGGTAGATGTGCGCCTTGATACCGTTTGCGGCGAAGATAGACGCAGCATGACGCGCAAACACGTCCGACTTAATTCTGCTGTCGTATGCCACCGCAACACTGAGATTTTCTTTTCCTGTATTTTTAAGATAGTTTGCAAGTCCCTGTGTAGCCTTGCCCACTGTGTATACGTTCATTCTGTTGGTGCCTGCGCCGATAACGCCGCGCAAGCCGCCTGTGCCGAATTCAAGATCGCGGTAAAAGCGGTCGGATATCTCTTCGGCTTTGCCGTCGATAGTTTCGAGCTCTGCTTTAAGGTCGGGATCGGATACCGCCTTTTCAAGCCATTCGGTATAAAGTGCAGTTGTCTTATCCATAGTGATCTTCCTTTCCGTATGTACGGCATCAGCCGTAAAATAGATAAGTTCAGTATACCACAATTTGCCGCGATAGTCAAGATTGAATTATAGTATTATTATTATATTTTGTAATTACTATTGCAATTTAAGGTTGTATATGTATAACAATTCAGCTACGGATTTTTTGACATTTTTCACAAAAATAAAAATTACCCGTAACGCAGAGGTGTATTTTGGTGTCTTATATTATGAAGGCGGTCAAAAGGCCGACAACAAAACAGCGCTGTTTTTTAATATATTAGCTTCACGACTGAAAGGAAAAAGCAATGAAAAGAGCAATCATACCGTTAATTATCTTAGCAGCGATATTTGCAGTATCTGCATGTGAAAACACGGCGCATGTCGGCATACCCGCCGACGATACCGAAAGCGCGGGTGTGATATCCTCAACGGAAGAAACACCGAAAAAGGATATAACCATCGCCGTACAACCTGAAAGTAAAGATGAGACCACAGAAGTGACTGTGTCGGAGAGCGAGGAAGAAATAAACCGTCTGCCCGAGACGATACAGTACGGCAACCTGTCTCTGCCGACCGAGGGATCATACAAAAAAGAGGGCGCCGCAGAGTTTTGCTGTTACGATTACGCCATAGTCAAAAGGATAGACGCGAATTATCTTTTGTATGACAATTCAAAGCGTTCGCCCGAAAACTTCGACGAGGATGGGTATCTTGCCTATCCGGAGGAAAGCTGTAAGGGTGATTATAATTACAGCGTGCTGAGGGTTGGTGATAAGGTCGGCGGGCTTACCGTGACCGAGGCGCTCTCACGGTACAGCATACAGTACTATAACGATAAAGGCACGGCGGGCTTTGCCCGTAAAAATTCCGAATATAATAAATTCAGGCTGGAGGGCGAGCTGACGCTGAAGGGCATGCTGGAATACATCGACGGGTACGGCATCCTGTGGGCAGACCCTGAGGGCTTTGGAGACAAGCTGCCGTATCTCCCCGCGGAGGTGGGCGTATCGGTCAGCGAAGAGACAGAGTATGACGTAAAGGTGATGACCTCCTATCCGCCGATACATTTCGGCAGGGGCGGGCTTGCCGACGCTGATATAAGCAGTATAACGGACGATGGGCTGTATGAGGTCGAGATAACGGTTGACGGTATCTTGTTCAGCTATGACCGCAGCGGCGCGTTTGACGGTATATCGGCGCATGCGGTAGCTGTTGATTTGGTATAAAAGCTTCGGAGCTATTGACTGGGGAATAATAATGAGTTACAATATAACAATGACAAACACTGTGAGGGGGAGTAATATGCTTGCATTATGTATGGCTATGGCTGACACGCCTGAGGAAAAGAGCCTGGCGGAAGAGCTGTATCTTACATACCGCGGCAGGATGTACGGCATAGCGCTGGGCATCCTTAAAAACAACGAGGACGCGGAGGACGCGGTACAGGACGCGTTTATGAAGGCGTTCGGCAATATGCCGAGGCTGTCCGGCTTCAGCTTGGAGGTGTGCGGATATTATCTCTGTACGGCCGCAAAGAACACCGCGCTGACTATGTACAAAAAGAATAAAGCCAAAAATGTTGCCGAGGAGAGCATAGACGAAATGTACGATATACAAAGCACCGACGATGTTGAGAATGAAGTGATATCCATGTACGGTGCAGAGCGGATAAAGGCGGCACTGCGCAAGCTGGACGATGCGGACTACGAGCTGATATTTATGACGGCGTTTATGGAAAAGACACCGACGGATATTGCCAAGCTAACCGGCGAGAGCGCGGGCACGGTGCGCCAACGGCTGTTCAGGGCGCGCCGCAGGCTGCTGAATATACTTGTGGACAGCGAGTTTGCTAAGTAGGAGGTGGAACTTATGTACAACGATGAACTGAAAAAAGCATTGGAGGAAACTTATCGCGAGCGCATGGACGCATTCCCCGGCGCAGACGAGCAGCATGAGTTCTCCCCGGCATTTGAAAAGAAAATGAAAAAGCTGATACGCTCTGCCGAGCGCGGGAAGATAACCGACGCGGAGGAGTTTATCGAAAAAGAGCCTGTAAAACTGAAATTTTCCGCCGCGAAATGGATAGCGGTGGCGGCAAGCTTTTGCCTGCTGGCGGCGGGCGGAGTGCTGCTGGTGAATATGCTGTACGATAACAATATATTGAACCCGTGGACTGACAGCAGCTATGAAAGCAGCATTGATAACAGCTCGAACAGCAGCACGGAAAGCGTGGTCAGACAGATACCCGCGTTTATAGAATACAACGGGCTGGAGCTGCCCACGGCGGGCGCGTATAAAAAAGAGGGTAATATGGATTTTTGCTATTACGATTTTGCGATAGTAAAAAGATACGACCCCAGCAGACTGTATTATCACACCACCGACGGTGTGCAGACCATCCCGACTGACGTAAATGACGCTGACAGCAAGATAGGCGAATGTATAAAGCTGCATGTCGGAGACGAGGTCGGAGGTCTCACGGTATCAAAAGCGTCCTCACGCTACAGTATAAAATTTGATGAAAACGGCGAGGCGTATTTTCTCCCAAAAGAACTAGGCTATAATTCGTTCACGATGGAGGGCGAAATCACGCTGAGCGGCATACTGGAATATAACGGCACCGACAGCATATTGTGCGTTGACCCTGCCAACTTTGGCGAACTGCTGCCGTATATCCCTGCGGAATTTGAAGATTCCGGCAGCAGCCATGTACCCACTGACGTTGACGCTGACTTTAATTTCAGCGCGGACTCCGGCTATATGTTCATACATGTTGACGGTAATGTGTTTGCTGATGAGTATGTAAGATTCGGCGGGCTGTATGAGGTAGGTCTCTCCGCAAGGAGCATAACCATAGGCTATAACGAAAGCGGCGGGTTAAGCGGCGCCAGCGCGGATATATCATCGGTAGACTGGTTCGACGTAAAGGCGGATGTGCCCATGACGGTAACCTACTGCAATATGTCGTTGCCTATCGAAGGTGGAGACGTAGGTTCATACTACCCGTACGATTACGCGATACTAAGGAAGCTTGACAAAAGCGAGCTTTTATACAAAGCCTCAGAGACGGCGGATGATGTTCTCCCGACACCGGAGAACATCTCGGGCAGCAAAGACTATCTTACCTTAAAGTCGGGAGATATGATAGGCGGTCTTACGGTGATAGAAGGCTCTATGCAGATGAAGCTGGATACCAGAACAAAACTTAGCGGAGGTATTGAGTATTATTTCACTGACGAGCAGATCTACTATGCGCTTTATGGAGAGATAACACTAAAGGGCATAATGGAGTATGACCCGCTTTCATCATATGTACAGCTTTGCGTCGACCCGTCAGGATTTGATGAATTGCTGCCTTATGTTCCGGCGCCCTATTACTACAGAACATATACGCTTTCTACACCTGCTGACGGCAAGTATGATTATTATGCCGCGTCCTGTTTCCCGATTGTAGAGTTGAGAGGTGAATACGGTTTTATGGAAGCGGCGGGTTTTGAAAAAGCTGGCTTGTACGAGGTAGAGGTGACCGTTGGACAGCTCGACTACGCTTACGGCACTAATTACAAGGCTTGGGTAAGTGCGCCTGTTACTTCGTTTGACAGCGTACGGCTTAAAGCAGAGC
Source organism: Eubacterium sp. (assembly GCA_022511265.1). Lineage (GTDB taxonomy): Bacteria > Bacillota > Clostridia > Oscillospirales > Ruminococcaceae > Ruminiclostridium_E. Next base: position 33,754 of record JAFLRX010000008.1, on the reverse strand, counting down.
CAAAGAACGGACTGCCTGAAAAAGCCACCTTTATGGGATATGAACTGCCTACAGATACGGAGATAAGCAATTCAAAGTTTATATATGACTATGCAATTGTAAGAGAGGTTACCGATAACGAGTTGTATTATAACGAATACGACCCTGACAGCAATGGCGGCAACGATACGGTATTTCCCGGAAATACCGGCGAAAACTATGAAATGACGACGCTGAAGGTGGGCGATAAGGTAGGAGATATGACTGTTACCGAGGCCGGCGCGGGACTTTATCTCAGTACAGGAAGCAATCCAAGCTTTAATATGAAAGGCGGATATAATAAGTTTACGTTAGAGGGCAGCATGACGCTGACCGGCTTGCTGGGATATGACCGTGGGTACGATTGTTATGTGATGTGTGTTGACCCCAAAGGATTTAAGCAATCTCTGCCTTATATTCCCCTTGGGTTGTCAGATAGCTTCGGCGGATACGAACTAAAGCCGGAGAATAGCGGGGTCTGGGCAAAATCAGGATATTCGCTTGTATACATAAACGCGGACAGCATACCTGACTTTGACAGCCTGTCAAAGGAAGACACCCGAAAGGCAACAATAACCGTTGACATGCTGGATTTCAACAATAACGAAAACAGCTCGTACAGCGGAATATTCGCTCATGCTACTTCCTTGAAATTATCATAACTACCCCCTGTAAAAACGCGGCGGACGTCTTATGACGTCCGCTGTGTTTTTGTTTTATTTGCATTTCTCGCCATAATATGTTATAATATTACCATAATTTTGTTCCAAAGGAGAGAAGATATGTACGCGCAGGTAAACGGTATGGGCTTGTTCGGCATGAACGCCTTTAAGGTCACCGCGGAGATAATCACAAGCCGCGGGCAGCCGGCGTTTGATATAGTCGGGCTTGGCGACGCGGCGGTGCAGGAGAGCAAAATGCGCATCAAGGGCGCATTGTCCGGCGTCGGGATAAGCATAAACGGACAGCGTATAACCGTCAACCTCGCTCCTGCGGACGTGAGAAAATGCGGCTCGCTGTACGATTTTACGATAATAGCGGCAATACTTTCGGTAAATAATATCATTGACGTTGATTTAGGCGACTGCGCCTTTGTGGGCGAGGTGTCGCTGGGCGGCGGGCTGACCTACACCAACGGCATACTCAGCATGGCGATAGAGGCAAAAAACAGCGGTATCAGAAAGCTGTTCCTGCCCGCCGAAAACGCGCGCGAGGCGTCGGTGGTGGAGGATTTGGAGATATACGGTGTTGAGAATATCGCCGCACTGATAAACCACTTCACAGGCAAAGAGCGTATCCGACGCGAGCCGGTATACCGACCCGACCCCGCGCTTGCGCTGGCGGAAAACTTTTCCGACGTAAAGGGTCAGCCGCTGGCAAAGCACGCGTTAGAGGTCGCGGCGGCGGGCTTTCACAACGTGCTGCTGATAGGACCACCCGGCACGGGCAAGAGCATGATATCAAAGCGTATACCCTCGATACTGCCGCCCATGAGCTTTGAGGAGAGCATGGAGACCACCGGCATACATTCGATATCGGGACAGCTGGACCGCAGCAACCCGATAATCACCCAAAGGCCGTTTCGCGCGGTGTCGCATACCGCATCGGCGGTGGGGCTTATCGGCGGCGGCAGCGTGCCGAAGCCGGGCGAGATATCGCTGGCGCACAACGGCGTGCTGTTTTTGGACGAGCTGCCGGAGTTTGACCGCCGCACACTGGAGACCTTGCGCCAGCCGCTGGAGGACGGGACGATAACGATATCCCGCGCGCAGGGCTCGGTAAGCTATCCATGCGACATTATGCTGGTGGCGGCGATGAACCCCTGCCCCTGCGGCAATTACGGCAACCCGCGCGGCACCTGCACCTGTACCGAGCGTATGATACAGAACTATCTCGGCAAGATAAGCCGCCCTGTGCTGGACAGGATAGATATACAGGTAGAGATGCCGCAGCTCAGCTTTGACGAGATAAGCGGCAGCGCCCCCGGCGAATCCAGCGAAGAGGTGCTGGAGCGGGTGATGAAGGCGCGCGAGATACAAAAAGAGCGGTTTAAGGATACCGGTATACGCTCTAACTCTAAGATACCGCCGTCGCTGCTGCACCGGATGTGCCCGATGGACGACGGCGCGAAAAAGCTGATATCCGGCTGCTTTGACAAAATGGGTCTGTCCGCGAGGGCGTATGATAGAATACTAAAGGTCGCGCGCACCTGTGCCGACCTCGGCGGCAGCGATATAATACGCAAAAAGGACATCGCCGCGGCGATAAATTTCCGCAGCCTTGACCGTAAATATTGGTCGATGTAAGGAAAAGCCGTAAAAATTTCACCTAAAATTCATCTGTTTTTGTGATTTAGGGTTTGACTTTGGCGAAAAATATGGTATACTTAATAGGTTGATTGTTTTATTTACTCGGCATGATTATTGTCCCGTACGGGACAGGAAGGAAAATATTATGAAGAAAATTACAACTGCGGCGGCACTGCTGCTGGTCTGCGCTATGGGTATAACGGGATGCAGCGACAGCATACTTACTTCCTCCGATACCTCCGGCGAAAGCAAGCCCGCCGAGATATGGACGGCAAACGACGACGATATAGTGGCGTGGTCGGGCAGCGAAACGCTTTCTGACGAGGAAAAGGAATTTTACAATATAGCGTTTAAGGAGTTTTATTCCGAGTATGCGTTTTTCATTGATATGAACCAGATAGACGAGTACGAGGAGGACTATCAGACCGACCTACAGCTGTACCGTCAGCAGATGATAGAAATGCTTGCGGAAGAGCGCGTTGTGCTTAAAAAGGCGCAGGAGGCGGGACTGGATGTTCTGACCGCTGAAGAGGCGGAAGAGGTAAGCGAGTATTACGAAAACAATATGCAGGCATACTATACCGCGTTTGCCGCCGAGGCGAAAGAGGCACTGGGAAGCGATGCCGACAAAGACGCACTGCTGGCGAAAGAACGCGAGCTGTTCCTAGATTATATAGTTAAGTTCGGTCTCAGCGAGGAGATATTCCTGAAGTGGCAGACCAACACCTACATCTACAGCAAAATGATGGATAAAATAACCGAAGATGTGACGGTTAGCAAAGAGGCTATAGACACATACATTGACACCACCCAAAAAGAGGCGGAGGCAATGTATAACGAGTCTGTCGCTACCTATGAGGCGGCCACCGATTATCAGGCGGTATGGATACCCGACGGCTCGAGAAATATAAAGTTTATTTTGCTTGCGATAGATTCTTCCGACGCGGCAGAGCTGTCGGCGGCAAGGGCAGAGAGCAACGCGGACAACGACGCGCTGGACAAGCTGCGTGATGAAATGCTTGCCACCGTAAAGGGGCAAGCGGACGCCGCAATGGAAAAGCTGAACAGCGGCGAGGCAAGCTTTGAAGATGTGATGAAGGAATACGCTGCGAATTATTACGAGGGCGCGGAGAAAAATCTCACCCTGTTGATATACGGCTCTGAAAGGACCATGAAAGAGATATATGACGCCGCGTACGCGCTGGAAAAGCCGGGCGATATTACCGACCTGATAGCCACCGACAGAGGCTATTATATCATTCAGTACGTTTCCGATGCGGAGATAACCGACGAGCAGATGGAAGATGTGCGTAAAGCGACCGAGCAGGGTATGATTGCCGAAAGACAGGCGGAATTAAAGGATAAGACCATCGCCCAGTGGATGGACGAAGTCGCGTATGAGTATAATTACGATGCGTTGAATTACGAAAAGCCGTCTGAAAGCGATAAGACCTCATCACAAGCCGAGAGTAAAGAATAATCTAAAAAGCCGCTGCACAGCGGCTTTTTTAGGAGAATATTATGTCAAGATGCTATCAATGCCCGAGAAAATGCGGGGCAGACAGAGAAAATACAACCGGCTTTTGCGGGGTGCAGGGGCTAAAGGCGGCGCGCGCCGCATTGCACTTCGGCGAAGAGCCGTGCATATCCGGCACAAGGGGCAGCGGCACGGTGTTCTTTTCCGGCTGTGTGCTGAGGTGCGTGTTCTGCCAGAACGCGCCGCTCAGTCACGGCACTGAGGGCAAGGAGATAACGCCCGCGCGGCTGGGCGAGATATTTTTAGAACTACAGGAAAAGGGCGCGCATAACATAAATCTGGTAACCCCGACGCAGTTTTCAAATGAGATAGCCGCAGTGCTGGAAAAGGTAAAGCCGCGGCTTGATATCCCTGTTGTATGGAACTGCGGCGGATATGAAAGCACTGATACTATAAAGCGGCTGGACGGGCTGGTGGACGTATATCTGCCGGATTTTAAGTACGCGGACGGCGCGCTGTCGGGAAAATATTCCGCCGCGCCGGATTATCCCGAGACGGCGATCGCTGCGATAAAGGCGATGCATGACAGCCGCGGCGGTGTGCGCTTTGACAGTGACGGCATGATGACGAACGGGGTGATGGTGCGCCATCTGGTGCTGCCCAACTACAGACGTGACAGTATGCGGGCATTGGATATGCTGGCGGAGGCGCTGCCGATATCGGAGATACGGCTGAGCCTGATGCGGCAGTATGTGCCGTGTCACAAGGCGATGGAGATAAAAGAGCTTGCCCGCAAGGTGACGACCTTTGAATATGAGGCGGTGGCAGAGCATGCTGCACAGCTGGGCTTTATCGGCTATACGCAGGAAAAAGCGAGCGCCGGCACCGAACTTATCCCCGAGTGGAATTACGAGGGGCTGTAAAAGCCCTTGACTTTGGCGGAGATATGTGCTAATATATATTTCGTGAGTTCGCAAAATCCTCACATTCTCTCAAATGAGAGATAAATCAAAACTACGGAGGAAAATTAAATGAGAAACAAAAAGGTCCTGTTTATCACACAGGGCGCTGTCATTGCGGCTGTTTATGTCGTTATGACATGGCTGACCAACCTTATGGGACTTGCCAGTGGAGTGGTGCAGGTGCGCCTTAGCGAGGCACTGACCGTGCTGCCCGCGTTCACCCCGGCGGCGATACCCGGATTATTCATCGGCTGCATTATCTCGAACACTATCACAGGCGCGGTGATATGGGATATCGTATTCGGCAGCCTGGCAACACTTATCGGGGCAATATTTACTTATTGGCTGAGAGAGAAGAACAGATGGCTGGCGCCGCTGCCGCCGATAATCGCAAATACGGTGATAGTGCCGTTCGTGCTGGTCTACGCCTACGGAGTGCCGGACGCGCTGTGGTTCGTATTCCTTACGGTGTTTGCCGGAGAGGTGATATCCTGCGGTTTCGTGGGTATGTGCCTGTATCACGGAATAGACAACAAGGCCTGCCGCAGACTTATGGCAGGAGAATAAAAAAGAATACTTTACCCGGAGGGATCGACCCTCCGGGTTTTTCGTTATCGCAAAAAATTTAGAAAAATTATCAAAACTGTATTGACAAATAATATTATATGGCGTATAATATCATACAGAGAATAAAAACCGATTTTCATAACCGCTTTAATTTCGGAGGTGAAACAATGACATTCCCAATATCCGCCGCCCTGCTGGACATGCTGGTACTGGCGGTAGTCGCGCGCGAGGACACCTACGGATACCGCATAACTCAGGACATACGCTCTGCCGTGGACGTGTCGGAATCCACGCTGTACCCCGTACTGCGCCGTCTGCAAAAGGAGGACAACCTTGAGACCTACGACCGAGAGTTTCAGGGGAGAAACCGACGTTATTACCGTGTCACGCCAAAAGGACGGGCGGCGTTAGAGCTTTACCGTGAGGAATGGAAGCTGCACAAAAAAAAGATAGAGGATATTATTTTTCCACAGACGGTAAACGGCAGTTTGCCCCAAGATCAATAAAATTCGGACTGTAAGAGAGGAAATAAAATGAATAAATATGAATTTTTGGCTCAGCTGCGAAACGCGCTTTCCTCCGTCCCGCAGGAAGAGCGCGAGGCCGCCATGAGCTATTATGAGGAATTTTTCAGCGAGGCGGGCGAAGAAAACGAGCAGGCTGTCATAGCCAGCCTCGGCTCGCCCGAAGAGCTTGCTAAGTCTATTATCAACGAAAATAAAGACGCGGGGCAAGCCGCTGACACGGCGCATGCCGACGCAAGCGGTTTTGACGGCAACAGCTTTACCCCGCCGCCCACCCCCGCACAGCAGAACACCGGCTGGTCAGGCGGACAGATAGCGTTGATAGTAATACTGCTTATTCTTTCCTTCCCGATATGGATAGGGCTGGTGGCGGCGGTGTTCGGCATATTGTTCGGGCTGTTTGCCGCGCTTATCGGAATAATAATCGCGTTCGGTGCCTGCGCAATATCGGCACTGGGGATAAGCATAGGCGCATTCTTCACCGGCGCGCCTGTCGCGGGGCTGTTCTCGTTCGGTATCGCTTTGTTCTTTGCGGGGTTGTTTCCGTTGGCGATATACCCGCTGTGCAAGCTGCTGGTAAAGCTGACAAAGGTCTGCTGCAGCGGAATAGCGGCACTGTTCAGAAAACTGACCGGAAGAAAGGGGGTGGCCTGAATGCCGAAAGGAGCAATAAAGTACATAGTAGGCGGCTCGATGGTGACGTTGGGCATAATGTTTATGGTTGTCGCCTTTTGTATAGGAGGTCCGTCTGTGTTAAGCAACGGGCTGCACCTTAATTTCATCAACAACGACATTTACATCGACTGGAACGGTATACATGCCGGAGACGGCAATTACACTGATTCGGAGGACAGCATAATGGATGAGGATATAAAAAACCTTAAGGTAGACTTTGATTACGGCGAAATGATAATCAAAACGGGCGACGTGGACCGAGTAAAGATAGAGACAACAAACGTCATTCAAGACCGCTTTAAGTATGAGGTAAATGGTGACACCCTGACCGTAAAGTACGACCGCGGCTGGCAAATATCATTTATAGGAGGATTTTGGCCTGATACCAAAATCACGATAACATTGCCGCGGGATATGGTGTTTGAAAATGCCGACATACAAAACGGCGCGGGCAAAATGACCGTTGACGGGATAACCGCCGAAAAACTCTCCATCAAAAATGGAGCGGGCGAGATGATAATGAATAATGTCATCGCCAATAACAAGCTGGACATAGACGGCGGAGTAGGCGCGATATCCGTCAGAGACGCGGTATGCGGCGGTATCGACGCGGATATAGGCGTAGGTCAGCTGACATTCACGGGAGAAGTCAACGGCGACGGCAAAATAGACAGCGGAATAGGCGCGGTATACATGACCCTGTACGGCGACCGCGACGATTATGATTTCAAGACCGACAACGGCATCGGACAGGTGACCACCCCCGGCGCAAACAGCGGCGGTAAATACACCTTCCGTGTGTCCTCAGGTATAGGCGAAGTGAGAATAACAATGCAGCAAAAGGAGGCTTGACCATGCCCAAAAAGCTATATAAGATAGAGCAGGGAAGGGTGTTCTGCGGGGTGTGCGGCGGTATCGGAGAGTACCTTAATCTTGACCCTAACATAATACGGCTGATAGCCGTGCTGCTTGGCGTTTCTTTTGCGTTTATTCCCGCGCTTATCGCGTATATCGTCATGGCATGCATCCTACCCGACAAATCTATGACATTCTGATAAATTATCGGGGGAAACCTTTCTGAGGAAAGGTTTTCCCCGTACCCCTTTCCAAAGACTTTTAATTATCCCACTGACGGGGTAAACCCCGTCAGTGGGATAATATTAAAAAGATTTCGGGAGAGAGTTAGAGGGAGACCCTTTCTCAAAAGGTCTCCCTCAATAATTACATTATTTATACGGGTCTTTGAACAGCGTTTCTTTCAGCGAGCAGTATTTATCCGCCATGCAGACCAGCCATGCCTCGGGATAGGCGGGTATCTGGAGCGGAGTAAGCGGCCACATATGGCAGAAGATTATGTTCTTTTCACGCTCGGTCAGATTAAAGAAACGGCAGGCGTTTTTCAGTGCGGTGTAGGGGTGGGAAAAGCCGTGCAGCCCGTCAGGGGTGAACGCAGTGTCGTGCCAGTCGTACAGGAAGAAATCATGTAGCAGCGCGCCCCGTACCAACGCCTCGACATTTATCTTTATCTTCAGATGCTTTGCGAAAAGATAACTGTACAGCGCGACCATAAGACAATGCTCGTAGCAGGAGACGTTGCCGTGTTGGGTAAAGTGCTGCATAAGCATCACCCTGTCGTCCTCCAGCAGCTCGCGCGCGGTAATTATAAATCTTTTATCATCATCGCTGAGGATAAGTGTATTATTCATCATCGTCACCGTTGTTATATCCGTCGTCATGGAAATGACCTCTCAGCCGTGAAATAACATTTATATGTGCGCCGATATTGGCAAGACGGAAGGTCCTGCCGATGCTCTCGGTGTCTATCTGTTTTTTAGCGGTGATAAATAAATCCACCGTCATTACAAGCGGTATCAGTATCGCCACCGCACGGATAAGCTGCATTGGCAGATGCATTACCGCGAACTGCGTAGCGTCTGCGACGATATAGGTGACAAACAGTCCCATAACGCCCCAGAACAGCGAGGACAACAGTGAAATGCGGTTTTTATATGTGAATTTCATCATGCTGTAATCCCAGAACTGCTTGCCGAAAAATGTCTCCATCATCCAGCCTGCGAAATATTCCAGCAGCGTACAGCTTGACAATGCGATGCCGAACACCGCGAAAGGATTGTCTCTGAACGGCATACAGATAAACAGCAGCAGTATGCCGCCTATTCCGTATATCGGGATATACGGACCTTTAAGAAAGCCGCGGTTGACAGGATGCTTGTGATAAAGCGACTCTATCGCGGACTCTTGCATCCAGCCCATTATACAGTAGACCGAAAAAACGAACAGCCAATGCTCCGCTCCGAAGTGTTCCGTAAATATCCCTCCTTGCATAGTTTTGTGCCTAATGCACCAGTTTAACGACAATATTATATAATATTAAGACGGTCGTGTCAATTAAATGTTCGGGACATTTGAGATTTTATGTAATTTTTTGTGTATTTTGCCCGCGTCGGGCTGAAAAAAATAGTTTTTTTAGTGAATATTACAGTTAAAAGATTTATTTTGATATGTAGAAAATATATGTTGCATTTTAAAGTAATATATGGTAAAATAATATTGTAATTTTTTCGGAAAGGCGGCAAAGTATGTCTGACGGGATCAACAGAAAATTCAACGTCGCGATATGTGTAGGCGACCTTCAGGCTGCCAAAGGGCTGTTAGGAGGACTTTGCGCCGACCTGAATTATTTTGATATAAACGTACATATTTTTAACGGATATTCGCTTGATTATTCCGGAGAGCCTCACGATATAGGACAGGCGTCGATATTCACGCTGCCGAATTATGAGCTGCTGGACGCGCTGATAGTTGCGCCGTTTTTCCTTTCCGCTTCTCAGGATATAATTGATTCGGTAATAAACAGCGCTAAAGACGCGGGCGTGCCGGTGCTTACGATAGGCGCGGAATACGAGGGCTGCTATTCAGTGCTGTGCGACTATACCGCGCAGGTAGAGCGTATCTGCGAGCATTTTATAAATCACCATAACTGCACCGAGATAAACTTTATCTCAGGCACAAAGGGACATCCGGTCGCCGAGGCGCGGCTGGCAGGATACAAGCGCGCGATGGAGAAAAGCGGGCTGGGCTATGACCCCGGTCGGGTGTATTACGGCGACTTTTGGGATATGCCTACCATTAAGGCGGTTAATGATATGCTGAGCGACGGAAAGCCGCTGCCGGAGGCGATAGTCTGTGCAAACGACGTTATGGCGCTGACGGTTATCTCCCGCCTGTCAGAGCTGGGATATAAAGTGCCGGAGGACGTGCTGGTTTCGGGTATGGACTGCATACCCGAGGCGGAAGAGTACATCACTACGGTACGTCTGATGGGAGAGGATACGGGACATTTTGCCGCAACCGTAATGAATGATATACTCAACGGCAAAGAGGTAGACAACCCCGCTTATGTCGATCCGGGCATCAGGTTCGGCTGCTCCTGCGGCTGTTCTCCGGATAAGACGAATATGAGCGTAGGAAAGCGACACGCGTTATACAATGATATTTTTGACGCGACAAGGCACACACAGACGGCGCTGCGGCTGAATCAGGAAATAAACAACAGTTCCAGCTTTGAAAAGGCAATGGAGAGCATCGGCAACGCCGCACTGAAAATATGGGCGAAATATCTATGGATATGCCTGTGCGATGATTTTCTGCAAAATATAGAGATTGATAATATAAAAAGCGCGGACGACGCGACCGGCGCGAACGATGACAAGCTGCACCGCGGCTGCTTCAGCCCGAAGATGCAGTGCCCGATAATCATACGCGACCACAAGCTGGAAAAGGGCACCGCCTTTGATACCGCGCAGATGCTGCCGAACTTTTACGAGAGTGCGGACGAGGCAAAGTGCGTCTTGTATTCGCCGCTGCATTTCAGAGACGTCAGCATAGGATATATCGTTATTGACTTTTTCCCGTGGAGCAATCTTACCTATCTTATGAATGTGGTGGCAATAGGTATCGCCAACGTGCTGGAGTCGGTGAGACGGCAGAGCGAGCTGTACGCATACGCCAAAAAGGTGGATGAGCTGTATATAACAGACTCGCTGACCGGGCTGTACAACCGCCGCGGATTTTTCCGCCTGTATAAAGAGTATTCGCAAAATGTTACGGGCAACAAGGCTGTTATTTCGATGGACCTTGACAACCTCAAGCTGATAAACGACAACTACGGACATAAAGAGGGCGACAACGCGATAACCGTTATATCCGACGCGATGAAGGCGGTTTTCGGTGAGACGGGCATATGCGCGCGCTTCGGCGGAGACGAGTTTGTGATATACGGCAGCTGTACCGACGACGAGGCGCTGAACGACCGTGTGGAAGAGATAAAGAATAAAATAAGCAGCTATAACCTTACCTCCGGCAAGCCGTACAATGTCAACGCCAGCATAGGCTGGTGCCTTGTCCCTGCCGAGCAGGATAAGAATATTGATTACTACATCAACGCAGCCGACGCGAAAATGTATACGGATAAAGAAATGCACAAAAGAGCAAGAAGCAGGTACGGCAATTAAGCCGTTTAGCAAATTGAATCATATGACTAACAGGCAGACCGACGGTCTGCCTGTTTTTCTGTAAAAAAGCTGTAATATTTCGGGGCGAATTACGTCTTTGTATATAGGGAGGCAAAAATGATATGTGTTTCCCTATATAATATACCTTTCTCGGGCGGCTGCTTATCCTCACCGCGCCACCGTCCGGATAAAGGACAAATGCTAAAGGCAGCAAAAAAATGCTTGCTTAGCCTCGGACAGAGCGAAGATAGGTTTTGTAATATTTTCAAGCATTTTACGTTTATATAAACAGAAGCACGACACATTAACGGCAGCAGTCGTATATTTGAAAGGATGATGTGATATGAGCGGCAAGGCACCCGATCTGCTTTACCCGAAAAATTACAGAAAGCAAAGAGAGACAGTACTTCCTCAGGCGGCGGTACAAAACCTGAAGCTGGAATATATCGCGGGCGCGCTTTGCCCGCACCATACCGAGTATGCGCTGAAGATACTTTCACAGCTGAACACCGACCCTGCCGTGATAAGCTATCGGCAGGATGTGCTGGAGGATTTTATCAACGTACCGGAGCTTGAGGGTGTGCTGTTCAAAAGCCTTCACATTATCTACAACAACGCAAAGTCGGTGTACGCGCGTGTCGGTTCCACTCAGTCATTTTTTGAGATAAACGAAAATCTGGAGCATCTCGGTGCGTTTATCGAGTGTATGGAGATATGCCACGGCTTTTATGAAAAATGCTATGACCGACTGAAAAGCGAGGGCGTGCGCGGGGTGGCGACCGCGCTGGAGGACAAATACAATTCCGACGATTATAAGGACACAGTGAAAGAGGTCGCCGAGTTGAAACGGGTAATGGGCAACGGTATAAAAAGCGCCACATTCGGGATAAATTTTGACGAGCTGATGCGTCCGTCAGAGGTAGCGCTGCTGTCGGTCGGCACCGAGCAGTTCCGTGAGAAGGGGCTGTTCGAGCGGCTGTTTTCCAAGGAGAATGTGGTTGAGCCGGTATCAAATATCTACGCCCGAAAGACCAAGGACGGCGCATTGTCGGATATAAATCAGCGGCTGTTTGCGGAGATAGACGCGCTGTCGGGGGATTATCTCCGGCACTTTAACACCTCGATGAAGTCTTACTTTGATACCAATATAGATTTTCTGCTGAAGCTGGAGCCGCAGATAAACTTTTACATAGGAGCGGCAAATCTGATAAGCCGTATGCGGCAGATGAAGCTGCCTGTCTGCCGCCCTATGATAAAGGACAGGGACAGCCGTACGTTCACGGTAAAGGATATGTACGATATTGCCTTTGCGAATAAGATGTACCGTGATGTTTACGGTTCGGGCAGGGTATCGGCGAACATTACCGTCAATGATTGCGTGCTGGATGACAGCGCACGTATTCTTATCCTGACAGGACCTAACAACGGCGGCAAGACCACCTTTACAAGGGCGGCGGGGATAAATCTGGTGCTGGCGCAGTGCGGACTGTGTGTGGCGGGCAGCAGCGCGGAGATATCGCCGGCGGACAACGTATTCGTGCATTTTCCGAAAGAGGAGGAGATGGGGGTAAATGCCAGCCGCTTTACCGAGGAGTGCAAGGAGTTCGCCGATACGGTAAAGCAGGCGGACGACAGCTGTATGGTGCTGATGAACGAGAGCCTTTCCAGCACCACGCCGGGGGAAAATCTAGTGATAGCCGAGGAGCTGATGAAGATTTTCGCCGATATGGGCGTGCGGCTGATATACACCACCCACATCCGCGAAATAGCGATGAAAAAGGATGAGATAAACTCGGAAGAACCTGCCAGCCGCATGGACAGCATAGTCGCCGAGTGTGATGAAAACGGTCACCCGACCTATCGTATCGTCAGAAAAATGCCGGACGACAGGCGCAACGCGAGGGATATTTTTGACAGGTTCGGGATATCGTATAGGGAGTATCTTAAAAACAAGAAAAAGTAATATAAAAAGGGTCTGAAAACAGACCCTTTTTATTTGCTGTATATTCACCCCAGCATATCTCTTAATTTATTGACAGATTTTTTGTATTCATCAAATACCCATGAATACATATTCGGGTCATCGTAATTGCGGAATCCGACCTCCGCAATTATTCCCAGCCGATGCCATATACAGTAGACCGCCATCCGCAGCTCTTCTTCGGCGGCGAATGTCTCCTTGCCGAAGCCGCGGCAAAAATGTCGGTTGGGTACGGGACTGAAGTCGTGAAAATCATGGTTCATCAACGGGTCACCGTACAGTACGGCGGCGTAGTCGATAATGCCCTCCAGCCTGCCGCCTTTTATCATAAGGTTTCCGTCCCATGTGTCGGTGTGGATATGTACAGGCTGTTTTACCTCGTCCAGCGGTGCCGCGCACTTTTCCAGCATGCTCATAATTTCCTGTTCCTGCACCTCGGGTACAGTCATATTTTTGTCCGAAATATCCAGAAAAAGCAGCTTAAAAAGAGTATACATAAATTCATAATTGCTGTCGGTATATGTCTCCGGCATAGCGGGGATACCGAATTTTTCGGCCTTTAGCGAGCTTATCTCCCTGCAAATCTCCCCCACGCGGAATTTAACAGCGTTAAATTCTTGCTCAGAAGGGTAGGGATTTACATTGTTCATCGGGACACCGTCTATAAAGCTCATAAAGAAATACGGCACGGGGCATACTGTCTCGCTGTCATCAAAGTATATCAGCTTTGGAGCGGGTATATCGAGCTTTTCGCCGAACAGCTTCAGCATTTTAGCCTCGTTCGCGACATAATCGCGCTCGTGCCGCATAACAATAACATCTTTCGGCGACGCAACTTTCAGAACCAGCTTGCCCTTTTCGGTTTGGACAAGATAGACGGCATTGCATAAGCCGCCCGCAAGCTCTTTGCAGAAAAAATCCGTAAAATCGCAGTTTAAAGCGCGTACAGTCATTTCTCTCAGCATTTGCTCAGTGGGACGGAATTTGGTTGCCGAGTTTATGATATCACTCATATTTTCACCTCGTTTTAATTGATATTTTCTTTTGTAAAAAGCGTGTAAACGATTACATTATAGCATTGATACAGCGGTAAATCAAGTGGTAATATTTACAAAATATAATGAGGTTTTTTGTACAGCAGATACAAATAATTTGAATAAACCTTAATAAAAAACGATTGACAAAAGCGGGAAATGATAGTATAATAAATATTGTATGTGAAAGTCCCACGGGATACCCCCGTTGGAATAAAAAAGAAATACGGAGGCAAAACAAATGAGAGTTTACAACTTCAGCGCAGGCCCCGCGGTACTTCCCGAAGAAGTGCTTAAAGAGGCCGCAGAGGAAATGCTTGACTACAACGGCACAGGTATGTCCGTAATGGAGATGTCACACCGTTCAAAGGCTTTTGAGGAAATAATCAACACGGCAGAGCAGGACCTGAGAGACCTGATGAACATACCCGACAACTACAAGGTACTGTTCTTACAGGGCGGTGCGTCCCAGCAGTTCGCCGCTGTTCCGATGAACCTGATGAAGAACAAGAAGGCTGCCTACATCGTTACCGGTCAGTGGGCAAAGAAGGCATATCAGGAGGCGCAGAACTACGGCGAGGCTGTAGCGGTTGCATCTTCCGCAGACAAGACCTTCTCCTACATACCCGATTGCTCTGACCTCGACATCCCCGAGGACGCTGATTATGTATATATCTGCGAGAACAACACCATCTACGGTACCAAGTTCAAAGAGCTGCCCAATACCAAGGGCAAGACGCTGGTCGCTGACGTTTCCTCCTGCTTCCTTTCCGAGCCGGTGGACGTGACCAAGTACGGCGTCATCTACGGCGGCGTACAGAAGAATATCGGCCCCGCAGGTGTGGTTATCGTAATTATCCGTGAGGACCTCATCACCGAGGATACTCTGCCCGGCACACCCACCATGCTGAAGTATAAAATACACGCTGACAACAAGTCGCTGTACAACACCCCGCCCGCATACGGCATCTACATCTGCGGTAAGGTGTTCAAGTGGATAAAGAAGATGGGCGGCCTTGAGGCTATGAAGGCTCACAATGAGAAGAAGGCTAAGATACTCTACGATTATCTTGATCAGTCTAAGCTGTTCAAGGGCACTGTCGAGGCTAAGGATCGCTCGCTGATGAACGTACCCTTTATCACCGGTAACGACGAGCTGGACGCTAAGTTTGTAAAAGAGGCTAAGGCTGCGGGATTTGAGAACCTCAAGGGTCACAGATCTGTCGGCGGTATGAGAGCGTCTATCTACAACGCAATGCCTATTGAGGGCGTTGAAAAGCTGGTAGAGTTCATGAAGAAGTTTGAAGAGGAAAACGCATAAGAGAGGATTATATATGTATAAAATACAGACAATGAACAAGATCGCCGCATGCGGTACCGACCTGTTTGACAAGAGCAAGTACGTTTTCGGCGACAATGAGGAAAACCCCGACGCAATACTGGTGCGCTCGGCGTCGTTGCATGAGGTTGAGTTCGGCAGCAATCTGCTGGCTATCGCACGCGCAGGCGCGGGTGTAAACAATATCCCTGTAGAGGCTTGCGCCGAAAAGGGTATCGCGGTGTTCAACACCCCCGGCGCTAACGCAAACGCCGTTAAAGAGCTGGTTATCATGGGCATGCTGATGAGCAGCCGTAAGGTCACCGACGCCGTTGACTGGGCAAAGACCCTCAAGGGCAAGGGTGACGAGGTAGGCAAGCTGGTTGAAAAAGGCAAGGGACAGTTCGCAGGTCCTGAGATAAAGGGCAAAAAGCTCGGTGTTATCGGTCTGGGCGCAATCGGCGCGCTGGTTGCTAACGCGGCAAACGACCTCGGCATGGAGGTATGGGGCGCTGACCCGTTCCTGTCGCTGGAGGGTGCGCTGCACCTTTCCACCAACATTAAGTACGTTTCCTCCAACAAGGAGATATTCGAGAACTGCGACTACATCACACTGCACGTTCCGCTGCTGCCGGACACTAAGAATCTGGTAAACGCTGACACGATAGCGACCATGAAGGACGGCGTGCGTATCCTTAACTTCGCAAGAGGCGGACTGGCAGACGAGAAGGCTGTTATCGAGGCACTCGGCACAGGCAAGATCGCTGCGTATGTTACCGACTTCCCGAGTGATGACGTTATCGGCGTACCCGGTGTGATAGCTATCCCGCATCTCGGTGCGTCCACTCCCGAGAGTGAGGACAACTGCGCTATCATGGCAGTTCATGAGATAGTTAATTATCTTGAAAGAGGAGATATCGTAAACAGCGTAAATCTCCCTGACTTGACCCTCGCAAAGACCGGCGACGCGAAGATATGCGTTATCCATAAGAATGTTGAGGGCGTTCTTACCAAGGTAACCGGCTGCGCGACCGACAGCGGTCTCAACATTGAGAATATGGCAAGCGCCGCAAAGAAGGAATACAGCTACACCATGCTTGACGTGACCGGTGACGCTGACGGCGTTGACGAGAAGATCAAGGCACTGGATAATGTTATCGCGGTTAGAATAATCAAGTAAGTTTATCACATAAAGTTAACCGGCATACCTAACGGTATGCCGGTTTTTTGTATATCATGCGCAAGTCATGTTTTGCTTGTTCGGAAATATTAACACTATATTTCATATTCCGTAGTCCTTATAGAGTTCGGCAAAAAAACTCGTTTGTCGGTTGCGTGCGCTCCTCAAGTATGTCAGTATAGTCTTTTCCGAATTAAATTTACTTCCCCAACACCTTTTCCATAGTCTTATCATCCACATTGCCGTACAGCTTTCTGATATGCTCCACAATACGCTGTTTGGACTGCTCCGGCTCTTCGGAATATGCCGCGGTAACCGTATCATAGCCCCATATGCTCTCGGGGGTTGCATACAGCGTGGTTGTCATGCCGTAAGGTTCGCCCTTGGCGTTGCGGCGGCGCTGAAAGTCGCAGGATACCAAATATATCTGCTCCTGCAGCTTAGTAATCACGCCCGGAAAATTCTTTTCCCCGTTCTTGCCAAAGCCCGCCAGCTTTTTTATCTCATATGAAAACAGTCGGTCGCGGGTGAGGAACAAGTCCATTATCTTCTTGCTGCGGTGCTGTGCCTTTCCGTCCTCAAACAGGCTGTCAAAGTCATATCCGTCTCTGCGCCAGTTGACAAAGTACGGAAGCCATTCCAGTGAGATATATCCCGCCCTGCCGCCGAAAAACTTGCCGTAGGCTATTTTTTCGGTGCGGGCTATCTGTTCACGCCATATCCACGG
Organism: Eubacterium sp.; assembly: GCA_022511265.1. Taxonomy (GTDB): domain Bacteria; phylum Bacillota; class Clostridia; order Oscillospirales; family Ruminococcaceae; genus Ruminiclostridium_E. The sequence goes on along the minus strand of JAFLRX010000008.1, from coordinate 16,447 downwards.
GTCGTGCTCTGGGATGTCGCACCACCAGTATTGTGACGCGGTGAGCTCTTCCGAGGAAAAGCCGGGTATCTCATTTGAGAACAGCGGAAGAAAACCAACCTCATTTATATATTCCGCCAATTCGTCGGCGGATCTGATGCGTTTCGGGTCATCGTGGGCAAGTCCGCGCATCGTCCACATGCCGTCTATGATTTCCATAAATTATTGCTCCTTTAACGAAAACATAGTATCCAGCAGACTTGTACCTGTTTTTGTGCGTAATATCTTTTCCCGTGCGGACTTTATCGCGTCTGCGCCGCAGCCGTCCTCGTACAGGTTTACCAAAAAATCTGCCTCGATAAGTATCTGACAGTCCGCACCGTCAATGTCTGTATAGGTGTGATGCCGCCCGATAAGCTGTGCCGCACGCTCGGCAACGTCCTCATACCCGCCGACGGCTGCCATTATTTGCTTTGCTATATCCGGCCCCAGCCGCTCTTGTATCTCTCCGTCACAGCGGCAGTAAAGCCGTTCGCCCTCGCGTATGCCGATATCGTGGAGAATGGCTGCGGCGGACAGAGCTTTCATCTCGGTGTCGGAGAGCCCCTCTTCGCTGCCGATAAGGGCGGCGAACTGATATACCTTTATAAAGTGCTGTATTCTTTTCGCGTCGCCGCGGTCGTATTCTATCGCGGCTGAGATAAGCTTTTCGTGCATATTATCCTTTTAGAACTCTGTATCAGAGATTATCTTTACATTATCGGTATCGGCAACTATTATGCGGTTATCCCATGCGGTTATCACAAAATCTCCGACAATGCGTGAGGATATCTCACGATAGCTGCCCTCCATAAGTATAATAGAGCCTTTTTCGGTCAGCTTGCCGCCTGAATAGCTGTACAGCATGTATTTATATACATCGGTCACTCCGTCAAAATATATCACCGGCAGACCGATAAGTGTGTCGTTTCCTTTTTGCAATACCGCCAGCTGCGCCGCGTCGGTTGTTGCGGGAGAGCGCCAGCCGGAGCTGCCCTCCGCAGTGATGTCGGCAGAGGTCTGTTCTTCGCCGTTATCGTATATGTGCAGTACGGCTTTGTTGCCGTCGGCGGTCAAAGCAGCCGAAAGCGTATCCGATAAACTCTTGTATGCGGGCGGCAGATCCGCGTTCTCCATAGTAGTAAGGTCTATGTTGTACTGCATGGGCGCGTCGCCGTCGGTTATCAGGGTGATGACATTGCCGGTGCAGTATGCTCCGGATATTATCTTGTCCTGCGCTATGCCGTCCATCACCGACGGTTCGGAAAGCTCGGTGGAGAAGGTGTAGAGATTAGACGAAGAATCGCCGTCAACACCCGGTACGGCTATCTTGCTGTCTCCCGCCAGCAGCATCGAGACGTTTATCGCGCCGTCTATGTCGGTATCTTTATGTGTAAGTGCCGGGTCAAACGCTATCTTTGTTATGCGCGAGTGAGACGCGCTGTTTATCGCGGTGTAGTCCGCACAGTAAAAACCGTCCGCGCCTATCGCATAGCCGTTTGCGTCGCCTACGCCGACAGCCTTAACGGTCGGGTCGGCGTCATTGCCCAGCGGCAGGCGGACTATGACGTAATAGTTAAAGCGCGCCGCCGCGTACGGCAGTATTATGTCGCCCCACGATACCGCCCGCGAGCGTCCGTCTGCGGTTATACCCGGTACAAAGGTTTCGGGCTTTTCGGCGTTGGCGGTGTCCAGACTCATGCTGACATAGCTTACCGAATAAAATCCGTCCGCGCCTATCGAATAACCCGCATAGCCGCCCGACTGCGCAAAGTCCGCGGCAGGCTGTTCGTTCTTGCTGAGCGCCTCTTCCTCATATATCTTTATTAAAGTCTGACCGTCCGTCTCGGCGGCAAGGATAAAATATCCTGTCTCTCCGACGGATGCGGAATATACATACAACCGTTTCGGCTCGGTATCAAACACATCGGCGGAAAATTTGTCGCCTGCCGTGCCGTCGTCATTAATTCCAAAGCCGTTTATTATTTTTTTGCCGTTTTCCGTCTCGCCGACATGAATAACATATCTATGCCCTATCGCCGAAAGGCTTTCGGGGTTAAAGCTGCTGTTCTGTAATTTTATTGTGTTCGGCAGAGTGTAGCTTATCAGGCTGCGGGCGCTTTGCACGCTGTCCGCAAGCTCGGCGTAGCTGCCTATCTGCTGTGAAAAGGTCTCGGGGATAGCGTAGGTGTAACTGGGTATTATCTCATAATATCGCAGCAGCTTATAGGTCGCGCCGCAGAGAATGACCACCGCCGCCAGCACAAACGCCGTGATAAGTGCGGGCTTTGAGCGGCGGGAGGGCAGGGGGTTGCCGTCCTCGTCCACCAGCTCTTCAAGGGCGTTGCCTAACGTCTCGGCGGAATAGTCCTCGTATTCATCGTTTTCGTATATCTCGTAATCCCAATCGTCATCGTCATCTTCGTATTCGTCATCGTAATCATCTTCTTCGTACTCTACGCTGTCGTAATCTTCTTCTTCGTATTCGTCGTCGTATTCATCATCGTCATATTCATCGTCATATTTATCATTATCCGGCTTATTATCAGGCTGTTCGGTATGCTCGTCCTGTGTCGGTGCTGCCGCGGCGGGCTGCTCGGATGTTTCTTCAACAGCTTTTTCGGTTGTGTTTTCAGCAACCTCCGCAACGGTGTTTGCGGTTTCTTCCTCAATTTCTGCAACTGTTTCTACGGCGGTTTCTTCGATAACTTCTGTGTCTGTTACTTCAACGGTTTCTTCTGTAATTTCTTCGGGAGCTTCTTCAGCTGATTCTTCAACGGTTTCTTCTGCTAATTCTTCAGCGGTTTCTTCAGCTACTTCTTCAGCGATTTCTTCCGCTGCTTCTTCAGTAATTTCTTCAGAGGTTTCTTCTGCGATTTCTTCGGTGTTTTCTTCAGCTGCTTCTTCAGCAGTTTCTTCCGCAACCTCTTCTGTTAATTCTTCAGCAGTTTCTTCGGTTACTTCCTCTGAGATTTCCTCAACGGGCTGCTGCGCAGGGGGTTCTTCCGAAACGGGAGTCTGTGCTGCCAGCTTTTCCTGCTCCAGCTCGCGCTCGATGCGCGCCAGCGTCTCTTCCTCGCGGCGGCGGCGTTCTTCTCTCAGGTTGCGGCGGTGGGTCGCGGCCGCGAGCAGCACACGATAATCCTCGCTGCTAAGCACCGAGTGATCCAATATAGTTAACAGCTCGTCAAATTTAAGATGCGGGTTTTCCTCTATACGGCGGTATTCGGCGTTGCCTATCTTTGAATTGCCCAGCAGTTCGAGAAATTCCGAGCCGGAGATCTTCAGCTGTCTGAGACTCTTCAAAAAAGTACCCGCGGTCATTTCGGAGTCTTGCAGGATCATGCTCTTTATCGCGTCAGGCATCGCCTGCGGCGGTATCTCTATCGAGGCGACATAATCCTTGAGTATCTTATCAAGTTCCATTATCAGAAAGTAACTCCTTTTTGAGTTTTGTGAATCATCATACTTGTGCTAAAAATCCTGTTTTCAGCACTACCTCAGCATTGGTGAGGCACACCTCGACGGTATTGACGGTATAGCCGCACAGCTTGGCGGTCTTTTCGGCGGGGCAGCCGCAGATAACGCTGACCGCCAGCACCAGCCTGTCAATGTTGGGCAGGCTGTCCAGCCCCGAGCGCACGGTAAATTCTCCCTGCTGCTCCGATGTTTTGTCATCTCGCCCCGTCTTATATTGCAGCTTTATTTTTGTGCAGAGTATCTTTACTATCCATTCGATAAACGAGCCGGTGCCTGAAATATCCGCGCCGGCAATCGCGGCAAAGCTGTCCTTTACCGTTTGCTGTAGTGCGGCAATAGCCGCCTCTTCACTTTTAAGGGCGAACCGCGCTATCTTATACAGCGGGCGGTATACCGCCGAATAAAGCTGTATGTATGCGTCGCTGTCGCCGTTATTTGATCTGCTGATAAGCTCAGCAAGCTCGTTGGTGTTCATTTTCTATCCTTTCAGATATTCATATCACAAGCAAAAATGCTTGCTCGCAAGGGCATTTTTGCGCCGTGATATACTATCGAGCACGCCGCGTCAGCGGCGGCAAAAGCATCGCTTTTGCGCTTTGCGAAGCAAAGCTACGAAGATATCATATCATAATCTCAAACTTATATCCTACACCCCAAAGGTGCTTTAACGCCCATATCTCAGAGCTGCCCTCCAGCTTTCGCGCGAGAGATGCCGCCGTATCTCCGGCAAGTGCCTGTACGTCATTGACGTCCGCGCCGAATACCTCCAGCGCAAGCTCTTCATTGCTGAACGCGCGGTTGGGGTTGAGCACAAGGTATTTCAGCAGCTCCTGCTCGTTTAAGGTGAGGGCTATCTCTTTTCCGCTGACTGACAGCCTTGCGGTGGTTTCGTCCAGCGCCATGTCCTCCGGCAGTTCGCTCGATGACAGCATATCGGCAAGCTGAGCAGGCTGAATGGGGAGTGAAAGCACATTGCTGCCTGTGCCGCCATCTTTAAGAAAGTATATCCGGCAGCCGTCCCACAGTGGCTTTACGCTGTCGGCAAGTTCACTGTACTCCGCGGAAAACACCGCGATATCCGGCACCCTGCCCACGGCCTTGATGTCCGCGCTGCCGTAGGCGCGTATGACGGTATATCCCGCGCTTTCGGCGGCAAGAGAGATAAAATCGCAGGTCTGCTTGTTTTCGTCCGCTATAAAAAGGATCTTCCCCATCTGTTGCTCCTGATGTATAAAAGTGTATAGGCTTTATATGCATAAAACCCCATACTATAATTATATACTGAATAACGATTTTTTTCAACATAATTTTTGTATTTTTTCAAAAAATTTATCCGAATAAAGCGTGCATTCAAGGCATAAAAAACAAGAGACACTGTTTTTTATAAAGTTAAAGTAATTATATACAAAAAACTGCTTTTTAATCTCTGCGTTTTTATCACATATAACAAAATTAGCAAAAATTTCATTTAGGGTCTTGATTTTTAGGGCGAAAGTGATTACAATAATGAATAGTGGGTTAGCACTCAAAGGTCAAGAGTGCTAAACTAAATTCAAAAATCAAATTAAACAGAACAAGGCGATTACGCCTGAATAAAAGGAGGAAACAACCATGACGATCAAACCGTTATCAGACAGAGTGGTAGTTCAGATGCTGAAGGCTGAGGAGACCACCAAGGGCGGTATAATCCTTACCACCGCCGCACAGGAAAAGCCGCAGGTAGCAAAGGTAGTTGCTGTAGGCCCCGGCAGGACCGAGGACGGCAAGCTGGTACCCACCAGCCTTAAGGTAGGCGATCAGGTGCTTATCAGCAAGTATTCCGGTACAGAGGTAAAGGTAGACGGCGAGGAATACACAATACTGCGTGAAGACGATGTTCTCGCAGTTGTAGAATAAATAAAGAAAGAGAGGACATAACACATGGCAAAGCAGATAATTTACGGTGAAGAGGCAAGAAAGGCTTTACAGTCCGGTATAGACCAGCTTGCCGATACCGTTAAGATCACACTCGGCCCCAAGGGCAGAAACGTAGTGCTGGATAAGAAGTTCGGCGCGCCGCTCATCACCAACGACGGTGTTACCATTGCAAAGGAGATAGAGCTGGACGATCCGTTTGAGAATATGGGCGCACAGCTGGTCAAGGAAGTTTCCACCAAGACCAACGACGCGGCAGGCGACGGCACCACCACCGCAACACTGCTGGCACAGGCTATTATCAGAGAGGGTATGAAGAACATCGCCGCGGGCGCAAACCCCATGATAGTAAAGCGCGGAATAGCAAAGGCTGTTGACGTTGCTGTAGAGGAGATAAAGAAGAACTCCAAGGCTATCGAGGGCAGCGAGGGCATATGCAGAGTTGCCACCGTATCCTCCGGCGACGAAGCTGTCGGCAAGCTGATAGCAGAGGCTATGGAAAAGGTTACCACCGACGGCGTTGTTACCCTTGAAGAGGGCAAGACCGCCGAGACCTACAGCGAGGTCGTAGAAGGTATGCAGTTTGACAGAGGCTACATCTCCCCCTATTTCGCAACCGATACCGATAAGATGACCGCTAATCTTGACGACGCTTATATCCTTATCACCGATAAGAAGATAAGCAATATACAGGACGTACTCCCGCTGTTAGAGCAGGTTGTACAGGCAGGTAAAAAGCTGCTTATCATTGCTGAGGACATAGAGGGCGAGGCGCTCACCACCCTTATCCTCAACAAGCTGAGAGGTACCTTCGTATGCGTAGGCGTTAAGGCGCCCGGCTTTGGCGACAGACGTAAGGAAATGCTTCAGGATATCGCTATACTGACCGGCGGACAGGTGATAACCTCCGAGCTGGGTCTCGAGCTGAAGGATACCACTATCGACCAGCTCGGCCGCGCTAAGAGCGTTACCGTATCTAAGGAGAACACCACAATCGTTGACGGCGCAGGCACCAAGGACGCTATCGAGGCACGCATTGCTCAGATAAGAGCGGCTATCGAGGCGACCACCAGCGAGTTTGATACCGAAAAGCTGCAGGAAAGACTGGCTAAGCTGGCAGGCGGCGTAGCTGTTATCAAGGTCGGCGCTGCTACCGAGATAGAGATGAAGGAAAAGAAGCTGCGTATCGAGGACGCTCTCGCGGCCGCAAAGGCAGGCGCAGAGGAGGGCATCGTTGCAGGCGGCGGCGTTGCGCTGATAAATGTTATGTCCGCTGTCGAGGCACTGCTCGCTGACGTTGACGGCGACGAAAAGACCGGCGTCAAGATCGTGCTGCGCGCACTGGAAGAGCCTGTACGTCAGATCGCTGCCAACGCGGGACTTGAGGGCTCTGTCATCATCGACAACATCCGTCGTGAGAACAAGATAGGCTACGGCTTTGACGCATATAAAGAGGAATACGTTGATATGTTTGCCGCAGGTATCGTTGACCCCGCAAAGGTAACACGCTCCGCACTGCAGAACGCTGCGTCGGTTGCGGCAATGGTGCTCACCACCGAGAGCCTTGTCGCAGACAAGAAGGAAGAAAACCCCGCGGCAGCAATGCCCGCAGGCGGTATGGGCGGCATGGGCGGAATGTATTAATTAATGCATAGCGCATAAGTCTAAAATCATAATACAAAATCCCCGTCAATGACGGGGATTTTTTCTTGACAAAGCCGCTGATATAGTGTATTATCAAATTAGAATTTTTAACGGAGGCGAGAGCCATGAAATTAAAAAAAGCGCCTATGGGCTGGAACAGCTGGGACTGTTACGGCGCGGCGGTGACTGAGGACATTGTGCGAAAAAACGCCGAGTTTATGGCGGCGCACCTAAAGCAGTACGGCTGGGAATACGTTGTCGTTGACATACAGTGGTCTGCGCCGAACGCCAAAAGCCACGAGTACGAGCCGTTCGGCGAGCTGTGTATGGACGAATATTCGCGGCTTATCCCCGCGGAGAACCGCTTTCCCTCGTCGGCGGGTGGAAAAGGCTTTGCGCCGCTGGCGGAGTACGTACACTCGCTGGGGCTGAAGTTCGGCATACACATAATGCGCGGCATACCGCGCGCGGCGGTACACGGACGCGGCAAAATACTCGGCAGCGACAAACGCGCCGACGAGATAGCTCGCTCTAACAGCATCTGCGCATGGAATCCCGATATGTACGGTGTAGACGCGTCCAAGGACGGCGCGCGTGCGTACTATGACAGCATTTTTGCGCTGTATGCCGAGTGGGGCGTTGACTTTATCAAGTGTGACGATATCGCGCGGGAGATGCCGCACGAGCAGGACGAGCTGATGCTTATCAGCGAGGCACTGCGCGGCTGCGGCAGGGACATGGTGCTGAGCCTGTCGCCGGGATCCGCACTGATAGAAAAGGCGGAGCTGTACAAGCAGACCGCCGATATGTGGCGCATAACCGATGACTTTTGGGACAAGTGGGAGCTGCTGTACGATATGTTCTCCCGTTGTGAAAAGTGGTGTACCCACACCGGCGCGGGCAGCTGGCCTGATGCGGATATGCTGCCTGTCGGGGCGATATTGCAGGACTATGACGGGGCGAACCGCACCAAGTTTACCGAGGACGAGCAGCTGACTATGCTGACGCTGTGGAGTATATTCCGCTCGCCGCTGATGATAGGCGGAGAGCTGACCAAGTGTGACGAATTCACTATAAAGCTGCTTACCAACGAGCGGGTGCTGAAAATGCACAGCGACTCGCGGCACGCACACCAAGTATGGCGGCGTGACATAGAAGGTAACGAGATGATACTCTGGACGGCGGTCAGCGCCGAGGGCGGACATTACATCGCCCTGTTCAACGCGGGGGAGAGCGACGCGGAGATAGAAATACCGCTGTCGGATATAGAAGTATACCGCAGCGTAAGCGGTGTTGAATTATGGAGCGGGGAAGAATTTTCAGGCACTGCTGTAAAGGCAAAGCTGCCGTCACACGGCGCGAAAGCGTATTACTTTAATTAAGTGAGAGGAACTTGATATGGAAAAGATAGATATTATCATCAACGCAAAAGATAAAAAGGGTAAAATAAACCCCGAGATATACGGCAACTTTTCCGAGCATCTCGGACGCTGTATTTACAACGGAATATATGTAGGCGAGGAGTCTGCCATACCCAACACCCGCGGTATCAGAAACGATGTGGTGCAGGCGTTCAAGAACATAAAGCTGCCGGTGCTGCGCTGGCCGGGCGGCTGCTTTGCCGACGAATACCACTGGAAGGACGGCATAGGCGAAAAATCCGCCCGTAAGAAGATGATAAACACCAACTGGGGCGGCGTGGTAGAGGATAACAGCTTTGGCACGCATGAGTTTTTTGACCTGTGCGAGCAGATAGGCTGTGAGCCGTATCTGGCAGGAAATCTCGGCAGCGGCACGGTGTCTGAGCTGTCCGAGTGGGTGGAGTACATCACCTTTGACGGCGTGTCACCGATGGCAGAGCTGCGCCGCAAGAACGGCAGAGAACAGCCGTGGAAGCTGAAATATCTCGGCATCGGCAACGAGAACTGGGGCTGCGGCGGCAATATGCGCCCCGAGTATTACGCTGACGAATACCGCCGCTATCAGAGCTTTTGCAAGAATTTCAGCGGCAACGAGCTGTTCAAGATAGCCTGCGGACCTAACTCCGACGACTGGAACTGGACAGAGGTAATGATGAAAAATCTTAACCGTTGGCACACCCGCGGTATTTCGCTGCATTACTACACCGTACCCAGCGGAAACTGGGAGAAAAAGGGCAGCGCGCGCGACTTTACCGATGAGGAATATTACGAGACGATAAGCAAGACATTGTATATGGAGACGCTGCTGACCCGTCACGGACAGATAATGGACAGATACGACCCCAATCACGACATCGGGCTGATAGTGGACGAGTGGGGCTGCTGGTATGATGTTGAAGATGGCACCAACCCCGGATTTTTATATCAGCAGAACACCATGCGTGACGCGATAGTCGCGGCGTGCAACCTGAATATTATCAACGCGCATTGCGACCGTGTGGTTATGGCAAATATCGCGCAGGCGGTCAACGTGCTTCAGGCGGTGATACTCACCGAAGGCGCGGGCATGGTGCTGACCCCGACCTATCATGTGTTTGATTTGTTTAAGGATCACCAGGGCGGCGACAGCGTATATTGCTATGCCGACGGCAAGCAGGCGGGCGGCAAGATACCGATGATATCCGCCGGCGCGTCGGTAAAGGACGGCGTAATGACGGTAACTATAGCCAACTGCTCGGTGAGCGATGACGCGGATATATCCGTCAGCCTTTCGGGCTTTGACGCAAGTGATGTGGACGCGCAGATACTTACCGCGCCGGTACGCGCATTGAACGATTTTGATTGCCCCGAAAATGTCACGATACAGAAGTTTAACGGAGTATCGCTGTCTGACGGCAAGCTGACCGCAACACTGCCCGCATGCAGCGTGGTGAAGATAACGGTTAAATAATAAAAAAGCGCCTTTCGGCGCTTTTTTATTATTATAATTCTATTTTATAACATACATATTCACCGACACGGCGAAAGCCGCATGCTATCGCATCAGGTTGAGACTCTCCCTCGTTAAAGAAAACCATATGCCTTGTTCCGTTACGTTTGCAGTCATTCAGTGCTGTTGTAAGCAAAGCGCGGTACGCATCGCCGTCATAAATGTTGTTTGGAAAATCCACACCGAATATCTCCGACATTGAATTGTCTTTTCTTAGATATATCGCTCCTTTGACCTCTTCTTTCAGAATATAGACATATATACTCCAGTTATCTATATCGGCAAGTATCTTTTCACTGCTCCAATACATATCGTCATCCTGCTGAGAGTGAATGACGGAGAAAAGCTTGAAATTATCCCGCGTAATCGGAATAACATTCTTGCTTTCGGGGAGCGGTATATAATGCTCGAAATCAAGTACGTTGTTATAGCTTTCTTCAATACGTTCAAAGCCACTGCGGTCAAGAGCGGCAACCGCTTCGATATTATCTTTCGGAAAGCCGAGATACAATTCATATCCGGAGAATTTGCCGCGCGCATACGCAGTAAATTCCGCCAGTGCCTCGTCGGTCCCCTCAGTGATACAAAATGCGCAGGTGTCAAGATATTTGTCCTCGGGTATGTGAAAATAATGTATCCACCCCGATACTTTTCCGTCCCTCTCGAACAGCAGTATCTCCTCATTGTCGTTGAGAAATGCCTCTCGCGCACGGGAAACGAAATCATCCTTTGTTTTTATCCCGTCGGCGTAGGTGGGATAACCGGATTTGGTCATATCCGACGCAAGCCGATAAGCGAACTCAACGTATCGGTCAAAATCCTGTTTTTCTAATTTTTTTAACATTTCGTTTACTTGCTCGGCTTTCTGAGGATAGACCCCGACGGAAAGTCGATATCGCAGGAAAATGTCAGTTTTTCGGTCGCCTTGTTGGCGACGGTTATCTGCTCGCCGTTAGAATTGATAAGGTACGGCAGGCGCAGCGGTACAGGTTTTTTGCCGGGGGACAGCACCTCCAGCTCGTCCTCGACAGTGAAATAATTGCGCTGGGTCATATATACCGTACCGTTTTCACAGCGGTCGATAACGCCGACAAAGTCAAAGGTACGGATATATCCGCTGTCCTCATAGTATTGCTGTGCGTCCTCTTTGCCGAGATAAAAGCCTGTGCTGTATTGGCGGTGGCTGACCTTGTACACCTCTTCCTCCGCCCACTTCGGCAGCGGCTCGCCGTTGTTCAGCGCGTCTATCGCGGCGCGATAGGCGTTGGTTATCACCGCGACATAGTAAGAGGATTTTGCCCGTCCCTCTATTTTAAAGCTGGTGACGCCCGCGTCCTTCAGCTTGTCTAAATGGCATATCATGGACATATCCTTTGCGTTGAGGATGTACGAGCCATTCTCGTCCTCGTCTATCGGGAAGAATTGATCGGGCCGCTTTTCCTCTACAAGGTTATACTTCCATCGGCAGGGCTGGGCACACTCTCCCTTGTTGGCATTCCGTCCTGTGAGGAATGAGGACAGCAGGCACCGCCCCGAAAAAGACACGCACATCGCACCGTGGACGAATACCTCTATCTCCATATCGGCGGGTATTTTGTCGCGTATGCGGCGGATGTTGTCAATGTCCACCTCGCGCGCCAGCACCACGCGCTTTGCCCCCATTTTATACAGCTCGTTGGCGGTGACGTAATTCACTACTCCCGCCTGTGTAGAGATATGCACGTCCAACTGCGGCACGGTGTCCTTTATCAGCGCAACCGAGCCGATGTCGCTGACTATCGCGGCGTCTATACCGCATGCGGCGGCGTTTTTGATATATTCCGGCAATGCCTCTATCTCGTCGTTTGACGGTACGGTATTGCAGGTAAGATATACCCGCACACCCTTTGAGTGAGCAAGCTCGGTCGCCTTTTTCAGCGTATCGAAGTCAAATTTCGCGGCAGAGGCACGCATACCGTATTCGGTGCCGCCGAGATATACCGCGTCACAGCCGTAATTTACCGCGGCGGTAAGACATTCAAAATCCCCTGCGGGGGATAAAAGCTCTATCAATTTTATGCTCCTTTGTGATATATACTATATATGCGCGGCAGTGCCGCGCATATATTCTTATTCATAATCTTCGTCGTCTTCTATATCCGCTATTGCGTCTTCCAGTCCGCAGATAATCAGATTTTGCTCATGCTCTGCGATAGTCTCGGCAAAGTACATCTCGGTGGTCTCGGGGTCGGCGCAGAAGTAATAGTAATCGGTGTCGTTGGGGTATAGCACTGCCTTTATCGCGTCCATACCGGGGTTGCAGATAGGTCCTACCGGGATGCCGTCGCAGACATAGGTGTCGTATGCGTCAAACATCTTCTGATTAGCCTTTATATCGCTTGCGGACATATGCGCCTTGATATGCTCGTCAACGTAAATGACGGTAACGTCCGACTCAAACCTCGGGAAATACTCTGCATCAGCCATTCTGTTAAAGAATACCGAGGCGACGTTCTTCATGTTCTCTGTGCTGTCCGCCTCTCTCTGTACGATAGACGCCAGCGTTATCGTTTCGTCCAGCGTCAGCCCCAGCTCGCTCATGCGGTTGTAGTATCTGCCTGTGATGTTCTCGTTAAAGCTCTCGTATATGGTGTTGGCGGCGTCAACGGCATTTTCGGTGGTGTCAAGGTTATCGTTGTACTTCAGCTCGGGGATAGTATAGAATTCGTAAGTGTTGGGGAACAGATAGCCCTCCATCTGATAATATTTCAGCGGCTCGTCGTCCAATCGCTTTTGGAACTTATAGGTGTTTTCCAGCACCTTGCACTGTTCCAAGAAGTCCTCCGCGCGGCAGACGAGTTTTTCCTCCAGCAGTGCGGCAACGTCGTCCGCGGTCATACCCTCGATTATCGTCACGGTGACTATCTTGTTGGCGATGGTGACCGTCTGCATTGTTGATACCAGCGTGCTGTAGGACATGGTGCTGTCCACCGTAAAGGTGCCCTTGATAAAGCCGTCCTCCTTGTCGGTCATCGAGACATACATCTTGAATATATCCGGCATGGTTATTACGCCCTGATTTGCCAGCTGCATGGCTATATCGTCGGTGGTAGAGTCATCGTCAATGTACACCTGTGCCTGACAGTAGGTCTTGCCGATACCGGTAAAGTCGAACGCCGTCTTTATTATGTATACGGCAAGAAATGACGAAACTGATATGATAAATACCGACAGCAGTATACCCGCAAAGATATGGGAAAAGGTACGTCTGTGACGGTTCTTTTTCTTTATCTTCTGATTACGGATACGCTTGCGCCGCAGATAGTCCTGATATTCTTCCTCGGTGACCTCGTCCTCGTTCGGCTCTTCCTCGGGATAATCATCGTATTCTTCAGTGCCGTCCTCGGGATAATCCTCGCCGTAATCGGCTGTCCCGTCGGTATCACCGAAATCATCGTCGATATATTTCTCGTCATAGCCGTCGTTATAGTCGTCGGCGGAAATGCCGCCGGATATACCGCCCTTTATCGGGTCCATTTGTATGGTCAGCTCTTCGGAGTCAAAAGCCTTGTTTTCCTTTTCGTTATCCATATATCCTCCTGTCAGTCAGTTAATACGACCTCAACAGCCTTGTCGTTTTCCTCTGTCGGTATGCTGTTAAAAAGATATTCCTTATAGCATATACCGACTGTTTGCACTTTATATTTGCTTAAAAACCTGTCGTAATATCCCCCGCCATAGCCCAGCCTGTGTCCGTATCTATCAAAGCATAGCGCAGGCACTATACACAGCATGCTTTCGGTAGGAATTATTTGCTCGCAGTGCTGTTTCGGCTCGAATATCCCATAGCCGCCTTTTTCGGTATCGGAGAAAGAATTTATACGGCAAAAGCGCATTTCTTTCCCCTCGCACCTGGGCACGGCGACAGGTATGTTATTTTCAAAGCAAAAGCGTATGATGCTTCTTGTATCTACCTCGATACGGGTGGAAAGGTAGGTCAGCACAGCCGCGGGCTTTGTCTTGGATATATACTCCGTGACCCTGCCGTACACCGCCACGTCCTTTTGCAGCTTTGCCTGCGATACCGCAAGCTGCTGCCGCATACGCTTTAGCTGTCTGCGCAGTCCTTTTTTCTGTTCCGCCGCGGTCATATGCACTGCATAGACGCGCTGATTTTCTCCGCCTTAGCCTCTCCGATAAGCTTTTTCACAAGCGCCAGCCCGAATTGCACCGCAACACCCGCGCCTGCCGCGGTAATAATGTCGCCGTCAATGCAGACCTTGTTTTCGCTTAATTTCGCGCCGGTCAGAAAATCCTCAAAGCCGGGGAAGCATACAGCCTCTTTGCCGTCCAGCAGGCCAAGCTTGCCGATAACGGACGGTGCGGCGCAGATAGCGCCGATAAGCTTGCCGTTGTCGGCACAGAATTTTATCGCCGCCTGTACCGTAGGGCTCTTTTCCAAATTCAGCGTGCCGGGCATACCGCCTGGCAGTACTATCATATCCACCTTGTCGGTCAGCAATACATCCTGCTCGATAATATCGGGGATAACGGTTATCCCGTGCGAGCCTGTTATCTCTCCGCCGCCTACGCCGACGGTGACAACCTCCGCACCCGCGCGCCTGAGAATATCTATCGGGGCGATCGCCTCGGTCTCTTCAAATCCGTTTGCAAGAAATACATATACCATATCGTTACTTCCTTTCGTCAAAGCCGTTGCCTACATAAACGGCGCGGTATTTTTCCAGCATATACGCGGGGTGGTACGAGCGTTTTGCCTTTCTCAGGTTTTCCTCGCCCATATCCTCCTCGCGGTTGATGTATTCGTATCCGCCGCAAAGCTCGTTCGCAATAAGATAGTTTATCATCGGGTATGCCCCGTCATAGTCGGTGAATGCCTTTTCAACGTGCGTTACAAAGGTGTTGGAGTTCTGCCGTTCTCCGTAGGAAAACGCCTGCACGGCGCCGTCCACCCTGATAAGACCGCCCTCCAGCCCCAGCTCGAAGAAATGCTGCAGACCCATGCCGACCGCGCACATCTCATCGCTTTTCTCGGAGTTGTTTTCGCAGTTGTTTCGTACGCACCATTCAGTGCTCATTTTGCGGCATTCGTCAATATTTTCGGGGGTTATCCGCTCAAAGGTGTAAGGCAGCTCTTTAAAGCGGTTGATGTAATTGCGTTTAGAGTGCAGCTTTTTGCCCTTCAGCGTCCGCAATGACTCGGCTGTGTAGATGTAATCATATGCGCCCTCACTGGTGGAAAACTCAAACTCACCGGGGAAGTCCCGCTCCAGCATCAGCTTGACCGATTTGTCCATGCTGGCAAATTTCAGCGGATAGCCCTGCGCGTCGCAATAGGATTTCAGCTCCGCCAGCAGACCGCGCACGTCTCCGCGCCCCGCCGGGAACGCAAAGCTGTCGCCGTATTTGCAGATATAAAAATCCTGCCAGCGCGATACCGTAACGTCGTATATATCCTTCCACACATAATTGTTGGTAAAATTATATTCACAGCCCTGATAGTCGGATAATTCCAGTAACGGTTGTATCCATTCTTTATCGGACAGCTCTATCTCCTTAAATTCCAGCACACGATCACCTTTTACAGTTATATCTTTATCTTTTCTTCTATTATCTTTTCCAGCTTTTCGCCGACCTCTTCCACCGACAGCGGCTTGCCGTCCGCAGAGCAGGGGAGTATCACCCAGCCCTGTTTTTCCGCCGCGTACATTGCCGCACTGCGGCAGCTTTGCAAAAAGGCGACATTCTTTTCGTGTATGTCCTTTTTCTGCTCGTCACCGTCGTACCGACCGCTCAGCAGCTGTTGGGATATCTCTGTCGGCATATCCAAAAATACGGTAAGGGCGGGCTTCGGTATCGCGAACTTGACAAACTCATGATCTGTCAGCCAGTCAAGAAAGCCGTCCCACTGTTCTTTCGGCAGCTTTGCCATCTGATATATCGCGTTGGACGAGGTATACCGCGCGGCAACTATCAGCCGCCCGTCCTTATAGTCCTTTTCCCAGTCGGTCTTATAGCTGATATAGCGGTCTATCGCGTAAAAGCCGGCCGCGGTATAACAGCCCGTCATCGAGTTTTCCTCATGAAAGCCGTCGGTAAGGTATTGCTTTATTATTTCACCGCTGGCGCTGTCATAGTTGGGAAAGCTGATAAACCGAGCCTTGTCCCCGTATTTATTTTTCAGCCGCTCGAGCTGCGTGCTTTTGCCGCAGCCGTCCAGCCCTTCAATAACTATCAGCTGTCCGTCCATCATAATCTCCTGCCAATACATATATAATAATATTGTATCACAAATCCGACGGATAGTCAACCGTTTAATTTGGAATTACGGCAATTGCGATAAAAACGCTTGACAAACGCCGATAAAAGTGTTATACTGTTAAGGCGTAATACGGAGAGGTATCGAAGTGGTCATAACGAGGCGGTCTTGAAAACCGTTTGCCCAAAAGGCACAAGGGTTCGAATCCCTTCCTCTCCGCCA
>JAFLRX010000007.1 GCA_022511265.1 Eubacterium sp. | reverse complement strand
GAAATCCGAACAAGTTCGGATGAAATCTGCTGACGCAGATGAAATTAAATCCGTCCATTCTCCCGTCGAAGGTAGATTTCACCCCGCAGGGATTTCACCCACCGAAGGTGGATTTATTCCGTCGCAGACGGATTTAGTTGAAAAAGCACTTGCAATGCAAGTGCTTTTTTCTGGTGGAACCGAGGGGAGTCGAACCCCTGTCCGAAAGCAAGTCCACCGGTCTTTCTACACGCTTATTAAGTCTTTTGAAATTCCCTCAGCGGCGCTCCGGCTTACAGGATCGCCGTTTCGGTAGCCCTTTGGTGCGTTATAAGCTGCAAGGCTCTCACTTACAACGTTGGCTGCTAATCGACGCCCGAGGTGAGATCGCAGCGGTTCTCACGCGGACGGCAGTGCGCTTAGGCAGCTGCTAATTCAGATCTATTGTCTGCGTTTAATTTTAAGTTGCCCGTTTTGAAGAGCTCAGGCGGACTCTGCGTGCTTAACCGACTTCTTCACCCCCGTCGAAACCTTTACGGTCCCATGATATGGTGGCATAAAGCCGCTTTGTATCGGTTATTCTACCACATATTTTGCCTGTTGTCAATATCTTTTCACCTGTTTTTCATTGACTTTTTTTGCCCTTTATGCTAGAATATCATTAAATTGTTAAAGGAGATTTATACATGAGAAAAAGCATTTTGATAAAACTTATCGCCGCGGGTCTTGCCGCGTTTACGGCAATATTATCCGCAGGCTGCGAAAGCACCGACCCTGTGCAGAGCAGCGACGGCGTATTCGATACGGTATCCTCCGAGGCTTCGGAGAATGAAAGCACACCCGCCGACAACTCGGACGAAAGCACTGCGCAGGAGTCCTCAGAGCCGGAAAAAGAGCACGTCTACGTTGAAAACGGCAGATTTTCACTGCCGGATAACGCGTTTTCGTTTGCGCTGGCAGAAGGGTGGGAGATGACCGATAACGGCATCGCGTACCAGTTTGCCAATGAGGAATCGGTAAACAATACCTTTAATCTTGTGGCGGCAGAGACCTATACCGACATCGGCGACACTACGGAGACCCAAATGACCGGCACATATCAGAGTATGATGACGGACTTTGAGGTGATAGATTTTCAGCATACCAAGATAGACGGTATGCCCGCGGTGTTTATGAATATATCCGGCAAGTATTCTATGATGAACACCGATACGGTAATATATCAGTACGCGATACAGGCGGACAATATGCTGTACACGCTGTCCTTTACGCAGGGTGGCTGGGACGACGGCTTTTCGGATATGATAACCGAGCTGGTGGACAGTATTGAGGTAAACATTGTTGAATAAAACAAAACGGGGCTGTAAAACAGCCCCGTTTCACATTTTCCCGCAGTAGCTCATAAGCTGTTACGGGGGTGAGCAGATGAGAGCAACCAAACCGCTCGCGCAGTTAAAGGCGGGAGAGTGCGCGCGGGTGTACAGCATATGCGCCGCGAGTGCCGTCCGCAGGCGATTTCGCGACTTGGGACTTATTGACGGGACAAAGATAAAATGTGTACTTATCGGCAGTGGCGGTATGTCCGCGTACCTGATACGCGGCGCGCTGATAGCCATACGGCGCGAGGACGCGAGGAAGATAATCGTGTATTGATAAATGAAAAGTCTTTCCCTTAAGGGAAAGGCTTTTTATGTTGCCCCTTGTAATTTCCGTCAAAAAATGATAAAATATATTGTAAATTGTTTTGCAGGAGGTGCTGCTATGAATCCCAGACTTGGTTTTCTGCGGGACAAGGCGAACAAGCTGTCTCGCACGCCCGGCGTGTATCTGATGAAGGATAAGACCGGCAAGATAATATATGTCGGCAAGGCAAAGGCACTTAAAAACCGCGTCACCACCTATTTCCACTCTTTGGAGAGCCACAACACCAAGACGCTGAAGCTGGTGGACAACATATATGATTTTGATTTTATCGTTACCACCAGCGAGCTGGACGCGCTGGTGCTGGAGTGCAGCCTGATAAAGCAGTACAACCCTAAATACAACATCTTACTGAAAGACGACAAGGGCTATAACTATATAAAGATAACCCGTGAGGATTTTCCTCGGATAAGCTATGCGCTGAACTGCAAGGATGAAAACGCCGACTATCTCGGACCGTATACCGGCGGTTATACCGCAAAGCAGGCGGTGGAGGAGGCGAACCGCATCTTTATGCTGCCGTCCTGCCACAAAAATTTTCCGCGCGATTTCAAGAAAGAGCGGCCCTGCCTGAATTATCACATCAAACGCTGTATGGGCGTCTGCCGCGGCAAGATAAGCAAGGACGAGTACACGGCAATAATACAGTCCGCGATGGACTATATGCGCAACGGCAGCAAGGTCAGCGTTGAACAGATGACCGAGGAGATGAACAGGGCGGCGGAAAATCTCGAGTTTGAGAAAGCCGCGCGGCTGCGCGACCGCATACGCTCGATAGAAAAGATGAAGGACGGACAGGGCATTATCTCCGACAAGGAATATGACTTTGACGTGATAGGCCTGGCGCAGAACGCCGAGCTTGCCAGTATAGCGGTGATAAAGTACCGCGGCGGGCGGATAACCGACAAGGAAAATTTCTACATCGGCGACGAGTATGAGGCGGGACAGATGCGCTCGGACTTTTGCGTGGGATATTATTCCGAGCGTGCCGACGAGATACCGAAACAGATATATATAGATACCGAGATGGATGACAGCGAGCTGCTGTGCGAGTATTTTTCCGCGCTGTGCGGTCATAAGGTGACCATTAGCGTGCCAAAGCGGGGCGAGGGCTTGTCCCGCGTTATGCTGGCGAAATCCAACGCGTCGGAATACCTCGCGCTGAAGGTAGGGCGCACGGTAAAGGAGATAAACGCGCTGGAGGACCTCGCCAAGCTGCTGGGACTTAAAAAGATACCGACGATAATAGAAAGCTATGATATATCCAATATCGGCGAGGACGCGCGCGTCGGCGGTATGGTGGTGTACCGCAACGGCAGACCGTACAAGGCGGGCTATCGCAAATTCGCGATAAAGTACGTGCAGGGGCAGAACGACTATGCCTGTATGCAGGAGGTGTTAGAGCGCAGACTGCGCCGCTATCTTGACGGTGACGAATCATTTAAGCCGCTGCCCGACCTGATACTGCTGGACGGCGGAAAGGGACACGTCAGCGCGGTACAGCAGGTGCTGGGTGAATTACAGCTTGATATACCGCTGTTCGGACTTGTCAAGGACGACAAGCACCGCACCCGCGCGATAGCCGCAGAGGGTGGGGAGATAGAGATAAAGTCGAACAAAAAGCTGTTCTCACTGCTGACGGGAATACAGGACGAGGTGCACAGATTCTCGATAACCTTTCAGCGGCAAAAGCACAAGCAGAAGACCTACGAGCTGGAGCTTACCAAAATACGCGGCATAGGCGAGGCAAAGGCGCTGGCGCTGATAAAACAATTCAAGACCAAACAGGGGCTGAAAGAGGCCGGCGTTGAGGAGCTCGCGTCAGCGGCAAAGATAAGCGCGGAAAAGGCGCAGGAAGTTTACGAATATATACAGGAAAACTTTTAATTATGTTTGAAGATAAATTTTTTATACACAGAAAGTTTGTCCCCGAAAAGCTGATAAATTACGGCTTTACAGAAAAGGACGGCGGCTTTGAATATGCCGTATCCGTTATGGACGGGCAGTTTACGCTGTATGTTTATGTTACCGGCGGTGTTGTTTCCACCAAAATGGTAGAGAGCGGCAGCGGCGAGGAATACACACTGCACAAGGTCGCGTCCTCGGCAGGGGCGTATGTCGGACAGGTGCGGGCGGCGTGTGAGGACGTGCTGACAGAGATATCCGAAAAGTGCTGCGAGCCGGATATTTTTCACGGGCAGCAGACATTGGCAGTGATAGAATATGTGCGGAAAAGGTACGGCGGCGAGCTGGAGTTTTTGTGGGAGAAATTTCCCGATAACGCAATATGGCGGCGCGCCGATAACCGCAAATGGTACGGGCTGATAGTGGCCTTGCCAAAGCGCAAGCTGGGGCTGGATTCCGCAGAGATCGCGGAGATAATCGACCTGCGGCTGAAACCTGAGCAAATGGCAAAGACGGTGGACGGCGAAAGATATTTCACCGGCTGGCATATGAATAAGAAAAGCTGGTACACGATGATATTAGACGGCTCGGTGCCGAATGAGGAGATCTTTCAGAGAATAGACGAGAGCTATATTTTGGCGGGGAAGTAATATGAAAATAGCAACATACAATATTTGGAACAGCGATGCTGGTATGCCTGCACGTTTCGGACAGCTTGCCGATGTGATAGCAGGACTTGGCGCGGATATTATCTGCTTGCAGGAGGTAGCAAGCCTTAAAAAGCACAATGAACTTTCGGAACTTTGTAAATATGGCTATTCTCATTGGCAAGAGCAGACGGAGCTTTCTGTTTTAAGCAGATATCCTATCAATGAAGTGTTTGATTATAAATACGGTACGGCGGTATTGATACAGTGCGAAAACAAAACCTTACTTTTAATCAATGTCCATTTGCCGTGGGATAAAGCGTCTGAGCGCGAGCGCGGTATCGTGGATATTATACAAAACACGGCGGGTGTTAAAGCTGATTGCACGATAATAGCGGGAGATTATAATTGCTCTGATAATTCTTCGGTACACCGTTTTATGACAGGCGAGCAGTCGCTGTTAGGGTGTGACGCGTACTTTTTTGATTTGGCGGAAGCGTTTTCCGATATCAGCGGAACAAAAGCGACTGCGACCTTAAATTTTCGTGAAAATCCACGCTGGGGTATAGCGCAAGCAAAAAACACCATTGAAATTAATCAGCGGTTTGATAGGATTTTGCTTAAAAATACTTATCCCGCTGAATTACCTATGCTTAAGAACTGTAAACTGTTTGGTACGAAAATATCAGAAGAAACGCACCTTTCGGCAAGCGACCATTACGGTGTGGCAGTCGAAATCGAATTGTAACGTAGGGGGAATAACCGATGCAAAAACTGA
This sequence comes from Eubacterium sp., assembly GCA_022511265.1. GTDB lineage: Bacteria > Bacillota > Clostridia > Oscillospirales > Ruminococcaceae > Ruminiclostridium_E. Next base: position 74,748 of record JAFLRX010000007.1, on the reverse strand, counting down.
CCAAAGAGGCTGAACAAATTCTGACCCGGCGTTTCGGAAAAGATTCCGTCATCGCTTTAGCAACAGTTGAGGACGGCATACCCGATGTGCGCAATGTAAACGCATATTATGAAAATGGGGCGTTTTACATAATCACACATGCGCTGTCGGATAAGATGAAACAGATAGAGAAAAATCCTGTTGTCGCAGTTGCGGGAGAGTGGTTTACCGCACACGGTAAAGGTACGAATTTGGGATATTTCGGCAAGCCTGAAAATACCGAGATAGCGGAAAAACTGAAGAAAGTCTTTGCTGAATGGATAGACAACGGACATAACGATTTCAGTGATAAAAATACCTGTATTCTATGCGTTAAGCTGACGAACGGGGAGTTATATTCACACGGGACGAGGTATGATATTGATTTCGGAGAAAAAGAATATTTATGATATATCTTGTCAGACACGGACAGACCGACTGGAATCTTGCGGGGAAAAACCAAGGCCGCACCGACATCCTGCTGAACGCGGCGGGGATAGAGCAAGCCGTTATATGAATCGCTGGGATTTTGGTCGGTTGAGGAAAGTATGAAGATAAATTTGAATTGAAAAAAGGGGTGAGTGATATGCATATTCCTGAAGAGGCGATAAAAAAGGGTAAGATAACGATATACGCCGACACAGACTATAAAACGGTCCGCGCGGCGGAGGAGCATAACAGACATATGAGCGAATGCCGTATAAAGCGCAAGCGTATGCAGGAGCTGGAATACGGCTATCTCATTTTTAATCTTGTGATAGTTGTAGGGTTGCCGACGGTGGATGGAGGCAAGATGTTTTCCGACCCGCTGGTGTCGATTGTGATTTTGCTTGCCAATGCGGCGGCATATTTTATATTTGCTGTGATGAAAAGGAATTTTCTTATCAGCACGATTTTTACGGCTTTGCTGATGGTACTGGATCTGCGGTTCGGCATTTTGACGGCGGTGGATGTTGTTTTGTTTTTGATACATAAAAGGTTTGATAAAGAGCTGAGGGCAGAGCCGGGTTATCCGCTTTTTCAGGATATACTCATTAAATATGAAAAGTCGAATGCGCCGGTGCAAAGGGAAGAATGAAATGATATATTTGGTAAGACACGGACAGACCGACTGGAATCTTGCGGGAAAAAACCAAGGCCGCACCGACATCCCGCTGAACGCAACTGGGATAGAGCAAGCGCGTCAGCTTGCCGAAAAGCTGAAGGATATACATTTTGATTGCGTTTTTTCCAGCCCGCTGAGACGAGCGGCGACGACCGCGCAGATAATACATAACGGTGCTATCATTTGCGATGAGCGCATTATCGAGCGCTGCAACGGAGAGCTGGAGGGCGAATTAAATACGCGGGTAAGAGAGCTTATAGACTTTTCCGACCCGACCGACACGCGGTACGAGGTAGAGCCGCTGCCTGTGTTTCGTAAGCGGATAAATGAGTTCTGGGATATGGTGCTGACTGAATATGTGGGAAAGAATATTCTTGTTGTCACCCATGCGGGTGTAGTAATATATTCTCAGGCGTATTTTAAGGGCGAGCCGACAGACGGAGACTATCGCAGCTATAAAATAGCTAATTGCGAGGTTCTGCAATTTGATAATACCTGAACATTAAGGCGATGCCGCACAAAGACCGCCTGACGGCTTTGCGCGGTATTGCCTTAAAATGATGAAAAATATGTGAACAAATCGAAAAAAGTATAAAAATATCAAATATTATAAAGGAATTTGCGTTCTTTTTTTAGTATGTATTAAATAGATGACATTTTCTTGAGAGGAATAGTATATGAGAGTAATAACCGGCCTTGCAAAAGGCAGAAAGCTGAAAGCCCCGGAGGGGTTGGATGTACGTCCCACCGCCGACGGAATAAAAGAGGCGATGTTCAGCGCGATACAGTTTGAGATAGAGGGCAGCGTGGTACTGGACCTGTTTGCCGGTACGGGTCAGCTTGGTATAGAGGCGCTCAGCCGCGGCGCGGAAAAGGCAGTGTTCGTGGACAGCAGCAGAGAGTCGATATCTTATGTACGGCAAAACCTCGAGCATGTCGGCTTTACCGACAAGGCAGAGGTAGTGAATATGCCGAACACCGCGTTTTTACGCAGCTGCACGAAAAAGTTTGATATAGCTTTGCTTGACCCGCCGTACGAACGCAGGCTGATACAAAAATCCCTGCCCGCGCTGACAAAGTTGATGAGCGAGCGCGGCGTGATAATCTGCGAGCATGAATCGACGCTGAAGCTGCCCGAGCAGGTAGAGGACTTTGTTGTGACAAAGACCAAAAAGCACGGCAAGATAGGCGTGACTATTTATCGCAGGATGACCGACGAGGAAGAATAAATATAAAAAAGACAGAACAGACAACAGAAAGGACTGAACGCATGAAACTGGCTATTTACCCGGGCAGCTTTGACCCGGTGACCTTCGGGCATATGGAGATAATATCAAGGGCGTCAAAGCTGTTTGACAAGCTGATAGTGCTGGTATCGGTAAACCCGTTAAAGCCCTGCAGCTTTTCGATAGAGGAAAGAAAAGAGCTGCTGCGGGAGACGGTGCAGCACGAGGGGCTGACCAACGTAGAGGTGGACAGCTATGACGGGCTGCTGATAGATTATTTTACCGAAAGAAACGCCGACGTTATCGTAAAAGGTCTGCGCGCTATCTCGGACTTTGAATACGAATTCCAGATGGCACAGGCCAACCGCAGACTGTGCTATAAGGCGGAGACAATATTCCTCACCTCCAAGAGCGAATATACCTATCTGTCCTCCAGCATGGTAAAGCAGATAGCGATGTTCGGCGGAGATATAAGCGATTTTGTACCCGAGTATATACTCGACAGAATAGTAACAAGACTTAAAAAGTAATATAAAGTAAGAAAACAGAAAGGAAGTTTTTATCATGAGCATTGAAGAAATTTTGGACGCGATGGACGAGATACTTGACAACGCCAAGCAGATACCGCTGACCGGCGGTAAATCCGCGGTGGATGTAAGCGATTTCAGAGACTACATCAATCAGGTGCGGCTTAATCTCCCCGGCGAGATAAGACAGGCGCAGGCGTTGGTAAACGACCGCAAGATAATCATCAACGACGCTCGCGCCGAGGCTGACAGCATTATCCGCCGCGCTGAGGAAAAGGCAAAGCAGATGGTCAGCGAGGAAGTCATCACCAAGCAGGCACAGCAGCGCGCTCACGATATACTTACCTCGGCACAGACCAAGGCTAAGGAGATACGCACCGCTACCAACGACTATGTTGAGAGTATGCTCAGCCGTGTTGACGAGCTGCTGGCAGATAACCTCACCGATGTGAGAAAGACAAGAGCGTCTCTGAATAAGAGCGGCAAGGCTTAAATTGGGCTATAAGACAATAAAGCACCGCGGCGAGGCAAGTTTCATTGAAAAGCGCTCGGAGTTCATCGGGCGGGTATGCCCGGTAACAAGCGAGGAAGAGGCTGTCGCGTTCATCAGCGAGATACGCGCCGCCAACCGCAAGGCGACGCACAACTGCTATGCCTATATCCTGCGGGACAATAATATCTCCCGCCACAGCGACGACGGCGAACCCGGCGGCACCGCAGGCGCGCCTATTCTGGACGCATTGCAAAAGGCGGGCGTGACAGACATCGTCTGCGTGGTGACAAGATACTTCGGCGGTATATTGCTGGGCGCGGGGGGACTGGTGCGCGCATATTCAAAGAGTGCGGCACTTGCTCTCGGCAGTGTTGACGTAATCTCTATGGAGCTGTCCGACAGCATACGCGCGGCATTTTCATATTCTTATTACGGCAGCGTGTCGGCACTGATAACCGCCGCGGGCGGAATGATAAGGGATACGCAGTACGCCGACGGGGTGGAAATATTCGCCGATATAAAGACCGAGGACACCGAGGGGCTGTTTAAAAAGCTTACCGATGCCTGCGCGGGGAATATCGAGTTAGAGGTGCTGTCGTCGGGGTATAGGGAGTTTTGATAATTCGGATTACATTTTAGCTAAGTGCAATAAGCAAATCAACATGCTTCGGAGAAAACATAATGAACAACGCAGGAAAAATTAAGGAAACTATAAAAATAACAGTAGTCAGTATTTGGCAGGCGATAATTTCGTTTTTCAGACCTTTAGCTTGGCAATGGATTTTTTTAGGCTTAACAGGACATATGTTTACAGCCAATTCTTATGATATGTTGGCAGAGCCGGACGGGAAAAGCATAGCCTTTGGTATCTTTTATCTGTTAGTATGGGTTGCTGTGGCATTGCCTGGAGAGGTATATTTGATTTATAAAATATGTCATACGGACAAAGTATACTTTGTTATTTTTATTTTAGCAACCTTACTGCTTTTTGTTTGTGGAGCCGGCAATTTGGAGGGCTATTTATCCACATTCGGAATTAACATATAACAGTTTGTTTTGAGGTAAATATGCAGATTAAAAATGACATTCGCACTCCGAGGTTGACTATCCGTGACTACAAGAGCGACGACCTTCCGTATGTTACGGCTATGTGGTTTGATCCGGAAAACGGTAAATATATGAGCGATCCGCAAAAAGAATATGTTGATGAAGTATACCGAAAGGCGCTTGACGGGATGGAGGACAGTAAGGACGGCTATTATCTTACGGTGGTGTCAAACGACATCGGTAATATAATGGGTACATGCTGTATCTTCCCGGGTGATAAAAAAGACGCCTATGATATCGGATACTGTATAAATAAAAAATATTGGAGACAGGGATACGGCACTGAGCTGATAACCGCGCTTATCGGCAGGATACGCGAGTACGGCGGCACGGAGATAACCGCCGAGGTCGCAAAAGAAAATGCCGCGTCAAGAAATCTGCTGCTGAAAAACGGCTTTGAGATCTTGCGCGAATCGGAATTCAAGAAATATAACATGGATATAACTTTTGACAGCTTTATTTATAAGCTGGTGCTGTGATTTTTATGAGGTGAAAAAAGATGCTTATCAATGCATTTGCTCCATGCAAGGTTTGAGGACGCTGCATGGAGGATGGCGGATTTAGCCGCTGAAGTCCTCAGACTTTGCATTTTTGGTTATATTATTTAATGAATCAAAAGGAGCAAAGTCAAAATGAAAAAAGAATATAGAAAACTCAAAAGCTATCTGCTGCTCTGGGGCACCCAGTCGTTATCGGCGCTCGGCAGCGGGATGACAAGCTATGCGCTGGTGCTGTGGCTGTATGCGCGCACCGGCTCGGCATTGCAGACGGCACTGCTGTCCGTCTGTTCGTACGCACCCTATGTGGTGATGAGCATTTTCGCGGGTGCATTAAGCGACCGCTGGGATAAGAAACGCACCATGCTGGTCTGCGACCTGATAGCGGCACTGACCACCGTTGCGGTGCTGGCACTGATAAAGACCGACCTGCTGTGCGAGTGGCACCTGTATGTTTTGAACGCGCTGAACGGACTTATGAACACCGTCCAGCAGCCCGCCGGCGAGGTGGCGGCGACGCTGCTGATACCCAAAGAGTATTACCAAAAGACCAGCGGTCTGCGTTCGTTCTCACAGTCGCTGAACACTATCCTGACGCCGATACTGGCGACCGCGCTGTTTGCGCTGGCGTGGATAGAGTGGGTGATAGCGGTTGACCTGTTTACCTTTGCGGTGGCGTTTATCTCGCTGTGGCTGTTTATACGGATACCTGAAAGCAAAAAGCTTGAACAGGCACAGGAAAAGCTGCTTGCCTCTGTCAAGCAGGGGCTTGTATGGCTGAAACGCAACCCGCTTATCTTAAACCTGATATTGTTTTTGTCGGCGGTCAATTTGGTGGCGTCGGTATACGATGCGGCTATGCCCGCGATGATGTTGTCAAAGCCTAACGGCGGCGAGACGGTGCTGGGCGTGATAAACGCCTTTGTTGGTATCGCGTCGGTGGCGGGCAGCATATTGGCGGCGGTATGGCCGACCCCCAAAAACCGCGTAAAGGTTATCTGTATAGCATTGTTTATATCGCTCGGCACAGAGAACTTTCTGCTGGCATTCGCCGACAGTCCCGTGCTGTGGTGTATAGGCGCGGTTTTAGGTTGGCTGACTATACCGCTGATGAACGCGAACATGGACGTTATTTTCCGCACAGATATACCTGCGGAAATGCAGGGACGGGTGTATTCCTGCCGGAATACCTTGCAGTTTTTCACGATACCGGTCGGCTTTTTGCTGGGCGGTGCGCTGATAGACGGAGTATTCGAGCCGCTTATCGCGGAGCAGCCCGCAGGCAGCATTTTGACCGCCGTATTCGGGTCGGAAAAAGGCTCGGGCGCGGCAATGCTGTTTTTCATCATCGGCGTAGCGGGCGTAGCGGTCTGCACGATATTCAGCCTTATACTGCGGAAGTATAAGTGGAGCGAGAAAGACGAATAAAGGTTTTTTATTTTAAAACCAAGTATATAATCTATAAGAAGTAAACCTGATAAAAACGAAAAGGACTGACACTGATGAGCAAAACCCCGAGAGAGGTCACAATTGAAATAGAAAATATGACCCTGTCGGGGTACGCCTGCAAAAGCGCGGACACGCAGGGCAGGGCGATATACGAGCCGCCCTGTGACCTGCGCACCGAGTTTCAGCGCGACCGCGACAGGATAATACACTGCAACGCGTTTCGGCGGTTAAAGCATAAGACGCAGGTGTTTCTGATACCGAAGTCCGACCACTATCGCACGCGGCTGACCCACACGCTGGAGGTAGCGCAGATTGCGCGGACGGCGGCGCGGGCGCTGCGGCTGAACGAGGACCTGACCGAGGCTATCGCGCTGGGGCATGACTTAGGGCATACACCGTTCGGCCATGACGGCGAGCGCACGCTGGATAAGCTGTACAGCAAGGGCTTTAAGCATTATCTCCAAAGCCTGCGTGTAGTGGATAAGATAGAGAAAAACGGCAAGGGGCTGAACCTCACCGCCGAGGTGCGGGACGGCATAGTCTGTCACACCGGCGGCACCGCGAAAACATTAGAGGGTCAGCTGGTAAAATTCTGCGATAAGATAGCCTACATAAATCACGATATAGAGGACGCGATACGCGGCGGCGTACTGCGTCAGGAGGACCTGCCGCAGGGACCTGTAGAGGTGCTGGGTGCGACCAAAAGTCAGCGGATAACCTCCCTGATAAAATCGCTGGTGGAAAACAGCACCGATGTTATAAAATACGATGATACGACCAAGCAGGCGCATGACGAGCTGCGCAGCTTTATGTTCCAAAACGTCTATTTTGCGCCGTCCACCAATGCGGAAAAGGGCAAGGCGTGCATGATAGTGGAATATCTGTACAAATATTTTGCGGAAAATCCGCAGGTGATGCCTGAAATGTATCAAAACATCGCGAAAGAATACGAAACAGAGCTGGCGGTATGCGACTTTATCAGCGGTATGACCGACGAGTTTGCGGTGGATTATTTTAAAGAGCTTGCGATACCGAAAAGCTGGTCGCTGTAAAATAAAAAGATGAACTGAAAACAGCTCACCCTCTTTTGTATAATCATAGAAAAAAGAGGGGGCTTGTCAGATGAATGATAAGAATATAGAAAAGAAAGGGAACACCATGCGTCTGTCTGACGATTTTCTGTTAAGAATAAAAGACAGCAACGACATATACGAGGTAGTATCGTCGTATGTGCCGCTGAAAAGGTCCGGCTCGGACTATGTATGCTGCTGTCCTTTTCACTCGGAGAAAACTCCGTCCTGTCACATCTATATGGCGACACAGAGCTTTTATTGCTTTGGCTGCGGTGCGGCGGGCGACGTGATAAACTTCGTGCGCTTGTACGAAAATCTCGACTATCTGGAAAGCGTGCGGTTTTTGGCGCAGCGTGCCGGTATACCGATGCCGGAGGACGGCGGAGACGAGGGCGCGCGGGTGCGCACCCGTATGCTGGAGATGAACCGCGAGGCGGGAAAGTTTTTCCACCAGACGCTGTTCTCGCCCGAGGGCAAGCCGGGGCTGGATTATCTGCTGGGACGCGGACTGACACAGCGGACGATAAAGATATACGGACTGGGCTATGCGCCGGAGGAATGGGGCAGACTGAAAAACCATATGAATGCCCTCGGCTTTAACGATGAAGAGCTGGCGGCGGCGTCACTCTTGTCACGGTCGCAAAAAAACGGCAGATATTACGATTATTTCCGTCAGAGGGTAATGTTCCCGTTCTTTGACGTGCGGGGCAACATTGTCGGCTTCAGCGGCAGAATAATTGTCAGTGACGACCAAGGCAGAAAATACTTTAATACACGCGATACGCCGGTGTATAATAAAAGCAGGTTCTTGTACAGCCTGAATCACGCGAAAAATACCAAGCAGGGCAACCTTATACTGTGTGAGGGAAATCTTGACGTTATCTCGCTGTATCAGGCGGGCTTTAAAAACGCGGTGGCGACCTGCGGCACGGCGATAACAGACCAGCACGCGCGGGTGATAGCCAATCAGGGCTTTACGGAAGTAATACTGTCGCTTGACAGCGACGAGGCGGGACAAAAGGCGACCGCGCGGGCGATGAATATACTTTCAAACGTCGGGATACAGACCCGCATACTGAAGATACAAAACGCCAAAGATCCGGACGAATATGTCAAAAAATTCGGCAGCGATGCGTTCGCATTGCTTATCGACAAGTCAGAGTCTGGCATGGACTTTGAGCTGGAGCGGCTGAAGGCGGGCATAGACCTGTCCACCGCGCAGGGCAAGTCGGAATATCTGCGCAAGGCGGTGCCGTTTATCGCGTCGGTGGGCAATACGATAGACCGCGCGGTATATGTTTCCGCCGCGGCAAAGGCGGCAGAGGTGCCGATACAGACGGTCGAGCTGGCAGTAGAGCAAGAGGACAAGCGCCGTCGGCGCAGCGATGAGCGTAAGGAAAGAAACGATATACTTTCCGGCGCGGTGCAGCGCGACAGGATAAACCCTGAGGCGGTACGGTATCCGGCACAGGTAATAGCCGAACGCGGGATAATCGCGTTTTTGATACACTCGCCGGATTATCTCGAGAAGATATGCAGCAGGCTGTCGCCGGAGGATTTCCCGACCGAGTTCAACCGAAAGCTGTATCTGGAGATAGTCGCCGCGATAGGCAGCGGACGTGCGGTAAACGTCACCACGCTGGGCGAAAACCACACCGGCGAGGAGATATCCTCGATAGCCAAGCTGATACGTGAGAACAACCAGCTGCCGTACAGCGTCGAACGGCTTAACGATTACATAAAGACGCTGACGGAATTTGCGGAAAAGAAAAAGCAAAAAAGCGCGGGTGAGATGACAGCCGACGAGCTGCGCAAACTCGCGGATAAAATAAGAAGTCAAAAGAAAGGATGAACAAAATGGCAGAGAGCAAAATAAACGAGCTTATCAACCACGGTAAGCAAAGCGGCAAGCTCACCACCAAGGAGATAACTGACGTGCTGGAGGAGCTGGACTTTGACGCGGAGGAAATAAACAAGCTCTATGACGATTTTGAAAGCAGCAACATCGAGATAGTGGACGACTTTTCCGCAGACGAGGACCTTGACAGCGCGCTGGACTTTACCGACGCGGAGGACCTCGACGCGTCGCTGTCGGCTGAGGGTATCGCGATAGACGACCCGGTAAAGATATATCTGAAAGAGATAGGACGTGTACCGCTGCTCACCACCGAGGAGGAAATAGAGCTTGCCACCCGTATGGCGCAGGGCGATAAGTATGCGAGAAAGCGTCTCAGCGAGGCAAACCTCAGACTGGTTGTCAGCATCGCGAAAAGATATGTCGGCAGGGGCATGCAGTTCCTTGATCTTATACAGGAGGGCAACCTCGGACTTATCAAGGCGGTGGAAAAGTTTGACTACACCAAGGGGTATAAGTTCTCCACATACGCGACATGGTGGATAAGACAGGCGATAACCCGTTCTATTGCCGATCAGGCAAGGACGATAAGAATACCCGTGCACATGGTGGAGACCATCACCAAGGTGAAAAAGGTGTCCAGCCAGCTGCTGCACGAAAACGGACACGAGCCGACCGCCAAGGAGATAGCCGACAAGCTGGGCATCTCGGTAGAGCGTGTGCGTGAGATAATCCGTATCTCACAGGATCCTGTATCCTTTGAGACCCCGATAGGCGAGGAGGAGGACAGCCACCTCGGCGATTTCATCCCGGACGAGAACGCCCCCGCACCCGCGGAGGTAGCCTCCCGCACATTGCTTAAAGAACAGCTGGGCGAGATATTGGGCACCCTGACCGACAGAGAGGAAAAGGTGCTGCGTCTGCGCTTTGGCTTAGAGGACGGCAGACCCCGCACGCTGGAAGAGGTGGGCAAGGAGTTCAACGTAACCCGTGAGCGTATCCGTCAGATAGAGGCTAAGGCACTCAGAAAGCTGAGACACCCCTCACGCAGCAAAAAGCTCAAGGATTTCTTGGACTGATAAGGCGGTAGAAATGCATATTACATTACAGACCGATTACGCGATAAGGATAGTGGACTTTATGTTTTCCGGCGGAGAGGGCGAACGGTTTGACGCCAAGACCATTTCGGAAAGCACCGACGTGCCGCCCAATTTCGCGCTGAAGATACTGCGCAGACTTGCGGCGGGCGGTATAGTCACCTCGTACAAGGGCATAAAGGGCGGATATGAGCTGTTCTGCGACAAAGACACTCTTTCGGTATACGATGTGGTGACCGCCATGGAGGGTACATATAAATTCAGCCGCTGTCTGGACGAGCATTACAGCTGCACCCGCACCGAGAACGAGCTGCCTTGCTCGTATCAGCGTGCGTTTGCGAGAATATCGCAGAATGTCTGCGAGGAACTGAAAAAGCTGAAGTTTAAGGAAATGCATATGAGATAATTCGGAATGCGGAATTCGGAAGAATGACCGTCAACGTAAATATACAAAAACAAAATTCGACCCGCAAATTTTGCGGGTCGAATTTTTCAGTTGTTTTGCATATCTAAAAGCGCTTTGAGCCGTTCTTCGGCTCTTGCTTTATTTTCGGGGGAAAGGTCTCTGTAGAGGCTTATTATCTGTTTTTCGTCCTCGGGCAGGTCCATCTCTTCTCTCCCGAGTATATAGTCAACGCTGGTCTTGCAGCAGTTGGCGAGGTCGATGATATAATTTATCGGAGCTTTGGTTTCACCTTTCTCATAGCGGCTTATCTCCTGCTGGGAAATGCCGATCAGCTTTGCCAGCTCTGCTTGCGTCATGCATTTTTTTCTTACTTTGGCAATGTTGGGATATAAATATAGGTTGTTTTCCATAAAAATCCCTCCTAGTATATGTATACAATTCCTAAAATTATTATACCGTACATTTTTTGCGTTGACAAACGTCTAAGTTGATGTTATAGTGAGTATATACATCTAATAAGTTGTATAATAATTTGTTAAGAAGAAAAAGTATGCATAGATATAATCAATCATCTGATATAGATATTTGGACTGAAAAATTAGAGAGAGAAAACGATGCAGACGCGGCATTGTACTTAGGTTATATATACTTATCGCCTAAGCTTGCCGAAAGAAACTCGGCAAAAGCGGATTATAACAAGGCTTGCCGATATTTTGAAATATCCGCAAAACTGGGGAACACAATTGCTATGGAGAAGTTTGCTGTTTGGACTGCATTGCTGTGCAAAGAAAGATTAAAAGCTGCTCCCGAGTTTGCCGATCGAATAATTACAGCTTTGAACAATGCACTTAGGTGGGCGGATGTCAGAGAGAAAAAAGGCTTTCCGATGGATGACTATTTTTATAATGATGTGTATATTACACTCGGATGTGCGTATTCGTGGCTTGTGATGTTTGGGAAAGATATCAAACGTAACTGTGAAAAAAGTGTGGCTTATTTCAAAAAAGTTAATAATTTTAAGAATAATTATTATGCAATGTTCAGATATATTTATGTTGCTTCAAAATTGTAGTTTTATTATATGATAGAAAATAACGGCAGGCAAACCCTGCCGTTATTTTTATATATTTCCCTGAATTTTTTCAATTTACCTCTTGCAAACTCTTTAACATAGTAGTATAATAAAATTATAAAAGTGAATATTACGGCATACGGAAGTAGACCCCGTATGCCTCCGTATGACGCTTGCAGGAGATGCCGTAAGGCAGCCGACGGAGCAAAACTCTCAGGCATCCCGCAGGGATGAGGACTGCAAGCCGACGGAACTTTGGAGAAGCTCATGGGCAGACCTGTCTGCTGCGATGAGTGCCGAAGGTGCAAAGCGTAAAAGCGCTAATCTCTCAGGCAAAAAGACAAAGCTGTTTTTTATCGGACGAATTGCGTGTTTGGCTTTTTGCATGCAGTTCGTTTTTATTTTTCCATGGAGGTATATTTATATATGGACGCATTTTTTAAATGGCTGACAGAGGCAAACGACGCGGTCAATGATTTCATTTGGGTGCGCGTCGGACTATTTCTGCTGATAGGCACGGGCATTCTTGTGACCTGCTGCACGAAATTTTTTCAGATAACCCATATCGGGCATTGGCTGAAGGAGACTATCGGAAGCGTATTCAGGCGCGGCAGCTCTGCCACCAAAAAGACGGACAAGAAAACCATCTCACAGTTTCAGGCACTGTGTACCGCGCTGGCGGCGACGCTTGGCACCGGAAATATCGCGGGCGTTGCCGCGGCGATAGTTATCGGCGGACCGGGCGCGGTGTTCTGGATGTGGATAGCGGCGTTTTTCGGTATGATGACCAACTTTTCCGAAAACGTGCTGGGTATATATTTCCGCCGCCGCAATAAAGACGGCGAATGGTCGGGCGGCGCGATGTACTATCTTACCGACGGTCTAGGCAGGAAAAAGTACTGCAAGGGCATATCCCGCGTGCTGGCGGTGCTGTTCTCTATATTCGTTATCCTTGCGTCGTTCGGCATAGGCAATATGGGACAGATAAACAAGATAACCCTCAATCTTGAGTCGGCGTTTTTCAGCAACGTCAGCCTCGGCGAGATAGCCGGCATACCGGTGATAAACATCATTATCGGCGTTGTGCTGATGATACTGGCGGGGCTGATAATACTCGGCGGACTTCAGCGTATAGCGTCCTTTGCCGAAAAGATAGTGCCGTTTATGGCAATAACCTATGTGTTGGGCGCGATTATCGTGTTCTGCGTACATATAAACACAGTCGGCGATATGTTCGCGGCTATTTTCCGCTTTGCGTTCGGTATCGAGGCAGTGGCCGGCGGTGCGGCAGGCGTTGTCATCAGCAAGGTAGTTACAGAGGGCTTTAAGCGCGGGGTGTTCTCCAACGAGGCAGGTCTCGGCTCGTCGGTAATGGTACACTCCTCGTCCAACGTAAGAGAGCCGGTAAAGCAGGGTATGTGGGGCATATTCGAGGTATTTATGGATACGATAGTTGTCTGCACAATAACCGCGATAGTGGTGCTGTCCTCCGGCTATATCGACCTTGAGACAGGTTTGGCGGCAGAGGGAACAAATGACGCGACGCTGGTGTCGCAGGCGTTCGGAAATGTGTTCGGCATAGGCGGCGAGATATTCATTGCGGTGGCTATGCTGATGTTCGCGTTTACCACGGTGCTGGGCTGGTCGCATTACGGCTCTAAGGCGGTGGAGTATCTGTTCGGACCCAAGGCGATAAAGGTGTACAAGGTGATATTTGTACTGATGATAATTTCCGGCGCGGTGATGACCTCGTCGCTGGCGTGGGATATATCCGATACTTTTAACGGGTTTATGATGGTACCTAACCTTATCGCGGTGATATCGCTGTTCCCGCTGGTGGCGAAAATAACGCAGAATTACGTCAACCGCAGGATAAAGGGACAAAAGATAGAGCCGATGCTCTCCTACGACCCCGATATCCAGGCAGAGTCAAAAGCCGTCCTCGCGGAAGAATACGGCGAGACGGAAAAGGAAACAGTTTCGGTGTGATAAATTTACAATGCCCGCTTTGCTGCGGCGCACGTTCATAAGGAAGTCTATAGCTGTATCGGGAGAAACCTTTCTGTAGAAAGGTTTCTCCCGTACCCCTTTCCAAAGACTTTCAGTATTTTCTTTCCGATGGGGCATATGACCCATCGGAAAGAAAATGTTAAAAAGTTTTCGGGAGGGAGCATGAGGGAGACCATTTTACAAAAGGGTCTCCCTCAATAATAGTTATAAACCCTCTTTATGAATGTACGCCGCAACATAGCAGGTTTTTTCAAAAATTTTCTCTTTTTTGTGGTTTTTTCTATTGACAAACACAATATATTGTGTTATACTAAGAATCACCAACGAATAAAACAAGCCTAAAAATCGGACTTTATGAAGGAGAAAGGAAATAAAAATGGTACAGGTAAAGGTAATAAACGGAACATTGGAACAAAACGAGATCGACGCGTATGTAAGATACGCTATTGATTCTAACCCCGGCAAGCTGATAAATACTATCGACCTCGAGCTCGACGGCGATTTTGTAAATATGACATATCATTTCGGCGAGATACCCTTCGACAGGATCCGCCGTATAACAGGCTATCTTGTAGGTACTCTCGACCGCTTTAACAACGCGAAGAAGTCCGAGGTAGAGGACAGAGTAAAGCACAGCGTTGCGCTTGACGAGGAAGAGGACATCTACATCAGCGCGTGAAATATTTGCTTTCAACTTTTTTCATAAAACATAAAACAGTATAATTTGTTTGGATTCCGTCCATACTCTTAATGAAAAATAAGGGTATGGAGGGATATTTTTTTGTATTACAACAAAGTGGAGATAAGCGGCGTCAGCACCTCCAAGCTGAAGGTGCTTAAAGAGGAAGAAAAGACTGCCCTGCTGAAAAGGATGAAGCAGGGCGACAAAAAGGCGCGGGAAGAACTGATAAACGGCAATCTGCGCCTTGTGCTGAGCGTGATACAGCGGTTTTCGGGGCGCGGAGAAAACCCCGACGACCTGTTCCAGGTGGGGTGTATCGGGCTGATGAAGGCGATAGACAACTTCAGCACCGAGTACAATGTTAAATTTTCCACCTATGCCGTGCCGATGATAATGGGCGAGCTGCGCCGCTATCTCAGGGACAACAACTCCATACGGGTCAGCCGCTCGATGCGGGACCTTGCCTATAAGGCGATGCAGGCGCGGGAAAAGCTGACCAACGAGCAGTCCCGCGAGCCGACCATCGAACAGATAGCGACCGAGATAGACGCGCGGCGTGAGGATGTGGTGCTGGCACTGGAGGCGGTCAGCGACCCGATATCATTATACGAGCCGGTATTCTCCGAATCAGGCGACACGATATATATGATGGACCAGATAGGCGACAACAACGACGACAAAAACTGGCTGGACGAAATAGCGCTGAAAGAGGCCATCGTCGCGCTGGACGCTCGGGAAAAACGGATATTGAACCTCCGCTTTTTCAAGGGCAGGACGCAGGTAGAGGTGGCGGAGGAGATAGGGATAAGTCAGGCGCAGGTCTCCCGTCTGGAAAAAGGCGCACTGAATAAGATAAAAAAACAGTTGTGAGAATTGCGGGCAATGCCCGCAATTTTCTATTGCAAATTTTTCAGATATATAGTATACTTTATATCAAGAATATATTAAAATTAAGGCGAGGTGAAAGGATGTCGGACATTTTACAGTCGCCGGAAAATCTGACCGCGGCGGGCGCGGACGGCTGTGCGACCATGCGCTGGACCGCAGTCAGCGGTGCGGAGGGCTATCTGCTGAAATTCTATCAGAACGGAAAGCTGATAAAACGGCGGTATTCTCAGAAAAATTCCAAGACCATACTCGGCTTTACCAACGGCAAAGAATATTCGGTATCGGTCACCGCGTTTTGCTATGATAAAAACGGAAATGAGACATTCGGCAAGGAAAGCGGGCAGGTGCCGTTCGTCCCGATATGCGAGCGGCTGAAGGCGCAAAGCGTCATCTGCCTTAGCTCCGGCGAGAGCGCGCAGATAAAGTGGGAGTATAAAAACACCGTGCCGCAGGTCACGTTCGTCTCTCTTGACCCTGACATTGCGGAGGTGTCCGACGGCGGACTTGTCACCGCGCACAAAAAGGGCAGAGCCGTGATAGAGCTAAGCTTTGAGCAGGGCAGTACACAGGTAGAGGTATACGTTGACCGCGCCGCAAGACCTCAGGGCGAGGCGACCTTGCTGTTCGGCGGGGATATTATGTGCGCGCTGGCGCACCAGCGGACGGCAAAGGGATTTTCGTATGACTTTTCCGGCTGCTTTGACGGGATAAAGGATATACTGAAAAATGCGGATTTTTCGGTGGCGGTGCTGGAGACCGTCTGTGACGACGGTGCGCCGTATGAGCATGAGCAAAAGCGGCTGGACGGCGGCAGCCCCAACTGCAACTCTCCCTCGGATTTTCTTGACGCGGTGCGTGACGCGGGCTTTTCCGCACTGGTGACCGCCAACAACCACAACTTCGACACCGGCGAGGACGGACTGATAGAAACCGTCGTCAATATAAAGCGGCGCGGTATGTTCAACATAGGTACCGCAGGTGACAACCCCGTGTTGATAAACATAAAGGGCATAACCGTCGCGTTTGTCGCGGCAAACCTTATCTCTAACGGGTTGGAAAAAGGGCTGTCGGACGAGGACAAGGCCGACCTTATCGGCTTTTACGATAAAGACGACGTTGTACGCAAGATAACCTACGCGCGCGAGCAGGGCGCGGATTTTGTGGCGGTGTATCTGCATTGGGGTACGATGAACTCGGTGCAGGTGAGGTCACAGCAGATCACCGCGTCGAAGGACATTGCCGAGGCCGGGGCAAACCTCATCATCGGCTCGCACCCGCACGTTATGCAAAAATACGGGATAATAAAAACCACCGACGGCAGGAGCGTGCCGTGCGTGTATTCGCTGGGCAACCTGTTCACCTCGATGAACGAGCTGTCCGAAAACCGCGACAGTGCCCTGTTAAAGCTGCGCCTTAGTAAAAGGGACGGCAGGATGTCGGGCAAGATAAGCTTTGTGCCTACCCTTTGCACCGACTGTGAAAAGGGCGTGCGGATAGACCCGATAACGTATCCTGTCAACAGAGAATTTGAGGAAAGTCTCGCCCGCACCCAAAAGGCGCTGGGTCCTGCCGCGGTGATGAATGACAAGCCGCTGATACTTTTGCAAGGCTCGGCGGTGCTGAGAAATATTTTCGCGGACAGTGATTTTAATACCGACGGCGCGGGACTGATAATCTCGCAGCTTGCCGTTACGGGTGAAAAAGCCTATGCCGCGCAGGGCGAAAGCCAGCGTGTGCGTCTTGAGGTGGAAAAGAGCTTTGACAAATATATAGAAAGCAGCGGGGCGGAATATATCGCGGTGGACTTTTATACCGCGGCGTCGCTGTCCTGCTATCGGTTGGGCGACGAGTTGTATACAGCGTCGCAGGGCTTTAAGTCGTCGGGCTTTTTCAAGCAGCATGAAAATGAATTTGAGCTTGTTCGTCCGCCGTTTGACAAGCAGCCGGTACGAGAGCGGATAAAAAGGTATGCCGAGCTGCTGACCGCGCGCTTTTCTCCCGACAAGATAATACTGGTGCGGCTGCGATTTTCGGATATGGCTGTGACACACGGACAGCTGCGCAACACCGCGTCGCGCGACAGCCTTAACAGGCGTATGCGAGAGCTGGAAGAGCTGTTCATTTCCTTTGCCGACCCGATAGTGATAGATGTGGCGGGACAGTATTTTTCCGACTGCACGGCGGACAATCAGCCGTCATCGTTCGAGCCGTATTTTTACCGGCACGCGCAAAGGCTGTTTGGCCGCATATTAAGCGGAGAGAACAGGCGGTATTACAGCGAGCCTGACTGCCGGCTGTGGCTACAGCGTATAATAAACTGCTATGACAATATGACCGCCCGCAGCTATCAGGATAAGCTGCTGGGCGGCTCGGCAGCGGATACGGTGATAAAGTACACGTCAAAAGATTTTATCGCGCGATACTCGTCAGAAATAATCAAGCTAAAGCAATTGCCTGATGCGGACTTAGCATATGCGGCGGAGATTTTCGACGGAGAATTTGCCGCGGCGATAAGGGCGATAAACGCGCTGGTGAATAACGATATAGATAAGCCTTATGACTTTTACGCGCCGATATTCCGTGAAAGGCTGAACGCGGTGAAGCTGGTCGCCGAGCTGCTGACAAAGCAGACGGGGTACAAGGTGGATACGGATACCGCCGAGGAAGCGTTTTTATTAAAAGACAGCCCCGACAGGCTGAAAGAATTTTATGACAGCCTTGACCGCGTAAAGGTGGATATATGGGGCAGCTGCGTCACCCGCGAGACCGTCAACCGTAACAAGCGGAAGATAGAGGTAGGGCGGTATATCTTCAAGCAGCCGCATGTGCTGGCGTATGAGCAGCCGATAGACTACACCTTACCGCAGGAGGTGTCGAAATACTGCGGCAGCAAATGGCGTATGCGCACGATACAAGAGGCATTCGCGCACAGCGGCGCCGCGCTTATCGGCGAAAGCCGCTCGCCGTGGCTGCTGGTGGACCTGTACGACCTTATCTGCACAATGTGCGAATATAAGGGCGGGCTGTTTGAGACGGACGACTTTATCCGCCGTTGCGGATTTTTCAATGATATTGCGGGAGAGCTGACCGACACTTATCTTTTCAAAAGCCGCAGCGCGGAATACTGCGACAGCGGCATGAAAAAATTTGCCGAGCTGGTAAGCGGCATATACGGAAAGAACATTATTCTTATCCGCGCCGACCTAAAGGACAGCTATATCGGGCTTGACCGACGTCTTAAAAAGATGCCGGAGGATAAAGACCTTAAAACTAAGCGCGCGTTTATAGCGCGGTACGAGCTGATGTTTGCCAAGCTGACGGGCTGCGCGGTGATAGATATATCACGGCACTATTACGCGGACGACGGTTTCCCGCTGGGCGGCGCGCATATAGCGCACTATGAGGATGAGTTTTACTCTGATGCGTGCGAAAAGATAACCGAGATAATCTCGGGCGGAAGAAAGCGTTATTACGGTGAGGAAAACAAAACCCACACCGTTAAAAGAGATTTAAGGCTGAACAGAGACTAACGGAGGATTTATGGAGAAATACCGCGACAAGCGTTTTTCCATGGAAGAACGCACAAAGGACCTTATCAAAAGGCTGACGAGAGAAGAAAAGATAGGGCTGCTGGCGACCCGTCAGTTTGCCGTAGAGCGGTTGGGTATAAAGGAATGGCACGTCGGCGCGGAGATAGCGCGCGGCTATGTCAGCCGCAACCCGGAAGAGCCGACCTCGGTATATCCCCAGCCGATAGGTATGGCGGGGACATTTGACACCGAGCTGATGAAAGAGATTGGCGAGGCGGCGGGCGAAGAGGCACGGATACTTAACTCCAGCCACCCCAACGGACACCTTATGGTGTGGGGTCCCACCGTTGATATGTGCCGCAACCCGCTGTGGGGCAGAAATGAAGAGGGCTACGGCGAGGACCCGTATCTTACGGGTCAGATGTCGGCAGCGTATACTCTCGGTCTTGCGCACCCCGAGGGGGAATATCTGCGCACCATACCGACCTTAAAGCATTTTTGCGCCAACAACACCGAAGAGGGCAGAGGTAATTCCAGCTCTAATACCGAGCCTAGGACGCTGCACGAATACTATTACGCCGCGTTCAAGCCCGCGATAACAGAGGGCGGCGCGCGGTCGGTAATGGCGGCGTATAACGAACTGTCCGGCGTGCCGGGTATGGTCAACCCCGACCTGAAACGGCTGTTGAAAAATAAATGGGGTATGCTGTTTGCGGTGACTGACGGAGCGGACTTTTCACAGAACGTAAACTCGCATCATCACAGCGACAGCCACGCCGAGACTATTGCGTTAGCCATAAAGAACGGTATGGACGTAATGACCGATGACGCGGAGCTGGTGCATGCCAGCACGCGCGAGGCACTGCGCCGCGGACTGATAACCGAAAAGGACATTGACGAGGCGATATACGGCTGTCTGCTTGCCCGCTTTAAGCTGGGCGAGTTTGACGACGTGCATCCCTACAGCGACGTTGATAAATCACGGATCGAGTGCGAGGAGTTCCGCGCGCTCAGCCTGCGAGCGTCATTAGAGCAGATGACGCTGCTGAAAAACAACGGCATACTGCCGATAACAGATAAAGGCACAAGCATTGCGGTAATAGGCGAAAACGGCAACGCCTGCCTGATGGACTGGTACACAGGCTGGTCGTCCTACAGTAAGACTATATTTGACGGCATTAAAAAGCATTATAAGAAATCCAAGTACGACACAGGCTGGGACTATGTTGCGATAAAGTCCGCGTTGACCGGAAAATATCTCGGCGTAAACGAGGACGGCACACTGTCTGCGTGCTATGACAAGACCGACAAGCGCGCCGCGTTCGAGCTGGCTGATTACGGCAAGGGGCAGATAACGTTAAGAAGCCTGTACAACGGCAAATTCTTTACCGAGGAGAGTATGAAAGCGGACTCTGACACCACCTACAGGTGGTTCACCCGTGAGATACTGTGGGTGAAGAATGTAGGCAAGCATATAAAGTTAGGTACATATTTCACAGGCACGCTGTGCGTAGACGGCAACGGACTGCTGAAAACCGCGCGCGCGTACGGCACCGAGGACGGCAAGCTGTTCAGTATCGAGGTGATATCGGACGGTGCGCAGCGTGCCGCAAAGCTGGCGGAGAAAGCGGATATAGCGATAGTCTGCGGCGGCAACAACCCGATGATAATCGCGCGCGAGTGCTATGACCGCGATACCCTTTCACTGCCCGAAAGTCAGACAAAGCTGATAAACGCGGTGCGCAAAGCGAATAAGAACACCGTGTTCGCGGTGGTGTCCAGCTATCCGTATGCGATAAACGACCAGCAACGGACGCTGCCCGCGATAATATACACTACCCACGCGGGGCCGGAGCTGGGCGAGGCGTTCGCCCAAACGATAAGCGGCAAATATAACCCTGCGGGCAGACTTTCCCAGACATGGTATAAAAGCGAGGAAGAGCTTGCGCCGATAACCGACTACGATATCATCGAAAATGATATGACCTACCTTTATTATAATGGCAAGCCGCTGTACGAGTTCGGCTATGGTCTTAGCTATTCCAAGTTCAAATACTCCGAGTTTACGGCAAAACAGCACGGCGGCAAGATAACCGCAAGTGTAAAGGTGAAGAACACCTCCGCGGTTGACGGCGATGAAGTGGTGCAGATATACTTCTCACCCGACGCGCCGCGTGTAAAGCGCCCGATAAAGCAGCTGTGCGCGTTCAGACGCGTGCGTATCAAGGCGGGCGAGACGGTGCAGGTGGACTTTGAGATACTCAAAAAGCGGCTGGAGTTTTACGACGTCACCCGTGAAAAGCTGACCGTAGAGAGCGGTGATTATACCCTGTACGTCGGCGCAAGCAGCGCTGACATACGCGGCGAGGTAAAGCTGTATGTAACGGGCGAAACGATACCGCCGAGAAACCTGTTCAAGGCCACCAAGTCCGAAAACTACGACCGCAAGGCTAACACCCGCATGCTGTGGTCAAAGTCCGAGCAGCAGCATTATATGTCAGGCGGGGTGATATTCTTTGACACCGCAGACCTGCGCGGCGCAAAGGCTATAGAGTTATACGCCTGCAACAGTGGCGGAGCGGGCGAGATGATAGTATCGGCGGACTATAAAGAGGCGGCAAAGATAAGGATAGCGCCCAATCCCGTCCCCGATAAATTCATAAAATACCGCGCCGAGTTGAGTGCGGAAAACCTGACCGAACACAGCACGCTGTCATTCTACATACCGGGTCAGACAGGACTGCTGAAATTCAAACTGATAAAAGGATAAATTATGAGTGAGCTACAGACTATCATAGACAACAGCAGGTCGATAGTATTTTTCGGCGGGGCGGGGGTATCCACCGAGAGCGGTATACCTGACTTTCGCTCGGTGGACGGGCTGTACAATCAAAAATATGACGTGCCGCCTGAGACGATACTGAGCCATGAGTATTTTTTCAGCTATACCGAGGAGTTTTACCGCTTTTACCGCGATAAAATGCTGTGCCTGTACAAAAAGCCCAACACCGCGCACCTAAAGCTGGCGGAGTTGGAAGCGGCGGGCAAGCTGACCGCCGTTGTCACGCAGAACATAGACGGGCTGCATCAGGCGGCGGGCAGCAAAACAGTGTACGAACTGCACGGCTCGGTCCACCGCAACTACTGCCGCGAGTGCCATAAAAGCTTTGACGCGCAGTTTATGCTGGATAGCGTGGGCGTGCCGCGCTGCGACTGCGGCGGGCTGATAAAGCCGGACGTGGTGCTGTACGGCGAGCAGCTGGACGACTACACCGTGACAAAGGCACTGGAGGCGATACAAAGCTGCGACACGCTGATAGTTGCCGGCACCTCACTGACCGTTTACCCCGCCGCGGGCTTTATACGGTATTTCAGGGGCAATAAGCTGGTGCTGATAAACCGCGACCCCACGCCGTATGACGGCTCTGCCGATGTGGTGATACACGGCAAGGTGGGGGAGATATTGAAAGAGATAACGGTGTGAAACAATAGGTTTATGGGATGATAAGTCAGAATTTACGGAGGATTCATTATGGATTTTTATGATGTGGTTAACAAGCGACGAACCATAAGAGATTTTGAAAATGTACCTATAGATGATGAGACAATTAGCAGGATTATTGACGCAGGGATGAAAGCACCGACAAATGACCACATGAGAGATTGGCATTTTATTGTAATTAAAGACAAAAGGGTTGTATATAGGCTGATTGAAAAAATTCCGATGAAAGTATCCAATGAAGAGGTCAACGCTATTCTGAGGGATTGGAACTTAAACGATATTTGCCAACAGAACGCATACAAAAATGCTATTCCAAAACAATATCAAATGCTTGCTGAAGCGTCCTGTGTTATCATTCCATTATTCAAACAGAAAACTGATATACTGCACCCTGATAATCTTTCTCACTTTAATGGTTTAGCCTCTATATGGTGTTGCATTGAAAATATGTTTTTAGCTATAACTGCTGAGGGATATTCGTCTGCTTTACGGATTCCATTAGGTGATGAAGAAAATTGGGCAAGGACAGTCTTAAATTATCCGAAAGAATATCTTATGCCTTGTTTTATTGCGGTTGGAAAACCTGCTGAAAATTTAGTAGAAATTAAGCAAAAAGAATATTCCTTGAATGATGTAATTCATAACGATGTATGGTAGACTAAATTTTGATTTATCATATAAACTAATATACACAAACGTGCCACCCTCTGAAAAGAGGGCGGCACGTTTGTGTGCTTTCATTATGCATTCAGCATTATGAATTATGCATTATTTCCCGTACGGGCTGTCAAATTCCCGCTCGGCTTTCTCCACTGCCTGCTCCAGTGTAAGACCGGTAAAGAACGGTGCGTTAAGGTATCTGCCTGATTTTTTGTCATCCACAAACGCGCCTACCGCTATGCCGGGTATCGCGCTTTCGGGTGCGTTCGGCGCGTGCGGTCCGCCGAGGTCGGTCCTGCACCAGCCGGGGTCGGTGAGGTTTATCATAACGTCGGTGCCCTCAACCGTCGAGCCGAGGTCTATCGTTATCTTGTCCAGTGCCGCCTTGCTGGCGGAATAGCCCGCCTGCTGCGGCTCTAACCTGATGCCGCTGGTGGTGTTAAGGATACGACCGAAGCCGTTTGCTATCATCTTGGGCATAAAGTGATAGCATATCATAACGGGTGCTATCGTATTTATCTTAAAGCTCTCGGTATAGTCGCTGACGGGGGTGTCAAAATACTCGTTGCGGTACGCTATCTGAAGTCCCGCGTTGTTCATTACTATGTCCACCCGCACGCCCAGCGCGTCTATGTCGGACAGCATTTTTGCCACCGCGTCAAGGTCGGACAACTCCGCCTCAAAGGCGTACGCAGACACGCCCAGTGCCTTTACCTCTTCCAGCACCTTTTCGGTGTGGGCAAGACTTCTTGAATGAAGCAGCAGATTGCAGCCCTGCTCAGCCATAAATTTCGCGGTGAGATAGCCTATGCCGCGCGCCGCGCCGGTTATCAATGCCCATCTTCCTTTTACGTTTACCATAGTTAGCCTCCTGTTTAAGCTGATGTTTTTATATATTTTAGCATGTAAAAGGTAGATATGTCAAGGATAAAAATTTTTTGAAAAGGTATTGACAAATAAATATCATTCTGTTATAATAGATAATGCGATTTGCGGGGATGCTGGAATCGGCAGACAGGCAAGCTTGAGGTGCTTGTGTCAGTATTGGCGTGAGGGTTCAAGTCCCTTTCCCCGCACCATTGCTTGTACATACAGGAATACAGATCATCGGTGTTCCTGTATCTGCAAGTAATATATCAACACAGCGCAGCAGCGCTAACTGCCGCGCCGTGCTAAAAACAAATCAAATTAGACACCACTACTTTGCGTCGGCTGGGTCAGACCAATGCGTTTTCATTACGCAGAAAACGGATGCACAGAAAAGGGCGTATATGATTTGTACCGCTTTTAATGGCAGCGGGTGGGGAAATGAGCTGCGGATTTACGCCGCCCATTTCATATTAAAAAACACAAGAGCCTTCAGCTTTTTAATAAACATGCTGAAAGCCCTTGCAATTTTATCTAAAATGTGCTATAATAAGCACAATGAAGGCACAATTGCACTAAGTCAGTCAGCTTCCAGTTAAAGCTTGCTGATGATGGGGCGCGTGGTTTCTGCTAAAAACTGCGCGTCCTGTGTTCGTGTTTTTATTTAGTTACATTCTACCACATAATAAAAAATCTGTCAAGTGTATTTTTTTGATACACTTGATTTTTTATTCCTTTTTTCGCCGAAATCAGAAAATTATTCCAATAAATTCCGCACAACAAGGCCATTTTCTTGTTTTTTATTCCGGAATAAAAAATTTTTCTTAAAAAAGGAATAAGATTTTATTCCACTCTACTTCCGCTTAACAAACAGCTTTGCTGTTTGTTTGTGACCGAGTTTATTCCTGTTAAGGAATAAACTCTTTAACTTGCGTTTGTAGAGAGGTGCTTCCGGAGCGCTTCAGACAAGGTTGAAGAGACGCTGCACATTACCAAATGACAGGGGGACTGTGCTGCATAATAGTGCAACTCAGAGTGGGGAGCTGCTTCAAAGTAAAGCATATAAAAATCTTGTAGCCGGTTGGACAATTTTAGGTGAACATATCGTAGACGGTGCAGCTCTTTGACTGATGGGCAGCTATTTATAGCCTAAAAAATCATCCGATATAAAAAATAAATCGTGCGATTATATTGACAAATTCGTTCGATTAGTGTATAATAGTATTAAGGTTAAACATAATAGTTTTAAGGAGGAGATTGTATGTCTATAACCGCTACCGAGCTTAAGACCAACCTGGGCAAATATCTTATGCTGGCTGAAACAGAAGATGTTTTCATCACTAAGAACGGAAAAGTAATCGCTAAGCTGACGAACCCAAACGTCAACCGTCTTGAAATGGCAAAATCGCTTCTCGGCATTATTCCGGCGGACATTACTGTTGAAGAAGCTCGTGAAGAAAGGCTGTCTAAGATATGAAAGTGCTGATAGATACCTGCATCATTGTCGATGTATTGCAGAAAAGGGAACCGTTTTATATCGAGGCAATGGAAATTTTCGTTTCTGTTTCAAACAGGCAATTTGTCGGCGTTCTTACAGCTAAGTCTGTAACGGATATATATTATATCCTAAGGCGCAGCATCCATAATGAAAAAGATGTTAGAAAAGTTGTTCAGACCTTATTTAATCTTTTCGGAATAGAGGATACATTTTCGGTCGATTGTCAGATCGCTCTTCAGTCGTCGATTAACGATTATGAGGACGCCGTTATGGTACAAACAGCAAAGCGCATTGGAGCTGACTGTATAGTTACAAGAAATCTTAAGGATTATTTGAAATCTGATGTTCCGGTTCTGTCGCCGAGCCAACTCTTAGATAAGATTAACGGTTTGATTTGAGGCGATAAAAAGGAGTTCTTTATAAGAACTCCTTTTTTTGCAAAATTAGAGAGCCGCTAGAGAACTTTACCTGCGAGGCAAATTTAAGTCGATACCTATGATAGCATCGTATGTTAGTATATAAAATGGTTTATAAATCTTCAATAAAGTTATGTTTATATAGGGATTTTCGTTTTGCGTCTAGTTGTCGAATCCAGGTACAAATCGCTTCGGAAGTTTCAGATAATTTTAGAATTTTAATAATAGCGGAATATAAATTATTACGTTCATCTTCGGTTAGTAAAACTGAAGTGTCTATTTCATTAAATGAAAATCTGTGTCGGAAAGATATTCCACTTAATAAATGTCTATCTGAGTGATTTATTTTTTTGCCATATTTTTTTTCATAATATTGATTTATAATTTCTAAGTCAAGATTTTTGTCGTCATCATCAATGTATATAGCACCTATTCCGTTAAAATATTGTCTAAAAATTTCAATTAAATTAGAAAAATAAGTAGATTTACTAAATTTCCCTGCCAAAATCAAAAAGGTATTTTTTTTCTTTCCTTTCAAAAAATGGATAACAAATTCATCTGCATATAAATCTAATAATTGTCTTTCGGAGTTGACTGCAGCCTCTATTTCTCGATTAATAGAACGAATGCCTTTTTCGAATGCGTTTATGGTGAAGCGTACAGGTTCAATTTGATAAAGCAAATTAAAATAATATTGATAATTAAAAGTCTGTCCACGAGAAAGAAGGGTTTTAAATAAATTTTTTTGTTGCACATCTGTTAACACATGTGAAGTATATGTTGCAGCAAAATAAGTTTGAAACGATCGATGGGAAAACCTATAAATATTACCATCTTTCACAATAATACAAACAATATTTCGTAAATCTGATAAATAATCTTTAGCATTTGTATTTATAAAACCGAATTTTTCAATACTTTTACCTAAATAATTTAGAATTTCCTTTTCTGTAAATTCATATTCTTCATTAAAAAATGTTTGAAAACAAAAATGGGAGAGAAGGAGTTTAAAGTTTCCCTCATCTAATTCTTTACACTTGAAATCTCTTCTGTAACTTCCTTTATCGTTATTATCGTGTGCACTGTATAGAGC
The DNA here is from genome assembly GCA_022511265.1 of Eubacterium sp. Taxonomy (GTDB): domain Bacteria; phylum Bacillota; class Clostridia; order Oscillospirales; family Ruminococcaceae; genus Ruminiclostridium_E. Next base: position 47,677 of record JAFLRX010000007.1, on the reverse strand, counting down.
ATCGTATGCTTTTAAATAAAAATCTGCCAAATGGTCTGGAATAGAGTTATTACGCATAAATGTAAGATACATCATAGATAAAAGAAGAGGGATTTCTGCGAAATCTTTATGGTTTTCATAAAGTGATTTATCTAATTCTTCACAAAAAGCTTTTGTTTTTTCTTCCTCTGTATTTATTTTATATGCCAGATTAATAGCTTGCTCCTTACTAAGAGTCATAGCTTCTACGGATGTAAATGTTTCAAAAGGAGGATTAGTATTCAAAGGTCTGGAAGTAATTATACTGGGATTTAGGGGATATTTTGAACAGAAACTCTGAATAGCTTCTGCCGTTTCGGCCACATGAGAATCTTTAACTTCATCAAAACCATCAAACAAAAAGAGGTATTTCCCTAGACGTAGGCTGTATTCAAATTGCTCTTTTGGTAACTCTACATCAAATTGCTGCATGCAAGTATATATTAATTCAAGTATTGATATATGTGAGGGAGACTGGTTACTTATTCGCCTAAGTTCAATAAGAACAGGAACATATTCCCCTATTTGAGCCGTCTTTAAAAAAAGATATCTCATAAGCATAGACTTGCCTATTCCGCCTGTGCCGAAAATTAGGATATTATTGCTTATATCTAACAGTGGGTCAACGGTAGTTGTACTGATTCTTTCATCGTTATGGCTAACTCCGATTTCAACATATATATTATCTTTTCCAATAATCCTCCGCGGATCCGATCCGGTTACAAGTGTTCGAATTTGATTATAACGTTTTGTTGCATTTTTCAAATATAGCTCAAAAACTTTTCCGAGTTTTACTTGTCTTTGTCCATACTTCTTTTTTACAAAGTCTTTTATCGCGTTTAAACCGCTGTTAGCAAAATTTTCTGCACCCTTCTTGACACCACTTTCCATAGCGGTATCCATAAGGTTGTTTTGTGTTTCCACAGGGCTCATTATATTCTACCTCCATTAGAATTTTTAATAATTATATCATTAATTGTCAAGTTTTGCAATAATTTTTTAAGTTTTTGAATTACGAAAAATGCGGAGCTAGCAAATGTATGGTAGTCTATAGAAAAAAATAAGAACTTTTCTTTTTCGCGGAATCAGAGTGCCTACCGATGAGCTGCATGCTCTCGGCCGGTATAGTTTCCCCGCATTTATGCCGGCGCGGAAATTGCAATAGGAGAAAAAGGCTTTGCTATGCGGAATGTAGAGAGATAATTTTTTGTTTACGATGCAAAAAAGAGTGTTCTATAGCAAAAAAAATAAAAATTTCTTTTCCGAGAAGTCAGAGCGTTACCGATGAGCTGATTGTGCGCGACCAATATTTTAATGTCATCGGCTCCGGAGTAGAGATATGGTACAAAAAGGCAATGCCTATAGCGAAAAAAAGAATCTGAGAAAAATGTGCTTAAACTTATGCGTGCTAAAATTTGCGAAAGAGCCTATTGCAAAAATAAAAAAAGAAATTTTCAGATATGCTTAGTTTAATATTACATATATTGTATACAAATAGATATAAAACTTTTTTCTTTTTTGCTATAAAAGATACTGGTTACTATATAGACCTTCGATTTTGGGGGCTACCCCTTAATCGGAAAAAAATTTTTAATATTTTATGATAGAGGTGTTGACTTTCACAATGATATATGATATTATAACTACAGATGTTTTTGCTATGGACATCTGATTGAGAAAAAATGTTGCAGCCCTTATGGAAGTGGGGCTGCAATTCTTTTTTGGGACGTTTATGTATCATTTTCTTGGGACGAAGATTATATGTATTATCTGAGAGAACCCGCATATTGTCATATCGATAACGGCGTATCTTTCGGATCCGACGCAGCAGCACAAGTTGATTTATTATTTTCATCACATCATCACGCTTGAGCTTGAGCGCATGAGCTATGTCACTGTAGCTGTTATACATGTATCCGAGCTTTCGATCGATTGATTTGATTACAAAAAAATAAACCTTCAGCTGCGCCGGCGATAAACCGTACGAAAAAACGGTGCGCTTCAGAACGGTATAGTCGCTTGCCGGTACAACATATTCTGCCGGGATAACGTATGTATTGGTACCGTTAAGTCTGTCTGCCCTGTAAGCACGCAGAACGTGCGATATGTAGCCTTTTTTCATCAGACTTGAAATGATACGGGAAACTGTTTGCGTGGTCTTTATACCGCATTTTTGCGCTATTGTAGACTGCCTTACCCGGATAAAGGTGCCGGATTGCGATTTAATATTAGAGTGTACTGATAGTAGGTAAGAAAAGACAGTAAATTCGTTGTTAGATAGCTCAGCTGAGAACAGCCTGTTCGGTAATCTAAAAAAAGATTTCATTCTGTTCCTCCTGTTTTCATGCCTTGAGCATATTTCTTTTCCATAATCTTACGGAGTATATCCGTATCAGAGTTTATTATAAATTTGCGGCCGTCAGGTTCGCTTGTATGGTCGCTCATCAGCCGCGAGAGCTGACCGAATAAAGTAAGTGCAGTTGATAAGACATACTGTTGTGAATTTTTTTCATAGTTCTCGATAACTTCTTCAGCATATTCATTACCTTGTTGTGCTGCACGGTGCAGCAGTTCCAACCCTTTTTCAATATCCTGGTCTATTCCTTCATATCCATAAAGATACAGTTGTCCCAGCAGCATCATAGAAAAGGTGTTGCCGCGTCCCATGGAGCGGATGAGCAGCTCTTCAGCCCTGAGTGCATTTTTATTTTCGTCGGAATATAAAAATATTATCGCTGCCCGGTAATCAGAATAAGGCTGTATATCGCTCTCATGAGCTGAAGCCTTTTCAAACCATTCAAGAGCTTTTTCCTCGTCGCCTTCATCAGCAAAGATCTCACCGAGCCGGTACATGGCATATCCGTTTTTGTGTTCTTCAGCTGATACCGTCAGGTATTTTTCTGCAAGCTCAATATTCTTGAATATTTCTTCGGTACTCATATATAATTTGCCAAGCTCATAAATTGCCGGCGCGTTTCCGGAATCGGCACATAGGCGGAGAGCTTCTAAGCCCTCGGCAATATTCTTTTCGATAAATTCACCTTTTATCTGCTCGATAGCAATACAATATTTGGCATCGATGTTGCCGAGTTCAGCTGAACGAGCAAGGTGCTCCAAAGCCTTAAACATGTCTTTTTCAACGTAATAGCCGTTCTTGTACATCATACCTACGCGATACTGTGCATACGGAATATATTTTTGCGTCGTGGTATTGCCAGCGCTCAAGATCTGATTAAAGCCTTCAAAGGCACGTTTATAATAGCTGTCAGACAGCTCATTTTCATTTATTTTGCCGTAAATATTGCCTAAATCAGACGCAGCCAGAACGTTGCCGGCTTGTGCTTCAGCTTTCAAAATTTCTATGGCTTCCGTGACTTCGTTTTCGTCTGCCTCGGATTTATAGAACGTATTGACGGCAGTTTTATAGCGGTCATTCCAGTCCATTAAAAACCTGTTATCATCTGAATGAGGAAATTTTATATATTTTGCATTATCGAAATAATCCGGAGATATGTTAGGAGTCTCCGGCAGGGGAGTATAGTCATAACGTGCATAATCGGGTATGACATCCGGTGGATCCGGCAAAGGTATATCCTCATATTGTCCATACTGATATTCCGGCGGTTCCGGAAGGGGAATATCGTTTTCAGGGATTATCATATCCATCTCATCAACATTTGGCATATCGTCCACAGCTCGGATGATAGCATTTTTAATAGACTTAAATTCCGTGTTCTCGTGCAGCGGGGGAAATTCTACAGGTTTTGAGGTGTAGATTTCGATACGCTGCTGCTGGTAATCACACCACTTGGAATATAAAGCCTGTATACGCTCATCAGAACATATACGGTAGTTTATATTATCTACGATTTTTTTGATTTCCGGAGGCAGAAATTTGTAAACGTGTTTTCCGGATTTTACGCGCAGCTCTTTTTTCAGTTTGAGCATATCTGATATCAAGCCCTTGTCGGCAAAACTGCCGTTTTGAATATCCTCTTTTATAGACTTGATAACGGCAGCTGCGTCTGATTTAATACTGTCACGCAATTGTGTCTGATTCTCATTTAATGCCGACAATTCATCCTTATAGATGTCATTAGCAAAAGCGGAACGTATTTTTTCTATCCCGGTATTACTTAAATAGCCCTCTTTAGGGTCGGAAGAATATACCAGGATATGAGTATGAGGATTTCGTTCCTTGTTGTGAACGGCGGCATACCATTTCAGATTCTCAGGTTTTATCTTTGTATTTTTTGCGATAGTAGAAATATGCTGCCTGACGAGCCGACGCCAAGCTTCAGCCGTCTGCTGTGGATCATTGCGGTAAGCATATCCCACCATTTCAGCATCTTCCCGGCGCAAGGAAACGACGTGCGTCCATACATTACCTTTATGATTTGCAACCTCTCTAGCCGTTTGTTCTAAGTCGATTTCTCCGGATGACGAAAAAGAAAACAGCCCATGTTCACCCTCTTTGACTACACCGGGACGCTCGCCAATGTAGTTGACATATGAACCGCGTCCCAAAACTATATCGGCGTTTCTATCTACAATAGCTGTAATTAAGTCTGAGGCGTTTCCCATTGTTGGGTGTTTAATATAATCCTGGTACTCAAACATTTCTTTGACATCTGCAAATTCTTTAAGCATGTTTTCTATAGTGTCTTTCTGTGCCTGTGTTGCCGGTTTATTTCGATTCTTTGCGGCTACCTGATTTTTATATAACATTTCGTTGTTTTGATTACTTATGGTCCCTTCGCGTGTAGCTATGTATTTTACCAAGAAATATAGTCGTGATGGGGGATCGCTGGGTTTAATGTAGCGCGATGTTACTATAATTTTAGGCATTACTCATCCTCCCCATTTTGGAATTTAACGGCTTTCTCAAGCGTAATAATTCCGTTGGTTTTTGCTACCTCTTGGACGCATGTAATATGTAGCTCATGCAGCTCTTCGGCAGATATATTATGATAAGCAGCGGTTACATTAGAAAGTTTTGCAATTTCTACAGCAGATTTGAACATTAAGCGAGATAACCGTTGCTCTGTCGCTTCTATGCTGGATTTGATTATGTCGGAAATTATCGGTGTTATATAATTGGCATTGGATTCCCGGGATATATATCCGATATAAAAATCAATAGCACGTTCAACAAATTCAGACTGAGTGCGGCAGTCATCGTTTTTGTAGTTTTCTTCAATTGATTTAACTGTCGCAGCCTCTAAATGAAAGCACTTTTTTTCTTTTGCCATATATTATCACTCCTTTGTACATAAAGATAACTGCGGCTCAAAAAAGCCGCAGTTTTATGATTATATCACTTTTTAGGTTTTAGCGAATCCAACAATTCTGAATTAGATTGAGTTTGATACGCCTTAAACCATAATAACGGGTTTACTTTTGCCCCTATAAAACGAGCTGACAGACCGTAGTATGTATGGACATTCTCGTATTCTGGCGGCACTATTTGACCTTCTTCAAAGGACGTTTTAATACCTAGGTGTGGCATTTCCTCGCTGCCAAACAAGTGATGCCAAAGCAGCAAGTCAGAGCCTTCGTCCTTTTCAGGGTCGTGCCGACCGGAATGTGCGTAGCCTATAATAAGTGCTTCATCTTCTCTGTACAAGTCATAGAGAGAAGAACCAATATCCTTTTCGGTTATCTTTTCCAGTCTGTCTAGGCAGCTGTATTCTACAAATAACGTGAGAATACCGCCGTTATGCGACAATATCTGTCCGTTTATTGTAATTATATCGGGAAAGTTAAAGCCGTAAACACGTTCAAATGCGTCGGTATCTATAAGGTACGCCAGCTGCACCGCACATGAGTTATAAGTATAAGAAGGGTTGTCCTTGATTACCGGACGATCGGGCGAATTTGCATCATAAACGTCGTAAATTAAAATATCGTGGATACAATCTTCTGCATCCGGGAGCAGCTGCACTGATACAGGTATATCTGATGAGTTTAAGTCTAATGTTACCCCCGCGTCATAAGATTTGCTGGTCGCGGTGACATTGCCGTTCGTATGAAATGACTGATAGCTGTTCAGCGTAGTCAAAAGTCCATCTTCTTTAAGGGCAGATTGTTCTACCGGAAGATTAAAAAAGCCCTCAAAATATGTAAACAATGCGGCTTGCGCTGTGCTGTCTATGGGTAGATATAAGTCAGTTATGCCGGCTGAGGCAAGGACTTTTTCTATCAGCTCAAGGTTTTCGGCAGCCAGCTCCGGATCCGCATCAAATATCTCCGCCCATTCTTCGGTTGTTGGTGTATTAAGAATAATCTGCAATTTTTCTTCTTTGTCATTCTCAATGATATTATATTCTACCGACAGTTTACCGGAATTGACAGCATTAGAAACGATACTACCTATGTTGTGTGCATCAAATATATCTACTGCTGCGAGTTGGACAGCTTGCCTTAAATCTTCTTCGGATTGGATTTCTCCGTTCTTTCCTTTTTCGGCGACATCATTAAATGCCTCTCCAAACGATTCCTGAAGCAAAGTCTGAACACTTTGATTGTTCTGAGCTTGATACAGTGCCAGGAACTCCGGCAGATATATATCGCCCGCTCCGGTGTATGTGTATTCAACGATCTGTTTTGTTTCACCGTGCGTTACGATCAAGCATTGTGTATGTGCCGGCTTTCCACCTATTTCAGTATCGATGTACTGATATAAATAATCCGGCATTTGCCGATTAGCAAGTATAAAAAGTAACCGTTGCGTTTGCTCTGAATAATCGGAAAGGTCGTCAGATTCGTAAAAAGCTGTATCGCTTTTAAGATCTATCAGTGCATATCCATATGCGTCGGTACCGGAAGTTATCTTATCAAGCTCCCTTTGATTTTTTACTTCTTTTAGTGAAAAAGATAAATCAGAAATGATACTGTTGTATCTCTCTATTTCCGCGCTGTCATAAAGTAAGGCGTACGCTGCGTTGTCCTCGTTGTATGTTGCATTCAAAACCGCTTTGGATAAATTAATTGAAAATTCAGGCATAAATTCGTATGTTTTTTCTTTTATTTCGCCTGAAATTTCGTTGTTTATCCCTGATATGGCAGATTCAACATAGCGCTTAACATCATTCCAGGATTGATTTACCGCCACTCTTTCCATTGTATCACCTATTATAGACAATAGGCTAAACAATATAATGGCAATAGCCATTATAGGCAGTAGTATTACTGCGATTACGCCGCAAACAATCCCGGTTATCCTTTTACGGTTTTTGGGGTTTTTCAGCGTAGCTATAGCGACTTTGGCGGCTTTTGCAACAACAGGCAGTGCCATTACCTACCGCCACCTTTGCCGAACAACGTGGATTTGTATTCCGGAGCGATGACCTTGAGCAGATAACGTTCATTGCCGCATCGATACAGACAATGCGAACGTGACGGTCTTGAGATCAGCTGATATTCTGCCGGATCTAGCTGCAATGTGTCTATAAAGTCATCAGCTGATACTATTCCGGGATAGAACAGGAATTGGTGCGTAGGGATCGAAAGCAGCGGTTTTGTATATTCTTTCACGCCGGGCAGCATCATATCTTCTACATTCTGAGTTGCCAACAATAAGCCGGAATCTTTTTTTCTGTTTTGCTTTACCATTGCTCTTAAGTACATTATCGCGGTCATATATGATAAAAAGGCGTGCAGCTCATCGACCATCCCGTAGGTGCGACCGACCGTCAACATTCTATGCTGCATGTATGACAGCAAATTAAACAGAATAGCATTACGGATTTTCTCGTTTATATCCATTATGCCTTTGAGCAGAAAGTTTATCATTTTCCCGTCTTTTATATTTGTGTAACCATTAAAATATTTAGCTTCAGATCCACAGCATATGCTGTGCAAACTCAGTAGAAGATCCTGCAATGTGTCTTTTCGGTAATAAAGGTGCTTGTCTTTTTCGTTAAATGTATTATACTCCCTCTCGATAAGCTTATATAAATCTGATAGCAGCGGGATTTTTTATGAGAAATTCCGTTCAAGTTTTCTTCATTTATTCCAAACTGCTTATACAGCTTTTCAATCATTATCTCAAGCGTATCTATTTGAACATCGGTGAAATCCTTATACGACCTAAAGAAGTCCTTGAGATATGAAATGTGCTGATTTAGAGGGGATATGCGGCGAAAAGCATCTATATCTGACGTATCGTCCGGCTCATCTATCCATGCTTTTGGCTCGAGAGGATTGATAATATATTCTCCCCCCATAAGGTCAATGTTAACTCCGTCAAGAGCGGTTGTAAGGTCTGTATACTCGTTTTCTAAGTCTATATTAATAATATCAAAGCCGCTTTCTCGGATATTTGTTAATATCAGCTTTGTCAAAAAAGACTTTCCTTCGCCGGCATTACCGAGAATAAGAATATTTGAGTTAGTCTTATCATCAGAACGTTTATCGAAGTCAATACATATACTGCTGCCGTATTTGTCCTTGCCTATGTATAGTCCTTTTTCATCGGTTTTGCCGGAATAGTTAAGCGGATATAGATTTGCCGTACTTGAAGCTGGCATAACGCGCTCAAACAAATCGGAAAACATGTTTTGACCGAAGGGAAGGGCGGACAAAAAGCCCTCTTTTTGCTGCAAGAACAGCTGATCTACAAATATCTTTGTCCTGGTAAGCTCCATCTGTATCTCCGCCTGTATTTCGACCAGTTTATCATAGCTGGCAGCTCTGAGCTGTATAAATACAGCGGTATGTAATAGTGGTTCTTTGGTCTTGCGCAGCTCATCAAGCATCAGAGCAACATCATTTATATTCGCTAATGCATCCAGTGCGCCCATAACATTGTTAGTGTTTGAATCCGCCGTGTTTTTCCGTGCGGCATGCTGCACTATCTGACGCTGTGACGGTGCGTCTACAATTCTGTTATAGATATGCAGTGTCACATTTTCATGGTCGGCAAGATGTGATAGGATAGCCTGTTCCTCGGTAGAGGGCGCATATTCACGTACAGCCCACACACAGCCGAAAAAATTTCCACATACATAGTATGTGGGATAAAATTTCAGTACCGATGGTGTAATTCTATCAAAAAAGCTTTGTATTCTTATCTGCTCCTGTTCTTCAGGAGTTAGTTCTTTTTTCTTTTTCATTATAATTCTCCTTCGCTGTGATTTATCTTCTAAATCAGACACTTGTCAATTGCAAAGCAAGCAAGTCCAATTAGCGTTATTGCAATAAAAATTATGGTAACTATTCCTGCAAACTGTTCGCTGCAAGGGTCAATGTTTATTTTGTTATTTTCTTTTTCATAGAAACGCATCTTCACCGTTATATGTTTCTTCATCCGGGATGGAGTCCCCGTATGAAGAAATTCCGAAATACACCGCTAAAAGCTTTTTGATCGCAGGCTTTTCAAGCCGATGGGATACAAAATCTTGTTCAGCCAGCTGCCTCTCTATGCGTGTTACCAATACGCCTATCTCATCATCAGATTGACGTGCTTTATTAAATTTATAAGCGAAAAAGAATTGTCGAGCATTTGCCATTTCAGACTGTATACTGTCCATATGCTCAAGATCGAGCTTCAGCAGCTCTTGCACTTTCGGATTTTCCTCTTGAGCAATGCGGTCAGTTATAAAGATTTTATTCTGATCAAATGATTCACAGCCGTCTGTGCATATGATTTCTATGTCAGACCAGGCCGAAAGCAACAACATCAGGTTGTTTATTTTTCGCTCGACTGTGTCTCGTGACATTACCGCTATATTAGACGGTAGAACAGAAAAAAATACAATTTCTCTCTTGTTTGCTGTTACAAGTCCGTATTTGCCGAACGTCTGCAAGCCGAGCAATTGCTGTGCAGATATACTGTTGTTCGTAAGAAACATACGAAGCCCTCCTATTTCCAATTGAATTTTTGCTGATGAAATATCTGCTTTGAAGCGGCGGACAGATAGCTAAAGACTGTACGACCTTCCGTATCTATGGTTATCAGCGCAAATGCGGTCACAAAAACCAATGGCACAAATGATTGTACATTGATTAATATAATTACTGATAATATAATGCCAAATACTATCACAATTAAGTCTCGTACACGCCAAAACCAAACAGTTGTTTTGGCTTTTAAGTTTTTAGGATAAATATATGTTTTCATCAAATTATCTCCTCTCGTCACCTTACAGCGCGTATCATTCTGACAGCTGACATAGCGGTATTTGCTGTCATGGCAGCTGCTGTAATATTACCCCGTATCGATGTGTCCATGCCAAACCGGTCAGCTATACGAGATACCTCTGTAGAAGAAAGCAGCAAGCATAATCCTAATATTGCATCTGTCTGTATAGTAATCATTCCGATGAAGCACAAAGTAGTTTGCATAAATGCTGTAAAGCAAATTGCAATAACCTGTTTGATCCAGCCGTTAAAACCGTCGGTAAATCCGCGCGGAACAGACATCATGTATAATGTGCCGACGGATATGAGGATCAGTAATATGCCGCCGCGCTTTATGTTAGCCAGGAACAGTTTGACAACCGAATATATCAAACCCAGCAAAAACAGCAAATCTATCAAATGATTGCCAAATACTGCTAAGCTGAAATTGCCGAACTGGTCGAAAGATCCGATAATATCCGCTGCTAAACTATCCTGAGACATTACGGCAAAATTATATAATCTTATTGGAACTACTGTAAATAATCCAGCTGCCAAAAAACCTTTGAGAACATTAAGACCTAAAGGCTGAAAACCTCCTGATTTCCCGGAACGATATTCTATGACTACATCAGATACAGCTACGGCAGAGCCTATGACAAATAAAGCCCATCCGAGCATACCGAAAAAGCTTATGACTGTGTTGACCCATGGCAAAGAAAATAAATTTACACCGGTTTGATTTATCATTGTCATAAACGTGCGTACCGCGGTAAACAACGCTTGGTATATATAGGTTATAATACCATCGAAAATAGAGTTTATAAATCCGTCAAGCGTAATACCAAAAATATTAAAAAGCCAATCCATATGTTATCCTCTTTTCGTTTATATAGTACGCAATTTACGCCCCGGCATTTCGGCGGATTCTGCAAAAGGATCCTCATCGGTGGCTGAAAAATTAAATATCTCAAGTGGTTTTACCTTTTTGCGCGCCTCCTCTTCTGAAATGTTGACTGCCGCTGCCGGTCTTATTGCGTCTAAAATTTTATCTGCACTTGCATAACACACTTTCTGCACCTCCTTGTCAGGCAGAATAAGCTTTTCATCATAAGTTATACCCCATTCTGAAAATAGCTTGAGCTTTACCTTCATGGGGTTCATTCCTGTTTTCCAGCATATAAAATTTCCTCGCGGCATCTTTTTCAGCTCATCAGCTGTCATTAGTGCCTTTCCTGTCATTTGGTGCTGCTTTGAGTTATTTTTTGAACCGCCATATGAAACTGTACCCGATAAAACAGTCTGATTACCCATACCTTTTGATAGCTTTTCCGGTGTTTTACTGTTCGGAGAAAAGCCTCCGTACAGTGACACCTGAATTGTATCTAGTATTGTTTCGCTGCCTTTGTCGCCGTAATTTTTCTGTAGCTGCGCAAATGATTGAAGAACAGGGACGAGTGATATTTTTCTTGAACGTGACGCTGTGAACATTCCTTCTGCGCCGACGAACGGGGGCATTGTGCCAAACTCATCAAGGTAGAGCATAACACGATTGTTTAATGAGCCGCCGTTTTCATCGGCTATGGTGTATAATTCACGGATAAATTGTTGAATAATGAGGTTAGCTATCACATGTTTGGTCTGATCTTCTTCAGGCAGGACAATAAAAATCGCTGATTTACTATTGCAAAATGCCTCAGCGTCAATAGCCGTGTCAAAGCATAGTATCTGTTCTATCTCTGAATCAATAAAGCTATTTAATCGAGATAGGGCAGTGGAAACAGTCGATAATACAGTCTGATCTGCACTGTTGACGGCAGATCCAGCCAACCATTTTGCCTTATGTTCTTCAGGTAGGCGGCGCATTAGCTCGTTGAATTTCGTCTCAAGCTGCATAAACTGCATTTGTACATTTTTTTGTTTGTCATTAGAAGATTCCGGCTTTTCCTGTTTTTCAAGAAATTCGTTCATTAGTTTTAGAACTGATACAATGTGACACTCGTTTTCCTGCCCATATTCTGCCAACACAAGAATAACAGCTGCGATCAATCCCTTAGCTGCGTCATAAAAGTATGTGTTAGCGCCGTAATTCTTTTCTCCGTCAATTGTAATTATACTGTCCGCGATAATCTTGGCATATTTCTCTGCTTTTGCTAATGATTTTATATCTCCGGGATTATCCTTGTATTGCCGCATATACCTATTGACTAAATGCAGCAAGTTATTGTTGCTTGATCTCATTGGATTTCGGAGATCAAGCACAGAAATATTGTACCCATATCTTTTAGCAGCAATATATCCGCAGTTACGGTATATATCACCTTTTGAATCAGTGGATAAAAATGACATGCCAGCTGCACATGCATATTCGATGTTAGGTTCAAGAAAATATGATGTTTTTCCGGTACCCGGGGCTGCGACTATCATTGTGTGAACATCTAATGTATCGATTATGGCATATGTTTTTTTACGATGTGTTTCACAACCGATTATGATGCCCTGTACATCCGGCAAGCATGCTCCCATACGCCATAATTGCGGCTGATATGGTATCAGCTGAAGATTATTACGAATCTCTGCTTTATCAGCCCATTGTGATGTGCCGTACTGACCGTCACCAACACGACGAGCTTTTATGCGATCAATGCTGAAATTGTCATTCCATATTGCAAAGCATAAAATTACTATGAATGCCATAACTAAAACTACAATTGCGATAATTTGCGTTTCGCTCATGTTCACCCTCCCGGAATAACAGCAGGCTCTACGACAAGCTCAGCCTTAATTTCGATTTGCGCTATATTTTCAGCGACCTGAAGCCTAATCGCTTCATCTGCTATATCATATAACCGTTTTGCTACAGAACGGCAGCTGTCATCACTTTTGATTTTGTATATATTATCGAGGTCAGTTTTAAGCTCTTTTTTTCGTTTATCCGGAGTGCTGTTATCCTTATAAGCACGATACTGGCGGTTAAGACGGTCTGCCAGCTTATAGAACATATCATCATAATCAATGCTGTTATCATCGATTTTTAACAGCTCCACAGAATTGTTAAGTGCCAGTTCGGCAGCAGCAGCGTATTGACCTGTAGCAAATAGATCCTCTAATCCGGATGTCAATTGCGCATGCTGCGGTTTTAGTGATTTTACAACATGTTCGTACTCTTGTTTTTTAGCGTGAGGCTTTGCCGGGATAATATCTTTCTCTCCGTATATTTCTTTTAAGTCCTCGTTCCAATCTTTATTTTTTGCCATCGCGCGTCCGAATTTGGAGTACCCTTTTTCCATTAAAACATCCCGAATACGCTCTGCTGTATCAATTCCTGCTGGATCATTGTCTGTACAGAATACAATATGGGATATATGATTGTAATCCGACAAAGTTTGAATTAGCGGATGATGCGATATGCCATCCAAAGCAATATAACTGTGCTGCTGCCAATTTTCCGGGTACAAGCTGATAAAAGACATCATATCTATCGGTGCTTCAAACACATAAATTCTATCAGACGTTCCTATATGAGAAAACCCGTAGTTTGTATCAGACCCGGAACATGTTGCTCTGAATGCCTGACCGAACGTTGTCATGGAACGTCGATTAGCTTGCCGTGCTATGCCGTTTTTATCTTTGCCGACAAAAACAACATTATGGGATTCTTTCGTTTCTCCGGTAGCTTTGCTTTTATATGTTTCTTTTGATTCGTACAGTTTTTTTTCATGGGCGAAAAAGGAAACTATATCAGACGAGATATGACGTGTTTTGCATAAATAGGCAAACATTCGTTTCATATTATCGTTTGCCGGTGGTAGTGCAAACTCCTTTTTGGGTTTAGCAGAAGTGTCATTTTTTCGGTAACCATATGATACGGTATAATCTGAGTATGAGGATGTACCATCAAAATTAAGCAACTCATCGACAGTCTCAGGGAAAGAAAGTCCGTAGTATTGCTGGACAAATTTAATTGTCCCGCCCCCTACAAGATTTTTGTGGTCGTACCATGTGTTGCCGCCAACAACTATGCTGTCATGCGTTCCTGCTCCATCGGTATATATAAGCTTATATTCGCTGCCGTGAGGCTCCAGGCGTTCCCCGCGTGATAACAAATAGTCGTGCAAATTTACATTGTTTGCACGACTTATCTGTTCTTTGGAAAACGGTTTATATTTTGCCATAATTCACTCCTTTGGCGACAGTTTTTATATGCCTATAACTGTCCATATGTATGACGGAGCGGTAAGGCAAAAGAGTAATCCACCGAAAAAGCAGGCCGGCACGACCCAGTTTATTTCCTTGTGCTTGTGATATGATATCAGTGCAGCGGCTATTGAGATAAACAAGCCAACGCCGCATATTACATCAAGAATGGGAAATACAACTCCACCGACAATATCCTTGATTTGTGGCCCCATTCCGTTCCATACATTTGTAATCGCTCCCGCAACATCTGCGTTTGCTGCGCTTGCAGAAATAGCCGTTATAACAGCCATAGTCAGCAATATGCCGAGTGAAATTATGATTTTATTTATTTTTTTCATATTGATTTTCCTTTCATCAACAACTGATTTTATTTGCACGCTTAAAGCGGCAGCGTTATGCTGCCGCTTGCGTGCTTTATACAAATGAAGTTTAGAAAACAGCGAAAAAGATAATTATTTTCTCTTTCTCTTATAGACAACAGCCGTACCTGTTGCGAGTGTCGCGGCTGCAATTACGCCAGCAAGTCCGTCAAGCCCAACACCTGTTGTCGGGTTTTCAGGTTCTTCGGGTATACGCAGGGTTACAGTCTGACCTTTATCCTCGATGTCGGCGTGTGTAGCGATCTCGATACCGTTGTGATACAGGGTCTCAAATACGACTATCTCAGTATCGGTCACCAGTCCGTCAGCGTTAAAGGTAAACTCTACTATCGTCTCACCGTTCTCTGTTTCAGCAATAAATGTTGTTTCAGCAGTCACAGGCTTACCGTTCACAAAGAATTGTTTGCCTGTAGCTTTATCCATCAGTACGCCTGTTACAGTGTACTCATTGCCGGGTACAAGGTGTTTGTATGACACGATATCCTTAATCGTTACCGTTCCGGTTGCGACTATTTCTTTTTTGCCGTCTACTGTAGCCGTAGTACCTATTTCGGGATACCTATCATTCAAGAAGTCGGTAGCAGCTGCGTTAAGCTGTACCTTATCAGCACTGATATACTCGCCGTCAGACAGCTTGTAGTAGTTGTCAAGACGAGCGATAACGGTTACGTCCTCACCGACGGGATATTCATTAGCTACAGCCGCGTTAATTGCAGGATATTTAATCGACGCGGCTTCTTCTGCGATTATCAAAGCTGTCTGCGGGGTCTTGTATTCCTGCTCATCCCATGTCACATTGCCGTCAGACTTAGACACAGGAAGTGAAACGGCTGCGGCGACGTTGCCTACTACAACGGTTTCTCCCGCCTCGCGGATAACAAACGGATAATAGTTGTTGTCAATCACAAAGTTATCAGGAGCTTTGGTTTCCTTTAAGAAGTAGTTGCCGTAAGGAATACACTGTAATTCGTATGTTCCTTTTTCAATTTCTTCAAGTGTTCCGATTACGGTCTGCTTGTCAGCCATATAAACTGTAAACTCTGCGCCCGACAGCTTAACGTCGGGATAATCCTTATCCACCTTATACACGCGCACGTTGCCGAGCGGTATATTGGTAAATTCAACATTGGTTATCTTGTTGTGACCTACGGTTACATCCTTAGCATCGGGGGTGATGTAATATTCATCTCCTGTTACTACCTCGGTTATCTTATAGGTACCAATGCGGAGATTGTTTATTGCTATCTCACCGTTAGCGTCAGTGGTAAAGGTTTGATCGTAGGTATAGCCCTCAAAGGGAGATTCTACGAGCTGCACACGGAATTTCCAACCGGAGATAACGCCGTCAGCGGAGGACTTCTTAATGTTTATATGACCTTTCATCGGGACATTTTCAAAGCCGACCTGTTCCTTAGTCTCTACATCAACGGTCGCTCCTGCAACACGGATTGCAAAAGGATAGAAGTTATCGTCCTTGACGTAGTTAGCAGGAGCCTTAGTCTCTTGTAACAGATAATCGCCATAGGGTATATCGTCTAACTGATACTCGCCAAGTACGGTTTCTGTCAGCTTACCAACAACATCGCCCTTGCTGTACAGCTTCTTGCCGGAAGCGTCAACAATATCTGCCGCCGCTGTTACGGTAAATTCTGCGCCTGTCAGCTTGTTGTCAGGGTAGTCTATGTCTACCTTAGTAACGTGTACGTTGCCGAGGGGGATATTGGTAAATTCGCGGTCAGAAGTCTTATTATACTCGATAGTAACGGTCTGAGCTTCGGGTGTTATATAATGCTCAACGCCCGTGGTAACCTCGGTCACCTTATAGGTACCGATGCGAAGATTTTCAATATTTATTTCGCCGTTGTCATTGGTGGTAAAGGTCTCATCGTAGGTGTAGTCCTCAGTGAACGGGCTATCTACAAGCTCTACACGGAACTGCCAGCCTGCAAGCACGTTGTCTGAGGTCAGCTTCTTAATGTGCAGAGTGCCGGTCATCGGGGTATTTTCTAAGCCTACGCCAGCCTTAGTTTCTACGTCAACGGTCGCTCCTGCAACACGGATTGCAAAAGGATAGAAGTTATCGTCCTTAACATAGTTTGCGGGAGCCTTAGTCTCTTGCAGATAGTAATCGCCGTAGCGAATATCATCAAGCTGGTATTCTCCGGCAGAAGTCTCGGTGAGCTTGCCAACTACGGTCTCTTTGTCTGTAGCATAAACCGTAAATTCTGCGCCAGTCAGCTTGTTATCAGGATAGTCTATATCCACCTTTGTGACGTGTACGTTGCCAAGCGGGATATTGTCCATATCCACGGTGTGTTCGCTGCCAAATACTATAGTTACATCCTTCGGCGGGGGAGTGATATATGCTTCATCGCCTGTCACAACCTCTGTAACTCTGTAGGTGCCGATACGGAGATTTTCGATTGTGATACCGCCGTCTTTGCTGGTTATAAAGATATGGTCGTAAGTGTAACCCTCAAAGGGTGAACTTACAAGCTCTACACGGAATTGCCAGTTTTCTAACACGCCGTCAGCAGAATGCTTCTGTATATGCAGTTTTCCGCTCATCGGCTCATTGAGAAATACGCTGTCGCCGTAAGTGCCGACCTGTATGGTCCTGTTAGCTTCACGGATAGAGAACGAATATATATTTTCGTCCTCAACGTAGTTTTCGGGGGCTTTGGTTTCTTGCAGATAGTAATCGCCGTAGGGAATATCGTCTAACTGATACTCGCCCAGCTCGGTTTCTGTCAGTGTACCGATAATGTCACCCTCGCTGTACAGCGTCTCACCGGACGCGGTTGCTATATCCGCTGCTGCGGTAACGGTAAATTCTGCGCCTGTCAGCTTAACGTCAGTGTAGTCCCTATCTACCTTAGTAACGTGTACGTTGCCGATGGGAACATTTGTGAAGAACAGATCAGTGGTTTCATCGTCCTCTATAACTGCGGTCTGAGCTTCAGGCGTGATATATCCGACAACTCCTGTAGTGACCTCAGTCACCTTGTAGGTACCGATACGGAGATTTGAAATATTTATTTCGCCATTGTTATCAGTTGTAAAGGTTTTGTCGTAAGTATAGCCCTCAAAAGGTGATTCCACCAGCTGAACGCGGAATTGCCAACCTGCAAGCACGTTGTCTGAGGTCAGCTTCTGAATATGCAGATTGCCTTTCATTGCTTCATTGACAAAGTTTATCTCGGTATCGTCAGCTGCGAGTACAGTAAAATGTTCTTCTTCAACCGCAAAGTTAAAACCTTCAGCTCCCGATACTTCGGAAATGGTGTAATTGCCTACGGGAATGTTTTTGGCAACAAGCGTCTTGTCAGTAACAGACAGCTTTAATTCTGTTCCGCGCGTAGCTGCGCCGCTGTACTGATAGTTGCCGTTGCTGCCTGTAAAGGTCAGCTCGCGTCCTGCGACATTGGTTATCACAAAAGATACAGAACTTATCTGCTCGTCACTTACAAGCACATTGCCCCCGTTTGCATCGGTAAACGATTTGATAACCTTTACATTTCCTGTCTTACGGACATTTTCTATTTCAATATCCGCTAAAATATTAGCGTCATTGGGATTAGCAGAAAGCGAAAAAGTCTGCGGATCTGCAAGCTCATACTCGTCGCCGTCGTATGATTCGTATACGGTGTATGTGCCGGGCGGGAAGTTTGCAACAAACTCAATGGTCATCTCGCCGTTATCGGACAGTGAGAGCCAATTCTCACCTTGAACCCAACTGTCAAATGTATACTCTCCGTTTGAACCTGTTACGTTCATTGTATGAGTATCCGGAACATAGGAGTTTGTTATTTTGATCTTGACCTTTTTATACTGCTCCTTTATCTCTTCTTCGGTAAGATTGCTTTCGTCCGAAAAATGTTTTTTAATAGTGATTGTAGGAACAGAGGTGTTTGTAAACGTAGCGGTAGCCGTACTTCCTGCGCTTACCGTCAACGTTTTGCTCTGAGTAGCGGGTCTATAGCCCTCTGCATTGTTTATTTCGGTTATTGTGTATGTTCCGGGCGGCAGCTTGCTTACAACAAATTCGCCTGTAGACGTATTTACCATAAACTTATATTCAGCGGTTCTTGTACCTGAATATGTGTAGCTGCCTGTGCTGGATGCTGCCGTCGGATAAACATAATTACCGTTAGACGCTTTTATAGTGAAATATATATCACCGTATAGCGCCGCCAGCTCCGCACTCGACAAATTTGAGCCGGAAACAAAGGTCTTTTTTATCTTCGCTGAACCCTCATCTTGGGTGTTTTCAAAGGGTATATCCTTTGTTTCGCCCTCGGCTAAGGTAAACGTCTTACTTGCGCCACTCCAACCATTGGGGGAGTCAGTCTCAATAATGGTGTATCTTCCTGCGGGTAAGTCTCTTACTGAAAACAGCCCGCTCGATGATGTGTTATATGACTGAACAGTTGATGAAGTAGATCCGCTGTAATTGTACACGCCTGTTGATCCGGTGCTTGTCAGCACCAAATACTTGCCGGATGAATCCCTTAATGCGAATTTACACTGCATATACATACTGGGATTGGCAGTTGCGCCTACAAACTCTTTCTGTATATTTGCGGTGCCGCCGCTATCGCCTTCGGTAATCGCTTTTACATAAAATTGAGTAGGGTCATAGGTGCCTGTAATAACAGTCTGATAATCTGAATTGACAGGCTCGTAAACAACCATTCCAGACATTCCTTCTTGTTCTTTACCCATTGTGACAAAGTCATTTAATTTTGTAGTAGTGGAAAACTCATAATATGTCTTTCCGTTTTCCGTCACTACTTTAACATCAATTTTGGTGCTATTTGTGAGATTTTTGAAATCCCCTGCATGATTTGTTTTGTTCGTGTCCTCTATGCGACCGACATACTTTTTGCTTGAAGCGTCCCATGTCATTTTAACTTCAGCCAAGTTGCTTGAAGTTTTGCTTATCGGTGTGTATTTTCCTGATGTGCTGGTGTTTGTAGCGCAGAAGCTCGGTAACAGCGCATGACTTCTCATCTGCGTGATAATCCAATTATATGCCAGCTTTGAGTTAGGCGAAGCCAAGCGCGCGCGGAAGTTGTTGTATGAAAGAGTGACTATACCGCTACCGGGCATATAAGCTGACAAATCCGTGCGCATACCCGTTGAATTTGACGCAGTGCCTGTAGCATCAATACGCAAGCCCTGCTGTAATTCCCACAACAGTACCTGTGTAGCTACTTTCCAGTCCTCGTTATTGGCACCGGGTACAGCGGCAGATTGCGCGCTGGTAATTGATGTTCCGTGGTATCCGTAGTAGGTCGCGAGTGCCATAAGAGTGGAGCGGTATCCGGCGGTTTTAAGCAGTCCCTGCCAGTAGGAGCTGTTTGATACGGTGTATCCCACATATTTTTGTCCTGTGACAAATTCTGCGCCTGCCTCTATACACATTACCTGCTGTCCTGATGTCGCGCTGGTCGATGTTTTCATCATTAAGCCGTATGCATTTGTAGTTCCGACATGATGTTCCGCATACATCGGAGTACCCGCAGAACTGTATTTGATGTAATAGTAATCATCGTTTCCGACCGTCGAGCCGTCGGATAAAGTAATTTTACCGCTGAAATCCGAGTACATGGTGTCTCCCGCCGCGAGGGGCATGACATCATAATCGACTGCGGTAGGCAGAATGCCTTCCTCGGCAAAAGACTGTAACGGTAATGACATCACAGCCATTACAGCCGCAGTAAATCCGGCAACCATTCGCTTGCCGACATTTTTGAAAATATTATTAGTCATACTTTCAAGTCCTTTCTTTATATAGTTGATTTTTGATATATATAAAAAGGCGTTCAGCTGCGGTCACTCACACCACAGCGACCGCGCTTTACGCCTTGAATTTTTTTATTTTTGCAAACAAAAAAGAGCCTTTCATTGCTTGGACTTTAAGCCCGAGAGAAAAGCTCTTGACTGTTTAGTTGTTTTTAATCTCAAATAGAAGTTCCTATATGTTTTTTTCGAAATACAAATAACCTCTATCTTTTTCAGAGACGGTATAACCGTTTTTTTCATAAAAATGTATAAGATTATTTAAGCCTATGGGGGTGCTGTTCATTAGCATCCCATATATGCGATGAATATTAAGAGAATAAGCAAATTGCTCAATATATTTTAAGCATAATGAACCAAATCCTTTATGAAAGGGACTTGCATCTAAATTTATTATTTTTAATTCCTTGGTGTTAAACCCTATGTCCGCTTTGCATTTATACTTTCCTAAACCTAGATCAAATATCCCAAATTCTTTGCCATATCCTTTGCTGTATCTGTATATGACGGCATGTTCTGAATACTCTTTCAAAAAGAAGTCTAAAAACTGGTATGTAAAATTCTCTTTCAAAAGTGTCTGTAAATTATCATACCGTTTTTTCTCAATATGCTCTGTACGCTTAAAATCATATAATAATTCTCTTAACTCGCGGTTTTCATTATTGAGATATTCTATCAACTTCTTTTTTTCGTTAAACATTTTTTATCCTCTAAATAAGTCCCTCAATGTTGTCTAATGCAGCAGATGAATCAACGAATGGATTTAATTTAATATCAAGTATAATCTTTTCAAGCAAATAACGTGCTACGATCTTATTTGTATTGTATAAAAAATGTTTAATATGGCGCTGGATATAATATTTATATTCCGTTGAACCTCTAGCGTAAAGAGGAACCTGTAATGGGGTCATTTCTCCGTTGGCTAGTTTGAAATGAAGAAAGTTTATTTGCTCTTCGTACATTTTCATTATATACGAATAATCTTCGGATGTCAAATCTTTGTTTGCTTTTAACATACGTTGTAAAACTTCATCGGATAAATATGGGATATACTTTCTTGCATCTATTTTAAGCCGTTTGGAATCGCAAAGTGGATTATATGTTATACGATCCGGCTCGACAATGTATTTGCCAATCTCCAAAACATTAAATTTCAGTAAATTATACTGTTTCGCTGTCGGTTCAAAATAGAAAACGATAAATTTTTCGTCAGCTTTTTCTTCAAGAAAACGCAGTATATTCACTATAGCGATTTTTTCATTGCCCGCCATCGTAAGCATATTTACTTTATATTCGCCGCCGAACATCAGTTCGTATGAGAACATTCCGATTATCCGATCCCCGCGAAAAACAGTAAACTCCTGCAGCAGCTGCTTATGTTCCGCGTTTTGGCGTATTGCAAAGTCTACAGCGTTTTCCGGTATCTCATCAATAACTCTGCTCTCTGATATTTTGATTTCGCATTCACCTTTCGGATCAGTAATTATAAATTCACCCATATCTTTCTCCTTTCATATTTCACCCAACATGGCAAAAATAAAAGAGCCTTTCGTATGAAAAGCTCCTTTTATTTAGCTATTCAATTATCGTTTGATAGTCAGATTGACATATCAATCAAACGGTCCAATCTCGCCCTTGTCCAGCTTCTCAAAGTAGAGGTCCCAGTTGCCGTCACATTCTTTAATAGCTGCTGAGATTGCGTCTTGGTTAGCGTCGGATTGGCAGACGAATATCCAGAGATGAATATTACCGTCATTGGTATTACCTTTAGCATATATTCCTACACCGATATACTTGTTGGTCTTTAAGCCCATATATTTCCAATGTGCGGGAGATTCCTTGAATTGTCGCGCTATGCTTTTTGCTACTTCATCAATTGCTTTATCTGTCATTCCACCAAAACCATTAACAGCAATACCCTCATATCCGCCGGGTGCGTTCCAACCTTCATGTTCACCGTAAATGGCAGCATATTCTTTTGAATAATAGATGCCGTATTCTGTAGCTCTAGCTGCAGCGAGATTATCATTTGCATTATGTTCAAAATTGCTTGACAGTAATTTTGCTCTGTACATAGCGTATCTCGTAAAGCCGGGCAACAGAGTTTGCTTGGTGCCAATCTCAACACCGAAGTAGTACGCCACTCTTTCAGCTATCTTATATTGAAATGCTTCTTTTTCAGCAGCTGAAAGGCTGTTAAATTCCTCTGCGGGAGTTTTGGTTGCAGGAGTAGTTTGTTTCTTAGTGGTCGTAGTGATTACAGGAGCAGGAGTAGTCTGCTTCTTGGTGGTCGTAGTTACCGGGGCAGGAGTAGTCTGCTTCTTAGTGGTCGTGGTAGTCGCAGGAGCGGGGGTAGTATCCTGCTTTTGGGTAGTCGTAGTAACCGTAGGAGTAGGAGCGGTATCCTGCTTTTTGGTTGTGGTAGTCGTTACAGTACCGGGCTTGGTTGAAGAAGAGGAGCTGCCTGCTTTACTTGTAGTCTGAGTAGGAGCAGACGTTGTGTCATTGCCCTGCTTTGTAGTAGAAGCCGCTTCATTCGTTCCGGTCTTATCTGTCGTCGTATTAGAGGTAGCAGGGGTATTTTCCTTTTCGGCTGCTTCGGTAGTGCCGGCAGAAGATTCAGCAGTCGGCGCAGACGTAACGTTGTTTTCGGGTACATTATCGTTCTCGTAGGTAGATACAACACTTTCGGTTATCGACGTGCTGCTATCTTCAACTGTGGGGTTTGTCTGCGCAGTATTCGCCGAGCAGGACGTAAGAGCAGATACGGTTGTTATCGCTGCAAGCAGGGAAGCGGTAATTTTTATTCTTTTCATTGTAAAACCTCCGTTCTGTGTGTTCGTTTAACTGTCGCCAATGGCGACAGTTTTATTTGTATCTTTATCATATTATAGGAAATGTCCCATAAAAAGGATAAAGTGATGTAATTTTACATTTGTTTTATCAAATTATATCATTCAAAGGATATTTTGTCAATTGTCGCCATTGGCGACAATATTTTTTGAAAAAGAAAAGAGCTTTTCATTACCCGGACACTAAGCCCGTGCGAAAAGCTCTCAAATATTTTCCTTTATGTTATTATCCATTCTTATAATTATATTTATTTATATTTATCATACATATCATCTAAATAGCTTATTAATGCATAGGATAAATCTTGCATAAATAACATGTTATCTCTATCGCGTCCAAATATTTCGCGCATAATAGGATGACCACTGGTATAGTCAACCATTTCACTGAAATTTCGAATTGCTATTGTTTTTTCCGCAGAACTCTTTTTGCTTTTTAATATATCTACTAAGTCCTTGCCCATATCATGAATCCATGGAAAATCTTCTTTAAAAAGACTTAATATCATTAAAAATCCATATATATCACCATTATGTTTCCTACGTATAATTTGTTCAACAATTACTGAACTATCCTTTCTTTTCATCTTTTTTTGATCATACAATATATTGTAAAATTTTGAAATTTCATTAAGGGATTCTTTAACTTTTTCAATATCCTCGTGCAACTTTTCATCTGGACTTTTTAAAAGCTTTTGATTATCCCTTGATAATACGAGTATTTCTTCAAGCATTTCTGATGAATGTATAGAACTTTTTGCTTCTTTGTTTTTATCACTATTGGCAATTGTGTTTTTTAAATTATTTAGACCTTCTTCTAACGTTGGATACCACACATCAAAGGACTTATCCAAACGAGATTCAGGTATGCCTGCATCTCCACATGCCTTATTAAGAGTTTTAAGCATTTTTTTAATATCATTTTTTTCAAAAATTGTTGACTGAAATTGTAAAATTGGGCCTTGAACTTCTGAACGTTTAATATTAAAAAGAAAAGGGGTTACGAATGATTTTTCCATTGTTTTGGACAGCGCCCCTGCTTCAAAAGAAAGCCAAGGAGCCTCAAGATTGTCCTTGGTAACACATAGTATACCAAATGTTGAATTTTCTAACTCTTTTGCGATATCAGTACTCCATCTCGCCCCTTTGTCAATATCTTCAGAAGATACATAAGGTTCTATTGAGTTTATGATATAGGGAAGCCATTCTCTTAACATTTGAGCAACTTTTAAACTTGTATCTCCAGACCAACTAATAAATACTTTCATATGTCTATCCCACTTCCTCATATTTTTCTCCTATTATATCATATTTTGACAAAAAAAGCAATACATATCTATTTTTATATAAATCAATCATATTATTCTTTTTAAGTAGCCTCAAAAACTAATTGTTAAAATTAATATTTTAATATAGAATTATTATGCATATAATGCTTGCTTTAATTTTTGAAATAATTTGTTGCCAATTACAACAAAGTAAAAGGCGCAGCGTACAATCCTTCTATATTGCGGTGGTAGTCCAGTGCACAGTCCTCATATTTTATCTTTTGCTATTATTAGCATAAAACTGAACAGCCTGAATGATATAATCTTCGTAATCTTCCTCTTTGATATGCGGCGGAAAATATGAGCGAATTTTCTTAATTTTTATATCTGTAGGCTTAGTTGTTTTCTTGCCGGACAATATTTCCTCAAAATCATCCGATTTTAGGTTACCGCTCTCATACCGTCTGCGCAGCTCTTCAGCTTGAGAAAGGCTTATTTTTCTTTTTTCGATAAACGGGATAAGCTTTGCCTGGCATATTGGCGAAAGATAAGATAACTCAACCGCAGCTCTGAACGGTATCTGTTCGGAATCGGTCATGTCAAGAAGATCCTCATGCAGATAGGTAAGTCTCATATATCTGTGTACCGTATCCTTGCTGTCACCGAAGATCTTGCCGACCAGCTCATCGGTTCTTCCGGATGAGCTACCGTCTGCCGGTCTGCCTTTACGTTTTTTCAGCGCTTCATATTTCATCTTATATGCATATGCCTTTTCGCTGTGACGTATTTTTTCGCGGTGTAGGTTGCTATCGACCATCTGAATCACCGCTTCATCCTCGCTTATGTTTACGACACGTGCCGTAAGAGTCCTGCGACCAAGCAGCTCACAGGCGCGTTTGCGCCGATGACCGCTGATAATGGTGTATCTCCCGTCAGCTTTAGGTGATAAAATAGTCGGATTGATAATTCCGTTCTCCCGGATGCTTGCAACGAGTTTATCCATATCCTCATCATCATTTACCATAAATGGGTGTTTGGCGAACGGATCTATCAGCTCAAGCGGAATTTCTTTTATTTCGGTTCCCTCGACTTTTTCTTTTCGTGACGCGTCCGTTTCAAAAATATCATCATATGAGGATAACGCTATACCTTTTTTAAGCATTTTCTGTCACCTCCTTTGCAAGGCTTTCATATGCTGCTGCGACCTTTACGGCTTTTTTGTACGCGAAAACAGATTGACCTTCGATAGTCGCTTCAGCAGCAAAGGTTGATTTTGGTATCTGCGTATCAAACACTTTGATCTTATCGCCGTAAACTTTTTTAATCGTATCGGTGACTGCTTTTGATATGTTTGTGCGGGCTTCTGTAACGGTAATCAGGATACCGTCTATGTTCAGCTTCGGATTTATCTGCCGGCGAACCTTTGATATGGTCTTAAGCAGCTGCTCTACACCTTTAACTGAGAGCAGGGACGGATTGGTTGGTATGATGACTGAATCAGCCGCAGCCAGGGCATTTATAGTAATCATTCCGAGCGACGGCATGCAGTCGATGAGTATGTAATCATAATCCTTTTTTATTTCGCTTACAGCTGTTCTGAGAACGCTTTCTCGGCTCATTACATTTATAAGCCCGAGTTCCATGCCGGATAACTCTATTCCCGAGGGAATAAAGTCTATGCCCTCTGAGTGGTGGATAACAGCGTCAGCCGGCGGGTCAACATCATCGATAACATCCTGCATTACGGTTGCTGTGTTGAGCGGCAGCTCATCGGGATTTGAATATCCCAGGGCGATTGTAAGGGATGCCTGTGAATCTGCGTCTATCAGCAGTACTTTGTATCCCATCCGCGCGAGACCTACTCCGAGATTGATAGCGGTTGTGGTCTTTGCCACGCCGCCCTTTTGATTTGCGATAGCGATTACTTTTTGTTTCATTTGAAAACCTCTTTTCGCCCATAAGGGCATTTTAATGTTCAAAGCCTCTTTTTGATAAACGCTGCGAAAGGGAACGGCAAGCTTTCCGTTTCCGTTCCCCGGTGTAGCTTGCACCGTTTCGCTGCGTGAGAGCACAGGGAGTTGAACCCTGATTAAACCCGTTGCTCCCATATGTAAGTGCAGCCGGAGCTGCACTTAAAAGGTTTACTCAGCTTTTTGCTGATATGGTGTAGTGAATTATATAAATGTAAAAAAATATCGGGAAATAATTTTTTAAAGATAATTTTATAAAAAAAGCTCATAAAAAATATTATATGCATATAATATATTAAAGGAAAGATGACGTTAAAAATTAAGGAGGTATTTATATGTTTTATCTGTTTTTAGAGATGATTGTCGTTTTTATTTTATTACTTATCACGCCTATAATTTTACTGTCGGTTTCTGTACTAATTGTTTTAAAAAGGATGAAAAGCGTAAATATATTTAGAGTTGGATGTTCGCGTTATGGAACGTTTCTTGAAATAGAAGCGACAAGCCCTCAAGAGGGGATACATATTAAAGAAGATAACGAGTAGATTGGCATAAAGTATTTTCAATAATAACTTTTTTAATAATAACTATTAAGAAATTGCAATGATAAACCTTTTTTATGCCGAACAAAAATGCCTTTCTGATAGAGCTGCCATAATAAAGAACTGTCCCTGTGGCATATCTGAACATAGTTCTTTTTGCGTTCACTAATTTTTTTGCATCCATAGATAAAATTGTCCTTTCTAACTTAACTGTCGCCAATGGCGACAGTTTTTTATAACATAAAACGTGCAGTAATTTACTGCACGTTTAAATATAATCATTTGACTTTTATTATTTGATATGATAAAATACTTTTTATGGAGATGGTGAAATGACAAATAGCGACATGACGCTTGGTGAAGCAGTCTACCGATACATCGAATCAAAAAACTCAGTCTTGTCTCCGTCCACAGTTCGCGGATACTATCGCATACGACGAAATCACTATCAGTCAATCATGCCTAAAGCACTCTCAGAAATCGACAATGAAACCATACAAGTCGCAACTAATATGGAAGCCTCTCGATATTCGCCGAAAACCGTCCGCAATGCATACGGCCTTGTTCATGCGACATTGCAGATGTACCGCTCAGATCTGAGATTAAATATAACGTTACCTCAAAAAATAAAACCTAGGTTTTACATTCCAGAAAAATCTGAGATTGAGCAAATATATAAAAAAATAAAGGGAACAGATCTTGAGATACCGTTTTTGCTTGCATCGCAATGTGGGTTGCGTCCGTCAGAGATCCGTGGACTTACCACTGACTGTATATGCAAGGGTACGATAGAAATTCGATGTGCTGTTGTATGCGATATGAAGGGAAAAGAACGCAAAAAACCACCGAAATCGTATGCCGGCTATCGTACTTTGCCAATACCGCCGGACTTTGAAAAACTTATGCTTCAAAATGCAAAAGGGAAACAGATATGTGAGCTGTCCGCTAAGAAGGTCAGCGAAAAGTGGCACGATTTTCTGATTGAAAACAATTTTTATCCATTCCGGTTTTATGATCTACGTCACTATTTCGCATCACAGGCTCTTCTGGTGGGTATACCGCAGAAATACATAGCGGAAATGATGGGTCACTCATCAACAAATATGATAGAACAAGTCTATCAGCATACTTTTGTATCAGCTATGGAAGGCTTTAAGTCGATTGTGAGGAAAAACTTTGAACAGCTCATGAATCGTTGAGGGTTCAAGTCCCTTTCCCCGCACCAAAAACCGACAAAACTCGTCAGAGGTTTGTCGGTTTTATTTTTTCTTGATTTTCCTGCATTAAGCGTCATATAAATGTTCGAATATGCAAATGAAAGCATTGGCAATTGTAGCCTACTAAACCGACACATATTCAAGAAATAGGTTTGTCAAAAGATTGACTTATTTTGTAAAACGTGCTATAATAAAAATAAAAATGGCATGTTCTGAAAAACTTTGTTTCGGGCAATATAACATCGGATTCGATTTTACCGATTATGAATCGTTCGTTAAATAAAAATCTTTTGGCTGATAAATAAACTTATACTGTCTCAATTATATGAATTATTATGATATAACTTATAAAATAAAATTATATAATAAATGATATGGAGTGATTATTTATGAAAAAAACACTAGTTTCCTTTTTATGCGTTTTGTTATCTCTGAGTATGGCAAGCTGTAGTAACAATGACATGAACATATCTTCTCAGGAAGAGTCTATAACTATATCTAGTGTCGAAGAAAATTCAAATGCCGATAATAAATCGGAAGTGGAATCAGAAACAGAAACTGAATCAAAAGAAGATTCTGAAACAGAATCAGATATAGCGTCAGAAACAGAAGCTGAATCAAAAGAAGATTCTGAAACAGAATCAGACGCAGTGTCGGAAATAGAAATTGAATCGAAAGTAGATTCTGAAACAGAACCAGAAACATTAGTTGATCCAGACCGACAAACCAACGTAAGGAATACTTGTTGGGGGGACTCAATAGAAATTGTAAAATCAGTTGAAACATTAGAGCTAATAGAAGAAAATGACGAGGGGCTTTTATATGAGACAAGCATCTCTGGTGCTATGACTTCAATTGTGTATAATTTTAATAATGATAAACTATATAGTGTATATTATTACATGGATGATAAAGACCATTCTACCGGAAATGTTATGCTTAGCCGATTTTCAAATTTAAGCGACATGATTACTGAAAAATACGGCAAGCCCAGTTCAGAAGACTATTATGTTCTCAGTAATCTTGCTAATTATTGTTCTGATGATGGTCAAGCTCTTGAGTTGGGATATGCTGCTTGGAAAAACACATGGAGTACAGCAGATGAAGATATTTTACTTTCTGTATTGGCGCAAAATTATCATGTAAATGTAATAGCGTCATTTACAAGCAAAAAAATTGATGCTCCAGTAGAAGAGTCTCCATTTTAAGAAATATAAGAGAATTTAGTTTGTAAATTAATAAAGGTGATAGAAACAACAGAGACTTGCCGATTGTTGCATATTCACTATTCGCTAAATTGTTAGCCGTTATTTGTAAGAAAGAGGTGTCCTAAGGACACAACTCAAAAAATGTTCATATCCCTGTTTTTTCACCGCGACAGTTTTTAGATAAGATAAACGCTAAAATATGATGTAAAAAAGAGCTCTGTCAAAGAGCTCTTTTTTACTGGAAACGATGAAATCGCAACTGTTTTAATGGGTTGCAAAATTGCAAATCATATGCTATAATAATCCTATAAAATTTTTTAACAGAAAGAAGATGCGTATTTATGAAAGTTACCAACGAGATCCTTTATGTCGGCGTCAACGATCATAAGGTCGATCTGTTTGAGGGGCAGTACGATGTTCCTAACGGCATGGCGTACAACTCTTACGTCATTATGGATGAAAAAATAGCTGTTATGGATACCGTAGACCAAAACTTCGGCAAGCAGTGGCTGGGAAATATCGACAATGTGCTGGGCGGCAGAAAGCCCGATTATCTTATCGTACAGCATATGGAGCCGGACCATTCGGCTAATATATACAATTTCGCGCAGGCCTATCCCGAGGCGAAGATAGTAGGCAACGCCAAGACCTTTAACATGATGGCGAACTTTTTCGAGGGTATGGATATCGAGGATAGAAAAGTAGTTGTTGCGGACGGTGACAGCCTTTCGCTCGGCAGGCACGAGCTGACCTTTGTGTTTGCGCCCATGGTGCATTGGCCTGAGGTTATGGTGACCTATGACAGCACCGAAAAGGTACTGTTCTCGGCGGACGGCTTCGGTAAGTTCGGCGCGTTGGACGTCGATGAAGAATGGGACTGCGAGGCGCGCCGTTATTACTTCGGCATTGTGGGCAAGTACGGTCCGCAGGTGCAGGCTCTGCTCAAAAAAGCCGCCGCATTGGACATCGAGATAATCTGCCCGCTGCACGGTCCGGTGCTTTCCGAAAACCTCGGACATTATATTTCTCTTTATGACACATGGTCGTCCTACGCTGTGGAAAGCGACGGCATAGTGATAGCCTACACATCCGTTTACGGCAATACCAAAAACGCGGTCGAGGCATTCGCCGAAAAGCTAAAGGCAAAGGGCTGCCCCAAGGTGTCTATCCACGACCTGGCAAGAGACGATATGGCGGAGGCAGTTGAGGACGCTTTCCGCTACGGCAAGCTGGTGCTGGCTACCACCACATATAATGCCGGTATATTCCCGTTTATGCGTGACTTTATCGAGCATCTGACCGAGCGCAATTATCAAAAGCGCACCGTTGCCTTTATCGAAAACGGCTCGTGGGCGCCGCTGGCGGCAAAGGTGATGAAGGGCATGCTGGAGGGCTGTAAGGACCTTACCCTCGTTGACCCCGTTATAACGATAAAATCCGCTGTCAAGCAGGAAAATCTCGAACAGCTTGAGGTATTGGCAAACGAGCTGTGCATGGACTATATCGCCCGCAGCGAGGAAATGGCAAACAAAAACGATATGACTGCCCTTTACAGAATAGGCTACGGTCTGTATGTGGTGACCTGCAACGACGGCGAAAAGGATAACGGACTTATAGTCAACACGGTGACACAGGTCTCCGACGCGCCTAACCGCATCGCGGTAAATATCAATAAGGCAAATTATTCTCACGACGTTATCAAGCGCACAGGTGTGATGAATGTTAACTGCCTCTCGGTAGACGCGCCGTTCAGCGTGTTCGAGCGTTTCGGTTTCCACAGCGGACGTGACACCGATAAGTTTAACGGAACAACGCCCTGCCGCAGCGATAACGGTATAGCGTTTCTGGATAAATACATCAACTCCTTCATCTCGCTGAAGGTTGAAAATTACGTTGACCTCGGCAGCCACGGCATGTTCATATGCAGCGTGACCGAGGCGCGCGTGATAAGCGATAAGGAGACAATGACCTATAATTACTACCACGCCAACGTCAAGCCCAAGCCCGAAACAGAGGGCAAAAAGGGCTGGGTATGCAAGATATGCGGCTATATTTATGAGGGCGACGAGCTGCCCGATGACTTTGTATGCCCGCTGTGCAAGCACGGCGCCGCCGATTTTGAGCCTATTCAGTAGTATTTGATGTAAATAATTGACCCCGTGATTACTGCGGGGCCGTTTTATATACGGTTGAATTTTTCGTAAAAATATGCTATTATAATAACAGTATTGATAAGGGGGCGGCACAAATGAAATGGGAAATGCTGCTGTGTGAAAAAAGAAAACGCGGGCATAATTCCGAGCATACCGGCACCGACCCGCGCGACGAATTTCAAAAGGACTATCACCGTATTATCGGCAGCGCGTCGTTCAGGCGGCTGCAGGATAAGACGCAGGTATTCCCGCTGGATACAAGCGATTTTGTGAGAACAAGGCTGACACATTCGCTGGAGACGTCCTCGCTGGCAAAGTCGCTGGGCGAGATGATATTCAAGTACATAATCATAAAAGGGCGCGACACCGAAGTGACCGAAGAGGTAAAAAGCAAGATATGCAGTGTGCTGGAGTGCGCGGGGCTTATCCACGATATAGGCAATCCGCCGTTTGGGCATTTCGGTGAGGACCTTATCCGCGATTGGTTTATAAAGAATCTGCCGCAGAAAGAATATGACGGCATAAAGATAACCGAGCGGCTGACCGAGCAGATGCAAAACGATTTCTACCACTTTGAGGGCAACGCACACGCGCTGCGGCTGTTGACCAAGCTGCACTTTCTGGTGGACGAAAACGGTATGAACCTGACCTATACGCTGCTGAACACCATTATAAAATACCCCGTCCCGTCCACAGGGATAAATAAAAAAAGCGGCAACATCAAGGATAAAAAAATGGGGTATTTCTATGCCGAAAAGGATATTTTCGACGAGATAACAGCTGCCACAGGCGCGGTGGACTGCCGCCACCCGCTGGCGTTTATATTAGAGGCTGCCGACGATATCGCGTATAAGACAGGCGATATTGAGGACGCGGTGAAGAAGGGCTTTATATCATATCAAAAGCTTCTCGGCGAGCTGCGAGGTGACAGCTATCGCGGCAGATGCGCCGACAGCGGCGAGTATGAAGAGTACGACCGTGCAGTGAAAAAGCTGGAGACATGCTATGGCGATGACATAAAAAACGGCGTTTCTTCTCCCGAGAAGAACGCGGTGCAGCGCTGGGTGATACATGTGCAGGGCGTGCTGCTGAAATGTGCTGCCTTCGGCTTTACAAGATATTACAAAGAGATAATGGACGGCAGCTTTAGCAAAGAACTGCTCGCCGTCTCGCACGGCAACGCGCTGGCATACGCGCTGAGCGATATAGCGTACAGGTATGTTTTCACCTCCGAGGCTATCTATCGTCCTGAGGTATCGGCGGCGATGATATTTGAGTTTTTGCTGGACAAGTTTGTTTCTGCGGCGATAAATTACGGCGACAAAACTAAAATGTCGCCGCTGGACAGCAGGATGACAGCCTTTATTTCGGAAAACTACAAAAAGGCGTACGAGCGATTTTCCGAGGGCAAGGACGAAAACGAAAAGCTGTATCTCCGCCTGCTGCTGGTGACCGACACGATATGCGGAATGACCGACAGCTACGCACGTCGGCTGTATCGAGAGCTGAATGGGATAGAGTAACAACGGAGAATACAATGAATAAAGCTAAAAAAATAATTACAGGTATAGTAATAACAATCACAGCAATTATAGTGCTGCCTATTCTTGGGATACTGGGGATCGAGGCGTACAATCAAATCTATCCGTCTATCCATATAGCATTGTATTATCCGGGGTCGCATATTATGGATACGGAAACTATCGGTGCCCTGTTTACCACATACGGGATGCGTTATATCTGCTTTGATGAGACCTATCAATTCAAATTTCAAGTAGAGTTTAGTTACAATGATATTCATATGCTCTATCCGAGAAATTTCTATAACGACCATGAAACAAAGGTAAAAAATCGGGAAAGTTATGACGAGTTTATTTCTCGTATACCGGATTATTATGATGAGGAATATTTTACACTGTATGACCCTGACAGCGTATCGGGCTTTATGATCTACACCGAAAAGCCATCGTATGAAAAGCTTGAAACGCTTGTAAAAGGACTTGACCGAACGGCACAGGATATATTGGCGGAGACAGGGATAGAGGTCGAATACAGTGTTTATATACTTGACGAAAGTGTTTATAATGCGATAAAAAACTCAGACCTTACAGAGTATCGAACAAAGACCTTTGGTAATTCATGGCATGATTATTTTGATGAAATATTTGAATACCTGTTTGATATTGACCCGACAAGAATAACGAGCGTAAGAGGAATAAACGCAGACATATATAAGAATAACGGCGACCCGGAGGATGACGAGTATCAAAACCCGGATGTTTTTGACAGTGTGGCGTTTTGGTATCATAGTTCACCCGAGGATGGCTTGGAAGGTAGCTTTGCTGTTTTTGGATTTACTCCAAAAGAGTATAAAAAGATGACCGGGATAGAGTAAAAGCAGATATTTGGGGTGTATGCGCAAGTCAGTAACTTTGTTCTCCGGCTCCTGTAAGGGGAGACCTTTTGAAAAAGGTCTTAACCCCTCTCTAAAACTTTCAATTTTTTAAGGGAGTGGATTTATCCACTCCCTTAAAAAATATTAAAAGTCTTTGGAAAGAGTCAAGAGAAAACCTTTCTGGAGAAAGGTTTTCTCTTGCAGGGGCTGGGGCAAAGACCCGATTTGTACGCCCCGAATATCTGCTCTTATTCCTTCATCAGCCCTGCGCCGGCGTTCCATGCCTGACCGACCTTTTCGCCTACCGCGTAATAGCCGTAACGGTACTGGTCGAAGATAAGGGCGTTGACCTTTTCGGGGTCTATCTTGTCCTTATCGCCGATGACCTTTTCGTCCGCGCTGACATTTACTATCTTGCCCACAACCGCGTGCATGCTTTCGGTGTCTACTACCTCTGCCAGCTCGCATTCCAATGTTACCGGAAACTCGGTGATTATCGGCGCGTTGACGAACTCGCTCTTCACCGCGTGATAGCCTGTGCGTGCGAATTTATCCGGCATTTTGTTGCCTGTGGCAATACCGAGAAAATCCGCGACCTCCATATTCGGTACGTCGGCGATGCTTACCGTGAACGCCTTGGTCTGCATAATGTTTGCGGTGGTCTTGTGGTCTTCGTCGATAAACAGCGCTATCTTATCCATCCCGCATATCTGCGCCCATGCCGCATTCAACGCGCATACCACACCGTCATTGTCATAGGCGGCTACGATAACCACCGGCATCGGGAACAGCGCGGGCTGCGCACCTAAATTCTTCCTCATGATAAAACCTCCGTGATATATTTTATAATATTATTGCTGAATGTAAAACCGTTATTCGCTGATGCTCTTTATCAGGTCGGGCAGGGCAGTCTCGAACTTAACACCGTACCAATGGTCGCTGTCGTCTATAGTGTTTTCGATACACTTCAGGGTGTAATCCGCCGCAATCTTAGCCGCGTCATAGCAGCTCTTGCCGCGCAGCAGCGCGCCGACAAACGCCGATGCGTATACGTCGCCTGTGCCGTGGCAGGACTTTGATATCTTCTTATGCTCGTAATATTTCTGCTCGCCGTTTTCGTATACCAGCACACCCGTCGTCTCGTCGGAATAGCTTACACCGGTGAGTATAACGGTCTTTGCGCCGCCTGCTGCCAGCTTTGCGATGATCTCATCTATATACGCCTTGTCATAGGTTTCGCGGTATTCGGCACCTGTCAGCAGGCACGCCTCGGTGATATTGGGCAGTATGATGTCCGCACCGAAGCACAGCGGCTTCATCGCCTCGGCATAAGCGTCGTCAAAGCCTACGTACAGCTTGCCGTTGTCTGCCATTGCGGGGTCTACTATCTTGTATGCGCCCTCGCGGCAAAGCGTCTTGAAAATATCCTGTACATAGTCTATCTGCTTTTGGCTGCCGAGATAGCCGGTATATATTGCGTCAAAGCTTATGCCTTCTTTTATCCAATGCTTTTGGATATCGGGGATATCATCGGTAAGATCTCTCACGGTAAATCCGGTAAAGCCGCCTGTATGGGTGGACAGCACCGCCGACGGCATAATGCAGGTCTCTGCGCCGCAGGCGGAAATTATCGGCAGTGCCACCGTCAGTGAGCATTGTCCGAAGCAGGATATATCCTGAATTGTCAAAACTCTTTTGTACATTTTGTTTTCTCCTTTTTTTGTTCTTTTTATATCTGATTTTGCTCGACCGTCCTCATTGCGAGTATTGTCTTTTCTATCAGCTCGTCCAACGTCCAGCCCAGCAGCTCTGCGCCGCGCTCTATCACCGTGCGCGAGCAGCCCGCCGCGAAGTTGAGGTTTTTATACTTCTTTTTCACCGATTTCAGCTCTAAATCCATAACGCTCTTGGACGGGCGCATAAGTGCCACCGCGCCGATAAGTCCGGTCAGCTCGTCGGTGGCGTACAGCACCTTTTCCATTTCATGCTCAGGCTTGACGTCCACCGTAAGCTCCCAGCCGTGGCTGGCGGTCGCATGGATGATACGCTCGTCAATGCCGCGCTCGCGCATTATTTCCTGTTCTTTTATGCAGTGCTGTTCGGGGTACTGCTCAAAATCAAGGTCGTGCAGCAAACCCACTATGCCCCAAAAGTCCTCTTCCTCGGCATAGCCCAGCTCTTTGGCAAAATAGCGCATCACGCCCTCAACGGTCAGCGCGTGCTTGATGTGAAACGGCTCTTTATTGTATTCTTCCAGCAGCTTAAACGCCGCGTCTCTGTTAAGTTCCATATCTTTCTCCTTATAACTTTATAACTATAGCATATATGAATATATATGTCAAGATTAAACGTCGGCTTTGTACTCCAAAGCCGACGTGATAGTTGTTTTTCTGTAAGCTTACTTTTCCAGTGCAGCAAAACCGAGCTTGAGGTCGCCGATGATATCGTCGATGTGCTCTGTGCCGATAGAAAGACGGATGGTGTTTTGCTTAATGCCGGACTGTGCAAGTTCTTCCTCAGTCATCTGCGAATGAGTGGTGGTAGCGGGATGGATAACCAGCGACTTAACGTCAGCCACATTTGCCAGCAGCGAGAATATCTCCAGGCTGTCGATGAACTTGTGCGCCTCTTCCTGTCCGCCCTTTATGTCAAAGGTAAAGATGCTGCCGCCGCCGTTGGGGAAGTATTTCTGATACAGCGCATGGTCGGGGTGGTCGGGCAGGGAGGGGTGATTTACCTTTTCAACCAGCGGATGATTTACAAGGAAGTCAACCACCTTTTTGGTGTTCTCCGCGTGACGGTCAAGTCTCAGTGAGAGGGTCTCAACACCCTGCAGCAGCAGGAATGCGTTGAACGGTGAGATAGCCGCGCCCGTGTCACGCAGCAGTATCGCGCGGATGTAGGTGACGAAAGCAGCCGGTCCTACAGCGTCCGCAAAGGATACGCCGTGATAGCTCGGGTTGGGCTCTGCGATGGGGGCGTATTTACCGCTTGCCTTCCAGTCGAACTTGCCGGAGTCTACTATGACGCCGCCCAGCGTTGTGCCGTGTCCGCCGATGAACTTGGTCGCGGAGTGTACCACGATATCCGCGCCGTGCTCTATCGGACGGATAAGATAAGGTGTACCGAAGGTGTTATCTATTACGACGGGAAGTCCGTGCTTGTGCGCTATTTCAGCGATTGCGTCGATGTCCGGGATATCGCTGTTGGGGTTGCCCAGCGTCTCAATGAATACCGCCTTGGTGTTGGGCTGAATAGCAGCCTCTACCGCCGCAAGGTCGTGTACGTTAACGAATGTGGTGCTTATGCCGTACTGCGGGAGAGTGTTAGCCAGCAGGTTAAAGCTGCCGCCGTAAATGGTCTGCTGTGCCACGATATGCTCGCCTGCCTGTGCCAGTGCCTGAATGGTGTATGTAATCGCAGCCGCGCCGGATGCCAGCGCCAGTGCCGCAACGCCGCCCTCAAGAGCAGCTATTCTCTTTTCGAGTACGTCCTGGGTGGAGTTGGTCAGTCTTCCGTAAATGTTGCCCGCGTCAGCCAGTCCAAAGCGTGCAGCCGCAT
Source organism: Eubacterium sp. (assembly GCA_022511265.1). Lineage (GTDB taxonomy): Bacteria > Bacillota > Clostridia > Oscillospirales > Ruminococcaceae > Ruminiclostridium_E. The sequence continues at coordinate 9,986 of JAFLRX010000007.1, read as the reverse complement.
GCGCGGAATTATGGAAAACGTAAGATGTGGTCTGATAAATAGGCACCGCGCGTGCGTCGCTCGCGGGGTCTGCCTGTTCCTGTCCTACATGAAGCTGTAATGTCTCAAATTTATAATTGCTCATTTTGATTACCTCTTTCTTTTCATTAAAAATATTTTTGTTTTTTTATTATAGTATATTGTCAGTGCCGTACCGTCACATTCGTCCGCCGCGACAATTTGCCCTTGCCAGTCGGTAACATATATCGGCGAAGAGCGGTCTATGTTTTTTTGCCTTCATAAAACGATATCCTTTCTATATAACCTACCTTTTCTATAGGCTAAATGTATAATACCATACTTTTCGTGATATGTCAATAGCAAAAACGACTTTTACACTGAGAAAAAAGTTATAACGTGTTATAGGTATAATCTATATTTATAAATGATGTAGAAAATAAAGCTATATGTATATTATAAAATTATCGCCTCCGATATAATTCGGAGGCGGTGGTTTATCTGCAATATCCTGTTATCCTGCCGCAGGCTATTTTTTCGCCGGAGTTTCCCGATGGCTGTGTGGTGAAGTCATCCGGCTTTGAATGTATTATCACTGTCTTTCCTATCACATCACGCAGGGAAAAGCGGTCGGTAAGAAATACACTGAAAGCGTACCCGCAGTTTGAAAACAAAGGCGGCATATCTCCCGCGTGATACGGGTGAGGATAGTTTTCGGGGTTGTAATGCATCTCAGCATCGGCAAACGGGTCGTCGGCGTTGCCTGAGCAGCATTCTCCTCCGTGGATATGAAAGCCGAATACACCGGAGCGGCATGGTGTGTCTTTGTCCGGCAGCCCGGATATCTCCGCGGCACACAGCACACCGCCGCCCGTGCGGTAAAAACGTAATACTCCGCACAGCAGCGGATACTTTTCACTTCCTATTATAACAGCCTCCGCGTCAGGGCGTCGGCAAAGCTGCATAGCGATACTGCTGAAATTGTTATTCATAACGGCATCTCCTTAAAACAAATAAAGCTGCCGTATTATATGAACAAAATCAGTTAAAGGTGACCTATCAGTCAGTTTTCTCTCTGCTGCCTATTTCCACCCATGCGGGGTGAAAGCCGCAGTTTATCGCGATATTCCATGAATGATAATTGGACACGCTCGTCCCGTAAAAGGGTATATCGCCTTGCTTTGTTATTTTGTTTTTCAGCAGCGTCACAAGATACGCACCGATGCCGCGGCTGCGGTATTCCGGCATTACGTCAATTCCTATCTGCTGCCAGCGCGGGGCGTCCTCCGAGCAGCCCGCCATACCCATAATGTTATCGCCGTCATATGCGCAGACGACTATCCTGTCGGGGCGGCGGGGGTTAAAGCTCTCACATATTGCGTTGGGAAAACGATTGTCGCCGTAAAACTGATGTATCTCTTCCTCGTAAAACCACTTTACAGGCACATCAAGCTGCGGCAGAACCTCCTGCTTCGGCAAAAACATATGGTGCGTCTGGGATAATGTATGCCCGAACCTGTTCAGCTCTTTTTCCAGCGGCAGGAGATTGGGTATCTCAAACAGCCAGTGACCTGTCCTGCCGCTAATAAATTCTTTAAGGAACGGGTGCAGATGCTCGTCGGCGGTTATCACCGCGTTTCTGCCTGTTGTAGCCATGTGGAAAAAGTATGGCTTGTCACTGTAGGCGCGGGAATTTTCGTTAAAAGCCGATACGGTGAGGACGTTTTCGGTTTTCCTGAAGTCCTCCGCCATGCAGTTAAATTCAAAGGCAAGCTGGCACAGCAGCTTGTCAAAGGTGTTATGTTTCATTTTTTTATTTTACTCCTATCGCTGTCAACACCTCATTAGTGGTGATTCCGTTATATTCATACTCCAGCTCCGCAAGTGCGAACGGTAACTTGACGTTGTTTTGCAGCTTGATAAGCTGATAGTTTTTCCTTATACGTTCGGCGTTTACTTCTACAGATTGACGTATAGACGGCTTTTTTATCTTATCGGCGTTTGCGATAATGCTCTCTATCCCGCCGAACTCATTTATAAGACCTGCTGCGGTCTTTGCTCCTATTTTGTCCGCACCCTTGATGTTGTCGGCTTTGTCGCCGGTCAGCGACTTATAGTCGGCGTACAGTGCGGGCGGTATGCCCAGCTTTTCTTTTATGTAGGCGGTGTCGCAGATGGTCGTCTTTTCTCCGCGATAGCGCAGTACCGACACACGATTTGTTATCAGCTGAAAGAAATCACTGTCAAAGGACGAGATGATTATTTCTGTATCAGCGTCCGCGTTCAGCGCATAGCCCGACATCCAGTCGTCCGTCTCACAGTCTGTGGTCTCAGCGTGCTTTATATTAAGATAGTCCAGCGCACTGTAAATATCAGGCAGCTGTGAAAACGGGTTGTCCTCCTCGCCAAAGTTGGGACGGTTAGCTTTGTAATCGCCGTCGATATCCTTTCGTGCGTTATGATGCTCTCCGTCAAACAGCACCGCTATGTGTGTGGGCTGTGTCATGCGGATGATTTTCAGCAGCGCGCCCACAAAGCCAAGGATACCATGTATCGGCTTGCCGTCCTGGTTTGTTATCCGCGCGGGCATGCCGAAATACATTTGGAATAAAAGATTGCTGCCGTCTATCAGCAACAGCTTATTCATAATATCTCCTTTAGTCCGTTTAAGTCGGTTATCGTGTAATCCTGCCCGAAGTCTGTGTTTTTGCTTTTTCTGTCTATCAACACTGTTTTTATGCCGAGCTGCTTAGGTCCCGCAACATCATCGTCGGGAGAGTCTCCGACAAAAATCACCTCATCGGCGGTATATCCCGTAGTATTTAATATCTTTTGATAAAACCGCACATCAGGCTTGTAGCACCATAATTGCTCGGAGGTAAATATTTTATCAAACTCCAAACCGTTAAGCGTTAGGTTTTGCATTAACGGCTCGGTGTCAGTGTTTGAGGCGATTATCAATTCATACCGTCCGCGCAGACTGTCAAGTACATCTTTCACCTCCGGAAAAGCGGCACGGTCATACAGGCTGTCCAGCATAATTGCAACATTCTGCCTGTAGTCGCCGGCGATATTATGCCGCTCATACAACTCCCGCAGGTCGTCTGCAAATATCTCCCACTCGGGTTGAAAAGTCCGCACCATATTTTGCTTGTGCAGTTTTTTCCACTCGGCGTAAAATGCGGCGGGGTCGATATCCGAGCCGTTTATCTCGAGTATCCTGCGTACGGCATTTACCGAGCCGCTGCCGGTCGATATCAGCGTGCCGTACACGTCAAACAGTATCGCTTTAATTCCCGATAATTTCATAAATTTGCGTTAAGTCCTTTATCGTATAATCCTGCCCGTGATTTGTGCTTGCATGTTTACGGTCAATCAGCACCGATCTGCACCCAAACCGCTCGGCAACCCTTATATCCTTTTCCTCATCGCCGATGAAGATGATCTCGTCTTTGTCAAGCCCGAAATGCTGCGCTATATCCTCCAGCCCCTTTGGGTTAGGCTTGCGATAGCCGCAGGAATGAGAGGAAACATACATATCAAAGTACGGCAGCAATTCGGGAAAATAGCTTTTATGCAGCCCGTCCGGCATACCTGACGCTACATCTGTCAGTGTTGCAATTGTATAACCGTCAGCCTTCAGCTTGTCCAGTACCGGGATAGTCTCGGGATAGTTATACGCATCCAGCCCCATCGAGGCGAAAAATTCTTTGATAACCTCATCAAGAGAATACTCGCACCTCCAGCCTTTCAGCGCGTCGGAAAATATCACCTGCGGCGGTATCTCATTCTCGCGGTAATTTATGCGTGGGTTATAGCTTTTCAGTGCCTCGACAGATTTGTCTATCTCGTCATCGGTAATGTCAAGTGACAGTGTCTTACGCGCGTACCGGAACGCAGGTCTGTAAAACTCCGACCAGGAGTGGGGCATATTTCGGTACTCCATCAGCGTCCCGCCGATGTCGAAAACGATGGCTTTATACATAACTACTCCTTTTAAACAAAATTTGCCGCATCTGCGGCAAATCTTATTTTATAACCCTGTGTATTTTTCTTTTCAGCCACTTGTCATAGAAAAACGACAGCTGATCAAGGCAGATATCATAGCAAATAAAGGTAAAGTTGCCGATACCCCATAATATCAGCAATGCCCATTCGCCGAAGCCGGCGAAATCCTCCATCAGCTCCGCCATACCAAGCACATTCAGCAGCAGGAAGTACACTATCACCACCGGGATATTGAACGCGGCAAAACGCGCGAGCAGTGACAGCAGCTTTGGCTTTATGCGGGCGAGCTTGTCCCGTATCGAGGGATAGTATCCGAAAAACGCCGCGAACAGCAGCTTTGACTCTATATCCGGCGTCAACAGCATGGCCAGCAGCGCGACCGCCGCATAGCTTAGCAGTGCCCACTTCAGGTTTATCTCCTGAAGTATCACCCAGATGACGATACCCGCCACCGCAGGCAGCAGGTACGCGCCTATCGGGATGACCCCGGTAAAGAACATCATTATGACGCATATCGCGCAGAGTATCCCGCAAAGTGCTATGCGATAGCTCCTGCCCTTGGGGTTAGCCATTTTTTCCTCCGTGCTTTGCGTACAGCTCCAGACTTTGCTCTTTGCGCTCGCGCCCGTCTTTGAGAATGGCTTTCAGACTTTCTATATCGTCGCTTTCGATCGCGGACTTGTATTGCTCGAGATTGTTTATTATATTTTCCAGCTCGAACAGCAACGCCTTTTTGTTGCACAAAAACAGGCTGCTCCACATATGCTCGTTCAGCTTTGCGACACGGGTAAGGTCAAGAAAGCTGCCCGCCGAAAAGCCGTCCGCATTAAACAGCGACGGGCTTTTTACATATGCGTTAGAGACTACATGCGCCAGCTGCGAGGTGAACGCGATGTTGGTGTCGTGCTGCTGGGGTGTGGCGGTTACCACCTTTTCAAAGCCCATACAGCAGGCCAGCGTCGCCAGCAGGTCTATCGCCATTTTAGGCGTGTCCTCGGTGGGGGTGACGATATAGCTTGCCCCGACGAACAGGTCGTCGGTGGAATAGTCAAAGCCGGAGAACTCGCGCCCCGCCATCGGGTGGCTGCCGACAAATATCACGCCGCGCTCTGCCAACACGGCTGTGCAGCCCTCTACAACATATTCTTTTACGCCGCATGAATCGGTGACTATCGAGCCGGGCTTGAATACGTCGGCGTACTCGTTCACAAACTTTACTATCTGCTCGGGGTAGAGACAGATAATTGTCATATCCGCCTCGCCGAGCTGTTCGGGCTTTATTACCTCGTCAATCGCGCCGCAGGCGAGCGCCTTTTCGCATACCGCACCGTCAATATCGGTGCCCATAATATAATGAAAGGTGTTCTTTTTAAGCGACTTACATATCGAGCCGCCGATAAGACCCAGTCCTACTACCGCTATCTTCATTTTGTGTCCCTCTCTTAATGTGAAAATAACCGCGACTATGTCGACCGCCTCTAAGGCGGCGGGCGACATTTAGTCTTTCAGTGGGAGTTAAATCTCCCACTGAAAGACTAAGGGGCTAACGCCCCTGGTCGTTTGTTGAATGACGGGGCGTTGCCCCTTATTTAAAATGCTATATATTTCTATTATAGTAAATCCGCCGCGTAAATTCAAGTAGAAAAATGAAAATCAGGTGAAATTGTTAAGAATTTTTTGAAAGCACTTGACAACCTTTCGATTTCGGCGGTATAATTTTAATATAGTTAGATTTCTAAATATTTAGCAATATTTTTAATATTAAATAGTAAAGGAATGATATTATGGCAGATACTGACAAAATACCGTCCGAGGACACGGTAAAGCTGAGCAGACTGGTAATGGTCTCGCATATGTTTGAAGAGCTTATGCGCCGCGAGACCCGTAAGAACGGCAGCCGCACGGCGTATACTCCTGTGCTGCGGACCTTGTCGATAACAGACGGCATACCCCAGCAGGATCTGTCCCGTATAACGCGGCTGCGCCCGCCGACCATCAGCGTAACGGTGCATAATATGGAAAAAGACGGACTGATAGAGCGTATGCAGGACAGCTATGACGGCAGAGTTTCACGCATCAGGCTGACCGAAAAGGGCAGGGCGTTGAACGAAAAAATGCTGGGCAGCGTGCTGCGCACCGAGGAGATATGCCTTGACGGGGTGACCGATGAGGAGATAAAACAGTTGAACGGGCTACTGTTAAAGATATATAAAAATCTGTTGGAAGAAGTGGGGGCGGATTTTTTCTATGAAGAAGGTAATTAAGTATCTCAGGCCGTACTGGGTGTTCGCCCTGCTGTGTCCGCTGGCCATGATACTTGAGGTGGCGATGGACTTAGTACAGCCCCAGCTGATGAGTGACATCATCAATAACGGCATACTCGGCAGCGGACCGATGGACGAAAACCTTGCGTATGTGGTAAAGACGGGTCTGTTTATGCTGATGTACTCGCTGATTGGCTGCGCGGGCGGTATCGCTTCGGCGGCGTTCGGCACGGTGACAGCGCAAAAGCTGGGCAACGATATGCGAAAGGATACTTTTAATAAAGTAATGCACTTATCCTTTCAGCAGACGGATAAATTTACCACCGGCTCGTTGGTGACAAGGCTGACAAACGACATCACACAGATACAGCAGTTTGTGGCTATGTCGCTGCGTATGTTTGTGCGTACGGGTATGCAGTTTATCGGCGGTATTGCCTGCCTGCTTATGCTGAACGTAAATTTCGGTTTGGTAATAGCTGTTTCGCTACCGGTGCAGCTGGCGGTGGTGACATTGATAATGAGACGCGCCGCGCCGCTGTTCGGCATAGTGCAGGATAAGCTGGACAAGGTCAACAGCGTGGTGCAGGAAAACGTCACAGGCGCGCGTGTGGTAAAGGCGTTCACCCGTGAGGAATACGAGATAGACCGCTTTGACAGGGCGAACACCGACCTTATGACCACTAACCTGAGGGTGCAGAGGCTGATAGCGATACTCAACCCCATTTTAATGGTGGTAATGAATGCGTCGGTCATCGCGATAATCCTTATCGGCGGACTTCAGGTAGAGGCAAGGGCGATGGACGTCGGCAGCGTAATGGCGGCGGTGACCTACATAACCCAGATACTGATGTCGGTGATGATGGTGGGTATGATGTTCCAGCAGGTGTCCCGCGCCATGGCATCGGCAAAGCGTGTTGAAGAGGTACTGGACACACAGCCGGTGATAGCGGACGGCGATTCCGCCGATTCGGAAATAACCGAGGGCAGGGTAGAATTTAAGAACGTCAGCTTTTCTTACCCCGGTTTTGGCGGCAAGCCGGTGTTAAAGTCGATAAACCTTACCGCCGAGCCGGGTCAGATGATCGCGGTGTTAGGCTCTACCGGCTGCGGTAAGACCTCGCTGGTAAACCTTATCCCGCGGTTTTATGACTGTACCGAGGGCGAGGTGCTTATCGACGGGGTAAACGTAAAGGATTACGAGATAGACAAGCTGCGCGGCAAGGTCGGCGTGGTACTGCAAAAGAGCGAGCTGTTCTCCGGCACGGTGTCCGAGAATATCCGCTGGGGCGATGACGGCGCGCCGGACGATGAGGTGCACCGCGCCGCCGAGATAGCGCAGGCGGACAGCTTTATCCAAGGCTTTAATGAGGGCTATGACACCATGATAAGCGAAAAGGGCGCGTCACTGTCCGGCGGACAGAAGCAGCGTATGTCGATAGCCCGCGCGATACTGAAAAAGCCGAAGATACTTATCTTTGACGACAGCACCTCGGCACTGGACCTCAGCACCGAGGCAAAGCTGCACGCGGCGCTGCGTGAAAATCTGAAGGATGTGACCGTGATAATGATAGCGCAGCGTATAGCCAGCGTCATGAGGGCGGATAAGATAGCGGTAATAGACAACGGCACTATCTGCGCGTTCGGCACACATGCTGAGCTGATGGAGACCAGCGACGTGTACCGTGATATCTATTATTCGCAGATGAAGGAAGAGGGGGTATAAATCATGGCAGAACAAAGACAACGACCCGCTATGGAGATGCCCCGTATGATGGGACGCGGCGGTCCGCCGCCCCACGCGAGAATGGGTATGCCCACCGAAAAGCCGAAAAACGCGGGCGCGACCATAAAGCGGATAATGACGTACATCGGCAAGAGTAAATATCTGTTGTTCGCGCTGCTGGGCATTATGCTGATAATAACGCTGACAAATCTTGTCGCGCCGTTTTTGCAGGGGCAGGCCATTGACTGCATCACGATATCCGACAACCGTCTGAACATTGACGTGCAGGGCATGATAAGCTTTCTTATCATGCTGGGTATCGTCTATGCGGTAAGTTCGCTGTTAACATATTTTCAGGGCATATTCGCCGCAAAACTGTCTCAAACCACCGTACAGGTGATGAGAAACGACCTGTTCAAAAAGATATCATATCTCCCTATAAAATACACCGACACGCACCAGCACGGCGATATCATGAGCCGTATGACCAACGATATAGAGAACATATCAAACACCATATCCCAGTCGATAGCGTCGCTGTTTTCGGGTGTGTTGACGCTGGTTGGGTGCCTGCTGTTTATGCTGTTCTATTCGCCTATGCTGACGCTGGTCAGCATGACCAGCATTGTGCTGACATTGGTGGTGACAAAAAACCTTACCAAGTTTATGCGTAAATATTTCCCGCTGCAGCAGTCTTTACTGGGCGAGCTGAACGGGCATATTGAAGAGGCGGTGACAGGCTATAAGACCGTCGCGTCCTTCTCCCGCGAGAAAAGAGAGTGCAGCGACTTTGACAGGATAAGTGACGACCTGACCACAGCGTCGATAAAGGCGCAGATCAGCGGCGGCGTTATGGGACCGTGCATGAACGTCATAGGCAATATCGGATTTCTGCTGGTGGCGGGCTTTGGCGCGTATTTCCTGATAATGGGCTTTAATCCGCTGGCACTCAGCGGCGCGATAACAGTCGGCACGATACAGGCGTTTTTACAGTATACCCGCAACTTTACCCGCCCGATAAACGAGATAGCGCAGCAGTACGCGATGATACAGACCGCTATCGCGGGCGCGGAGCGTGTGTTCGAGATAATGGACAATCCGCCCGAGGCGGACGAGGGCAAGGACGAAAGCTTTTCGGTATATAACGTAAAGGGAGACATAAACTTTACCGACCTTTGCTTCTCTTATGTTGAGGGCGAGCAGGTGCTGCACGGCTTTGACCTGTGGATAAAGAGCGGGCAAAAGCTGGCTATCGTCGGGGCGACCGGCTCCGGCAAGACCACTGTCGTAAATCTGCTCACGCGGTTTTATGATATAGATTCCGGCGCAATAACATTGGACGGGCAGAGTATCTATGATATACCAAAGAAAAAGCTGCGTGAGTCTATCGGCATAGTTTTGCAGGATACTGTCATATTCAACGACACCATTGCGCAGAATATCCGCTACGGCAGGCTGGACGCGACGGACGAAGAGGTCATTGCCGCGGCTAAGACCGCAAAGGTAGACGAGTTTGCCGAAAAGCTGACCGACGGCTATAACACCATGCTGACCGAGGGCGGCAGCAACCTGTCGCAGGGACAGCGGCAGCTGATAGCCATTGCGCGCGCGGTGCTTGCCGACCCGAAGATACTGATACTGGACGAGGCCACCTCCAGCATAGACACACGTACCGAGGTATATATACAGGAGGCTATGCTGGCGCTGATGAAGGGCAGGACCAGCCTGATAATCGCGCACAGACTGTCCACGATACGCGACGCGGATAAGATAGTCGTTATCGACAAGGGCAAGGTAGTAGAGGCAGGCAACCACGAGCGGCTGCTGGCCGAGGGCGGTACCTACGCAAAGCTGTACAACACCCAGTTCGCAGGTATTGCGACCTGATATTAAAACCGGCTCTCTTAGGGCATACAGTCATAGAGAAGATTATAGTTACTATCGGGGGAAACCTTTCTGTAGAAAGGTTTCCCCCGTACCCCTTTCCAAAGACT
>JAFLRX010000006.1:46458-99925 GCA_022511265.1 Eubacterium sp. | reverse complement strand
ACATACGCTTTTCCGTACAGCGGTATATATAAGGTTTTATTTACGCTGTTCAAATTACTTCACCCCTGCAAATTCCTATTTATATAAGCAATCCAATCGCCTGCTATACCATTCATTATACCAAACCCAATCGTAAAAATCAACCCAAATACACCGCGAATGATTTGCGGTGTTGTTTTTATTTAATCGAAAAAATTATTAATAACTAGTAAAGAAATTTATATAAAACTATTGACAAGTTAATAAAGATGTGCTACAATTAACTCAACAAGAAAAAGAGGTGGTCGGAAAATGAGTAAAAGTGTATACAGCCTTGTACTGTCTGACGATATTGTCCGCGCGGTGGACTCGCTGGCGTACAAGATGAACACCAGCCGTTCGGGGCTGATAGACAGGATACTGGCGGAAAGGTTGGCGGTGCAGACCCCCGAGACGCGCATGCGCAGCATTATGGAGAGCATCAGCCGCTTTTTTGACGAGGATATTTTTCTGCTACAGCAGGCGAGCGACGGCGGCATGCTGATAAAAAGCCCGCTGAGCTTTAAGTACAAGCCGACGATACGGTACGCGGTGGATGTATTCGCGCGTGGTGAGGAATTCGGCAGGCTGCGGGTCAGCTTTCGCACCCAAAACGCCATGCTGACAATGCTGATAGGGCGGTTTTGGCGGATGTTTGTCAATATCGAGGCGAAGTATCTTGCGGGGATATTCGAGACAGAATATGAGCTGGACGGCGACCGTTTGTCCCGCACCCTGCACTCCCCCGTTAAATCCGACGGCGGAGAGATAACCGCCGAGCAGGCGGCGCAGGCTATCGCGGACTATGTGCGGTTTTTGGACAAACAGATAAAGATTTATTTTGAAAACACCGACAACGAAGAACGCGCCGCCGCGCTGATAGACGCGGCATACCGCGACAGAATGAAATCAGCAAAAGTATTATTATAATTTTAATGTAGAACAAAATCAAACAAGAGAAAGGAATGATAACAATGTTAAGCACAAACAATCTTACCCAAAAATCAATTGAGGCAGTCGAAAGGGCGCAGAACCTTGCGGTCGAGTATCAGAATATGAACATCGACCAGCAGCATTTACTGTATGCGTTGCTGGACGATGAGGACGGACTTATCCCCCAGCTGATGAAAAAAATCGGCGTGGACGAAAACGCGCTGAAAAGCTCGGCACAGCAGAGCGTGACGGCACTGTCCAAGGTCACCGGCTCGGGCAGAGAGCCTGACAAGGTGTACATCTCTCAAGAGCTTGACAAGGCACTGACCGCCGCCGAGCAGCAGGCAAAGCAGATGAGCGACGAGTATATCTCGGTAGAGCACCTGTTTATCGGACTGCTGCAAAAGCCTAACTCCACGCTGAAAACCATATTCCAAAACAACGGTATAACCGAAAATGATTTTTTGAAGGCGCTGGAGCAGGTGCGCGGCAATGTCAGGGTTACGGGACAGAACCCCGAGGAGACCTATGACGTGCTGAAAAAGTACGGTCAGGAGCTGACCGAGCTGGCGCGGCAGAACAAGCTTGACCCGGTGATAGGCAGAGACGCTGAGATACGCAACGTTATCCGCATACTCTCCCGCAAGACCAAAAACAACCCCGTGCTGATAGGCGAGCCCGGCGTCGGCAAGACCGCTATAGCGGAGGGGCTTGCGCTGCGTATCGTGCGCGGGGACGTACCCGAAAATCTGAAAAACCGTCAGATATTCTCGCTGGATATGGGCGCGCTGGTTGCGGGCGCAAAGTACCGCGGCGAGTTTGAGGAAAGGTTGAAAGCCGTCTTGCAGGCGATAAAGAAATCCGACGGCGAGATAATACTGTTCATTGACGAGCTGCACACCATTGTCGGCGCGGGCAAGACCGACGGCGCGATGGACGCAGGCAATCTGTTAAAGCCGCTGTTGGCACGCGGCGAGCTGCACTGTATCGGTGCGACCACGCTGAACGAATACAGACTGTATATCGAAAAGGACGCTGCGCTGGAGCGCAGATTTCAGCCTGTGACTGTAGACGAGCCGACAGTAGAGGACACCATATCCATCCTGCGCGGGCTGAAAGAGCGATATGAGGTTTTCCACGGCGTAAAAATACAGGACGCGGCGCTTATCGGGGCGGCGGTGCTGTCTGACCGCTATATCTCCGACCGTTTTCTGCCGGACAAGGCGATAGACCTTGTTGACGAGGCGTGCGCGCTGATAAAGACCGAGATGGAGTCCATGCCGTCCGAGCTGGACGATATCCGCCGCAAGATAATGCAGCATGAGATAGAAGAGGCGGCACTGAAAAAGGAAAGCGGCCGCATCTCCGCCGAGCATCTGGCACAGGTGCAGAAAGAGCTTGCCGAGATGCGTGCCGAGTTCGACAGCATGAAGGCAAAGTGGGAAAACGAGAAATCCGCTATATCCAAGGTGCAAAAGCTGCGTGAGGAGATAGAGCAGACCAACGGTCAGATAGAGCAGGCAGAGCGCAGCTACGACCTCAACAAGGCGGCAGAGCTGAAATACGGCAAGCTGCCGCAGCTGCAAAAGCAGCTGGAGGAGGAAGAGCGGCTGGCGGAGGAATCCAAAACCAACACCCTGCTGCGTGACAAGGTGACCGAGGAAGAGATAGCGCGGATAATCTGCCGCTGGACGGGTATCCCTGTCGCAAAACTGATGGAGGGCGAACGTGAAAAGCTGCTCGGTATGGAAGAGCTGCTGCACAAGCGTGTAATAGGTCAGGACGAGGCGGTTGAAAAGGTCAGTGAGGCAATACTGCGCTCGCGCGCGGGGATAGCAAACCCTGACCGACCGATAGGGTCTTTCCTGTTCCTCGGTCCGACCGGCGTCGGCAAGACCGAGCTTGCCAAAGCGCTTGCCGAGGCGTTGTTTGACGATGAAAAGAACATCGTCCGAATAGATATGTCTGAGTATATGGAAAAGTTCAGCGTCAGCCGCCTTATCGGCGCACCTCCCGGATATGTCGGGTACGACCAGGGCGGACAGCTGACCGAGGCGGTACGAAGAAAGCCGTATTCTGTAGTACTGCTGGACGAGGTGGAAAAGGCGCACCCCGACGTGTTCAATATACTCTTGCAGGTGCTGGACGACGGCAGGATAACCGACTCGCAGGGACGGACGGTAGACTTTAAGAATACGATAATAATAATGACCTCCAACCTCGGCTCGCCGTATATTCTTGACGGCATTAACGAGGACGGAGAGATATTCGACGCGGCACGCGAACAGGTAGACGCACTGCTGAAAACCCAGTTCCGCCCCGAGTTTCTCAACCGTCTGGACGAGATAGTGTTCTACAAGCCGCTGATGAAGAAAGAGATATTCCGCATAGTGGACCTTATGCTGGAAGAGCTAAAGGCGCGGCTTGCGGATAAGGAGATAAGCCTTACGATAACCGACGCGGCAAAGGACTACGTGATAGAGGGCGGATTTGACCCCAACTACGGCGCGAGACCGTTGAAGCGGTTCTTACAGCGCAAGGTGGAGACGCTGATAGCAAGAAAGCTGATAGCGGATGATATCCCGCCACAGAGTACACTGACCGTTGACTTTGACGGGAATGAACTGACAGTGAAATAATTTTATCCCCCTCAAACAGAGGGGGATTTTTGTTGACAGCGGTATATTTGTGTGGTACAATTATTAAAGAAATCGAAAGGAACAGAGCGATGAACATATTAGTAATCGATGCGCAGGGCGGCGGCATAGGCAAGCAGCTGGTCACCGCGGTAAAACAGAATATTCCCTCGGCTAACGTCACCGCGGTGGGCACCAACAGCACCGCGACACTGGCTATGCTGAAGGCGGGCGCGGACGGCGCCGCCACCGGAGAGAATGCCGTTATCGTCGGCTGCCGCACGGCGGACATAATCATCGGACCGATAGGGATAGCGATAGCCGACTCGATGCTGGGAGAGGTAACTCCTAAGATGGCGCTTGCCGTGGCGCAGAGCAACGCAAAGCGGATACTTATCCCCTTTAACCACTGCGATACCGTTATCGTCGGGATATCCGACTTCAACATCGGCAGACTGGTGCAAAGCGTGATAAACGAGATACAGTCCGAAAATTCCTAAAAATACTTGACAATACTATATTTTCATTGTATAATATATCTGACAGGTCGGCAGGAAGCCGCCGCAGGGCATAGAAATGCCTGTTAAATAATATTTTACGGATAAGTATGCTATGAAGGCGTGCGTTTTCTCAGAAGAGACAACGTATGCCTTTTTATGTTAACAAGGAGGAAAAACAAATGGCATGTTTTGCTGTACCGGCTGCTGAGGCAGTCATCACCACCATCGTGACTAAGGTCGCAAAGTCTAAGGAAAAGAAAGCAGGAGCAGCAGAGGTTGCTCTCGACACAGCTGAAAAGCTGCCCTTTTCGAGAAAGCTGAAATGGCTGTCCAATATGCTGTGGGGCGGCTCTGCCCTGCTGATGTTCGAGCATGTATGGCATGGAGAGATAGTGCCGTGGGCGCCGTTCCTCACCGCTACCAATGATCCTGCGTCCACTGCCGCAATGCTGAATGAGATGGCGACCGCAGGCGTTGCGATGTCGCTGTTGGTTACCGCAGTATGGGGCGGTATGGTAGCTGTTTCTCACGTTATGGAGAAAAGAGAAAAGACCGAGTCCGCCGAAAACTGAGGACGTACAGATGACGCTGCTTACCTCGGTTTTTGCCGCTGTTATCTGCACCGTGATATGGTACATGACCGCACCGAAAAGCGAAATGCTGATAGGCGTGCTGTGCTGGATGTACTGGGGCGCGTCGCTGATGTGGCTGGTTGACGCAATATTCGAGTATGTCGAGGTCGGTGCGGAGTACTTTAACCCTTCGCCCGCCGATATGCTGAACGACCTGTACCTCGGGCTGTCGGTCGTGGCACTCGGGCTGGTTATATGGGTAGTAATTCTGCTTATCAAAGACCCAAAGGGTGTAGTGCGCGCGGCGCTTTTCAAGAAAAAAGATTAAAAGAAAAAGAGGTATTGCCTCAGGCAATACCTCTTTATATAAACAGGGGGAAATCTGATGAACAGTGAGGCAAAGCAAATACTCACCGCGGTGCGTGACGGCAGCATGTCGGTGGAGGACGCACTGCTGAAATTAAAGACCGAGCCGTTTGAGGATATAGGCTACGCCAAGGTAGACCTGCACCGCAAGGTGCGTCAGGGCGCAGCCGAAGTGATATACGGCGCGGGAAAGACCGCCGAGCAGATGCTGGGCATAATAGACACCATGAAGAAAAACGGGCAGGAGCGAATACTTATCACCCGCCTTTCTGCCGAGAATGCCGAGAAGATACAATCAACCTGTCCCCTCACCTATCACGCTGACGCGAGGATAGGTATAATCGGAGATATGCCGCAACCGAGCGGCATAGGGCGGATAGTTGTCGCGACCGGTGGGACAAGCGATATTCCAGTTGCGGAAGAGTCCGCGCTGACCGCCGAGATACTCGGCAACGAGGTGGTACGGCTGTATGATGTGGGGGTTGCGGGTCTGCACCGCCTGTTATCGCATAAAGAGGACATCATGAGCGCAAGCGTGATTGTTGCCATCGCGGGTATGGAGGGGGCACTTGCCAGCGTTATCGGCGGGCTGGCGGACTGCCCCGTTATCGCCGTGCCGACAAGTGTTGGCTACGGCGCGTCATTCAACGGCTTGTCCGCGCTGTTGTCTATGCTAAATTCCTGCGCCAGCGGCGTGTCGGTGGTGAATATCGACAATGGCTTCGGCGCGGGGTATCTCGCAAGCATGATAAATCATATTGACGCAAAAGTATAAGTTAGGATTTACAGAGGTAAAAATGGAAAGAAACATTAAGTCAATGGAAGAAAGATATCTTCTTCCGTCGCTGGATCTGATAGAAAATGTCTTTACAGAATATGACAACCCCGAAGAAGGGAAAATGGTGCGGCGGCTTGTCCAAGAAATACGCGCGAAAAAATACTATATCCCCGAGTTGGAATTGATAATGACCAATGAGAATGATGAAATTATCGGATATGCGATGTTTTCACGTTTTCATATTGAGGGCAGATATGAGGACGAGCTGCTGATACTGACGCCTGTCGCGGTAAAAACAGAGCTGCAAAGACAGCATATTTCAAAGGATTTGCTGGAATACGGATTTATAAAGGCAAAGGAAATGAACTTTAAGGCGATACTGGTAGAAGGCAATCCGCAAAATTACAACCCGCGCGGGTTTCAGCCAAGCTATAAATACGGGATAAAAGCAGGCCCGAACATAAAGCTGCCTCACCCTGACTGTTTGATGATAAAAGAGCTGGAACAGGGCGCGACAGATAATATGAGCGGTTTGGTTGATTATTCTTTTTATCAAACACTTAGGGAAGAATGATTAAATTTTATTATAAAGCACTTTTACATTTATGTTGAATTTTTCATTCAGTTAAGCAATGGAGGATAACAGCAATGATAAGAGAGATGAACGCAAAAGACTGGGAACGGGTAGAGGCAATTTATTTGCAGGGTATAGAAAAAGGAATAGCTACCTTTAATACAAAAAGTCCTTCTTACGAGCAATGGGACAGAGAGCATATCGACAGCTGCAGGCTGGTGTATATTGACGGAGAAAAGGTTGTCGGCTGGGTAGCGCTGAGCCCTATATCCGGCCGTTGCGCATTCAGCGGGTGTGCTGAAATGAGCATCTATATCGACAATGATTTTCAAGGCAGAGGGATAGGTACCGAACTTGTCAAGCGACTGGTGCGCGAGGCGCAAAAGCACGGCTATTGGACCATTATGTCGTCGGTCACTTCGATAAATTCAGCAAGCGTCGCGTTACATAAGAAATGCGGCTTCAGAGAAATAGGATATTGCGAAAGAATGGCAAAAGACCTTTTCGGAAATTGGCAAAATGTCACTTTGTTTGAATTAAGGCTGGAGAACTGAGTAAAAGGAGAACGGAAAATGAAAACACTTTATTTAGACTGTTCGATGGGGGCGGCGGGCGATATGCTGACCGCCGCGCTGGTCGATCTGCTGCCGGAACCGGATAAGTTTATAGACGAGCTTAACGCGCTGGGTATACCCGATGTGAAGATAGCTAAGCAATCTGCCGTAAAATGCGGTATCACCGGTACACACATCTCTGTTACCGTAAACGGTGAAGAGGAAAACGAGGAAATGCATCATCACCATGAGCACACCCATGAACACACTCACGAACATGAACATGAGCACGAGCATTCCCATGAGCACGGACATACACATACTCACCACCACAGCAGTATGCATGATATAGAGCATATACTGTCGCATATTTCCCTGCCGCAAAAGGTGCGGGAGGATGTGCTGGCGGTGTATGGGCTTATCGCCGAGGCGGAAAGTGCCGCGCACGGCGTGCCGATGACCCAGATACATTTTCACGAGGTGGGTACCATGGACGCGGTGGCGGACGTTAGCGCGGTCTGCCTGCTGATGGACAGGCTGTCGCCTGATGAGGTGATAGTCTCCCCCGTCCATGTCGGCAGCGGACAGGTAAAATGCGCACACGGCATACTCCCCGTCCCCGCCCCCGCAACAGCGTATATACTGAAAGACGTGCCGATATACGGCGGAGAGATAAACGGCGAGCTATGCACCCCGACAGGCGCGGCACTGTTAAAGCACTTTGCGACCCGCTTTGGCGCTATGCCTGTGATGAAAACGCAGGCTATCGGCTACGGAATGGGCAAAAAGGATTTTCCCGCCGCCAACTGCGTGCGTGCCATGCTGGGAGAGACGGCGGACAAGACCGACGAGGTGTCGGAATTATCCTGCAATGTTGACGATATGACCGCGGAGGAGATAGGCTTTGCTATGGAGCGGCTGTTTGAGGTCGGCGCGCTTGAGGTCTATACCGTACCGATAGGCATGAAAAAATCCCGACCCGGCATACTGCTGCGGGTCATGTGCAAAGAGCAGGACAGAGAAAACCTGCTGTCGCTGATTTTTAAGCATACTACCACCATAGGCGTGAGAGAGACTGCGACCCGCAGGTATATCCTTGACCGCAGTATAGAGACACTGGACACTCCTTACGGAACGGTGCATATCAAAAAATCCTGCGGATACGGCGTCTCCCGTGTAAAATACGAATACGATGACCTTGCGCGTATCGCGGCGGAAAAGAACATCAGCATTGAGGATGCGCGCAGGCTTGTGGAGGAGCAAAAGTAAATGGATATATTACATCAGAAAAAGCAGCGTTTAGAGGAATATCTGAAAGGCTTGGGCAGCGTGGCTGTTGCCTTTTCCTCAGGTGTGGATTCTACCTTTTTGTTAAAGGTGGCGCATGACGTACTGGGCGATAAGGCGATAGCGGTGACCGCGCGCTCCTGCTCGTTCCCGCAGCGGGAGCTGAACGAGGCGAAAGCCTTTTGCGCGGCGGAAGGAATAGAGCAGGTCATTGTTGAGTCGGAGGAACTGTCTATAGACGGATTTGCCCAAAACCCCAAAAACCGCTGCTATCTCTGCAAGCACGAGCTGTTCACCAAGATAAAGGGCATAGCACAAAGCAAAGGTATCGCTTATGTGGCGGAGGGCTCTAACACCGACGATAACGGCGACTATCGTCCGGGGCTGATAGCGGTGGCGGAGCTGGGGGTAAAAAGCCCGCTGCGCGAAGCTGAATTATCCAAAGAAGAGATACGTCAGCTGTCAAAAGAGCTGTGTCTGCCCACATGGGACAAGCAATCCTTTGCCTGCCTGTCCTCCCGCTTTGTGTACGGTGAGACGATAACCGAGGAAAAGCTGGGCATGGTGGACAAGGCCGAGCAGCGGCTGCTGGACCTCGGCTTTCATCAAGTGCGGGTACGCATACACGGAAATATCGCGCGTATTGAGGTGCTGCCCGACGAATTGCCGAAGGTAGTACAGATAGCCGAAGAGCTGGACAAATACTTCAAAGAGTTGGGATTTTTTTATGTAACGCTGGACCTCGGCGGGTATAAGATGGGAAGCATGAATAAGATGCTTGATAATGTTGTTTAACCGGTTAAATTATTACCCCTACCGGCAGACGTAGAAAGGCAAGCGCAGGTTGAAAAATCAAAGATTTTTCAACCTGCGCTTTGAGCTTATGCGGTAACGCCGCCGATTTTGCAAAGCAAGACCGCAGACAGCTACGAGGTCAGAAATTTAAAATACTGCTTAAACGTGAGGGAAATATGCTAAAATAAGGTTCGGAGCTTTTAGAAAATATACGTCTGCTTTTGCGCAATGTTCGAGTTTTAGAAAATGCCGAAAACGGAATTGACATTGTATAACAGATATGATATACTGTAACTATGTTGTAATCTAACAAACTGTGAGGTGAATGAACGTGCCAAACGGCGATAGTTGCGGGTCAAAAGGACGAAAACGGCTGTATATCATTATGCTGCGGACTATGCTGTCTGACGCTTTCTTTACTCTGCGCAATGATATACCGCTTACCTCCGCCTGACTTGTAAATCGGTTGACCGCGGAGGTCTTTTTATACCTTTTTTGCCCGTTGCTCTGCATAAAATCAGCAGCAGATTTTATGACAATGTAAACGGAGGAAATATTATGTCAAATGAAGAAAAAAAGGTCGCTGTCCATAATGCGGCAGAGGTGATGGAAAAACCTGATTATGAAAAGGAAATACTGAACATAATCAGAGGAAATTCCGCGCCGAAGGTTATGCTGGCACAGTTGGAGGACTACCATGCCAACGACCTTGCGCAAGCGATGGAAAGTATTGATATTCAGGAGAGAAAAAAGCTGTACCGCATTTGTACGGTTGAAATGCTTGCGGAGATCTTTGAGTATCTTGACGAGGCAGGCACTTATCTGAATGAAATGGACATGCAGAAAGCGGCTGCCGTTGTATCGGAAATGGAGACCGATACCGCCGCCAATATTCTGCGCGAAATTGAGAAGGAAAAACGTACCGCGATCATAGAATTACTGCCGCAGGAAATCAGGCAGGAAATTCAGCTTATCGCAACCTTTGATGATGATGAGATCGGTTCACGCATGACAACAAACTGCATTGTTATCCGTGAAAATCTGACGATAAAGCAGGCGATGTCCGAATTGATCTCCCAAGCAAAGGAAAATGATAATATTACAACGCTTTTTGTAATAGACGAAACGGGAGAATTTTACGGCGCAATTGACCTTAAGGATCTTATCACAGCCGATGCTGCCGATCCGCTTGACGAATTGATACAGACCTCTTTCCCTTATGTCTATGCGCATGAGCTGATAGATGACTGTATCGAAAGATTGAAGGACTACTCCGAAGATCATATTCCCGTGCTGGATAATTCAAATCAATTGCTCGGCGTTATCACTGCGGCAAGCATTATTGAGGTCGTAGACGACGAGTTGGGCGAGGATTACGCAAAGCTTGCAGGTCTGACCTCTGAAGAGGATTTGAAAGAGCCTCTGATAAAAAGCATGAAAAAGCGTATGCCGTGGCTTTTGATACTGTTGGCACTGGGCATGATCGTTTCGGGCGTGGTCGGCGTATTTGAACAGGTCGTTTCACAGCTTACGCTGATAATGGCATTCCAGTCTCTGATACTGGATATGTCAGGCAACGTCGGCACGCAGTCGCTGGCGGTGACTATCCGCGTGCTGATGGATGAAGGACTGACAGGAAAGCAAAAGTTTCATCTCGTAGCAAAAGAAATGAGGGTCGGATTTGTCAACGGTCTGATATTGGGCGTTATCTCTTTTCTGTTTGTAGGTCTGTATATAATGCTGTTCAAACAGAAAGAATTACTGTTCAGCTTTGCCGTATCCGGCTGTATCGGCGTGTCGCTGCTGCTTGCCATGCTTATATCCAGTATAGTCGGCACGGCTGTACCTCTGTTCTTCAAGAAAATAAAAATCGACCCTGCGGTCGCGTCAGGTCCGCTTATCACCACGATAAACGACCTTGTCGCCGTTGTCACCTATTACGGTATGAGTTGGATTTTGCTGTTGAATATACTGCATTTGGCAGGATAACAAAAAAATTTAAGCCTGAGAGTTAACTCTCAGGCTTTTCTGTTTTACTGCCCGCTGAACTTTGTCCTTACGGTGTTTATCTGATTTTGCGGTACCTGCTCGACATTGTACCAGCCCTTCTGCATCATCTTGCCGTAGATGTTATCCTGCATACACAGCGAATCGTTCAGCGCGGTGCTGAACGCCTGATGCACGTTACCGGACGAGGACTCGATAGCGCCGTGCATGTACAGGTCGCATACGCCCTTTTCCAGCAGCAGGATATTTTCCATTAAATTTCTGTCATCCATTTTCGTTTTCTCCTTTTCCTTACAGCAGTCCGTAAAAGCTCTGGAATATCTGCTGATGCTTTTGCTGCATCTGCTGGACGCACATTTTCAGATCCGCGTCCTGAAGCTGCGACACGGTCTCCTGACACTTGGTCTGAAAATACTGCTCGTGTCCGAGCGCGTCTTCAATATAAAGCAACTCTTTGTTAGTCATAGTGACCTCCTGTTTTTATTTGTACATTTATTGTTCCGCTTGATAAAATGATTATTCGCTGCGGTAAAAAAATACAGCTCAAAAATTCACGGAAAAAAGCCATTTTATGTTGAAATATTATGAAAAGTATGATATAATTATTTAATAATATCATAATGGAGGTCTTGGCTATGACTTTTTGTACCAAATGCGGAGCGCAGCTTGACGACAACACAAAATTCTGCAACAAATGCGGAAATCCTGTAACAGAGGAGCAAACACCGCAGCCCGTGCCGCAGCAGGCACCGCAGCAGATACCCCAACAGCAAATGCTTCAACAGCAAATGCCCCAGCAGCAAATGCCGCAATATCCCAACGGCTATATGATGCCGCCGAAAAAGCACACCGGGCTTATTATCGGATTGATTATCGGCGGGGTCGTGCTGATAGCGGGAATAGTTGTCCTGCTGATTTTATTGTTAGGCGGAGATAAAGGCAACAACAGCAGCAACGCAAATAACAATAATAACAACAATAACGGCTATGGTTACGGTTATGATTACGATGATTATTTCGATGATTTTGACTGGGACGATTATTACGATTATTTTGATTATTTCGGCTATTGATGCCCAAGTGTATAAGTACGCATGATAGAATGCTGACACGGAGGAAATAAATATGATTTTCTGTACCAAGTGCGGAACGCAGCTTGATGATAACGCAAAATTCTGCTACAACTGCGGCGCGGCGGTTTTGCCGATAGAAGCACCTGCTCCCCAGCCTGTTCCGCAGCAGGCGCCTCAGGCTGAGTTCTCACAGCCGGTGCCGCAGCCTGTTCCCCAACAAGCACCGCAGGCACAGTTCTCGCAGCCTGCACCCCAGCCTTTCCCCCAACAGGGACCTCAGGCTGAGTTCCCGCAAACTGCGCCCCAGCCTTTCCCCCAGCAGGGACCTCAGGCTGAGTTTCCGCAGCCTGCGCCACAACCGTTCCCTCAACAGGCACCGCAGTACGCCCGTACTGTCCCGCAGCAGGGGCAGCAGCCCCCTCAACAGAAAAAGAACAAGAAGGGGCTTATCATCGCACTCATCATTGCAGGAGCGGTGCTGGTTGTGGGAGCAATAGTTCTGCTGATTATGCTTTTCGGAGGCGGCGAAGGCGAAAACAGCTCTGATAACAGCAGCAACAGCGTTGTCAGTGACACCTCATCTGAAAACATAATAAGCAGCGCACCTGAAAGCAGCAAAATCGAAACCTTGCCCCCCGTAAAGAGCGAACCCGAAGATGACAGAGATACCTTGGCGGATTTTGTTCCCAGCTTTGGCTCATATTTCGGATTGGGCATAGGTGTCGAAATTGAGCGTGATATGCTTGAACAGATGAGTGTATCCGACAGCGGCATTGACCTAGACAGTATAACCTACGTTTGCTACGGTGTATCACAAAATGATATAGCCGCAATAGAGGAATACTGCGAGTATATAGAAAAGCGCGGCTATGACATAGAGCTGATCAACCGTGAGGAAAATGCGCGCTATTATACATATTCCGGTAACGGCTCGGTAAAGAACATCAACTTATACGGATACAGCGCATGCTTTGCAATCAATTATCAGTCTATCGGCGATGACGTGGTAGCGGTAATGGTGGTATACTCAAACGACTTGACCTACGGTGATGACCACAGCCGCAGCGACTATGACGTAAAGAATAAGAATGTCGAGGTCTCGGAATTTATCTACATGTCGATTTCGGATGACGAAAGCAGCACCGGATCTAATACGTCCGACAACAACAGTAACAATAGCAATAACAATAACAATAGCAATAACAGCAGCAACACAAGTGATACCGGCTCCGGCAGCAACACGGTGACCAAAAAGGACTTTTTCCCCAGCGTTGAGTCGTACTTGGGTGTATCCAAGGGGCATAAGCTGGACAGCATGGAATATTTGGGCGATGAAAATCTGTTATGCTATGTCTATGCGTTCTCCCCCGACAATATAGACTATTTAAATAAATACTGCGAATACCTTGCCGGCGGAAAATACGACCTCGCGTTTTATTCAGAGCCGGATGAATACTTCGATATGTATTTTTACTCTTATGAATACACCGGCAGCAGCAACATATATACCCTGTACGGCGAATGTGCCGAGATAGTGATTTTAGACATAAGCGACTCGGTCAAATCCGACGGAAGCAAAACCGATATGATAATCATGCTGGTCGCTTATTCAAAGGATCTTAAATACGGAGATGACGGCAGCCGCGGCGGTAGCAGCTCGATAGTTGACAAGACCTCGAAAATAGACGACGAAATCATGGAGATAGTCACCAATTGGCTGCATTAAAGAGATAAGTCCTGCGGTATCCGCCGCGAACAGATGAAATAAAAAACATACAGAGGAAGGAAATAAATATGATTTTCTGTACCAAATGCGGAACACAGTTTGATGACAATGTTAAGTTCTGCCCACAATGCGGCGCGGCGGTTGTGCCGCCGGAAGTACAGCCCGCACCCGCACAGCAAGCGCCTGTGCAGCAGCCGCAGTACGTCCAACAACCCGTACAGCAGCCGCAATATGCTCAGCAGCCTGTACAGCAACCATTCCCGCAGCAGCCTATGCCGCAGATGCAGTACGGACAGCCTGTACCCCAGTATGCGGGCGGCTATATGATGCCTCCGCCGAAAAAGAAAAAGACAGGGCTTATAATTGCCCTGACAGCGATTGGCGCGGTACTTATCGCGGGTGTGGTGGTCCTTCTTATATTACTGCTTGGGGGCGGCGGAGGACACGACTTTGTCCCCAGCATTGAGTCCTACTTCGGCATAAGCGGAGGTCATGTAGTATCCGGCAATATGCTGTCCGCAATGGGCGCGCCGGAGGGTGCAGACATGACGGTAAAGTGCTATGGCGTCGGCAGAAATGATGCGGCGGCGATAAGAGAATACTGCCGACATATAGGCAATGGGGATTATGATGTAGAGCTGACCTATAACAGCTCAGACACGTACTACTATTACAGATATGTCGGAGACGGAAATATCCAAAATATAGATATGGGAGAGGTCCCCGCGTGCTTTGCGGTAGGTATCCAGGATATGAGCTATTACGGATATGATATGACGCTGATCACCGTCGTATACGCGAAAGGCATAAACTACGGCAGCGACAGCAGCCACAGCGACAGAACCGTAACCGACAACAATTCAGACGTTGCGGAAATTATGGATCTGCTGTACAAGTATATGGGATAACTGCTGATAAAAAATTATATGCTTAAAATTAAGGGAGACCCTTTCCAAAGGGTCTCCCTTAAACAATATATCATCTTCTTCTGCCGCCGCCACCGCCGCGTCCGCTGCGGCTGCGTCCGCCTCCGCCTCCGCGTCCGCCGCTGTGGTGACCGGAGGAAGACTCGCTTATATGGTGCGAGGTGGTAAATTCTCTCACGAAAATATCATTTCTCAGTGTAAATTCCGTGCGCTCTTTATCCAAATAGGTCTTTGCGCTGATGGGCGCCTTCTTGCTGTACTTGCTGGTAGCGTTTTTGGTAAAGCAAAATGCTATCACAAACGAAAAGATCAGTATAAAGAATACCGCTTCCGGCTCGAAGTCCAACGAAAAGCCGGGCCCTTCGAAGTAATCGTTTCCGTTGACTGTATTGTGATTATTCAGATAGGTGCAGAAGTGGTCTATCGCGGCATAATAGCCGGATTTATCCAATCCCCTGTAAAGATAGTCAAAAATTTTATCCGTCTGACTGCCGAACTTATCGGTCGCGCGGTTATCGGTGGCTATCCAGTCATAATTGATATGGTCGTTGCACAACAGCAGTACTATCGAACTGCTGCCCGCGCCGAAGTTGCTGTCAAGATAATCAAATGAATAATCATAGGACGACATACCTTTAAGGTCGGCGGTTATTACAACGCCGATATTACATTCTATCCTCTCCGCCGTATCTTCCATAATGTTAATAAGATTACGCTTTTCGTTGTCGTTCAGGCAGTTGTCGAGGTCGTCCAGCTTTACCGAAAAGTTGCCGCCGCTGCCTATACTGCTGCTGCCGCTGTTATTGCTGCCGCTGTTATTGCTGTTGCCGCCGCTGCTGTTACCGTTATTTTTCAGATAGGCGCAGAAGTTATTTACCGCGGCGTAATAGCCTGAGCTGTCCAGCCCCTTGTAAAGATAATCAAAAATACGGTCCGACTTGCTGCCGAACATATCCGTCGCGCGGTTATCGGTGGCTATCCAGTCATAATTCACATGGTCGTTGCACAGCAGAAGTACTATCGAGCTGCTGCCCGCGCCGAAGTTAGTGTCAAGATAATCAAAGGCATAATCGTAAGACGACATACCTTTAAGGTCGGCGGTGATAACAACGCCGATATTACATTCTATCGTCGCCGCCGTATCTGTCATTATGTCGATAAGGTCACGCTCTTCGCTGTCGTTAAGGCAGTTGTCAAAATCGTCCAGCTTGACGGAATATTCGCTTGTGCTGTCACTGCTGTTGTCGTCGCTGTTGTCGTTGCTGCTGTCACTGTTATTGCTATCGCTGCTGTCGTTACTGTTATCGGCGGGGCTGATATCAATGTTGTTATCTTCCAGATAGGTGCATAAGTTATTTATCGCGCCATAATAGTCGGAGCTGTCCAGCCCATTGTAAATTTCATCAAAAATACTATCTATCTTGCTGCCGAACTTATCGGTCGCGAGGTTATCGGTAGCTATACAGTCCTCATTGACTTGGTCGTTGCACAACAGCAGCACTATCGAACTGCTGCCCACGCCGAAGCTGCTGTCAAGATAATCAAATGAATAATCGTATGATGACTTTCCTTCAAGGTCGTCGGTGATTACAACACCGATATTACATTTTATTTTCTGCGCCGCGATATTCATAACAATGATAAGGTCTATCTCCTGCTCGTCGGTCAGAGAGTTATCAAGATCGTCCAGCTTTGCGGAATAGCTCTCGTTGCTTGCCGACGCAATGCAGCAGATAGGGGTTGTAAACACCAGCGCGCAGACAAGTGCGCATATCAGCACGAAAAACTTTTTAAGCTGCACTGAACAACCCCCCTATCAATGTAAGTATAGTTAAGGCTATCAGAAATACACTTGAACCGTAAAGGAAGGTTTTCAACCTGCTTATCGGCAGTCTGCCGAACATCGTCCCGGTCTGACCGTTCATGGCAAACGAGTAATCCACTCCCTTATAATTGTAGTTAAGAAACCACACTGGCAGCAGCGCATACGCGCACATCTGATTTTTATATTCGGAGTCGCTGTTTTGCAGTTTTAACGACGTATATCCCGACATATCCTTTAACAGCACCTCATTAGCCGCCTGCTTGATACGTTCGTCAATGCGTATCTGCGCGTTTTCGGGGGATACGTCGTACTTTTCCGCGGCACAGCCAGACAGATAGGACATGGAAAATTTTCTTATCCCGCTGTAGTCAAACGGCTCGATGCTTTCCATCAGCTCGTCGCTGATACGTCTTGAGCCGTCGCACGGCACCCGCACAAAGGTAAGGTCGGCGATGCGCTGAAGCTTATATATTTTTGTATTTGTATATACCGTATTTTTGGTGCGCCATGTATGCACCTTGCGACCCTCCGCCTCTGCGAAGGCTTTCAGCGTACCGCTTTTCAGCCAATACGGGACGTACAGCGCGGATATTCCCATTATTTTAAGCTCTTCCTTAAAGCGGCGCGGCAGCAGGAATTTACCCTTTAAGTATTCCTGAAACTTGCTCTCCGCCTGCTCTTTGGTGGTGGAAAACGGTATGATAAGATCTGGCTTAAACTCTCCCGAAACACGTCCGCTGAGTATTACAGGCGTATGGCAAAAGTGGCAGCGGGTAGACGCCGTAAGGGTGTCGCACACCACGCCCGCCCCGCAGTTAGGGCAGTTATACAGTGCGGACGACCCGGTAAACTCCTCCATTTGGCGCTGCTCTTCGGTCAGCTCCGGCTCGTCAGCGTCCAGCGACATCTGCTCGTTATTCTTGAATATCGTTTGTATCTGCTGTTCCGAAAAAGCCCCGTCGCAGAATATGCACTTGAACATGCCCGACGCGTTGTCGTATTCAAGCGGTGCGGTGCAGTTAGGACATTGATATGAAACGGTTTTTATATCCATAACGTTCCTCCGAAAAATTTTTCGCTGTAGTATTATATATATATTCTAACATAATACGGTTTTATTGTCAATTTTATTTATCTCCGGCCCAGCCGTATGAACATTTGACTGCCTTGTTCCAGCCTGCGATAGCTTTATTTCTGGTCTCTCCGTCCATCTTAGGCATAAACACCCTGTCAGTCTGACAGTTGTTGATTACCTCTTCCTTGCTCTTCCAATACCCTACCGCAAGTCCCGCGAGATACGCCGCGCCCATCGCGGTGGTCTCAACGCATACGGGACGGTTTACCGGCGCGTTGATGATGTCCGACTGAAACTGCATAAGAAAGTTATTGGCGCACGCGCCGCCGTCTACCCTCAGCGCCCGCAGCCTGATACCGCAATCTGTCTGCATTGCGTTGATGACATCGTTCACCTGATACGCCAGCGACTCCAGCGTGGCGCGGACGATGTGATATTTATTCACCCCGCGGGTGATGCCCACGATAGCACCCCTCGCGTACTGATCCCAATGCGGCGCGCCAAGTCCGGTAAACGCGGGGACGACATAACAGCCGTTGGTGTCCTTTACCTTTTCCGCCATCTGCTCGGACTCCGACGCGCTGTCTATTATGCGCAGCTCGTCACGCAGCCATTGCACCGCCGCGCCCGCCGAAAAGACAGAGCCCTCTAACGCATAGGTCACCTTGCCGTCCAGCCCCCATGCGATGGTGGTTACCAGCCCGTTTTGAGAATACACCGGCTTGTCCCCGGTGTTCATCAGCAAAAAGCAGCCTGTGCCGTAGGTGTTCTTCGCCTCGCCCGCCGTAAAGCAGGTCTGACCGAATAAAGCGGACTGCTGATCCCCTGCCGCGCCTCCTATCGGGACCGCCCCGCCTAAAAAGGACGGGTCGGTCTCGCCGTAAATACAGCTGGACGGCTTTACCTGCGGCAGCATGATTTCGGGGATATCCAGCTCTGCCAAAATTTCCTTATCCCATTTCAGCGCATTAATATTAAACAGCATGGTGCGTGACGCGTTGGAATAATCGGTCACATGCACCCTGCCCTTTGTCAGCTTCCATATCAGCCAGGTCTCCACCGTGCCGAACAGCAGTTTTCCCGATGCCGCCTTCTCCCGTGCGCCCTCTATATTGTCCAGTATCCATTTGAGCTTTGACGCGGAGAAATACGCATCGATAACCAGCCCCGTTTTCTTACGGAAAGTATCAGTCAGTCCTTTGGCCTTCAGAGAGTCGCAATACTCCGAGGTGCGCCTGCACTGCCATACTATCGCGTTATACACGGGCTCACCGGTTTCTTTATCCCATACTATCACTGTTTCGCGCTGATTGGTGATACCGATGGCGGCAATGTCGGCGGCGGTCGCGCCTATCTTTGACATAGCCTCTACCGCCACGCCCAGTTGGGTAGACCATATCTCGTTGGCGTCATGCTCTACCCAGCCGGGCTTCGGAAAATACTGGGTAAATTCTTTTTGCGCCGTGCTGCACGGCTCGCCCTTTTCATTGAAAAGTATACATCTGTTGCTGGTCGTCCCCGCGTCCAATGCCATTATGTACTTTGCCATATATCACACCTCATACTATATAGAATATAAATCTTAAACAATAAGGCTCTGATCAATGATCCGAGCCTTTATGTGTTTGTGTTTATGTGTTACGGTGTATTGCCGCATATCAGCTTGCCTGCGGAATACACCGCTACGCTGTTCGCGTCGCGGGAGAAGTCGTTGCCGAAGTCAAAGTTGCTCCAGTCTGCCTTGTTGACCCGCGCCTGTATCTTCCATACCGAGCCTGCGGTCAGCGTCCCCGACCCGCAGGTTATCTTCAGCACCGTGTCGCAGTTTGTGCCGTTTTCGGCGGAAAATTCGCCCTTTATATTCGCGGTCATATCATTGTACGCGCCGCCGTTTTCCTGCACCGCGCTGTGGTCGCAGGTGAACTGTAAATCAGCGCTGCCGTCCTTTGTAAAGAACCAGTCTACCTCCAGCCCCGACATATCTATATCCGTGCTGCCGCTGTTGGTTATCTCAATGTTGACGGCGAGGTTGCCGCCCATTGTCACTCCGTCGCTGCTGACCGTCACTGTAAGCCCTCCTGCCGAGGCCGAGCCGCCTGTTGAAGCAGGCTTGCTTTCAGCCGCAGGCTGAGATGTGGTGGTTGGGTTGTCGTCAGGCTTTGACTCGGATGGGGTCGTATCCTCGTCCGTCCGCTCTTGCGGCTCGGCGCCGTCTACCAACATACCGTTATCATAGAGCGCCAGTGTGTCCACCTTCTGAACTGTTCCCTGCTGCGTGCCAAGCCCTTTATAGGACGGGTCGTTGGACGGGTCCCACATACCCGCAGAGCTTATCCTGAACTGCACCTCGCTGCGGTATGCGTCCTGACCGCCGGGGTATATCAGCTTGTCGCCGAAGGTCACCTCGACGCAGTAAACGTCACCGCTCCAGGGGACTATCTTACATTCCGCTCCACCCTGAGAATATCCCATATTTACGCTGACCTGAGACAGGTCGGTCTCGGACAGGTCGATAAAATATCTAAGTAAGAGCTTGTCGCTGACCCTTGCCGGCCAGCCGGTCTTGTTGTATACTATCGCCTTTATCTCGGTAAAGTTTTCGCCCGCCGCGTTGACGCATGCCTCGACATCGTATTCGTCCTCTACCGGCTCGACCGCGCCGAAGTTCTTCAGCGTCTTGCCGTGGTATCTGCCGTACAGCTTTGCCAGCGCGCAGGTATATCCCGCGTTGTAATCGCAGGCTACCTCGTTGGCGGTATAGTCGGAGACGGTATCGTTATATCCGTCGCCCGCGTCGGGGCCGCCCACCAGCGCACCGTAAAGAGTATGCCGCGCGGTAGCGGGTGTGTTCATGTTGTCGCAGTAAGAGCCCTGCGCGTTTCTGTGGTGGGGATTAACGGGATAATTCTCGCCGAATCCACAGACAAAGCTGCGTCCGGTGCTGCCCAGCGCGTAGTCAATCTGACTGACCGCAAAATCCCAGTAGGTGTCTTTTTTTGCCGCGGGGCAATGCTCGCTCTCACTGTAGCATGCCGCGATAAACGCCTGTGTTGTCGCATATCGCAGACTGCCCCATGTGTCCAGCCACGCCAGCCCCTTGGAGGTGTAGGCTATCTTCTCGCCGTTGCAGCCTGTCGTCCAATAGTCAAGGCTGTTTTCAAGGAAGGTGCGGCAGGTATCATCACCCGTTATCTGCACCAGTCTCAGTGCCGTGCCGATAGACACATCGTCCCAGCACATCGACCATTTATAGTTGCCGTCCGCCTCTATAAAATGTTGCTTTGATTTATTCAGATATCCGTCGTCGCCTGTCGCGGTGTACAGCCATGTGCCCGCCCAGGCCAGCTCGTCATAAAAGCCGCTCCAGCTGTTGTAAAAGCCGTTTGCGGCGGTATAGCCGCTGTCGCTTTTGGTGTTATCCGCAAATGTGTAAAGCTGCTGCGCGTGGGTAAGGCAGGTCTTTGCGTAATCGGGGTCGCTGTCCTTGAACACCACCGCCGTCGCCGCCAGTGCCGCAGCCGCCTCTGCCACCACGGTAGAGCCGGGCGCTGACTCGGTCACCTTGTAGGACGGTCTGTTCATCTGCATTACCTCGGGCGCACCCCACCAAGCGTGGTCGAGACTGCCGTCTCCCACCTGATAGTAAAACTCATTTTCGGCGGTATGACACTTGATAAGATAATCGCTTATCCACTTTATGTTGCCCAGCATATAGTCCAGCTGCCCGCTCTCGGTATAGCTGTCATAGTCCTCGTATACGCTCCACGCCAGCATTGACGCGGTATACGCCATGGGGAGGTTAAACTTCACGTTATCCCCCGCGTCGTACAGTCCGCCTGTCAGGTCAACGCCGTTGTCCGAGCCGTCATTCAACGCGGAGTCTCCGCGCCAGTTGGTGCGTTCGGTCCCGTCCAGACGTCCCGACCTTTGCAGCTCGTAGAATATCAGAGACTTCTGCAATGCCTCGCCGTAGTTATAGTTACCTGTACCCTCTATGCCCTCGTATTCAGTGGCGTCCTCGCTCAGCCCGTTCGCGCCCTCACCCGCGTGGCTGCCGCCCGTGCCGGTTTCATTTGAAGAGGTATCACCCGTTCCGTTAGGCTGTGCGGTGCTGTTGCCGCTGTCGCTGGTGTTATCGGCGCTGCTTTGGCTGTCGGATGTCGTTGTGCTGTCCGCGCCGGACAGCTCTTCCTGTCCGCTGCAACCGCTGATGGCTATGCAGCCCGCCAGCAAAACGGCACATACCGCTTTTTTACCGTATCTCATGTCAATTGTCCTCCCAACCGTCAGCCCGTCAGCTGCGCAGCGAATTTATTAAAGGTCTCCTCGTCCATAGGTCTGCCGTAATAAAAGCCCTGTATCTGGTCGCATAAAGCCTTTTTCAGAAAACGCATCTGTGACTCTGTCTCAACGCCCTCGCAGATGACCTTCATACCAAGTCTTTTAGCCATCGCTATCATGCTCTCGATGACGGTCTTGTCGTTGTCGCTGAGGTTGTCATTTTTGAGGAATATCCTGTCTATCTTCAGCGTGTCGATTGCCAGCGAGCTGATAACATTAAGCGAGGAATAACCCGAACCGAAGTCGTCCATCGACACCTGCATCCCGCGGTCGCGGCAGGATTTTATAAATTCATCCGCCTTGCTGAAATTGTTCATATATATGTTTTCGGTCAGCTCAAATTCTACCAGCTCGGGCGGTATCTTATATTCCCTGAACAGCCCCTCTATATACGGTATTATCTTGTCCGAGCGGAAGTGCGCCCGTGACACGTTCATCGAGATCGGGAATACCGACAGCCCCGCGTCCAGCCTGCCGCGTAGGTATCTGAACACCTCGCGGTATACGTAAAAGTCAACGTCCACGATGTTGCCGTTCTTCTCGAAAACGGGGATAAACTTATCGGGATAAATAAACGTGCCGTCCGGTTTTTGCCAGCGCACCAGCGCCTCTGCCCCGTAAAGGCTGTCGTCCAAGCAGTTTATCTTCGGCTGGTAAAAGACCTTTAGGTCATGGTTTTCTATCGCCTTCGGCAGCTCGTTGTTGAGATATTCCTGATATTTTATATCGTCCATCATCTCGTCCGAGAACACCAGCGGTTTCTTGAGATGATCCCTTTTCGCTATCTTTCTCGCAAGGTTGGCATAAGCTATCGCGGTGGCGGCGGTGGTGTTGCGGTCTCTGACATAACATATCCCGGTATACAGGCGTATCCGTACATCCGGGCAGTTGTCCTGCAAAAACTTAGACAGCTGTTTGTTCTGTGCGTGAATATAATTCTCAAACATCGGTATGGTTTCTTCCGGCACAACGGCGGCGGATATGAAATTATCCGCATGCGCGCGGCAGAGCATCAGCTCTACGCCACGCTCGCGTTCCACCCCGTCGATGATATGCTGCGCCGTCAGCTTTAACAGCTCGTCGCCCTTTTTATAGCCGTAGGTCTCGTTTATATACTTGAAATGGTTTATATCGGAATATACCACCGCGACGGGAGAATCGTTCAGCATCTCCGACAGCTTTGCGTCCAGACTGTCGGTAAACGCGCGGAAGCTCATCAGACCGGTCAGCGGGTCGGTCTCCTCCCTGCCCTGCACCTTTGCCAATGAGCTTAGGCGGTACAGATATTGGCAGATAAAATTGGCGCAGGCGGTCAGCGTGGATATCTCGCTGTCACTCCAATCGCGTATCTCTTCAAAATCCACCAGATCCAAAACGCCGAAAAACTCTGCGCCGTTATACATCGGTATCTGTATCATGCTCTTTGGGGGGACGGGGACAGGTCCGATAAATTTGGGCGCGCTTTGCTCGCCGCCCGCCTTATAGATATAGCAGCCGTCGGCAAATTTATCCAATGCGCTCTGCCATACGTCCTCGTCAAACGAGATTATCTCATTAACACGTCTTTCCTTGGTAGAGTCGCATAACGCTTCGTAGGTATATCTCAGCGAGCAGGGGCGGGAAAATATCTCGCGGATGCTGACAACCGTCACATCGAAGGTCTCGCGCAGCTTTTCAACGATAGCCGCGACCGCGCTTTCGGTGTTTTTGGACACAAGCGCGTCGGATATATATTTTATGAGCGCTACACACTCAGTTTCTGTAAGATTAACCCGTGCGGACATAACATCACCCTCCCGTGGTCGGAATAATATACTATTTAAATAATTATAGCACAAAGTTAACCTACTGTCAAATGCATTTTCAGTATTTTGTCCGACCAATCGGTAAATCCGCATAAAATGCCGCAAAAGGTCAGTTGATTTTATAACAAATCTTAATAACCTGCTGAAAATGTCATTTTTTTATGGAAATTGTACAATTTTATTGTTAGATATTCTATATATATCCTGTTGCTTTTTTAATGATAATATGCTATAATTAGTTAAATATCTCATACCTATGAGGTGTTGTATCGAGTAAATTTACAGAGAAAGGCTGTGTAAATATGATCAAAAAGCGAGTTTTAAGCGGAGCTTTGGCACTTATACTTACCGTGACAGGCTTAAATCTGCCGGGCACGATAGGTACGTTCGCGTCTGCGGATGACGAGATAGTCTTCCCCGAAGCGGAAAAAGTGACCAGCATAAAACCCAACCCCGCTGACAACAGCGATAACGAGACCTACTTGGCTACACTGCTTGCCGGAACCGGCAAAGACGGCGTAGACAACGGCCTGAACAAGGGAAATCTCGCAGACACTGTTAAAGCCTATGATAAAAAATATCTGATGGGCGTGGCAGCGGACTTCAGTGTGTTCCTGAATGGCGATTTTGACGTACGAGAGAGTGACGCAGAGGGTCGTGTGGCCATCGGCGGCAACTTCTATGTCAATATGCCTTGGGGTGTCAGCTATACTATAGGCGCGGGCGACTATAACGCATATACTCCTTATGATATTCTGGTCACCGACAGAGAGGGTGCTGCGACTATCATACTCCGCGGCGATATGTACGCTCAGGTCAGTGACGCATACTATGACTATGCTAACCCCGGCGACCAATGGCGCACTAAATACGAATCTTCGACTGCTGAATCCAACCATGGTTCAGCTAAGACACCGGATAGAAAATCATATAAAAAGCTGGTTATAAACCGTGACCCCGCAGGTTTTGATATTAACAGCTTCGCAGGTCAGATAGACTTTACCAATGTCCCTGACGAACACAATCCTTACGGTTGGGGATTAAAAACAGAAGGTGACGGCTCTCCTACCATTAACCTTCCCGAAATAAGCTATAAGACCGACTGGCAGAAGGTCGATCAGTCACAGACGTATGTAGGTGTTGTTATCGACTTTGTCGATGCGTTCAAAAAGATCTACAATACCAGTGAAAAGCTCAGCGAGCAGGACGTAGAGGGCAAATCCGGTATAGTTGACGGCAATACAAATAAATTTGTCTTTGAGTATACAGGCAACCCCAATGAAAAGCAGGAGTGCGTATACTTTACTCTCACCAAAGAGCAGTATGAGCAATTCCGCGACGCTACTGAGGTCAGCTTCGAGAAAATACCCGAGCTGCCCGAGCCCAGATATGTCACCAACAATGACGGTTCTACATACGAATGGAAATATTCCTACATCGTTATAAACGTTGAAGGTCAGGGCGAATATATCGCTGAAAGAGACAGAAACGAATACCACATCACCAACTGGAGCGATAAGACCGCCTACATAAACGGCGAAAACCTCTTCTCCAACTCGATAGATGATCCTTCGTATTCCGGCTATAACTCAAACCACCCCGCAGTTTCCAGCATTCTCTACAACTTCTACGAGGCTGAGACTGTCGTACTCGGCAACAACTTCCAGGGTACTATACTTGCACCCAAGGCGCATGTAACAGACGAAGCTACTTTAACAGGCAAGGATTCACCCAGAGGACACCTTTCCGGCGCGCTTATCGCAGACA
The DNA here is from genome assembly GCA_022511265.1 of Eubacterium sp. Taxonomy (GTDB): domain Bacteria; phylum Bacillota; class Clostridia; order Oscillospirales; family Ruminococcaceae; genus Ruminiclostridium_E. The sequence goes on along the minus strand of JAFLRX010000006.1, from coordinate 74,367 downwards.
GCTTTACCGGTGTTACCGAGTTCGGCTTCCGTCCGTTTGACGGCTCTGCCCTGATAATGGAGACCGAAGAAGATTACAGCATACAGGTATTTAAGAACGACCAGAACGGCGACCTGCTGAAGGGCGCGACCATCAGCATATATGCCGCTGTTGAACAGTACAAGATCGGCGAAGAAGACGTTGCCTTTGTCGTTTATTATGATGAAGAAACCGAAGAGCTGACCTTTGTAATCCTTGACAAATACGGCAATGCATTTGATGAGCAAACACAGGAAGAATTTGTTGCAGAAAACAATATTGATGTGTCTCTCATCGAAAACTTTAAGGATCCCGAGACTGACTTTACCGTAACCTCAAACGGCAGACCCGTTACCCCGACATACGTAAAGGGTCGCTATGACGCAAGCAGAGATAAATATGTACCGGGCTATGCAGACGAAGATGATGATGAATTTGCTCCTACCCCGTTTGCATCACTCGTGTCCAGCGACACTGCTCCGATTTTCTTTGACGATCTCCCCGCAGGTAAATATATTCTTTGCGAGGACGAGGCGCCTGAGGGCTATCAGCGCTCTGACAAGGAATATTATTTCGAGATACAGAAGGACGAAGGCGTAGAAGCAACCGTAACGACCCATTCCACAGAGATCACGGCTGTTGAGTATAATGTAGTAGCTGAAGATAACGATGACGATCCGACTACTATTTCTAAGGAAGAGTCACTCAAGCCGGAGTATATTCCGCTGAAGTGGGAAGGAATGTATGCATTTGCCGGAACAGCTTCCGGTATCGGACAGATGTACATCAGCGGCGGTAATATTGTCGTAAGCAAAATAAATCTTTATCACAGCGACGGAACAGTTACAACATACAAAGACAATGATGTAGTTGTCGTTGGTGATAACTACGGCAACTCCGAGAAGAGGCTTCCTGTACAAGTAAACGGATGGACATCTATACTTCATAACAATGCCGTTAGCAAGGGCAACGTGGTTAAAATCACGATTGAAGCAAAAACAAACGGAGGAACCTCCTACGGCGTTGAAGTTGGCTGGCAGTACGGAGATTGGAGCACAACATATAAAGATTACATCACTATAACAGACACCGAAACCGAATATCAGGTCGGTGAAGCATTCTACCCCACCAAGTGCTATAAAATACAGAGCAATCCCACCGAGGAGAACTCGTTACCGTACGGCGATTATAGCATTGAAGCAAAAGAGGTCACCAAGACCAAAACCGAGACCCACTACTACACCAACGGTAAGGTTATAGTATACCCGGACAATGCCTTTGCTGAAAGCACCGGCGAAGATATAACCGGTAAGCCGCTGGCGATCGAAGATAACTATTATGTAATCGGCGACGAAGAATATACCTTTGACGTTGATTATGACGATGAGACAGGCGTATTGTCCTTTACTATTCTCGACAGATACGGCGATCCGCTCATCAAGCCCACCTACGGCGAAGAGCCGACCCTCGACGTTGAAAAGCCTACCGAAGAAGAATACGGCGATGATTATGAGCAGGCACTTGCTGATTATCAGAAGGCTGTAGAAGAATACGAGCAGGCACTTGAGGAATATCAAGAAGCGGTTGCTGCATATGAGGAACAGCTTGCAGCAAAGCAGGCAGCTCTTATCGAAAAGTACGAGATTGAGCTTGTACTCCCCGATAACGGCGATCCTACATCCGAGTATATCGTAAAAGCGAATGGCTCGACGGTATATCCTCAGCTGGTACTCGGCGGCGAAGACTTTGAGTTTACTAATATCAAGGGCGTTGAGATAATCAAGCAGAACTCCCTCGGTGCAAAGCTTGAGGGCGCGGAGTTCACCCTGACGGCAAATGACGATGTTGACCTGACTGATGAGGTTGAGGTTATCGTATCCTACACCACAGGTGAGGGCGACGAAGCTAAGACCGAGAAGACCACCGTTATACTGACTGAAGAAAACAGAACTATCAGCTTTAAGGGCGGCAGCACTATACTGGGTCTGCCGGACGGCACCTACACATTGGTAGAGACAGTGGCTCCCGACAACTATGAGAAGTTAGAGAACATAACCTTTACCCTGACAATAGAAGGCGGTAAGATAACAAGCGTTGTTCAAAACATAGTTGAAGAAGAAGAAGAAATAGAAGAGTTAGCAGAGCCCGAAGAGCCTGAAGAAGAGATAAAAGACTATTTCGAGCTTGACGCAGACAACAACAAGGTCGCTATTATCAACGACTTTGAACAGGCCGAGATAGAAGTTATCAAGGATTGGGACGACGATGATGATACCCTGCGTCCCGACAGCATAACCGTAACCATCACAGGTGAGGCAGAGGGCCATCCCGACGCGACTGTGACCACGACAATCACACTCACCGCTGAGAACGAATGGAAGGCTACCATCGTACTCACCGATGATGAAAATGTCGAGGGTGAATATGCGGCGGTACTTCCCCACTACTACTATCCTGAAGAGGGCGACCCCGTAGAGTACGTATACACCTATACCGAAAACGACATAGACGGCTATGAGCTGACTGATGTCGAGGTCGATGGCGATACCGTTACTCTGAAGAACAAATTTGTAGAAGAACTCGGCGACCTTGTTATCAACAAGACATGGGTAGACTTTGACAAGTTTGTACCCGCAATAGGCGCAGACGATCACCCTGAGGTAACCTTTACACTTACAGGCAGCGACGGAAAGACCTATACCGCAACGCTGGAAATAGGCGAAGGCAGCGTTACCTTCACCAACCTGCCGGTATATACGTATTCCAAGAACGCAGACGGCTCTATTAAGAGAACGCCTATCACCTACACCCTTTCCGAGACGGTGACCGGATATACCGGTAATACAGCATCATGGACGTTTACTCTCGCCGACGGCGAGGCTCTTACCGAAAAGGTAACCAAGACTGTTGCTATTACCAACAACTATGATGAGACACAGATAACCATAGAGAAGGAATGGGTAGTTGACAGCCGCTGGGCTAGCGAAGAAAACCGCCCGACCAGCATTGACGTAGTGGTTATCGGACTGGTTGATGAGACTATAGTATATCAGAAGAGCGAGACTGTTACACTTACCGCGGCAGGTAACTGGACCGCAACGGTATCCGGTCTGCCGAAGTACTATTTCGTTGACGGCACCGCTAAGCTGATAACCTACACCGTGCAGGAAGAGTTAGGCGTATCTCCTAAGTACAGATCCTCTATAACTCCTACCAGCGCAACCAGCAACACAGTTACCATTACCAATACTTATACACAGGAATCCACTCAGATCAAGCTGAGAAAGAAGTGGACCGACAATAATAACGCGCTTGGCGCACGTCCCGACAGCGTAACCGTACAGATAATCGGTAAGGTAGGCAACACTCAGGTTTACCCCGCTGCCGGTGCTACAAGCTCTGTTCTGCTTAACGAAGCTAATTCGTGGGCAGAGACCATATCCAACCTGCCGAAGTACTATTACGGTAACAACGGTCAGAAGGAAGAAATAGTATACAGCATAGTAGAGACCAACGTACCTGTTGGCTATACCGTAGGATACAGCAAAGACGGCGAAGGCTATCTTGTGGCTGAAAACACCGTTAAGGATGAAAAGACCGGCATAGAGGTAACTAAGGAATGGAAGGGCGACACGGGTCTTGACATCCGTCCCGACAGCATTACCGCAGTTATCAAGGCAATAATCAACAAGGGTACTGCCAGCGAGCGCGTACTCAGCGAGACCGAGATAACCATTACCGCAGCCGACGGCTGGACATACAATGCAACCAATCTGCCGAAGTACTTCTACGAAAAGGTTGACGGCACAGTTACTCAGTATGAGATAACCTACACTGTTGAAGAAACAGGCACCTATACAGGTTATGAGTACGGCGCGGCAACCGGCAATATGGCTGACGGCTATACTCTCACCAACAACTTTGTTGATGAAAAGACAAGCGTTGAGGTAACCAAGGAATGGGAAGGCGATGAAGATTACGATATTCGTCCTTCTGAAATCACCGCGGTTATCAAGGGTGTAATCAACAAGGATACCGCCGGCGAGCGTGTAATCAGCACAACAGACATCACCGTTAAAGCGGCTGACGGCTGGACATATAAGGCAACCGATCTGCCGAAGTACTACTATGAAAAGGTTGACGGCGTTGTTACCCGTTATGAGATAACCTATACTGCAGAAGAGACCGGAACATACAACGGCTATGAATATGTCGGCGCAGACGGCAATATGGCTGATGGCTATACCCTCACCAATGCCCTTGTCAACGATACCACAAAGATCAAGGTAACAAAGACATGGTTCGGCGACACCGGTTACGATGTTCGTCCCGACAGCATCACCGCAGTTATCAAGGCGATAATCAATAAGGGTACTGCTAATGAGCGTGTGCTCAGCACGACACCTATCACCATTACCGCGGCTGACGGCTGGGTATATGAAGAAACCGATCTGCCGGTATACTACTATGAAGATGTAGACGGCACGGTTACCCAGTACACAATCACCTACACCGTAGAAGAGACCGGAACATATCCCGGTTACGTATACGGCGCGGCAACCGGCAGCATGAAGAACGGCTATACCCTGACCAACAACTTCACCGTTGAAGAGACCGAGGTCAAGGTTATCAAGACATGGGATGATAAGGGCAATGAGAACAAGCGTCCTGTAGATATCACGATAACCCTCACCGGTACCGCAAACGGTAAGACCGTATACACCAACGAAAATATCACATTAAACTCCGACAACGAGTGGAGCGAACAGATAGGCAATCTGCCTAAGTACCACTACGAAAAGGTAAACGGCAGGGTTAGACAGTTCGTTATCGAGTACTCTATCGAAGAGAACAACATACCCACCGGATATATCGTTGAATACGGAGAGGTAGAGGGCGCACCGATAATCACCCTCACCGCTAAGAACACCTTTGTCGGTGAAACCACCCAGATAACAATTGATAAGTTCTGGGCAGATAACAACAACGAATACGGCATCCGTCCCGACAGAATTACCGTAAACGTAATCGGAACTATCGGCTCGGGCGATAATGAGGTAGTTGTATATCCCACCAACATCAATTTACCGCGTAAGGTAACCATTACCGTAAAGAATGCGGACCCGACAGATCCCAACAAGTGGTCGGCGACCGTAGGCAACCTGCCGAAGTATCATTACTTTGACGATACCTACACCGAGTACGAGGAGATCAAGTATAGAATTACAGAGGTAACCGTTCCCGACTTCTATGAGAAGAACGAAGGCATTACCAGCGTTACCAACACCCTTATTACTAATACCACAGGCATTGAGATAACCAAGGAATGGAAGGGCGACACGGGTCTTGACATCCGTCCCGACAGCATCACCGCAGTTATCAAGGCTGTAATCAATAAGGATACAGATGATGAGCGCGTGCTCAGCGAGACACCTATAACAATCACTGCGGCTGACGGCTGGTCATACAAAGAAACCAATCTGCCGATGTACTATTACGAAATGGTAGACGACAAGGCTGTTCAGTATACGATAACCTACACTGTTGAAGAGACAGGAACCTATACAGGTTATCAGTACGGCGCGGCAACCGGCAGCATGGCTGACGGATACGTTCTCACCAACAACTTTGTGGATGAAAAGATCGACATTGAGATAACCAAGGAATGGAAGCGCGAGGGTAAGTACAGTGTGCGTCCCGACACCGTTACCGCAGTTATCAAGGCGATAATCAACAAGGGCGCAGATAATGAGCGTGTACTCAGCGAGACGCCTATCACCATCACCGCAGGCAGCGGCTGGGTATACAAAGCAACAAATCTGTCGAAGTACTACTACGAAAAGGTTAACGGCACTGTTACTCAGTATGAGATAACCTACACCGTAGAAGAGACAGGAAAATATCTCGGTTATGAGTACGGCGACACCACAGGCAGCATGGCTGACGGCTATGTACTCACCAACAACTTTGTAGATGAAAAGACCAGCATAGAGATAACCAAGAAATGGTTAGGCGACGACGAAAATAACCGTCCCACAAGCATTAATGCGGTTATCAAGGCTATCATCAACAAGGGCGCGGCTAACGAGCGTGTACTCAGCACGACAGATATCACCGTTAGCGCGGCTGACGGCTGGACATACGAGGAGACCGACCTGCCGGTATACTTCTACGAAAAGGCAAACGGCGCGGTTAACCGTTATGAGATAACCTATACCGTTGAAGAGACAGGCACATACGAAGGCTATGAGTACCTCGGCGTAGAGGGCAATATGGATGACGGCTATACTCTCACCAATAAATTTATAGAGGAAGACGAGACCACCAAGCCTGAAGAAACCACCAAACCTGAGGAGACTACTAAGCCTGAGGAGACTACCAAACCTGAGGAAACCACTAAGCCTGAGGAAACCACTAAGCCTGAGGAAACCACTAAGCCTGAGGAAACCACTAAGCCTGAGGAAACTACCAAGCCCGAGGAAACCACTAAGCCCGCAGAGACTACCAAGCCGGCTGAAACTACCAACCCCAACGAGGTAGATAACGCTGACAAGGATAATCAGCAAGGCATAACCGGCAGCGAAGGCTTTGACAACAATCCCGAGACCGGTGTACCGATCAACGGAGTGCTCCCGTTAGCAATGTTGACAGTAGCATCACTCGCAGTGGTTGCAAACAAAAAGAAAAAGGAAAAGTAATATCCTAATATGAAAAATCGGGTTGATTATTCAACCCGATTTTTTTATTGCAAATGCGGGGACCCTGATGACACCCTACGGGATGACCGCCATACCCCTCGCCCTTCGGGGCGACCTTCCGAAATTTTATACCTTTTTCTGTTATCCGCAATCCTCTTTTAAGCGGACAAAAAACAACGCGCTGTTCTCCAATAAGCAGGATAACAGCGCGTTGTGGTATGCAACAGCTTATGCTATTTCGGTTACTGTGTATTCCTTGTCCTCTACAGCCTTTTTCAGTACATCGTCAGCAACATCTGTTGCAAGGGTAACAACCGCTGTGCCGTTCTCGTGGCTTACGGCTGCGGCGGTTACGCCTGCGACTTCCTCTAATGCCTTCTTTACGGTTGCCTCGCAATGTCCGCACATCATGCCCTCGATCTTCATTGTTTTTTCCATAGTACTTTGCTCCTTTTTTATAATTATTGGTTTATTCTGAGTGGTCGCACGCTTTGCCTTATGCATATTGAAAAGATTGAGACGCAAAGCATTTGTGACCACGCAAAAGCTTGATAAGCTCATTGCCGCAGCAGCAAACATGGGATTTAGCTGCCAGCCCAGTAATGAAATAAACACACCCGCCGCAAGCGGTATGCCCATTACATTATAGATAAACGCCCAGAACAGGTTTTCGTGGATATTACGCAGTGTGGCACGGCTGAGGCGTATTGCGGCAGGAACATCGGACAGCCTGCTCTTCATGAGTACAACGTCCGCAGCGTCAATAGCAACATCGGTGCCTGCCCCGATGGCTATACCGATATCCGCGCAGGTCAGCGCGGGCGCGTCGTTGATACCGTCGCCCACCATGACGACCTTGCCCTTTTGCTTCAGCCCGCGTATCACGCTTTCCTTACCGTCGGGGAGAACTCCCGCGATAACCTCGTCCACGCCCGCCTGCTCGCCTATTGCCTTTGCGGTGCGCTCGTTATCGCCGGTCAGCATAACTACACGGATGCCCATATCCCGCAGCTCGGCTATCGCCTGCGGGCTGTCCTCTTTTATTACGTCCGCCACTGCGATAATACCGCAAAGGGTGTCGCCGTCCGCAAAGAACAGCGGGGTCTTCCCTTCCTCCGCCAGCTGCTCGGACAGAGTTTTCATCTTTTCGGATATTTCTACCTGTCCGCTGATAAAGCTGTAGCTGCCGCCGTATAGGCTGCGGCCGTCCAGTACGGCGGTCAGACCGTTGCCGGGGAGCGCCTTGAAATCCGCGACCTCTTTTGCCGCTATTCCGTCATCCTCCGCCTTACGGTTGATCGCCCGTGCCAAAGGATGCTCGCTTTTTTGCTCGAGAGCATACGCAAGCTCTAAAAGCCCTGTATCGGAATATCCGTCCGCAGGGACAATGTCAGTCACCTGCGGCTCGCCCTGTGTTATGGTGCCGGTCTTGTCAAGGGCGACTATCTGCGTCTTGCCGGTCATCTCAAGAGATGCGGCGGTTTTGAAGAGTACGCCGTTTCTCGCGCCCATACCGTTGCCTACCATAACAGCTACCGGAGTCGCCAAGCCCAGCGCGCAGGGACAGCTGATAACCAGCACTGATATTCCCCTTGCCAGCGCAAACCCGACAGTCTCCCCTACCAACAGCCATATAACTATCGTCAGCACCGCAATGCCTATCACCGTAGGGACGAACACGCCGGACACCTTATCCGCGACCTTTGCTATCGGTGCCTTGGTGGCGGCGGCATCGCTGACCATCTGTATTATCTGTGAAAGCGTGGTGTCCTCGCCTACCCTGACAGCCTCGCAGCGGATAAAGCCTGACTGATTCGTCGTGCCTGCCGATACGGTATCTCCCGCAGCCTTGTCCACGGGTATGCTCTCACCTGTAAGCGTTGATTCGTCCACCGCGCTGTTTCCTTCTAAAACGACGCCGTCTATCGGGATATTTTCACCGGGGCGGACAACAAAGACATCACCCTTCTTCACCTGCTCTACCGGGACGGTTATTTCTTTCCCGTCTTTCAGCAGCACCGCCGTCTTGGGCGCCAGTTTCATAAGCCCCTTCAGCGCGTCGGTGGTTTTACCCTTAGAGCGTGCCTCCAGCATCTTACCCAAAGTGATAAGCGCCAGTATCATTGCGGCCGACTCGAAGTAAAACTCATGCATATAGCTCATCACCGCGTCGGCATTGCCGTTTATCTGCGCGTCAGTCATGGCAAATAAAGCAAAGGTGCTGTAGCCGAATGCCGCCGCAGAGCCCAATGCCACCAACGCATCCATATTGGGCGAGCGGTGTATCAGGCTCTTAAATCCGCTGATGAAGAATTTCTGATTTATCACCATGATGATGACCGTCAGCAGCAGCTGGACAAGCCCCATAGCTATATGGTTTCCCTCAAAAAATGACGGCAGCGGCCAGCCCCACATCATATGCCCCATAGAAACATACATCAGTATTATCAAAAAGCCGAGCGATGCTATCAGCCGCCGCTTCAGCGCGGGGGTCTCTTTATCGGCAAGCGCGTCCTCGTCGGAGGATTTGCTTTGCTTAACATCGTTATTTTTCAGTGCCGCGCCGTACCCCGCCGCCTTGACAGCATTGATAATATCTTCGGCGGACGCCGTGCCCTCTACACCCATGGAATTAGTCAGCAGGCTGACCGAGCAGGAGGTCACCCCCTGCACCTTTGATACGGCCTTTTCCACACGGGCGCTGCACGCAGCGCAGCTCATCCCCGTAACAGTATATTGCTCCATTTATATTACCTCTTTTATTTCATCAGCTTTTGCAGGGTCACAACCAGCTCGTCGATAACTTCGTCCTTGCCCTCGCGTATGTCGCGGGCGACGCAGCCGCGGATATGGCTGGCGATAAGATCCTTGTTGAACGAATTTACTGCGGCATTGACCGCGGCAGACTGCACCAGAATATCCGCACAGTAGGCGTCCTTTTCTATCATACCGCGTATACCGCGTATCTGTCCCTCTATACGGTTAAGACGGTGGATAAGCTTTTTACGTTCTTCCTCTGTGCGATCCGTGGTCTTACAGCAGCACTCGCACTTTTTATTATCTGCCATACAATATCACCCTTTCTGAATATACCCCCATCGGGTATTTATATTATATACCCTATCGGGGTATATGTCAATAGGTTTATGAAAAAAATCTTCCTGTTTATTATGCTACTATCAACATAAAAATACTTCCGCTTTTAAATGCACACTTGACAATCGGCTATTAAAAAAAGTATAATATAAAGGCAGGATATTTTTCCGCAGGAAGGATGGACATAAATATGAAATTTTCGGAGATACCTTATGAAAGACCTGACGCTGAACAGATAAAGGCTCAGACGGCAGAATTGACCGAGCGTCTCAAAAATGCCGCAAGCTATGCCGAGGCAAAGGAGACATTCCTTGAATATCAGCGTGCGCAAAAGCACAAAGACACGCTGGAAACATTGGCAAGCATCCGCCACAGCATAGACACCCGCGATGAGTTTTATGACGGGGAGATGAAGTTCTGGAACGCAACCGCGCCCGAGCTGGAGGAATATTCTCAGCAATGGATGATGACAATGCTTGCGTCGCCGTTCAGAAAGGATTTTGAGGAGGAGTACGGAAATCTGCTGTTTATCAAGGCGGAGACCGCGCTGAAGACCTTCTCACCCGAGATAGTGCCCGAGCTGCAAAAGGAAAACGACCTTACTCAGGAATACGAAAAGCTGCTTGCGTCGGCGCAGATACCGTTTGAGGACGGGATATACACCATATCTCAGATCACGCCGTTCAAGACAGATCCCGACGACGCGCGCCGTCTGGCCGCATGGAAGGCGGAGGGACAGTGGTACAAGGACAATCAGCAAAAGCTGGACGAAATATACGACGAGCTGGTAAAGCTGCGTGACGGTATGGGCAGAAAGCTGGGCTATGACGCGGGATATATCACCCTCGGCTATTACCGTATGAACCGCACCTGCTACAGCAAGGAGGACGTGGAAAAGTTCCGCGCGGCTGTGGTAAAATATCTCGTGCCGGTGGCTGACAGCATTTACCGCCGTCAGGCAGAGCGTCTCGGCAAGGAATATCCTATGAGCTTTGCGGACAACGCGCTGGAGTTTCGCTCCGGCAACCCCCGCCCGCAGGGCACCGCAGACGACATACTGGCAATGGGAAAGAAGTTCTATGACGAGCTGTCACTAGAGACCAGCGTATTCTTCAACACCATGCTGGACAACGAGCTGCTGGACGTGCTGTCCACCGAGGGCAAGCAGGGCGGCGGCTATTGCACGGGACTGGCGGAATATGAGCTGCCGTTTATCTTCGCCAACTTCAACGGCACACAGGGCGACGTTGAGGTAGTCACTCATGAGGCAGGTCACGCCTTTGCCGAGTGGACCAACCGCAAGCGTATACCTTATGAATATATCTGGCCTACCTATGAGGCGTGCGAGGTACACTCTATGTCTATGGAGTTTATCGCGTGGCCGTGGGCGGAAGGATTTTTCGGCAGCGACGCGAAGAAATTCCGCTACAGCCATCTGTCATCCGCGCTGACCTTTATCCCCTACGGTACGATGGTGGACCATTTCCAGCATGAGGTGTACGAGCATCCGGAAATGACCCCGGCAGAGCGTCACGCCGTATGGAAAAAGCTGCTTGGCATATACATGCCGTGGGTACGCCTTGACGGAGAGATACCGTTCTACAGCGACGGCGAGGCATGGCAGCGTCAGCACCACATTTACTCCAGCCCGTTCTATTATATAGATTACTGTCTGGCGCAGACTGTGGCTTTGCAGATATGGGCATTGCTGCAAAAGGACAAGGACGAGGCATGGACAAAATATATGGCATATACCGAACAGGGCGGCAGCAGAGAGTTCACCGACTTGCTCAGCAACGCGGGGCTGGACAGCCCGTTTGAGGAAAAGTGTCTCAGAGAGGTATGCGAGACCGCCAAGCAGTGGCTGGACGGCTGTGATATGAGCGATATAGTTTAAGTATGGAAGATAAGCAAAAGAAAAAACGCGGCAGAGCCGCCAAAGCGGAATTATACGTCCCGTCCGCGGGGGGCGGCTATCGCTATATCGGCGGGTATTATAAATATGCCGAAGAGCAGAAATTAAGCTGGCAAAGGTCTGCCGTGATACGGCTGGCTCTTGGCGCGGCGGTATTGCTGATGTCTTTGGGCTGCGGACTGTTACAGGCACCGGGCATGCGCAACAGCTTTTATGTGATACTGCCGTATGCCGCGGAGTTCGTCTGCGCTATCGCGCTGCTGTGGGCAGCCTGCCGTGCGTGGTATCACGGTGACGAGCCGAAAGAATACGTATACAACGCCACAATAGTCCGCTTAGGCGGGCTGACGGTATTTCAGGCGGTGCTGTCCGGTATAACGGCAATAGGAGAAGTGATTTTTGTTATACTCCAAGGGACAGACGGCTGCGGCGTATTTGAAGCTTTGGCATTTCCGATATTGCAAATTTTGGTGCTGATAGCGGCAATTATATGGAAGCTTTTTGAGCGCAAGCTGGAATGGCTAAAGAAAGAAAAATAATACAAATACAACATTATCGGCAGCTGTCTTTTTGGGACAGCTGCCGATTTTTACCGTTTTTTTCGTTATTTTGTCAATGTTTCAACCGATTTTCATATCAATTTTTGCATGTTTTATAAAATATCTTTCATATTTTCCCCTTTTTTCGATTACAGATTGACTTTTAGAAAGAATTCTGATATAATATTAAGGTAAAAAAGTTCACTCTGTTAACGAGTGTTGTTTTACACAGATATTATACACTTATGTGTGAAATTTGATTTTACGCAGAGTGCAAATAATTTTGCGGCTGTTTATAAAGCGCCGCAGCCTTTACGGAAGGACCGTAAAGGAAAAGCTCATTTACTTTTAAGGAGGAAACAAAAAATGACAAAAAGCAAAAAGCTTTTGTCGTTGCTTGTTGCACTGTCTTTGGCTGCTACCGCTACCGCATGCCAGAGCACCGAGAGCACTTCTTCTGACGGAAACACTTCCTCAGGCGCAAACATCGGTGACAGCACCAAGCCCAACGACACCAGCAACGAAACATCCGGCGGCGGCGAAAACAAGCCTTCCGGCAACGATACTATGGTAGTATCTGTAGAGCAGGGACTTGAGGGTAAATTCTCACCCTTCTTCGCTGCAAGCGCATCCGACAACGACATCGTTGACATGACCCAGGTTTACCTGATATCCAGCGACCGTGTAGGCGGCGTTATCTACAAGGGTATCGAGGGTGAGACCATCGCATACAACGGTACTGACTATACATACTATGGTCCCGCAGACATCGTTGTTACCGAGAACTCCGACGGAACCGTAACCTATGACTTCACTCTGCGTGATGACATGACCTTCTCCGACGGCGAAAAGGTAACCATCGACGACGTTATCTTCTCGATGTACGTATTCATGGATCCTACCTATGATGGCTCTGCTACTCTGTACTCCATCCCGATCGTAGGTCTTGACGAATACCGTCAGAACAACGTGACCCTGTCCGTGGCTATCGCTGAGGCAGGCGAGGACAACACCGACTTCTCCTTCTTCACCGAAGATGAGCAGAAGGCATTCTGGACAGCTGTAAACGACGGCCTTGTACCTTTCGCACAGGATATCGTTGACCTCTGCCAGGCAGCCGGCTATGATAAGGCTGAGGGCTTTGAGGACGGCTCTGTTGCGGCATGCGCTGCTAACTGGGGCTTCGACTGGCTCGAAGCTGATGCAACCGTTAAGGATTTCGCTCTGGAAATAGGCTTTGCTTATGACTGGATCTTCTCCGCTATGGAAGATGAGATTGGCGGCGATGTTACTCTTAGAGAATACATGAACAATGATGATGTATACGACAACTACCCCATCACCAACGTTGAGACCGGTGAGTCTGCTGCAACCGTAAGCGGTATCGAAAAGACCGGCGACTACAGCATGAAGGTAACCACCAGCTCGCTCAACGCATCTGCTATTTATCAGTTCGGCGTGCCGATCGCTCCCCTTCACTACTACGGCGACCCCGCACAGTTCGATTATGAGAACGGCAAGTTCGGCTTTACCAAGGGCGACCTCTCTATCGTAAGAGACAAGACCTCCACTCCTATGGGTGCAGGCGCATACGTATTCAACAACTACGCAAACGGTACTGTTTACATGGATTCTAACCCCAAGTACTTCCTCGGCGCTCCCAAGATTGCTCATCTGAACTTCCTTGAGTCCGCAGAGGCTGATAAGATCACCGGTGTACAGTCCGGCACACTTGATATAGCTGACCCCAGCTACAACAACGAAGCAATGCAGCAGATTGCTGACATCAACGGTACTGAAGACCTCGAAGGTCCCGTACTTACCACCAAGCTTATAGACTACCGTGGATACGGTTATATCGCACTTTCCGCTAATAACATGAAGGTTGACAAGCCCGATTCCGACGCATCCAAGAATATGCGTAAGGCATTCGCTACCGTATTCGCAGCATACCGTGACGAAGCAATCGACTCTTACTACAAGGGTACTGCAAGCGTTATCAACTATCCTATCTCCAACACCTCTTGGGCTGCTCCTCAGGTGACCGATGACGGATATCAGATTGCTTACTCTGTAGATGTAGACGGCAACCCCATCTACACCTCCGATATGGACGCAAGCGCTAAGTATGACGCTGCACTCAAGGCTGCTCTCGGTTATTTCGAGGCTGCAGGCTTTACCGTTAAGGACGGCAAGGTAACCGCTGCTCCTAAGGACGACAAGCATCAGGATCTCTCCTATGAGGTAGCGATCGGCGGTAACGGCAACGGCGACCACCCGACCTTCCTCCTGCTCAAGAACGCTGAAGAAGCATTCAAGAGCATAGGCATCACTCTGGTAGTACATGACTACGCTAACTCTTCCGAGCTGTATCAGTCTTATCAGTCCGGCGACGCTGATATGTGGTGTGCCGCATGGCAGTCCACTTCTGACCCGGATATGTATCAGCTGTATCACAGCAAGGGTACAACCAACTACTACTGCATAAACGATGCAGACCTTGATGATCTTATCCTTGAGGGTCGTGCTCATACCGATCAGACCACCAGAAAGGCTATCTATCAGGCAGCTATGGAGATAATCCTTGATTGGGGCGTTGAGGTTCCGATCTATCAGCGTTCTGACTGCACACTGGTTTCTACCGAGCGTGTAAAGGTAAGCTCTCTGCCCGCTGATATGACTCCTTACTACGGATGGGGCGCAGAGATTTATAATCTCGAGCTTAACTGAGATTAAAACCGAATAAATTATACACCGCTAAAAAACGGTGATATGTCTGAGCAGGCTGTCGAACCGTCAGGTTTGACAGCCTGTGATGCATATATGAAAGGAGTGGTCTGCACTTGCGCAATTTTATAATCAAGCGTATCCTGTTATCTATCCTGATACTTTTCTGCACCACTTTTATTATTTATGCTGTAATGCGCTGCCTGCCCTCGTCTTATGTAGAATCCATGGCGATACGTCTATCGCAGGGACAGGGCGCCAAGCCTTATGAAGAATGGCTTGAACAGCTTAACGCGTCGTACGGACTGGACAAGGATATAGTTACAGGTTATTTCGGCTGGCTGGGAGATTTCGTCACAGGAAATTTCGGCGACAGCTGGAAGTACACCATACCCGTAGTAGACAAGTTTGCCGACTGTATATGGGTTTCGTTTATACTCGGCGCCATTTCTCTGGTGCTGGAGCTTATTATCGCGATACCGCTCGGCATCATTGCCGCTACCAAGCAGTATTCTAAGACCGATTATGCGATCTCCGCAGGCGCATTGGTCGGTATTTCACTGCCGACGTTCTTTTTTGCCACCGTGTTGAAGCTTATCTTCGCGGTAAATCTGGGATGGTTTGACACGCACGGAATGGTAGGACGTAATTTTGCCCAGTTGGATGATTTCGGAAAACTATTAGATATGGCGCATCATATGGTGCTGCCGCTGGTGGTGCTGGTATTGGTTTCGGTCGGCTCTACCATGCGTTATACAAGGACCAATATGCTGGAGGTGCTTAACGCCGATTACATACGCACCGCGCGTGCAAAGGGTCTGAGCGAGGGCAAGGTAATATACAAGCATGCGTTCCGCAATACTCTTATCCCGCTTGTTACTATCGTGGGCGGCTCTCTGCCGGGTCTGTTCTCCGGCGCGTTAATCACCGAGACACTGTTCGCGATAAACGGTATCGGCTATGTTTCATATCAGGCAATGGTAGTCGGTGATATACCGTTCTCCATGTTCTATATGACATTTATCGCAGTGCTGACACTGGCAGGAAATCTGATTTCCGATATTCTGTACGCCGTGGTAGACCCGCGCGTGCGTGTGGCGTAAGGAGGGGAAAACATGGCTGATGAAAAGAAATTAAACCAACAGCCCGACAACAAAGACGGGCAGGAGCAGTATTCCCTCAATGACGACCGCCGCGTAAAGGTGCTGTCACCCGGCGCGCTGGTTGCAAAGCGATTTTTCAGAAACCGCCTTGCAATAGTCGGTCTTGTAATGCTGATATTCATGTTCGCGTTCTCGTTCTTAGGCGGTCTCATTGTTCCCTACGGCGAGGCGGAACAGTTCTATACCTATGAAGAACAGATGAAGGACTACGTCAACGTCACCAAGAACGAGGATTTCCGTTATGCGGTGGCTGACGGACAGGACTTCAGCACGATATTGCGCGCAAAGTTTATCAGCGCTTATCAGAGCGGTAAAGAAGAATTTGAAGACAGTAAGAAAGTTAAATATTCATATAAGATCAGCGGTGAGGATTTCGCCGAGATATATCAGGGCGATACCATTGTCGCAATTGCTTATAAGGATATCGTAAACACCGCCGACGGCGCGGCAGAGCCTTCTTTCGAGGTAAAACGCGCAGCCCTGTTGGCAAACGCCAACGGCGAGGGTACATTTACCGCAGACGGCAAGAGTTATACCCTTGACGAGGACGGAAACGTAATAGACGGCAGCGAGGTCATCGCATATCTCAGCCGTTTTGTAGTACAGGCGGCATTGCCTGACATCGTGCCTACCCGTGAATTCAAGGAAAGACTTGAAGAAGCGATAGACGCAGGCGACGAAGAGTTTATAGACACCGATGAGGAAGGCGAGCATGTATACAAGATAGTGTACAACGCCTCCACACAGGTATGGGCTATACAGCAAAGCACACCCACCTACATCTACGACCAGTACGCCTCCCCCTCCGGAGAGCATTGGCTGGGTACTGACGGCAGCGGTATGGACGTACTGACACGTCTTATGTACGGCGGCAGAGTTTCACTGATAATCGGCTTTATAGTAGTTATCATTGAGACAGTACTGGGCGTTATAATGGGCGGTATCGCAGGATATTTCGGCGGCTGGGTGGACAACCTTATCATGCGTCTGGTAGATATATTCTACTGTATCCCCTCTATGCCGATAATCATTATCCTGGGTGCGGCAATGGATAACTCCAACGTCGACCCGCAGCTGAGAATGCTGCTGCTGATGCTGATACTCGGTATACTGGGCTGGGCAGGTATCGCGCGTCTGGTACGCGGACAGATACTCTCACTCAGAGAGCAGGAATTTATGACCGCCACCGAGGCATGCGGTATCAGGGCGTCACGCCGAATATTCCGCCATCTTATACCTAACGTAATTCCTCAGCTTATCGTTATATGCACGATGGGTCTGGGCTCTACCATACTGACCGAGGCTACGCTGTCATTCCTTGGAGTGGGCGTAAAGTTCCCGTTCGCGTCTTGGGGTAATATAATCTCCGACGTAAACACCTCTTATGTAATGACTACATACTGGTTTGTATGGATACCTGCGGGCATATGCCTGCTTGTTGCGGTTCTGGGCTTTAACTTTGTCGGCGACGGACTTCGCGACGCGTTTGACCCCAGAATGAAGCGATAAGGAAGGAGGAGAGAACATGGCTAAAAATAAACCGGAGGGCTATCTCTCCGCCAGAGAATCGCGCAGAATATCCCGTGAAAACCGCAAGATCACCGCTAAAATGGAAAAAAAGCGCAAGCGTAAAAAGGTTCCCGAGAGCGAGTACCTTACCGAAATGCGGGATAAAAACAACGCAGTTGAGTTTGACAATCTGCACACCTACTTCTTCACCGACGCAGGCGTGGTAAAGAGCGTTGACGGAGTTTCGTTCGAGGTGCCGATAGGCAAGACCGTCGGCGTAGTCGGCGAGTCCGGCTGCGGTAAATCCGTTACCAGTCTGTCGCTGATGCAGCTGCTGCAGCGTCCTCAGGGACAGGTGGTAGAGGGTGCGATAAGAATAAACCTCGACGACAAGGCGTACGACGTTACCAAGATGCCTGACGTACAGCTGCAAAAGCTGCGCGGCAACTTTGTGTCGATGATATTCCAAGAGCCGATGACCTCGCTGAACCCCGTGTTCAGAATAGGCGCACAGCTTGATGAGGTTATCTCTCTCCACGACGGCGACGGCAAGAGCAAGGAAGACATCAAAAAGCGCACCATCGAGCTGCTGGAAATGGTTGGCATCGCCAACAGCGAGGGTGTGTACAGAATGTACCCCCATGAGCTGTCCGGCGGTATGCGCCAGCGTGTAATGATAGCTATGGCGCTTGCCTGCAACCCGAGAATAATCATCGCGGACGAGCCCACCACCGCGCTTGACGTTACTATCCAGGCGCAGGTGCTGGATCTGCTGCGTAACCTTAAAGATAAGATAAACTCTTCGATAATGTTTATCACCCACGACCTCGGCGTTATCGCCGAGATGGCGGATTACGTTGTGGTAATGTACGCGGGTCGTGTAGTGGAAAAGGGTACGGCGGACGATATATTCTATCACCCCTCTCATCCCTACACTATCGGACTTATGGCGTCCAAGCCGGTTGTCGGCAAGCAGGTGGATAAGCTTTATTCTATCCCCGGCAAGGTGCCTAACCCCATCAATATGCCCGACTATTGCTATTTCAAGGACCGCTGTGATATGTGTACCGAACAGTGCAGCGGAGAGTATCCCAAGGAGATAAGCCTGTCGGAAACTCATAAGGTATCCTGCTACCGTTATACCGAAGGCGGTAAAAAGGAAGGAGGCGAGGAGTAATGTCCAGAGGACTTGCAGAGGGCGTAGCCAGAAACAAGCGCACCGGCGAAGAGGCTTTGAAGAAAGACAACGAGCTGCGCAAAGAGCGTCTTGAGAAAAACGCTCAGGCAGATGAAGCCAAGAAAGTAGCAAAGCAAGGCAAAACCGTGCTTGAAAAAGGTCAATATACTCCCGTCACCTATGATGATAAGTATATACTGATGGTAAACCAGCTGAAAAAGTACTTCCCGATAAAGGGCGGTATGGTATCCAAGACAGTCGGTTACGTTAAGGCGGTTGACGGCGTTACCTTCAATCTCAAGCGCGGTACTACAATGGGTCTCGTAGGAGAGTCCGGCTGCGGCAAGACCACCACCGGACGTACAATACTGAGACTGTCGGGCGAAAAGACCGATGGACAGGTGCTGTTTAACGGTCAGGAGGTATATGATCTCGACACAAAGCAGATGCGCGCACTGCGCACCAAGATGCAGATAATATTCCAAGACCCGTTTTCCAGCCTGTCCCCTCGTCTGCCTGTCGGCGAAATAATCGGCGAGGCGGTACGCGAGCATAAGCTGGTACCCAAGGCAGAGTTTAACGATTATATAGATCAGGTAATGGATAATTGCGGACTGCAGCCTTTCCATAAGGACCGCTATCCGCATGAGTTTTCCGGCGGTCAGCGCCAGCGTATATGCATTGCGCGCGCTTTGGCGCTCAACCCTGAGTTCGTGGTATGTGACGAGCCGGTATCCGCACTGGACGTGTCCATTCAGGCTCAGATAATCAACCTGCTGAAGGACTTGCAGGAAAAGTACAAGCTGACTTACCTGTTCATTTCTCACGACCTGTCGGTGGTAGAGCATATCTCCGACACCGTCGGCGTAATGTATCTGGGCAGCCTGGTAGAGTACGGTGAGACCGCGGATATATTCAAAAATCCGCTGCACCCCTATACCAAGGCGCTGTTTTCCGCGATACCCATACCCGACCCCGGAGTACGCATGAACAGAATAGTGCTTGAGGGCTCTATACCCTCCCCTGCCAATCCGCCCACGGGTTGTAAATTCCATACCCGCTGCCCGCACTGCACCGAGCGGTGCAAGCAGGAGGTGCCCGCACAAAAGGAAGTCGAGCCGGGACACTTTGTGGTATGCCACCTTTACGATGAGTAATGGCACGGAAAAAGGTTTATGATGACGATGACGGCCGCACCATCGCCGATATGAGCGGAACATATCAGGCGCAGCCGTTCTCATTCAAGCGGAAACAATCCGAAAACGAAAAACCAGAAAAATCCGAAAAGGACAGCAGCGAGTTCAGCTTCAGCAATGACGAGCGCAAAATGTATGTGCTGGGGGCATTATCCTCCGCACTGCTTATCGCGTTGGCGTTCATAGTAGGACTGGGCTTGATAGTGCTTTTGATGCTGCTTATTTGGACGTGATTAAAACCCCCGAACGACATAATCGTTCGGGGGTTTTTGTGATAATATACGAACCCCCGCAAGAACATTTCTTGCGGGGGTTCGTAAACTTCTAATTATTACACTTCAAAATTCAACTGAACTCGGTTTCTGTTCAATTTGGCCTCGTAGAGCAGTTCGTCCGCCTTTTGCACCAACTCTTCCATCCTGCCCTCTCCGTAATATCCGCCGATGCTGACCGACAGACGCATATCGGGAAATTCTTCAATCACAGTCTCGCTGACCAGCTTGCGTATCTCATCCAAACGCTCGGCAAATTCCTGCTTGGAGATATTTCGGAACACCAGCACGAACTCGTCGCCGCCAAAGCGCACCACCGAATCCTTTTCTCGCACGCATGACTGCATGACGTCAACAACAGCCTTCAGTGCCTCGTCGCCCGCGTGATGTCCCCATGTATCGTTGATATCCTTAAATCTGTCCATATCAATATATCCGACAGCATACTCACCGGGAAGTGCGGAAAGCTGCTCGTCAAAGTACTGGCGGTTATATGCGCCTGTCAGCGCATCAAGATAGAGCTTGCGATTGTGTTTAATGATAGTCTCGACGAAATCGTTAGAGCCCCAGGCACCCAGCATGGTTTCATCAGGCAATCGGGAAATCATCTCTATCACATAGGGCTTGTCCTCTATCTCGACGTACATTGCCTCTATCATATACACATCCGAGCCAACAAACTCAAATTTTCTCGATGTCTCTTTTTTGCTCAGCGCACGCATAGAGACACAATGCTTGCAACGGACGTCCTGATTCCATATATCAAAGCACCGTCCCGGCTCTTGCACCAGCTCGCAGGCCTCGTTTATGCAGCATTGCTTGTCAGATGGGGCTTCGACAATACGAACAATGTCAAATGCGTGGCGCAGCTCGTGTATCATCAGATTTACTTCCTCGCGCGTCATACGGCTCCCTCCCAAAAACAACTTAACGATACTATACAAACAAATCGTGAATTATTACAGCTTATGTGTATTCATTATAGCATTGTCGCAGGGATTAGTCAAGATATTTTCGGGAGTTAGGATTACACATATATTTAGATTAAACATAAGTTGAAAAATTTCTCAAGGTAACTTCATATCTGTCATAATCGGTCAAGCAATCTGCCACAACAGAAATAAATGTTTTGTCGTCTTTTTCAAATGCTGCGATAAGGCAATTCCCCGCGTCGGTCGTCGTGCCGGTTTTCATACCTATTGCGTATTCGCAATAAAGCCCACTGTCCGGGCATAGCAGCTTGTTGGAATTTGTCCAGGTAATGTTCTCGCCCGATTCAAATACCACATATTTTTGATATGTTCCTGTAATTTCACGAATTTCAGGCACAGACAAGGCATACTCAGACAACAGCAGTAGATCTGATACAGTTGTATATTGGTCATGGTTATCACTGCCGTCAGGCGTTACAAAATGGCTGTTATGCATTCCGAGTCGCTCTGCAAAATCATTCATAAGTCCGCAAAAGTAATCCACTGCCTGTTGATCTGTCATTGAAGCACCGGGGTTCAGGATTCTTGCCGTTGATACCGCGACGGTGTAAGCCGCATCGTTTCCCGATGCCATCAGCATCCCTGTTATGAGGTCGTACAGAGTGAGCTGATGTCCCGGTAAAATCAGGCACAGGCTTGATTCAGTCGGCACCAGCTCCTGCTCAGAGCCTACGGTAAAAACCTCATCCGGATTTATGTAATACAGCGCGACTGACGCGGTAAGCAGCTTGGTCAAGCTTGCGGGGGCAATGCGCTCGTCGGCTCCGTTACTGTAAATAACCTTGTCCGTGTCAACACAGTAAAATATGGATTTGGCGGTAATTTCCGAATTATTTAAGGCTGCAAATATGATTGCCGCCAAAACGGCAACGGCAAATACTGATCTCAATATCAAAACCATTTTCTTCATATGATTTTCCTCGTTAAATAAAAATAAAAACACTCTTGTCTGATACAACAATTGTATCAAAAACAAGAGTGTCATTTATTCGTTTTTTACGGTTGAATTTCTACCTTTTTCCGCGGAATTTCTTACGATTTTCTTAACTTATAGGCAATGTTACCTCAAACACAATTTTATCCTGCTCGCTTTTCGCAGTGATTTTTCCGTTATGAAGCTCCGCTATCTGCCGAGCTATCGCCAGCCCCAAGCCCGCTCCGCCGCTGGTTCTGCGTGCCGCGTCCAGCCTGTAAAACTGCTCAAAAATTCTGTCCAGCTTTTCCGCAGGGATGGTATCTCCGAAATTCAAAAACGTAATTATGATTTCCTCGCCGCGGCTTTGTGCGGTGATTTCTATTTCGGTATTTTCATAGCTGTAGATAACGGCGTTTCGTAAAAGATTGTCCAAAACACGCTGAATTTTATCCGCATCGCATCGCAGCATTATATCCCCGTCAACATCAAGCTTGCAATGCAAATTTTTTTCTTGCAGCATTGGTTTGAACTCATAGGTCAACTGCTCAAGCAGCCGCGTCAGATTTATCTTACTGTATTGAAGCGAAACAGTCGAAAGATTAAACCTCGCTATCTCAAAAAATTCATTTATCAAGTCTTCAAGCCGTTCCGCTTTTTCCAATGAAACAGACAGATATTTTTCCCTAAGCTCATCTGAGATTTGACCTTCGTCGCGCAGCAAATTCAGGTAGCCGATAACCGAGGCAAGCGGTGTTTTCAGGTCGTGGGCAAGATACATTATCAAGTCGTTTTTACGTCTGACTGCGTCGTTTGCAATGTCGATATTTCGCAGCGCCTGTTCTCTCGCTAAATTCAATTCGTTTTGAACATCCGTTAATTCTGCGGGCAATTCAATCGGGTTTTCGTCAGGATGAGAGAGGCTTTTTGCCGCGTCTACCATATTGTTCATATATTTCAGCGACGTTTTTATTGAAATCGCGGAAAAAAGGATTATTCCTCCGAAAATTGATATAACCATTATTTCCGACGAATTATCCGCAATAATATATCTCAAAAAGTCGTAAATCGGATCATCGTAGCTCCAACTTATCCTTGAGCAAACTTCCCACCCGATGAAAAAGCTGCCCACCACAAACGCTATCCAAAGCAGACAAGATATTACAAATCTGATAACGATACGGTTGGAAATCGACGAAAATCTATTCTTATCTTTATTTTTCAATGGTGTACCCCACTCCCCAAACCGTTTTGATAAATTTCGGATTTTTTGCGGGCTCATTCATCTTTTCCCGAAGTCTGCCGATATGTGCCATCACGGTATTATTGCTGTTAAAAAACTTCTCTCCCCAGACCGCTTCAAACAATTCCTCGGACGAAACGACAGTACCCTGTCGCTCGCACAAATACCAAAGAATTGAAAACTCCGTCGGAGTGAGCGACAATTCTTTCCCGAATAAAAAGCATTTATGATTTTCCTTGTTTATAAGCAGTCCGCGTATATCGTACTCGTTATGTTCTTCGTGCAGATTGGAATTATTATAGCGGATATACCGCCGCAGCTGGGTTTTCACTCTCGCGACGACCTCTAATGGGTTGAATGGTTTTGTAATGTAATCGTCAGCACCGATGGTAAGCCCCATAATTTTATCCCCGTCCTCTACCTTTGCAGTAAGCATAATAACGGGGAAATAAAGCTTTTCTCTTATTTTTTGACAAATCTGAAATCCGTTGATATCCGGGAGCATAACATCTAAAATCGCTAAGTCAACGACGGTATTCTCAATGCAGTTAATAACATCACTTCCGCTGTAAAACTTTAATACCGTATACCCTTCATTTTTTAGATATACCTCAAGAAGATCGGCTATTTCTTTTTCATCGTCCACTATTACAATTGTTTCAGCCATCACAGTTCACTTCTTTCTGTTTTGTGATTACAATTATAACATAATATTGCGCAAATGTAAATCATAAAGTGAATCCAACCGTTGGCTTGCTAAACAAAAACTCCTCTAAGAGTGATATCTCAGAGAAGCTTTGCTAATAAGTTTTTGATTATAACGGCAATCCGGCTTAAATCTTTTCAGCCAGCTCTGCCGCCTTTTTGCAGCCGTCAGTCTTGTCGATATCGCCTGCATTCAGCACGCCGGGAATCAAGACCTCTCCGACCATCCTCCATTTGTTCAGTGCGCACATACGTTCCATGGGGATGCGAACACCGTCCATTACAGACATATCCTCTTCTTCGCAGCAGGTGATAAGCGCACATTCTTTACCTGCAATATCTTTTCCGCCCACAACAAGGGAGAAAATGCGGTCAATTACGCCTTTGATTTGTGCCGGGATAGAATACCAGTAGACCGGCATGGTAAACACAATAACGTCAGCCTCTAAGATAGCAGGCGCGATGGTGTTAAAGTCATCGTCAAACGTGCAGGCTTTTCCGGTAGAAAAACAGGTTTCACACGCATGGCAGCCGCCTATTTGCATAAAAGCAGCATCAAACCGTGTAACGGTATGCCCTTTCTCTTCCGCCGCTTTGATAAAAGCGTCGGTCATCGCAAAGCTATTCCCTTTTTTTCTGGGGCTGCCTGTAATTACAACAATTTTTTTACTCATAATCTAATCCTCAGTTTTTACGGGATTGACTTTTATCCCGTGTTGTACTATAATTATAACATGAATAAAATAAAAAACAAGTACGCACATTAAAGTGCGATACTAACATTTAAGTTTAATACTTACCAAAAGGAAAGTGATATTATGAGTATCGAATGTATACAGGACGCAAAACTGGAGGATACCGGTTTTAATTATACTATGTCTTTAATACAGGGAAAGTACAAAATGTTTATTCTCTATGCCCTGGCATGGTTTGGTGTGGTTCGTTTCAACGAGATGAAAAAGTTTATCGAAAGCATTTCTTATAAAACACTCAGTGTAACGCTGAAAGAATTAGAGTCGGACGGGCTTGTACATCGAGAAGAATATCCGCAAATACCGCCGAAAGTAGAATACAGTTTAACAGAGCGCGGCAAGTCTTTGATCCCGATTTTGGATCAAATGTGCACCTGGGGAGAAGAGCACAGATAAAGCCAAAGTGTTTTAGAAAAATGCAGCAACACCTCAGTAACGCAATACACCGTGATAAAAAATAAAGCCCTCTGAAATCAACGATTTCAGAGGGCTTTTGCAATACTTTGTGTTTTTCACATGAATGCAGCATCTTTCCATATTGTAATTTTCCCAAAGATATGCTATACTTAAACAAATTATTCATAACAGAAAAGGAGCCGCTATGTTATGCTGCCCGATTTGCGGCGGGGCTTTAGCTTTTGAGGATAAAGCTACCCGTTGCGCCAAAAACCATTCTTTTGATATTGCCCGCGAGGGATACATAAATCTGCTGCGCTCTGCAAAAAGCGGCGACCTTATCGGAGACAACAAAGACTCCGCCCGTTCGCGGCGTGATTTTCTCAACAAAGGGTATTATGCTCCGCTCAAAGACGCGCTGTCTGCGCTGTTTGCGGACAAGCGCGGCACGGTGCTGGACATCTGCTGCGGCGAGGGGTATTATACCTCCGCCTTGGGCGAGAACCCCGAGCTTTGCGTGTACGGCTTTGATATCTCAAAGGAGATGATACGCCTTGCCGCAAAGCGCGGCGGCGCCACATATTTCGTAGCCAATATGGCGGCAATCCCGGTGGCGGACGAAAGCTTTGATTGGGCGGTACATCTGTTCGCGCCGTTTCACGAGCGAGAGTTCGCCCGTATCCTCAAGCCCGGCGGTACATTGTACAGCGTTATCCCCGGCAGCCGTCATCTATGGGGGCTGAAAACAAAGCTGTACGATACCCCATACCTTAACGACGAAAAGCTGCCTGTCACCGATATGCTGGCTCTGAAATCAAAGCAAAAAGTATCGGCAAATATCACCTTAAATACCGCACAGGATATAGACTCGGTGTTCCGCATGACGCCATATTATTATCATACAAGCCGGAATGACAAATCTAAATTGGAGAGCATCTCCGCCTTGGAGACGGAAATCGAATTTGTCATCGCGGAATATGTAAAGATGTAATCGGCGGAAGATTTGGTATTTCCGTTTGTGAAAAACGGGTTTGCAATAAAAAGTATACATGCAAGGGCCGCTCTCTAATTTCAATCCACGGGACCCCCACGGGTCCCGACTTTTTGAGTTTCAACCATTTTTCACCCCACGCACCATTTCAATCCACGGGCCCCGACTTTTTCCCTGAAGCTTTGGCTCGATATTGTATCATTTCAATCCACGGGACCCCCACGGGTCCCGACTTTATCGCGCGGATCACCGCGCCGTTGTTCTTGATATTTCAATCCACGGGACCCCCACGGGTCCCGACATCGCTCTGTCGTTCTGGGTGACAAGTATAAAATCATTTCAATCCACGGGACCCCTACGGGTCCCGACCCGGTGTATTTACCGGTGATTGGGAGCGCGTATGATTTCAATCCACGGGACCCCTACGGGTCCCGACACCAGCTGGAAAAGCGTCTGTCTGATTTGTACGATATTTCAATCCACGGGACCCCTACGGGTCCCGACTACAGGCATCTATAAAAAATATTCTTGCCGCTATCATTTCAATCCACGGGACCCCCACGGGTCCCGACAGGGTAATTATCTAACATAGATACAAGATAGTTATTTCAATCCACGGGACCCCCACGGGTCCCGACACATAACACGTCCGTTATAAGTTATTTTATACTTGATTTCAATCCACGGGACCCCCACGGGTCCCGACGTCCGTCAGAGAATAACAAGCCTTTTTCTTCCAAATTTCAATCCACGGGACCCCCACGGGTCCCGACTGCCGTGACTAATAACTGCTACCGCGTAGGTGCTATTTCAATCCACGGGACCCCCACGGGTCCCGACATGTGTACAGCATTTAACGATGACGACATCGCTATTTCAATCCACGGGACCCCCACGGGTCCCGACATATTACAGGCGTTGCCGCGTTAAGTAACTGATTATTTCAATCCACGGGACCCCCACGGGTCCCGACATAAAGAGTAAGCATTATATATCACCATAAAAAAGATTTCAATCCACGGGACCCCCACGGGTCCCGACACTGCCCGTCGGAAAACAACAGCCCGTTATCTTCAAATTTCAATCCACGGGACCCCCACGGGTCCCGACAAAAGCGTCCGCGTTCCGTATGATTAAGATAGTTATTTCAATCCACGGGACCCCCACGGGTCCCGACAGTATATCAGATTTCAACCCGTTTTTCAATAGGTATTTCAATCCACGGGACCCCCACGGGTCCCGACGCGATTATAACATACTTGAATAAATGTCACTGCGTATTTCAATCCACGGGACCCCCACGGGTCCCGACTGCAGTATAAAGCGGCAGCGGCGGACTGTAGAGCAATTTCAATCCACGGGACCCCCACGGGTCCCGACCCTTTTTTCCAAAATTTTTCTAAATCCCGTTTTGGATTTCAATCCACGGGACCCCCACGGGTCCCGACAAGAAAATTCAATATATATTAACTGATGTTGACTTTATTTCAATCCACGGGACCCCCACGGGTCCCGACAATGTGTCATAGTCAAACACGCTGTAAAAGTTGAGATTTCAATCCACGGGACCCCCACGGGTCCCGACTTGTGCAATTTGCCAGTATACT
>JAFLRX010000006.1:0-46358 GCA_022511265.1 Eubacterium sp. | reverse complement strand
AACAGCCCGTTATCTTCAAATTTCAATCCACGGGACCCCCACGGGTCCCGACAAATCGGTAAAATCGTACAGGAGTACAAAACTCTATTTCAATCCACGGGACCCCCACGGGTCCCGACATAGCCCCGATTTGCACGGGGCTATAAATCGATTAGATTTCAATCCACGGGACCCCCACGGGTCCCGACCCAAGCTGTAGCGATAACCAAAAGTCCGGCAAAAGATTTCAATCCACGGGACCCCCACGGGTCCCGACTTAAATATTTCTTTTACGAACAGTTCAAAACTCTTATTTCAATCCACGGGACCCCCACGGGTCCCGACCCTTATATATGTATCAATGCTATTACCTGCCTGATATTTCAATCCACGGGACCCCCACGGGTCCCGACTTATATCAGCACTCCTTCCGTAGAGCTTTGCGCAATTTCAATCCACGGGACCCCCACGGGTCCCGACTAAATATCTCTTTCACGAAAGTTTCAAAACTCTTATTTCAATCCACGGGACCCCCACGGGTCCCGACGAAATTGGTAAAATCGTACAGGAGTATAAAACTCTATTTCAATCCACGGGACCCCCACGGGTCCCGACTCTTGCAACCTCTCCACATGCACATCTTTCACACATTTCAATCCACGGGACCCCCACGGGTCCCGACTACTTACGGCAGCATTGCCGAAAATAAGTGGATTATTTCAATCCACGGGACCCCCACGGGTCCCGACACTTAAAGCAGGTATTCGGTATTGTCCCTGACGAATTTCAATCCACGGGACCCCCACGGGTCCCGACGGTTTAGGCTCTCTTTCTGCATATGATGACTATATTTCAATCCACGGGACCCCCACGGGTCCCGACAGCTTTATTTACAAACCAAGATAAAGCAATTTGAATTTCAATCCACGGGACCCCCACGGGTCCCGACTTTGAAATAAGCATTGATTACTTACTAGGTAGAATTTCAATCCACGGGACCCCCACGGGTCCCGACTACCCCCGACGTTTTATCGGGTAACATTAATGGGATTTCAATCCACGGGACCCCCACGGGTCCCGACCAGCATTTTAAGGCGCGCGAGTTCGGCGGTATTATTTCAATCCACGGGACCCCCACGGGTCCCGACTTTGTGTCCTGTTTTGTGTTCACAATTTAATTTTGTATTTCAATCCACGGGACCCCCACGGGTCCCGACTATAAATATACAACTGTGTTGTTGACAGCTGACCCTATTTCAATCCACGGGACCCCCACGGGTCCCGACAATATTTGAACTTATCTTTACATTCATCAAATTATTTCAATCCACGGGACCCCCACGGGTCCCGACGGCAGTGCCGATAATCGGCACTGCGAACGACTTATTTCAATCCACGGGACCCCCACGGGTCCCGACGACCGCCGCGATATTTCCACACAAGCTTTGTAGGATTTCAATCCACGGGACCCCCACGGGTCCCGACTGCGCCCTTTCGGACGGTATAGCTATTGTCCACTGTATTTCAATCCACGGGACCCCCACGGGTCCCGACGAAATGTTGCCGTTTATTGTGGTTATACTGTTCTATTTCAATCCACGGGACCCCCACGGGTCCCGACATTAATAAATTAAAAGTATTTCCCTTGATATATATATTTCAATCCACGGGACCCCCACGGGTCCCGACTCTATCCATTTTTTTCTCAATCGTATCTAATCGATTTCAATCCACGGGACCCCCACGGGTCCCGACGGGACACCCTGCTTAAAAGTTATCATCCTTACTTATTTCAATCCACGGGACCCCCACGGGTCCCGACTTTGTTGCAAAAGTATGCCGGAGCAGATGAGGATATTTCAATCCACGGGACCCCCACGGGTCCCGACTCTACTTTGCATATTTGTCCTTTCTGTCACTAGGTATTTCAATCCACGGGACCCCCACGGGTCCCGACAGGAAAAAACGTGAAAGGGGCGCAGATTGTGACACATTTCAATCCACGGGACCCCCACGGGTCCCGACCGGAGATAGATAATACTACCGAGGTTGTACTAAGCGATTTCAATCCACGGGACCCCCACGGGTCCCGACGTATGCGTTTCCGCTGTGCAATTGATGAGGTAAGCATTTCAATCCACGGGACCCCCACGGGTCCCGACATCCCTCGGAATAACCCCCGATATGACGACACGCATTTCAATCCACGGGACCCCCACGGGTCCCGACAGCAAATTTGCACAAATGTGCCTATCGGTATTGTGCAATTTGCGCAAAAACACCAAATCCAAAACGCTTGCAACTACTCAAAATATCGTAAAATCCCATATTTTACCGTAAAACCCTCGCATTTTTGTTCAGTGTTACGGTGCGAATGTTCAGAGCATTTTATGATAGCTTGCCATTCGCACATTTCATATTATCAAAGGCTCAGTAACGTCAAAGCCGGGATTTGCGCCTATATGCTCCACCTTGCTTTTGTAGTTACTGCCCAAATTATAAAAGCGGAGGCTATCGTGCTCTTTGTCTATCAGCTTTTCAAGCATAGCCTTTACCTCACGGTACTTTGCAGCATCCATATTGCACTCAAAAACAGAATTCTGCACCCGCTGTCCGTAGTTGACACATTGCTTTGCGACCTTTCTCAGCCGCTTTTTCCCTGCAGGAGTTTCAGTATTAACATCGTAGGTTATCAACACAAGCATAATTTTCTCTCACTTCCAAAGGAAAGGCGGGTATTGATCAAGATCCCCTCTGAGATATCTTGCCAACAACAATGCCTGAACATAAGGCACCATGCCCCATTCAACCTTTTCACCTAAGTACGGATGTGTGATAGTTTCTTGTTTTTTCAGCTGCCATTGCGCCAAAAAAGCTTTTCTTGCCGTATCGCCCATTATCACTGCGCCGTTTTCCTTTTCATTGAAGTCGCTACCGTATATGATGCGCTTGTTTATTGCGGTAAGAACAAATCTGTCCGCCATCACGCTGCGCAGTTCCTCTACCATATCCAGCGCAAGGGACATTCTCCCGGGACGGTCGGTGTGGAAAACCCCGGCA
This sequence comes from Eubacterium sp., assembly GCA_022511265.1. GTDB lineage: Bacteria > Bacillota > Clostridia > Oscillospirales > Ruminococcaceae > Ruminiclostridium_E. The sequence continues at coordinate 43,319 of JAFLRX010000006.1, read as the reverse complement.
TATGGGTCAAGCCCCACCGTTTCTAACGCTCCTGCACACATCCCTGTCAGCAGAACATACGCAAAAGACAACATCGCATTTACTTTGTCCAGCGGCGGACGGTGGCTTCTGCCTTTGAATAAGAACTGCTCCTTTTGCTGTAGGATAAGATCGTCAAACACCGAAAAATAAACTGCCGCAGCTTCGCCCTCAAATCCTCTCAACTGCTCTGCGTCACCGCATTGACGTATAAGCTGCATCGACTGAGACAAAAGCTGAGATTTTCTTTTCAGCTTTTCAACATCCAAACGCATTGAATAATCTCTGCACGCCCGCTCTATGATCCATTTTGAGTTATGCACCTTAGCCAGTATGCAGTTTCGGGCGATTTCAAGGCTGGCATTCTTGTCTGACACCACCCTGTATTGCTCTTTGCGAAGCAGGATATTCCCTCGTATTTCGCCTGATACCCGTGCAAGAAATCTACCGCTGTTAGACAGGAAAACAAGATCTATATCCCGTTTTGCGCATGCTGCCATCAGCGCAGGACTAGCGCCGGTATAACCAAAGGTAACCACACTTTGAAGATTATGCAGCGGTACCCTGGCTATCTCCTCCTGCCGCTCTAAAACTACAATGTTTTCTCCGTCAAGAGAAAGATAGCGGTTAGGAGAGGTCACATACAAAGTATTGAGAAGTTTTTTCATTGGTCTGTGACCTCCTCCAGTATGCTGTCAATATATTCCTTCACCGACCTGCGCTTTTCAATGGTAGGCAGACACAAGTCCTTTATCGAGCAGGAATTGCAGGACTTTGTGCGCTTAACCATGGGCGTATGACCTCTGTCGTAAAGTCGATGCATTTCCTCAAGTAAAGCCTTTACCCTGCCCCTTAGCTCTTCACTTAACGCGACCTTTTGACGCCGCCTTGTCTCACCGTAATAAATATATCCGATGGGTATGTCACAGCACAGCATTTCCTCCAGACATATCGCCTGCGCGCAGAGCTGTAATTCATCAACATCGTTTTCTTTAGGAGAGCCGCGCTTGTACTCAACAGGTGTCACGGTGAATTTACCGTTATATTCGGGTATAAATACACCGTCATCGCTGCGGTGAAATTCCACAATGTCACACTCTCCGCTGATACCGAGCGTTGCGGAATGAACAGGCATTGCCCTTGATATTATCAGGTCTCCGCGCTTTTCCGCGATGCTGCTGTCGTGCGCTCTTTCATGCATTATATGCCCTTCAACAGTGCGCAGGTTTTCCGCCCATTGCTGCTCGATATGGATCAGCGCCCACTGCCTTCTGCAAAAGGCAAAGTGCTGTATACCCGAAAGCTGCAAATAATCCTCTTCCGTGTACAATCAATATACCTCAGGCTCAGGGCAGCCCTCAGGCAGCTCCAGTTCTACCGAATAATCCTCAAAGCTCTTGGGTTTTGGTGTAATAGGTGTGACCTTCACACTCCTATGTATCTTTGCGGTAGAAACTGCGGGGGTTTTCTCACTGTGCTGCCACCAGTACAGTCTGCTGACCTCCATGCTGCCGTCAGGTCTTGCGGAGGAAGCGTCGTTTTCAAACAGTGTTATCAGGGCTTCCCTAAGCTTTTCAGCATCCGCCTGTGAAAAGCCTGTTTTTTCAGCCAGCTGAACATTTACGCTGCCTTTTATCACATAAAGACCGTAACCTATCCTATGCTTTGTTCCCATTGTGTCGGAGGCACGTCCTTCTTTAGATTCACTGTTTACGCTCTTGGTGATCTGCATACTTATTATGTCTATGGGAGAAACGCTTACCGCCTGATGAATGGATACAGGTCCTCTGATGCCCAAAGAAACATCCGTGTTCTTGAAAGCGAACACCTGTCCGAACATTCTTACATCAGTCCATGTTTGGCAGGCTATTTCGGCGCAGATGTCTCTGTTTGCTTTTTTGCCCTTGCCTATCTCTGCTTTAAGCTCGGCACAGCTTTCAGCCCTTGTCTTCAGGCTGTCACAGCCGTCATCGCAGCGGTCGTCAGATTGGACAAATATCCTCTCTCCCATATCCTGAAGTCTGTTTCTTATCTTTCTCTTGATGCACACATCAGACATCTCGCCGAAACCGTCGGCACTTTCGCGGGGGCGGTTGCCGTTCAGCGGGTCACCGTTGGGGTTAGCGTTATCAATAGACACGAGAGCTACAAAATCAATTTTTCCTTTCAAATCAGTCATTTTCTTTTTCCTCCTTATTTTTTATATGATTGAAATTATAGGACTGTTTATGAAATCCCAAAAGGTAAAGCCCGTCCAGCGGCTCTTCCTTTTCAAAATCGCCGTCTTTGAATTTATCGAAAATCTCATTAAGCACTTTTTCGTACCTTATCCTCTGAGCATTTTTCAGCTTTGCCAAATACGGCTGTATTCTCTCCTCAATAGTCTGCCATACGCGAAAAGGACGCTGTGAAAAAGAACTCATAAGCTGCTTTGCATTGGTCTGCCTTGCGTCATCACAACCGTAGGTGCAATATTCTATCCTATCGGCAGTAGCCAGCAGACGCCCGTACAAATAGCTTCTGTCTGTTCTTTCATTGCTTTGGGTGATCTCAGGGTCGGCTTCCTGTGAGCTTTCTTCCGCTTTCCCTGATAATCCCAGCGATTGGCTGTGATAACCCAGCAGGTAAAGCCCACTCAAAGCTGTGTCATCTTCAAAATCGCCCTCATCAAATTTTTGACAAAGCTTGTCCAACAGCTGTGAGTACGTTATTCTTTCTCCGCCGTTCAGCTTGTCCAGATAAGTTATGACGCGCTCTTCAATTATCTTCCATGTACTATAGGGACGTTTTGAAAACGCGTTCATAAGCCGCTTGGCATTGGTTGTCCTTTTTTCATTAACATCATAGGTCCGCCGTTCTATCCTATCCGCAACGGCAAGCATACGTCCGTACAGATAGCTTCTGTCGCGGCTTTCAGTGTTTAACGCCACTGACCATACCTCCTTTGAGCCTTTTTCGCTCTCTTTTTTCTTCACCAGCGAGCAGGCAAGCCCCAGAACCCGCTCCCATACTATTTCGCTTTCAAAGCCTTCCGGTGCGCTTGCCCGGCGTACTGCCAGATCAACCATATCCTGCGGCACAGGTCTGCCGTATACTATACAGGGACGTATGCGGTTGCATATCTCCGGCAATCGTTTTTCGTTGGAGCCTTTCAGGGAAAGTCCGCCCCTCTCCTCAGAACCGTAAAGCAGCTCTGCTATATCCCTGACTGCGGGGATACCGAGATACTGATAATACCCGTTTTTATACTTTGTTTGCAGCCACTTGCAATCCTCATGCCAACGGCATATATTTTTAAGATATAAGCTACAGCTGAGCTGTGCCGATTCCACCACCGACAGGCGACCCTGCGTGGCGGCATCAAATGCCATTATCATTACATTAGAGCCCGATTGTCCGGGTTTTGCGTCCAACTTTTGGCGGTATCCGTCTATCGCGCTGAGAAATCTTGCTGCTCCCTTTTCGCCCGTATCCGTGTACTGCTGTGCGCTGTTATCCTCATCCTCAAACAGATTTTCATAATAACCGTCGCATATACTGTCAGTATCACTGCTCCAGTCCGGGATTTCATTAAGGCCTGATTCCCATGTCACTACCGAAAGCTCGCCGTATCTTCCGCCCTGTTTTCGTATTATCCATTTCAAGGCGTTGTGTATCTTTTGCGAATCCTCATAGCCGATAGCAAATGCTTCGGTTTTGTCGGCAAAGCGTCCTCGATAGGTAAAGCCGCTTTCATCGTTGGCGGAGATGAGTTTTGCGCTGTCGCCTTCATTGCGTATCTTTCTTGGTTGAAGATACGTAATTGTTCCGATTTCGCCTGTAAGGTACGAAATGCCCTTATCCTGTGCGGTAGCACGACAATATTCGATATACGAATCATACAAAGTGCCGTCCAACCAGCATTTGCTCTTTTCTCCGTCTAAGCCTACCGCAAACCTGACAAATGCCGACGCCTGCCGTATCCCATCAATCTTCCCTGCTTTTTTCTCATCTTTTTTATCATCGTATTTTGGACTTCTAATCTTTCCGTCAGCGTCCGGAATAAGCACCCCGCAGGCAAACAGGTCTTTCATGATCTCATCTTCCAAAAGATATGTGTATATCGCTCTTACCTTTTCATGAGATTGCTCTGATTTTGCCCACCGCTCCAAGCCTTCCATATACTGTCTGTGATACTCGGAATTATCCTCATCTTTATCGGCTGAAACATATTCCATATAATCACCGGCAAGATATTTTAAGCTGTCACAAAGTGGGTGCGCTGCTATACCGGAGGCTCTTGATGCGGATTTGTCAGTTACAGGTATCACTGTCAGGCTATCCTCACCGGTTACCCTCTCTGCCCCCAAAAACCTACCGTCCGGGCTCAGCGTCACCGTTATCTGCGCCTTTACGGTGGTATGAAAGGCAGGCAGTAATATTAGATCCTCTCCGTATCTTCCTTTCTCTATCTTTCCCACCAAATCCCTGTTCTTGTCATACAGGTCATACAGCTCTCTTACCCAGTTCAATCAGTCACCCCCTCAAATTCCGAGAAGCCCGAGAAATTATCATTTCCGAATGGCTTTATCTCCATATTTTTGATAAAACGTGTTTTCTCGCACTCTTCGGGCTTTGGAAATTCGATTATTCCCTTTTTCATTGCCGCATTGAAAAATCTGACTGTCATTGCGCCCTTGTCTTTTTCGTTCATCGCCTCGTCGGCGTAGGTTATCCCATGATACATAAACCCAAAGTCTAACTCGTTGATGTTGTCATAGGCCCCTTCTCCCTCGCCGAATACGCAAGGCTCAACGTACCCCTGGCATTCTCTTGTACCAAGCCAGATATCCCTTCTTCCCCCGCGCTCTACCATTCTTTTCGCAATGTTATGGTGTTTGTTTTCGTTGCGGTCATGTTCAAGCTCGGGACGGTTTTCGTTCCACACAAAATGAGCCCTAACCTGATACCTGACATCTTTTAAGTAGGTGTAATAAGACAGGTCGTTTCCGCCGTTGTATTTTATAGGGCGGATGCCCTTGGACTCGGTCTGTATGGGGTTCATCACTCTTACCGCGTCCACTACCCAAATTATGGTAGGCTTCCAGTATATGGAATGTATGATCCCCTTTAACGCCTCGTATGTAGGTATTTGGTAAGAGAGCTTTTCGCCGCCCACCCTTGTGACAGGGTCGGAAAACAGCGCATAGTCGCCCGATACTTCAAACTCTATCTTGTTTTCGTGCATTTGATACCTTCCTTTCTGTTTTGATTTATAGATTTATAAAAGCCATAGGCTTTGGCTCATAAGTAACGCCGATTTTTTCATTATAAAACCTTTCATCCAGCACCGCTATCTGTCCGTTCATAATAGTTCGTATCCCGCCTGCCAGCTTGTCCTTCTGATATCCGGACACCGACACAGTGTAGGATTGAAGCTCTCGCAGTATGCGCCGCTTGTCTTTTCCGTCGGTCTTGATATCCTCCAACATAGCCAGCTTTTCGGTTGTCTCCTTTGTTTCCACCACAAGAGTTATTTTACCCGCGTCAGCGATTACCTCAAATTCTTCTCCCGCGGTCTTGAACGCCTGTACCAGCATCGGCTTGTGCTTTTCTTGACAGAATTTTTTATTCTCGGAAAGCATATCTAATATTCCGGTAGCAGTACCGTTTATTGTAACAGGATAATCAAGTTCGTTTTTCCTGCTCTCATAATAACGATTGAAATAAAGTTCTATCGCCTCGGGCGAGTCAAGCGACATATCTCTGTTTTTATCTTTTATGTACATCTGTACATCTATCATCGCCTGCTGCGCCAACCGTATATCTTTCAGATGCGAAAGATTTTCCGCTTCGCTGTTCATACGCACTACAAATACATTTCCGCGGTCATACTCGCCGTTGCGGTTGCAGCGTCCCGCTGCCTGTATAATACTGTCAAGCCCCGCGAATGAGCGTATTACGCACTTAAAGGATATATTCACCCCCGCCTCTACTATCTGAGTGCTAATGCAGATACGCTTTTTATCGGTGTTTTTCTTCAGACTTTTTATCACCTGACGTCTGTGCTCAGGGTACATATTTGTACTGAGATGACTTACCTCAAACTCGCCGCCTTTAAGCTGAGCTACTCTTTGATAGATTTTTTCGGCGCAGCTTTTTGTATTGGCGATAAACAAAACGCTGCCGTATTTTTCCGCTTTTTCAGATATGTACAAGGCGGCATCCTCAATGCTCATCCCGGCGGGAATAATGCCTGTATCGTCGTCTATATCGACCCTCTTGAACGCCTGTTCGTATTGCTTTGGATCTCCCGCCATCTGCCCGGCAAAAAGCAAATTGTTCTTTTTCAGCTCTGACAGTCTCGGCTGGGTAGCAGTGCACAGCACAAAATCAGTCCCCGCAAACTCTGAAAAGAAATTCACTGCCATATTGAACAGCTCAGTGATGTTTATCGGCAACGCCTGTACCTCATCTATTATTATCACGCTGTCGCAAAGACTGTGCATACGCCGCAGGCATCCGGTTTTTGCGGAAAATATCGTATTCAAAAACTGTACTGCCGTAGTCACGATAACAGGAAACTGCCAATCCTCGGTGATACGGTCATACTTCATCTGCTGCTCTTCATCTTCTATGATAATGTTGCAGTGATGCTCCAGCACTACGCCGGGATGTCCCAATGCCTCTCTTATCTCGTGAGCGTTCTGCTCAACTATCGACTGAAAAGGCGCGACATAGATAATCCTGCTTTTGTTGAACTTTTTCGCGTGCGATATGGCAAACCTCAGACTGCTGAGCGTTTTTCCCGCGCCGGTCGGCACGGTAAGCAGATACCTGCCGCAGCTTTGGTCCGCCGCGTTTTTGCACATTAACGATATTTCGCTTCTGCGTCTGTTTATATCGCTGTCCGCCTTAAAACCGGCAAGCATATTTTCCAACGTTTTTTCGCATTCTTCCCAAAGACGGGCGGTGTCCTCTACGGTACAGCCAATATCTCTTCCGAAAGCAAAATCCTCGGTGTCACGCCTGTCGGCGTCTATAAGCAGCGACATCAGTAATTTCTGATACATGCCGAGATAAAAACGGCTGTTTCCGTACGCGTTTTTTTCGCCGCCCCATTCTTTAATTTTCTCCTTTATCCTTACGCATAAAGCTCTTGCGTCCGCGTCAGCCAGCTCTGCCAGTTTTTTTATATCTTCCTTATTAAATTCGTTATAAAAGTTTTCCGTACACTCCGCTATAGGAAGACTTGCCGCCTTATTGTTACGTTTATCCAGCAAAAAAGTATCATCATACAAAGAATAACAGTCACAAAGCCCGTGGTGAGAATATATCGCCGTCTGTATCATTACTGACGCCGGAGAGCCGCCCATCAACTCTCTTGCCGCCTGACCGCCTGCGGTTGCGTGATCCAGCTTTTCTCCGCCGGGTTCATCTTTTACACTTTTAAGAAAATACTCCTGCCAAGCATCTGAATATTTGCCTACATCGTGCAGCAAAGCCGCAAGATGCACTATATTATCCAGCTCGGGCAGTCGGTTGCGCTTTTGTGCCAACTCTGCTGTGCGCGTCAGATGAGCTTGATTGGTTTGATACTCTCCTGTGTTTTCGTTGAAATGTGTCTTAAAAGCACCGTTATCTGTCATATATCTTACCTACCGTCATTTTCTGTATATCGTTTTATTTTTTCAAATTAATTATAAAAAAAGATAACCACCCAGTCAATAACGCATGCGACATTTTTCGCCGTTTTACAATATCTTCGTTATACTTGTACAATTTTAGCTATAAAATTTCGTTTATCTTTTTTTAAAAAATTTTGTAACAAAATTTTAATGCAGTTTTTATTTTTATATATATCGTCTTAATTTAACTTTTTAACAAATTCCGCCTTATATTTTACAGCTGACTATACGCATATATTGAAATAATCTGTAATGCACTTGAAAAATTACGTTAAATGCGGTATAATATACAGTATAAACAATACAATCTGTAAAAGGAGCATAAAATGATCAGCATATATCTATCAATGCTTGATACCGATGAGGAAAAAGATAAATTTGAAACGATATATACTACATACCGCAGCGTGCTGTACTATCACGCTTATAAGATATTAAAAGACAATTTTCTTGCTGAAGACGCGGTACATGACACCTTTTTATATTTGATAAAAAGGATGGATAAGATCGACGATCCGTACTCAAAAGAAACCCGCAATTTTTTGATTCTTATCGCAAAGAACAAAGCACTGAAGATTTATAATAAAAACAAAAACGAGGTCGCTGATGATGAATTTTTAGAAAAAAGTCCGGATCTGAGCAGACTTGAAGAAAAAGTAGAAAATAAAGTTTTTCAGCAACATGTGATGAATATAATCAACTCGCTTGATGATAAATATTCATCGGTCATTATGCTAAAATATCATTTAGGTATGAAAGATAAGGATATCGCGGATATGATCGGTGTTTCACTCAGCAATGAGAGAATACGCGTAAAGCGGGCGAGGGATATGATAAAGCAAAAGCTTTTGGAAGAGAATGAAAATGACCGATAATTCGCTTTAGTTAGCTGTGAAAAGTGTGGGGATGTTATTTTAATCACGCCAAGGAAAAGGCAGCATAATGACGGTGCTGCCGAGCAAAGATGAACTTAACAAAGCAAATAAGCGATATCCATAACTGAGAAATCAAACAACTAAATAAAAAAACAATCCGGCGAGCCGAAAAATCGGCTCGCCGGATTTAGTGTTATGTGTTTATAAAACTGCTATTTTTTCTATACAATCTGCTGCGATTTATAAACTGCCGACTCTAGCTGCGTCAGTGCCTGCTCCAACGTCTTTCGGGTGCACGCCAAAACAATACGTTGAAACAGTTCGGATCTTTCGCCGAAAATATGTCCTGCGTCCAGCCATAGCTTTGCGCGGTTAACGACAAGGTCGTTCAGTTGTTTTTTATCCAATCCCAAGCCGGAGCAATCCAGCCACGCGAAATAGGTACCCTGCGGCTCGACAAGCCTGACTTGCGGAAGTCTGTCGCGTAAAAAATCACGCAGAAAATCCAAATTGCTCCGCAAATACCTTTTACATTCCGTCAGCCATTCCTCGCCTGTCTCGTATGCAGCCTGCGCCGCGACCAATCCAAGGGAATTTAATTGAGAATACCCGCTGCGGTTTATCTCCTTTTGGAATTTTCCGCGGATGTTCGAGCTTTGTATCCAGATATTTGATACCTGCAAGCCTGCCAAATTAAAGGTTTTGCTGGGCGCGGTGCAAATAATCGAGCGTTCGGCCAAATTCGGACAAGCGTCGGTAAAGACTGTGTGCGGATACTCTGCGAAGGCAAGATCGCAATGTATCTCGTCCGATACTACCGTAACTCCGTATTTTTCGCAAATCTCACCCAGCCGCTGAAGCTCAGCTTCTGTCCAAACACGTCCGACAGGGTTATGCGGTGAACAGAGAATAAACAATTTCACACCGTTTTCTCTGACCTTCGCCTCAAAATCAGAAAAGTCGATCTCATAGCGACCGTTATCATATATCAATTCATTTTCTACTATATTGCAGTCATTATCCCTTATCACTTCATAAAACGGATAGTAGATCGGCGGCTGGATAAGCACACCGTCGCCGGGCTCTGTTAAAGCGCGCACCGCCATCGCCAGCGCAAACACCACCCCCGGCGTTTTGATAAGCCATTCAGGTTTTGTCTCCCAACCGAAATGCTTTTTGAACCAAGAGGAAACGGCTCTGTAATAGTCGTTTTTCACCTCGCTGTAGCCGAAAATGCCGTGATCTACCGCCTTGTTCAGCGCATCCAGAACCGGCTGCGGCGCGGGATAATCCATATCCGCCACCCAAAGCGGAAGGACGTCCGCAGGACGTCCGCGCTCTACCGCAAAATCGTATTTCAGGCTGTTGGTATTGCGCCGTGAAATTTCCTTATCAAAATTATATGCTCCCATACTCATTCCTCAAATGCCTGTTTCAAATCAGCAATAATATCGTCCACGTTTTCCAGTCCCACCGACAGGCGCAAAAGCGTATCGGTAATACCGAGATGCTCTCGCATTTCCTGCGGAACGTCGGGATGCGTCTGAACCGTCGGATAAGTAATCAGCGATTCCGTACCGCCTAGGCTTTCCGCGAAAATCACCAGCCTTACCTTTTGCAATATCCGCAGCGCGGTCTCTTGGCTGTCAACATTAAAAGAGATCATGCTGCCGCCGCCCCGCGACTGACATGCGTTTATCTCATATCCGGGGTGGGTTTTCAGACCGGGATAGAACACCTTTGCGACCTGTTGCTGTTTTAACAGCCATTCGGCAATTTTCACGGCGTTTTCCTGCTGACGCTCCATGCGCACCGCAAGAGTTTTTATTCCGCGCATTACCAGCCAACTGTCAAACGGCGACAGAGTGCCGCCGGTGGTTTTGGACAGCAATCTTATCTTAGCGGTAAGCGCGGGGTCCTTAGTGCAGACAAAGCCGGATATAGTGTCATTATGTCCTGCCAAAAACTTGCTGCCGCTGTGTATTACAATATCAGCACCCAAAGACAGCGGATTTTGAAAATAAGGGGAAAGAAAGGTATTATCCACTATCAGCAGCAGCCCGTGTTCTTTTGCCAGCTCTGCGCAGCCGCGCAGATCGGTAATATTCATCATAGGGTTGCTGGGCGTCTCTATGTAAATCGCCTTTGTGTCCGGTCTGATAGCGGACGCTATCGCCTGTATATCCGTGGTGTCAACATAATCGGCGGTTACTCCGTTTTTGTTGCTTATCAGGTTATGCAGGCGTATCACGCCGCCGTATAGATCCTCCGAGCAGATGATATGATCGCCGGGCGAAAACAGCTCAAATGTTGCGCTGACCGCCGCCATGCCGGAAGAAAACGCGGTCGCTCCGTCCGCGCCCTCTAAAGAAGCCACTACCTCCTCCAGCCGTCTGCGGGTAGGATTAGACTCTCGTGTGTAGTCAAATCCGCTGTCGTTGTGTCCGGTTTTAATATGGCTGAAGGACGCCGTCTGATAGATAGGATAGCTTATCGCGCGGTGTTCATCCTTCAAGCCTGAATTTATATCTCCGTGGACACATCGGGTCTCAATCTCATTGCTCATTTTTTATCTGTCTCCTTTTTTAAGAAATTATCTAACGCAATCGCTAATCTCAGGAAGATTATCTCTACAGCCCCGAACTGACGAAGCAGCACCTTTGCCGCAACAAAAGTACTGCCCCATATAACATGTAAAAGTGCCGCAAGATGTCTTTAGCCCGTCAGCCCATTAGATAGAATAATCATAATCGAACATCGTCCTTCTGAGAAAACGCTTTACACTTTCTTCTCTGGGATTGCTGAAGAAGTCGCTTGAGGGTCTGTCTTCTATGATAACTCCGCCGTCCATAAACACAACGCGGTTGGCGACGCTTTGGGCAAAGCCCATCTCATGCGTAACTACCACCATGGTAGTCCCCTCGCCTGCCAGCAGCTTCATTACGTCCAGCACCTCGCCGGTAAGCTCCGGGTCAAGCGCTGAGGTAGGCTCGTCGAATAAAATTATCTCAGGAGAGGTCGCGATTGCCCGTGCGATAGCCACACGCTGCTGCTGACCTCCGGATAGCTGATCGGGATAATAATCGGCACGGTCAAGCATACCTACCTTTTTCAGCATGCTGACGGCAATATCCTTTGCCTCTGCGTCAGGAGTCTTTCGCGCAACGGTCAGTCCCTCCATCACGTTCTGTATGGCTGTTTTATTGCGGAAAAGATTATAGCTTTGAAATACAAACCCCATCCTCATGCGCAGTTGGCGTATCTCTTTGCTTTTGACCTTTGTTATATCCTTATGAAAATCGCCGAAAACTATCCCGCCACGGTCTGCCTTTTCCAAAAAGCTGATGCAGCGCAGCAGAGTGGTTTTACCTGAACCGCTGCTGCCCAGCACCGCGACTACCTCGCCCTTGTCAACCTTAAAATTTACGCCTTTCAGGACTTCGTTGCCGTCAAATCTTTTGTGCAGATCTGCTACTTCAAGCATCGAATATCGCCTCGGGTGTCACCTGCAAAATATCGTTGAAATAATTATTTGCTATCATAATTACTCCCATTGTGGTGATGGCAACTATCTCTTCATCGGTAAATTCTTTCTGCATACGTTCGTACAACTCATCCGGAACAGCCTTTGGCTCTTTTGCGATGGCCTGACCGTATTCTATCAGCAGCTTCTCGCGGTCGGTAAATTCAAAGGTCTCATAGTCGATACCGTTTGCCCTTAACAGCTTGGAGAAATAAGCGGTGCATACAAGGCATTCGTTTTGTACAGAAATGGCATATTCGAAGAAATTAGACGCACGTCTTCCGATAAGGCGTTCCAGCTCTTCAGCAAGGGTATACGAGCTTTCTTCAAGCGCCAGAAAAGACGGCACATTGTGCAAAAGCGTCAGCTTTTCATTGGTAACGCGATGACCCTTTGCGACGTGGGCTTCTATAGTTTTTTTCACCTCGGGAGAGGCATTTTCTAAATCTATTACATTTATTCTAGGCATGGTTTTTTTCCTTTCCGATTTGAATTAACGATCGCCGCGTTTTCTTTGCGGAGGTCGGGTTTATTTTCTTTTCCAAGAAAGATTGCAAAAGCGTAAGAAGCGTGTTAAGCATCAGATAAACGAGTGCCGCCTCGCAGTACAGCGCGAACGGCTCGAAATACACTGCCGCCACCTGCTGTGCCGTCTTGAACAGCTCGACGACCGTTATCGCGGCAGCGAGCGATGTATCCTTAGTCAGACTGATAAGCGAATTAGACAGTGTCGGAAACGCCACCCTGGCAGCCTGCGGTATCACTATCCTGCGCATTATCTGTCCATAGCTCAGCCCTACCATATAACCGGCCTCTGTCTGCCCCTGCGGGACAGACAGAAGTGCGGCACGGACAGTCTCAGATGTATAGGCTGCGTTGTTGAGTGAAAAAGCTATCAAAGCCGACGGAAATGCATCCAGCGTGATTCCGATAGAGGGCAGCCCAAAAAACACGATATAAAGTTGTACCAAAAGGGGCGTCCCTCGAAACAGCCAGACATACACACGCGCCGCTCGCCTGAGCACCGGCACATTTGCCACCTGCACCAGCGCCAGAAAGAATCCCAAAATCAGTCCTATCGAAAACACCAGCAGGGTCAGCGGAATGGTAACCTGGATACACGCCATCAAAATTTTCGGGAAAGATTCCGTCAGTATCCCAAATAATCTCTCACTCATAGCGTCCTGCTTTCCGTCTTATTCTTCCGCTTTGTTTGTATAGTCGTACTCGGCGTACTTAACGCAGATAGCAGACAGGGTGCCGTCCTCTCTCATCTCGTTGAGGGCCTCATTGATTGCCTCGCGCAGACGGTCTTCACCCTTGCGGATGGGAATAGCCACCGGATCGGTAAAGCCCGGGATAACGTACGCTACCTTCAGATCTGCATCGGGGTGCGCATCCAGATAGCTTTTAAGTACTAAGGGTGTAAAGCAGGTAAAGTCCGCGCGTCCTGACAGTATCAGATCAACCGCCTCGCCGCTGGTGTCAATGCCGGCTAATGTCGCGCCGTGCTCTTCGGCATACGGGATTATTACGTTGGTTGCGTTGGTTGCTATTACCTTACCGTCAAGGTCATCCGCGCTTTTTATCTCGTCATTATCGCCCTTTACGATTATCTCTCTGGGGATATATAAGTAGGGGTCGCTGAAATCCAGCGTCTCTTTGCGCTCGTCTGTGGCGGTCACCGCGTTGATAACGGTGTCAAAGCGTCCGCTTTGTACACCTGCCAGCAGCGTATCCCACGCACCCTCTACAAATTCTACCTCAACGCCTAGCTTTTCGCCGATAGCCTGCGCTATCTCAATATCGAGACCGATAAGCTCGTTGCTGTCGGTATCATGATATGTAAAGGGAGGATAGGTGCCCTCTACAGCGACAACTATCTTACCGGACTTTTGAATAGCCGCAAGCTGGTCGTCGTTCTCCTCTTCGGTCGAGCATCCCGAAAATACGCCAAGCACGAGAGCAAAGCTCAAAACCGATCCTATAATACGTTTAAAATTTTTCTTCATTGTGATTTCTTCCTTTCGTTTCTACACAGGGTTTGTTTTTATTTCTTTTTCAGCAGCCGAAGCGATTTGCCGCTCCTTCGGCAATCAATGCAAGCGTCACATTCGACCGATGCAACATCGTATCACGCAGCACTCTTTTAACCACACCATGCGAATAGACCGAGGTATAGGTGTTTTTATCGCCATTTAAGTGTCCTCCTTGATTTTCTCTTGTTACATTATAGCAGAAAAGCTCTCGAAAGTCCAATATCATATAGGTATAGTAGGTTATAGAACTAATCTATAGCCAAATCATTTTCGATAATAATATCATAAAACTTCTTTTTGATTAAGAAAAGCATATCATTATTATCCCATAATTAGTTGAAAAAGTTTGAAATATATGATAAAATTAATAAAACAGTATGTATAAAATACTGTTAAGCTTGCGGATTATTAATTTTTTCGGAGGTTAATATAATGACTGAACTTGAGAAAATGCAAAGAGCAAAAATGTATATTGATAAGCTTGCGAACGGTATCAACCCAATTGACGACACCCCTGCATCAGACACGGATATTATAAATAACGTCCGTCTTTCCCGATGCTTGTTTTATGTCTCGGATATTTTACGACAGGTAATTGAGAACAACGGCGTCATCGCAAAATCAAAAACAACCAAGCAGCCTTTTTCCCTCCCCGCCGAAAAAATAACTCAATTTTCTTTTTCTCCTACACCTATCCCTGTAAGCGAAATAGCCAAGCGTATAAATGATTTGGCTGATCTAGAAACCTGTTACAAGTTAAAGTATTCAGAAATTACTTCATGGCTGATTGAAATAGGTGCGCTTGAAGAAAAAGTTATGCCGGACGGCGCGAAGAAAAAACGCCCCACAGTTCAGGGCGAAGAGTTAGGTATACTGACGGAACAGCGAGTAGGCTATAACGGCAATTACACGGTAGTGTTATATAACAGAGAAGCACAGCAATTCATACTTGATAACATTGAGGTTATCGTCAATTATTCAGATAGCAAGAAGAAAGCCGCTGTTGAAAACAAAGGTCAGGCGTGGACGCCGGAAGAGGAAGAATGTTTGGTCGATCTGTTTAACAAAAACGTTCCTGTCTCGGAGATCGCCGCGACATTAAAAAGATCAAGAGGCGGTATACGCGCCAGATTAAAAAAATTGGGGTTTATTGATAGCAGCGGTGATGTGGAATAAACAGGTACTGATATGGGAGCCATAGAGAAACAACATAGACAGTTGCTAATATTATTTTGAAAAAGTAGTGACTGATATTACATCCTTTTCATTTTATACTTGCAAACAAGAAGAACCGCATCTAATTGCGGTTCCATTTTTTGGTCGGAGTGACAGGGTTCGAACCTGCGGCCTCAACATCCCAAAGGGCGGTCTGAACATTTTTTAACTGGGAAATAGCCGTTTTCGGCACTTTCCGCTCCGGAAAAGATGCTTTCGTGCCCTCTTGTCTCCACTGTTTCCACGTACTCCAAATCGCACTATGGTCAGTTATGTGGTCGTAAAAAATGCTCCTACAGAAGCGACGCCTTAGCGCCCGCCCGTAGGAGCATTTGTATTGTAACTCTATTCCGCTGGTAAGTCAACCGGTTTGACAAATATTCCTACGATCAAAATTTGCGCCGCAGTAGACAAAGAAATTGGCGGTTGCGCATCTCGTTTTATTTAAAAATCAAAATTAGTCCATTCTATTTTTTCTCAAAATATTCTGAAATCGCAATTTCCCTGTCTATATATTGTCGAAAGTCAATCTGACATTACAAGCTTAAAATGAATTTTGACATTCTATGTTTGATTGAATTCGATGAGCGAATATAATTGGCTTCTCTGCTGTGATTTCTAAATATTTGCAAATTATCTTGTTTTTTCCCGATATTACCTTGAAAAATCCGTCGGATTGTGTTATACTAACAATAAAAAATTGTAGCCACAGGCTAATCTCAAAATATGAGGTGCAAATAGTGTTGGTAGATTATAAAAAATTATGGATACTGTTAATTAAAAAAAACATGACGAAACTAAAGCTCCGCAAAGCGGCGGACATCTCTCCCTCTACATTTACAAAACTTAATAAAAATGAACTTGTTGCAATGGCCGTTCTTGTTTGTATATGCAAGGTTTTGAATTGCGATTTTTGCGATGTAATGGAAATAGTTAAATAACCAAATAAATTAGGGATTGAGATTATTATGCAAAAAAAATTAACAGTTTTCTCCTTCTTTTCCGGCATAGGCATTTTGGATTTAGCGTTTGAAAGAAATGGCTATAATATAGTTTTTGTTAATGAGTATGACCATAGATTTATATCTGCATACCAATATGCCAGACAGCAGATGCATTTAAATACTCCGATCTATGGATATCATAATGATAGTGCTGAAAGATACGCAAAACGTCGTGGAAAGCGGAATCTAATAGAGTTAATTGCAAAAGAACGCGAAAAAGGCAACGTAGTTGGGTTTATCGGCGGTCCACCGTGTCCGGACTTTTCTGTTGCAGGAAAGAATGCAGGTGCAAGTGGGAAAAATGGTAGATTAACAAAAGTGTATTTTGATATTATATGTCGGTGCAAACCTGATTTCTTCTTATTTGAAAACGTTAAGGGCTTGGTAAAAACAGAGAAACATCGAGTCTTTTACAATGAAATGAAGAGAAAAGTTCAAGCAAATAATTATCTTTTTGATGACAAAATAATAAACTCTTTGGCATACGGGGTTCCTCAGTTTAGAGAGCGCGCTTTTATGATTGGGATTAATAAGGACATATTTCGCGTGGTTCCGAACTTTTTTTCTTTTGATTGGGACAGATATAGTCTTTTTAACACTGAAAATATTTTAGCGAGAAAATGGCCTACTACAAGAGACTTTGAAGTTGACGGTTCGTTCAAATTCATATTTCCAGATATTCCTCAAGAACTAACTGTTGAATATTGGTTTGATAAAAACGATGTAATACATCACATTAACGGCAATGATGTTTTTACAGTAAAAAAAGGGCGGGAGAAGATTGCAACTATACAAGAAGGAGATACTAGTAGAAAATCCTTTAAGCGTTTGCATCGATGGAGATACTCTCCAACTGCTGCATACGGACATAATGAGGTCCACTTACACCCGTATAAGGAGCGGCGAATCTCTGTCGCTGAGGCAATGGCTATTCAGTCGATACCCAAGGAATTTATCGTACTCCCCATGCTTTCTTTGTCAGATAAATTTAAGATGATAGGAAACGGGGTTCCCTATTTAATGGCTGCTGCTATCGCTAAAACTTTAAAAGAAACTTTGAAAGAAATACAGGAGGGCAATAATGAGACAAATCGTAATTGATCCGCGTGTAATTAAGCATCTTGGGCGAGATTTAATAACTTCGTCAGAGGTCGCAGTAATTGAGCTTGTTAAGAACTCTATTGACGCTAAAGCAAAAACAATCAATTTACGTGTATGTAATAATTTCCTTCCGATAGAGGTAAATGACAACTTACTTGCAGAAAATATTCCTCATGATTACTTTAGGATGCCATTTCTTATTGTTGAAGACGATGGTTTAGGAATGACTGATCGCGTTATTGATGATGGATTTTTAAAAATCGCGACGAATATTAAGTCTAATGAAAGCAGCTCTCTTGGAGAGAAGGGAATTGGGCGACTTGCTACACAGCGTCTCGGTTCTGCTCTTCTTGTTGAAACCTCTTCTCCTAAAGAGAATCACACATCTTATGTTTTTATCAATTGGGAAGATGTAATTAAAGGTGCAAAAGAGGTCCCCAGTTTTGAAGCACCATCCACTAGTCATCATACTCGTCTGTGGATTTTTGGAATTAATCTTGAGGACTACATTGACAATGCGATTCAGTTTCAGCAATTGCCACTTGACGGTATCGGTGGAGTAGAAAACCAAATACAGATTAACCGAGATCTTAAATCGGCACTTAATTTTTTGATTTCACCATTCATTACTGATAACACTAATTCCCCTCGCATTAACTTTTATTTTGATAACAATAAAGTTGATATCGCGTTCCCACATGATACGCTGGAATTGGCTGAATCTGTCCATCATTTCCGATTTCAAAGAAATGAAGAGAAATTACTAAACTATGGATTATCTATTAAACCATGGTTTATTGAACGTGTCCATCGTGCGCTTGTCAAAGCGGAAGCATTCAAGCGGTTAAAAAAATCTCATCAATATTATGAGGAATTGCTTATTAAAAACTCGGGTCGTATAGGCAATGTTCTTGAGTCTACATTATCTACAAATGAGCTAACCGATTATTTCTATCAGATATTAAGCGACTTCTACGCAACGAATGAATCACCAAGGAAAAAGGAAGTCTTCGAAGACTTTATTAGACAAAAAGCAAATGAGACTATCAAAGAATTAACTAAAATCGCTCCTGTTAATGGTTCAATATATAGTTTTAAACAGGGTGCAGCTATTGGAGATAAAATTATTATAGATTCTGCATTTGAATTGAACCATACGGATCATCGCTATTCACTGAGCGATTTGAAATATTTTTTGGAAAATTATAATGGAGTAAAATTATACCGTGGTGTATATCGAATCGGTTTCTTGGGAGATAAAGAAAGCGATTGGATTAAATTGCAACAATTCAGGACAAAAGGTCAACAGTGGTATCGATTTGATTTAGGTAATACCGTGGGCTATGTTTCTCTTTCTGATGATTCCCAAGATAATATTCAGGAAATCAGCTCTAGGCTTGATATCAGTGAAAATAGGACATCGGAAGCATTTAAATTGTTGATTAATGTCGTCTTCAATTATTTGTTTTATGAGCTTAACAGAAAGGCAAATGATATTATCAAAGTTCTATTGGCTGAAGAAGGTTTATTAGGCGAAAATTTAGCAAAAAGAGTAAAAAAGAATGATGCAGATCTCCAAGAGATGATCCGCAGAAATAAACGTATGCAAAAAGCCTTGCAAGATGTTGCACAGCATTTAGATCAGGGAAAAAGGATTGATGGAACCGATCAGGTTTCACTACCCGAGAAGAGTTATTCTTTTTTATCTGATACGCTAAAGAAACTTGACAGTGATATTAAGGCCGATTCAACTGTGCAAGAAAAAACAGCTGTACTTCTTTCCGAAGCAGATGCACAACTAAAGGCTATAGAGGTCGAGTCCTACAACAACTACAAGCTAATGGCAAACGGACTTATTACTGAGACGATAACCCATGAACTTCATTCTCTAAGCAAAACCGGAATATCACCGAAAACTGATGAGCACTTTGCTTATTTGAAAGATTATTTTGTGAATAGTGGTGATGTGCCAGCATATAATCATCACGTTGTACCAATCCAAAATAGCTATACTAATATTTCCGGGAAATTAGATCAAGTCGGTGATTTGTATTCTTTTTTAGAAACTACGTTTATAAAGAAAGGTACGTTCGATGAGTTTATTTATCAAAGCGTTTTTTCTGTAGTTTCTGGGATTGCCGAAAATTTAAAGGAAAATGTTAAAAAAGAAAAAATCTTTATCAACTGCAAAACAGGAGATCTCACTTGGTTTGTTCCCAAAGGAGTTCTTTTGCATGTTTTTTATAATCTAATTAACAATTCTCTTTATTGGATTGATGTCCGGAGGAAAAGAGCGCAAAGTGATCCTTATTACTCTTTTTCTGGAGTTGATGAGATTACTATCGAAGAACATGGTATTGACGGAATAATAATATATGATACTGGTACTGGTGTATCTAAGAGCATGGAAGATATTCTTTTTGAACCTTTACAATCCGGAAAACCATTTTCCGAAGGACGCGGTATGGGATTATATATTGTGAGGAAACTTTTGAATTCTTTTGGTGGAGAAATCGAATTGCTTGAGGATCGAAATCAATACGGAAATCGGTTTAAGTTTTTGATTGTCAGCAATACATCGGAGGACTTGTAATGAACTATAGAGAATTATTTTCTTCGATAAATTGTCAATGCATTATTATTTTTGAGGACGATTTCAAACAGAACAAATACAAAAAGGAAAGTGCATTATATGATATAACACGCCTGCATTTAGAAGATCGTAAGCTTTATTTGTCTGATATCAACAGCGTTTCTCCAGATCTTGCGGTGAAATTACAAAGATATCTCGAAGCTTTCGATAAATGTTTTGATGCAATTGGTAGCTGGAGAGACAATGTCACTTTTGGAGATATTACCGGGGCTTTTTCGCTTGTAAACGCCTTTGATCCTGCTCTAAAAGACGAAATTGAACAACTGTACTCTGATATTGAAGGAGAGGCCCTTCCTGATGCATACAAACTGGGCGCAAAATATGGCATTGGAGTAACTCACCCTTCTCAGTTTGATGTCCTTTTTGACGATTATGTTCTTTTTGATAGTCGTACAAAGCCTATACGCATTTATACGGATTTCTCGGCTTCAACACAGAGCTTGTTTAAAACCGATATTGATAAGGCTACTAACAATCAGAGTGTAGTCTGTATTATCGATAACCAATTAGATGATGCTAAGCGCGCTGATGAGATAGTTAAAGTCATCGAGGAGGCATGTACTTCGGAAAGGAAAAATATTGTTGGAAGTATCTTCTCATCACAAGATGCTTTTGAAGTAATTAGTGATAAAGTTTATTTCGAATATACATCCAAAGATAGCATTGATAATCTTGAGACCAGTATCGCAAAGAGTGCCTACAATTACTTCCTGTCTGAACTTAAAAACGAAACACTTGTCGGATTAGATGGGGCGTTTGAATCTGCCAAGAAAAATAAGGGAATTGCTTTCTACTTATCAAGAAAAGCTCGGAACGAGGGGGAATCAGAATATCAAATTATCAACGATTGGATTCGACTTCTTTCTACAGCTTCAAATAAGAATTCAGAGACTATTAAGCATTTAATAGCGCTATCACGAGTGATTAATAGTCTTGAGGACTCCGATGATGTGCCAGACGTGTCCCTTCAAAAGCTCAATACATTAGAGGCTTTTGACTACACCATAAATGAGTATTATTTACCTGTTGCTGCTGGGGATATCTTTACAGATGATAACGGTCATTGGTATGTATTGATTGGACAAGACTGCGATATGGCACGCAGACCCAACAAAAGCCCCAGGAATGCATTGGCTGAATTATTGCCGGCCACCCTCTTGAAACAATCGCAATTTTCTAAGTGGGCAAACAATCTAAAAACAGCCTCAATATACAATTTTCGAAAATCGCTCACTGATGAAAGCGAAATACTCCAAGTCGATTATCAACATCGAGAATACATAGCGCATGAGATAATCAATCTGTGTGCTTTTAACTCTGACGGTCAGTGCAAAATTACACTATCACAAGGGTTAGACAACATACAGTATAAGCTCTTGCCCAACTACATGGTTGAATATCATAAAAGATTACAGCAGTTTTTCTCTTCAATTAAAGTTTTGAGGGGACAAGCAGAAGAAGCGTTTAATCTGATCACTAGCAATGATTATACCCCACGCTTAATATCTTTCAATGATTTTGAAATGGATAGCGATACGCCAACTTTTAATCTTCGGCGTGTTTGTCGTCTTACTCATAGCTATGTCTTTTATTTGTATAAGCTTTATTTAGAATATCGTGGACGTCAGCCCTTCCAAACCATTAATCTTATTCGCCAAGAAGAAACTATACTTCCAGTTGTGTTTAATCGCAACCTGGAAAAAGATTTGTTTGCCTGTATTCAGTGTGTCCCTAATCCAGACAAGAATAATCGCAAAGATTGGTGCTGGGTTATTGACAAAAAAGAAATAGAGAGGATAACTGAAACGCTGGGTATAGAAATTTCTTCATTAGCCGACGGTGAATTGATTATTGATTCCGAAGAAAAAGAGTTATCATTATCAAATGGTAAAAAGCTCAAAATTCAAAAGGCCAAAAATACAGTCAATTTGTTTGTTGTGTGAAAGGAAACATTTATAGAAAAATTAGGATAGCTTAAGTACATTAATTACCACATATGAGGTGAATATATGGATGCCGAAGAAAAAGAATTCAGTTTTAATTGCTTTTGGGGAAACGAAACTCTAAAGCCTTTTGTAGAGTTTTCCAGAAAAGGAACTCACTACTGTATTTACTGCGGTTCAATTGCAAATACAAGAGAGCATGTGCCATCAAAAGCATTTCTGAAAAGGCCATTACCAAGTGATCCCCCTGTATTACCGGCATGTGAAAAATGTAATAACAGTTTTTCCCCCGATGAACTGTATACAAGGACATATATCGAATGTCTAAAAGCAATTTTTGTTGATAATAATCTGGAAATTTTACAAATAGATCCAGATGACCGAAAGGAAAAGCGAGAAGCCAAAATATCAATCAAAGAAGCATTAGATCAAAAACACTTTGTTTTTGATAATAGGATTGGTCGGATACTTCTTAAATTAGCAATTGGTCATGTTGTATATGAACTATCTGAAAATTATTACTTTCACGATTGGGATGGAGATCCTCTGTATACTAAATACATAATGAGATCAACTATCAGTGAAACGGAGTGGGAAAAGCTTGAGTGCGCAGAAGTTATGAACGACAAAATGTTGCCCGAAATAGGCTCTAGAGTCTTTAGGAATATTTTTGTCGTGCAGCCAATACTTGAAAAAATGGAAGGAGATGGCGAGCTCGATTTTGGCCTTTTCATGATGGATTGGGCGGACATTCAAGATGATATGTACCGATATATTACATATCTGGATAGAGATAAATTGGTTGTTAAAATGATAATAATGGATTTCCTGTATGGCGAAGTTGTATTTCAAGAAAAAAGGTTTGATAACATAGAAAACAAATAGTCCTACATTTTATTTTTTTGGACTTCAGCAAACCTTTGTGGTAGATGTTGTTTCTACAAAGAAGATGCAGAGATAGTACAAATAAGTGAAGAAGTACAGTGCCATGGTGAATGCGACAGAGAAAATATGGATTTCGCGGAATCATGGGATCGTTCACAAAAAAATAATGTCCTTTAGTAGCATGATTCATTATACAATTTAGTTACATGGCTGAAGGTGTTATACAGCGTAACAACACACCAATAAATCAACAAGGAGTATAAAAATATGCTTACAATCGGAACCAAAGCACCGAATTTTACATTACAGGACAAGAACGGCAAATCAGTTTCGTTGTCCGATTTCCTCGGTAAAAAAGTAGTCCTCTATTTCTATCCCAAGGACAACACACACGGCTGTACCCAGCAGGCTTGTGCCTTCGCTAGATCGTATCAGAGCTTTCAGGAGAAGAACGTCGAAGTCATCGGCATCAGCAAGGACAGTACTGCATCACACCAAAAGTTTGTCGAGAAGTATAATCTGCCCTTCATCCTCCTATCCGATCCCGAGCTGACAGCGATCCAAGCCTACGGAGTGTGGCAGGAGAAGAAAAACTACGGCAAGATCAGAATTGGCGTTGTCCGTACCATCTTTATCATCGACGAAAACAGAAACATCGAAAAAATCATGTCGAAGGTCAATCCCGACACCAACGCGTCGGAGATTTTGGCGGAGCTAGCGTAAAAGGGAAGAGTGCGATGATTCAAGAACTCATGCACGATCCGATTTTCCTTGCGGGAAAGTCGGAAACGGCGGCAAAAGATGACATGCAGGTTGCGCAGGATTTGCTCGATACGCTGACGGCACACAAGGACAGCTGCGTCGGAATGGCGGCGAATATGATTGGCATTCGCAAGCGAATTATCGCCTTTCTAGATGAAAGCGGGCGAAATCCCATATATACGGTGATTCTAAATCCCGAAATTATCAAGAAGGACGGCGCGTACGATACCGAGGAAAGCTGCTTGTCCCTCCTTGGTGGTCCTCGCAAATGCAAGCGGTACAGGACGATTAAGGTGCGGTATCAAACTACTGAACTGCAAACGCGTATAAAAACCTACATAGGCTGGACTGCGCAAATTATTCAGCATGAAGTGGACCATTGCAATGGGGTTTTAATCTGATTTATGGTACATTCAATTACGGAGCATCCAGAAATTTCGTTGCGAAGGAGTTTTATTGCGTCATGAAAGACATTCTATATCACCTTGGCGTAATATCGAGTATTCCAAACCGAGAAAGATTATAATATGCGCCGCAATAGACAATCAAAACCACCAGTGAAACTGATGGTTTGCACTCGCCCTTCAAGGGCGTAATATCGGCTTGTGCCTGAAGGCACGCTTGAAAAGCCTGGCAACCGCATTCTTATTCACGAGCAGCCGCTATAGCGGCTGTTCTTTATTGCTTATTGGTTCTTGCTACCCGTAAACGGGTCAATATACTCTTTCAGCGTTATCTGGTCCATTGCAATATCTTCTTGTAGTTGGTTTCGTATATATTCTTCTATTGCATTTTTATTCTTTCCGACAGTATCTACGTAATACCCTCTGCACCAGAAATGCCTGTTCCCATATTTGTATTTCAAATTCGCATGTCTGTCGAATATCATTAGTGAGCTTTTTCCCTTTAGATACCCCATAAACTGCGATACGCTTAAATTGGGCGGTATCTCTACCAACATATGTATGTGATCAGGGCACGCTTCTGCCTCTATTATATTTACTCGTTTCTGTTCACATAACTTCCTCAATATACTTCCGATATCCGCCTTTATTTGTCCGTATATCACTTTTCTCCGATATTTCGGCGCAAACACTATATGATACTTGCAATTCCACTTAGAATGTGTTAAACTATGATTGTCATTCAGTGACATTTCCTCATTTGGTTCTTTTTGCGGTTGCCAAACCCGCTTCTATTATACCACAGGAGGATTTTTCTTGCATCTAAAGATTTTTATTCCACCGCTTCAAGCGGTGGTTTATTTTCGCTTAAGCTACAAGAAAAATCTCAGCCACTTCACAGTGGCTGAGATTTGTTTTAAATCAAATAATTATATTGATACGAAAAAATAGTGCTTACTTGCGCTTTCTTATGCCGGATACTGCCATTGCAGCGCCTGCGGCAGATATAAGCACGAAAATACTTACAGCGGGAACAACCCCGGTCGGAGGATTATCATTGTTGGAATTGTCGGGTGCTTCGGTATTACCGGGATTTTCAGTGTTACCGGGCTCCTCGGTGTTTCCGGGTTCCTCAGTATTGTCGGGTTCTTCAGGCTCAATAACAGGGATAACCTCAGTCTCTGTTTCACCGCAGCGTGCGCAGGTTCTGGTCTGCTCGCCTTCTTCAGTCTCGGTGGCTTCCTTGGTTACTTCCCATTCACCCCAATCGTGACCAAGAGCAGGAATTGTCTCAACTACTTCCTCTCCGCAGCGATCGCATATACCCTTAAGTTCTCCGTCCTCGGTACAAGTAGCTTCCTTAACTACTTCGGCATTCTCTTCCGATACATCATGACCAAGTGCGGTAACAACATCTTCTTCGCTTGCATCGCAACGTTCGCAATTTCTGACCTGCTTACCTTCTTCGGTACATGTAGGCTCATCGGTTATTTCCCAACTGCCCCACTTGTGTCCGAGAGCATCGTTGATAAATGTTTCTTCCGCATCACAGCGTGAGCAGGTTCTGATTTCCTTGCCATTTTCGATGCAAGTAGGTTCAACAGCTACTTCCCACTCGCTCCAGTCATGTCCGAGGGCATCAACAGTGCGTGTTTCCTTAGCATCACAGCGTGAGCATGTCTTGGTTTCTTCGCCTTTCTCAGTACAGGTAGGATCAGTGGTCTGCTCCCAGTTGCCAAAGTCATGACCAAGCTTATCAACAGGGCGAGTCTCTTTTGCATCGCAACGAGAGCATGTTCTGGTTTCTTCACCTGCTTCGGTGCAAGTAGGATTAGTAGACAACGCCCAATTGCCGTAATCGTGACCGAGGGCCTTGATTGTTCCATTTTCCGTCTCGCCGCAAACAGTGCATTTTCTTGTTTGAGAGCCTGTTGCAGTACATGTTGCAGCTTTGGTTTCATTCCATGCACCCCATGAGTGGGTCGTACAGGGAACACGAAGTTCGGTAGAATTATCTACATAAGTATCAGCAGTATACTGTAAACGCGCACCGGATTCCGAAATATACGGGATCTGAAGTACTTCTACCGTAACTGCATCTGTAAGTGCCCCGAATTCAGCATCCTCTTTTACGTTAAAAGTGATCTCTGCCAAAACACCTTCAGAAGTGTTGTTTGCGGTTGCCATTCCCATGCCCTCTAACCAATAAATTATAAACGGGTTATTAGCTACAGTTACGGGGATAAGCCCACCAAGCAGTTGTTTGTCTACAACGCTGCTTGCATCAGCGATAGACAAAACACTTTCATCATACGCTACATTAAGTCTTGCGCCTATGATTCCGGGATTGTCATCCAAAGAGATGACTGCCGTTACGGTATCGCCTCTTGAGACAGTATCCTTATCCAAGGATACACTGAGTGTTACTTTCGCATCATTTGCGTCCGCAGCACTTGCGACAGCTGCTGTGCAACAAGCTGCAGTCAGTGCGACAGCTGCTGTCAAAATGGAAGAAATTAATTTCTTCATGGTTTTATATCTCCTTTTTTATATTTTATTAAACCCTTTTGGGATTAATAATCTGATTAAAACTTCCTTGACGGATAATTAGACTTACCATCCGGCAAGCCACATAGCAAGAGCAACATTATCAAGCGGATCGATAGCACCGTCGCCGTTTATGTCGGCAGCAGCCTCGTTTATATCGCCTTCCCACCCTGCAAGCCACATAGCAAGGGCGATATTGTCGAGCGGGTCGACAACTCCGTCGTTGTTTACATCGCCTATAAGCACTTCTGTACTGTCGGTATGAACTAACACAAAATCATTAACATATGGTACAGATTGTTCACCGTAAATGATTGAGGTCACAACGAAAGCATAATCCTCATCAGGCGTAAGTCCGTCTATCTCGATAGACGTATCGGAGGTCTTTACCTGAACGCTGATGCCGTCTTTCGTGATGCCAATCACCTCATATTCATCGGCATTGTCCACAGGATTCCATGTCAGGGATACCGATTCTTCGCACGCCGTAGCCTCGGTTATATCCGCATTGCGTACGGTAAATTCCGTCATTGCCTTTACAAAGACCACCCCATCGGGGACGCTTACGGTAAGGGTGCCTTTTTCGTCCGACACCGCCTGCCCAATGTACAGCAGGTTGTACGCCGACAGAACGTCTTTTACCGTGCGGGATTTTACGGAATAGTAGTTGTATATCTCGTTAGGTATAAGGTCGGTAAAGGTTTGGGTGATGTTGGATGGAGAAGCTTTCATCATCGAATATGTAGATGTTGCGTTGGCAGCAGATGCCACAGGCGGAATGGTAATTTTTATAGGAGTGGAGCTGTCAATGCCGTCGTCAAACCCGCCGTACCAAGAATTGCCTCCACATTTGCCATTGCCGAGCTGACCATAATAATTATCGCCCCAAGTATAAAGGCTACCATCTGTTGTTATTGCCGCACTATGTACATATCCAAGACTGACAGATGCAACATTATTTATTATTTTGATAGGGGTAGAACTATCTTCGGTTGTGCCGTTTCCAATCATACCGCTTTCATTCCATCCCCACATATAAAGATCGCCGTCTGTTGTTATTGCTGCACTATGTGCATTCCCAAGACTTACAGACACAACATTGTCCATGATTTTAATAGGAGTATAACTGTCAATGCTTTCGTCATATTCAAAATAGTTTCCTCCGCTTTTACCGTTTCCAAGCTGACCATAATCATTTTGTCCCCACATATAAAGACTTCCGTCTGTTGTTATCGCTGCACCGCTTTCGTATTTAAGACTTACTGCTGTAACATTGTCCATTATTTTTGCAGGAATATAACCGTCTTCTGTTGTGCCGTTTCCAAGCTGACCGTACCAATTAACTCCCCACATATAAAGGCTTCCGTCTGTTGTTATTGCTGAGCTATAATTTTCACCAAGGCTGACAGTTGTAACATCATCCATGATTTTTATGGGAATATAACTGCCTTCTATTGTTCCGTTTCCAAGAGCACCTCCTAGATTCTGTCCACATGTATAAAGACTTCCATCTATTGTTATTACTGCACTATGTTCGTCTCCAAGACTGACAGATGCGACATTATCCATAATTTTTATAGGGGTATAACAGTCTTCTGTTGTGCCATTTCCTAACTGACCTGAATAATTATAACCCCACATATAAAGACTGCCGTCTGTTGTTATTGCAGCACTGTGATAATACCCCAGACTTACAAATGCAACATTATCCATAATTTTTATAGGAACAGAACTGTCTTCATTAGTTCCATTTCCAAGCTGACCGTGATAATTATCTCCCCACATATAAAGACTGCCGTCTGTTGTTATTGCAGCGCTGTGGGTCTCTCCAAGACTAACCTGCTTGACCTTTACACCTTCAATTTCCTCTGGAATATCTTCCCCAGGGTTATTCTCACTATCCCATTTCTCATAATCCACATCCTCAGGATTAGACGAGCCATCACGGGCAAAACCAAAAGAATCAAGCATTTGATCTACCAGTTTTTGAGCTTCGTTATCCTGCTCAGGTGTAAGCAGTTTCACAATAGACGAGCGCATAAAGCTTATATTTTTTACTATACCTATGCTTGTTTTTTTGGTGACATATCCATTTGCAGAAACCTCTATATCATAGAAACCCAGAGGCAGATATACTTTAGCAACGCCATCTTCATTGGTGGTTAAAACTTCTTCATTATCATTTATGATTATTTTCGCACCGCTTATAGGTTCTGAATTCAAATTGTGTATCTTTATTTCGTGCAAATAACGTATATGAGGACATTCTGTAAATCCTCGCTCGTTAAATGTAAGAGAATAATAAAAGTTGAAAAGCTTGACAGTTGTTTCCAGAATATTAATATCAAAACTCAACCAATCCGCATCAAGCAATTTCACTTTTGCTTTTACTTGGAATTTTGCGTTTACTTTTCCGTCAATACATTTTACACAGTCGTGGATGGTATCATTTTGTACTGCTGTGGTCACACTTGAAAAAACTGCTTTTACCTCAGCTCCAACCTTTGCAGTTAATGATGCATTAGCAACTTTTTCGTGAACTACTATTAATTTAGGTTCAAGAGAAAGCCCAACAAATAAGGTCACTTGCAGTTCACCGCTAACTGTAAACGATGGAGTGGTTGTGAGGCTTTGCGCACCGGTTTGTGTTGAAGCTTTAAACCCTACTGATCCTTTAAGCGTACCATTAAGGCTAGCGGTGCCGCTAAATTCAAATACAAAGGACGGTGTAAGTTCTATAGCAACTATTCCGGGAACAACGTCTATCCTTAAAGATGCAAGAGGATATGTATCTTTTGAATTTCCTTCAAATTTCACTTCTACTTTATTAGAATAATCCAATTTTACTTGAATATTTGTTTCAAATAAAGATATATAAAGTTTTGCTGAAGCCTCTATTTTTATAGTTAACGAGGCTGAAAAACTAAAGCTTGTATTACTTGGGTCGTTCTCGTTTTTTTCGTCGTCTTTAATTTCAAATTTTAAAGAAAAACCGGATTTCCCCTCCTCGTCAACCGCATAAGTCGCAATCTCGCTGTCGTTTCCGTCCTCAACACATCCCAAATATGTAACCCCGTCCTCAAGGTCGGAGGTATCGACAACAGCACTCTCGGTGGGTGCTTCGCCGTCTATCCTTAAATGCTCAAAGACCTCTTCCAGCTCAACATCATCGCCGTTGACGGTGGCTTGCGTGCCGTTGACGGTGATACTGCCAACCTTTACTATCAGCAGCTCGCCGTTGTTTTCGTGCGCAAAAATATCACCC
The DNA here is from genome assembly GCA_022511265.1 of Eubacterium sp. Classification (GTDB taxonomy): domain Bacteria; phylum Bacillota; class Clostridia; order Oscillospirales; family Ruminococcaceae; genus Ruminiclostridium_E. The sequence continues at coordinate 13,418 of JAFLRX010000006.1, read as the reverse complement.
TTGCGTAGCGAGGTTATCTTTTCATCCACATTACCGAAAACATATTCCTGCTTTTCCTCATCTGCTGAGATAACAACGTTTGTCGCACCGTCATGGATAAGCACGGTTTCCTCGCTGAATACCGCAAAGTTTGTATCCTCGTCCTCGTCAAAGTTCAGGACTCTTTCCTCGTCAAAATCTTCGGTAGTTTTTCCAAGGAATTCCTGCATATCCTTAGTATACATAGGTGAATCATACTCGGTACAGAGCGGGCGCAGTGTGTCGCTTTTCACAAGATATGCTCTTATGTAGAAATATTCCGGCATGTTGTCGGTGACGATTTCTACCTCCGCGTCGGTCTCCTCTGCGGAAACCTGAGCCGTGCCGACCGCAAGCAACTCTTCACCCTCATTGTCATATATACCTACCGTCAGCGTGCAATCTTGAGTTGTCTCGTAGGAAACGTAAGCGGTAGTGCCTTCCACCTCAACGGAAAACACATTACAGCCGTTGTTTTCCTGCTGTTCGTCGTTCTTCTCAAGCAACTCATCGGCGATCATGTTACCGAGAGAGCCGTTGCCTGACACATCCAAGTCGCTGCTTACAGCAGCGTTACCGCCTGAATAATCATCATACGCACTTTCGCCATAGGTAGTAAACGACACCGATGTCGTCAGCATCATCGTCAATGCCATTACCCCGGCAAGAAGCCTTTTTGCTGTTTCCTTTATTTTCATAGTTTTTCCTTTCGGTGTAAGCAGTTAAATATCAGCCGTCCCAACCTGCCAGTTTCATTGCAAGCTCGACATTGTCAAGCGGGTCGATGGTACCATCGCCGTTTATGTCAGCAGCAGCCTCGTTTATATCGCCTTCCCAACCTGCAAGCCACATAGCAAGGGCAATATTGTCGAGCGGGTCAACAGCCCCGTCGTTGTTTACATCGCCGATGAGGATATTGCTTTGGCTGTCGGCGATAAGCGCTCCGTCTCTGGCAGCCTGCGCAAGAGAAAGCTGCGGAATATTAATTAACTCATATTTTTCATCGTAATCCGGTATGATGTCCGTTTGCAAAGCAATGAAAAAGTTATCCTCAACTACTATCGGACGATCGGTAGTAAGAGTAATCACATATTCACCATTTCCGCGGATAGCAACAGGCGTCTGATGAACACCGAAGGAATCGCCTGCGCCCCAATAGTAAAGATTGCTTTCATCATCCCAAGTGTTAGTAGCAAATATAAGCCAAGCGTTAAATGGCTTTCCGTATTCTTCGTAACCCTCTACGGTAAATTTAAAGGATATTGTCTGAGTACCTTCAAACTTGACAGAATCAATAATATTGAAAGTATCCCAATCATCCGAACTTGCCCAAGGATGAACAATATTAACACGAAGTCCGCCATCGTCAACAGTCATTCCGGCATTATCGAGCGGTACTTCTGTCGTCTCCAGTGAGGTAGGGGGAGTAATAATTTTCTCTATCTTGTCACAGCGCTTGCAGATATGCTGTCGTTCTCCTGACTCAGTCTCGGTCGCCTCGCTGATTATATTCCATTCGCCCCAGTCGTGACCGAGGGCGGGTTTAGTTACTGTCTTTCTACGAATTATTTTATCACACAATTCGCAACGTGTTATTAAGTAATATGAACCGTATCCAGTGCATGTTGCATCATATCCATTCTCACGAACTGTTTCTGATGCGATATGAGCGTGCGAAATATATTCCGACTCATGGTCATTGCCAACAAATTCCCCATCATACGAAGTCTCTATCACTACTTTAACATCAGAAATGATAAACTTACTAAAATCGCTGTTGCTTAAATCGTCAGCTAGTCCGATAATTTCTACCACCAGACAAGTCACTCCGTTAGCAATAGGCAGAAAGGGATCGCCGGTATCTTCATCTACCCAAGGCTCAAAGTTGCTGGTAATTGTATATGTACCATCGCTGATGATTATAGGAATGATGGTGTTTCTCATATCCATCGCGTACCAGCTCTTGTCAGCGAAAATCATAGCAGCGGAATAATCAACAGTATCCAGCAAATCATTAAGACCTGTGATAGTAAAAGTAACCGAAACAGAATATGCGTCTATGATATTAGCGGGAACAATAGGGGATACTTCAGGATTGCCCGTATCTCCGTAATAATTATATATTTCAATACGTAGATTTCCGTCTCCTTCGAGTTCGCCGTAAAGCACTTTACTCTGATCAACAGGAATTTCGCGCAGTCGTGTAATTTTTTTCTCTATTTCACCGCAGCGTTTGCAGGTATGCTGTCTTTCTCCTGGCTCAGTCTCGGTCGCCTCGCTGATTATACCCCATTCGCCCCAGTCGTGACCGAGAGCATCAATCGTAACGGTCTCTCGTCCGAGCTCTTCATCACATATTTCACAGTAGTATACTTTTTCACAAGAGCCTTCTTCTGTACATGTGGGCTCTATCTCGTTTTTGATTGTATATTCTCCGTGGTAGTGGATGGTGGCGTTTAATAAAGCATCATTCCCATAGTCATCTATATTTATATCAATTTCATTCCATTGTTCTTGTGTTCCGGTGTAGTAAACATCAGTAAGATCAAAACATTGATAAAACGCATCATATCCTATACTGGTAACACTGTCATTTATTGTTATATAGGTAAGGCCGAAACAACCAGCAAAGATTGACTCGCTTATACTTGTTACACTGCCGGGTATTATTATTGAGGTAAGGCTGGAGCAATTGCAAAAAGCAAACTCACCAATACTCGTCACACTGTTGGGTATTATAATTGATGTAAGATTAGAACAACCAACAAAAGCAAAATCGCCTATACTAATCACACTGTTAGGCATTATTATTGATGCAAGGTTGTAACAACCAGCAAAAGCATAATTTCCTATACTCGTTATACTGTCCGGTATTGATATTAAAGTAAAACCTGCACAATACTCAAAAGCGAAGTCCCCTATGCTTGTCACCTTATACCCATCTATCTCCGACGGAATGACTAGTTCGGTTTCGTCACCACTATACCATGTTATCTCAATAGTCCCATCATTAAGAAAATCATATTCATAGTCTCCTGATACGCCGGTTGCAACAGATTCTTCAACGATTCCAGTTTCTAAGGCGGTCGGAATAGAATTAATGCTTTTAGCCTCGGCGGCAAACGATGAGAATATCGTTGTCAGCGTCATTACACCGGCAAGCAGTCCAGATGTTGTTCTCTTTAATTTCATAGTTTTTCCCTTTCAATACAATCGTTAAAAACTTAATCTTCCCATCCGGCCAGCTTCCTAGCAAGAGCGATGTTATCAAGCGGATCAACCGATCCGTCACCGTTTATGTCGGCGGCTTCCTCGATTATATTCTCATCCCAACCCGCAAGCCACATAGACAATGCGATATTGTCGAGAGGGTCAACATTACCGTCACCATTTACGTCGCCTATAATTATCTCAGGCGGAAGTTCGGTTTCGCCCGGCACATGGCTGCTCGAATCTCCCGGTGCGGGTTCGGTCGAATCTCCGGGCACAGGGTCGGTTGACGCACCAACTGTAGCATCGCTGCTTAAGATTGCTGACACGTTAAGTGCTGCTCCGGCAGCCAGTAAAGAAACAGTAATTATTCCGGCAAGTACATCTGCCGATATTTTCTTGATTTTCATAATAATATCCTTTCAGTATGTTATATAATTTATTATTCTTACCATCCGGCAAGTTGCATGGCAAGCGCGATGTTGTCAAGCGGGTCGATAGTACCGTCGCCGTTTATGTCGGCAGCAGCTTCGTTTATTTCGCCGTCCCAACCTGCAAGCCACATAGCAAGCGCGATATTATCAAGAGGATCGATCACGCCGTCTCCGTTGACGTCACCGATAAGAACATCAAACTCAGTTTGTTCCTCAACAGACACTACATATTCGCTGAAATGCGTGGTGTTAAACACAATGTAATCACCGTAAATGTAAGCGTTCATATCGGTAAGATTACCGCTTTCATCGCGGTAATATACATATATTTCTTCAGCAGTTTTCCAAGCCTCGGGAATGAGGATAAGAACGGTGACCTCGCCGTCCGGCTGTACAGCATCACCGTAGGAATCTATAAGGGTTATCTCGTAAACAGCACGCTTATCATTGGTTTCGGTTTCTTCAACAACAAGCACAGCATCATCGGGAACTGAATTATCGGGATCGCTTATACCTATTCCGGTATTTTTATCAACGATGTCCACTATCGGAGCAAAATTGATATTATTTTCTGCCGCATACTCTTCAACGTAAGAGCCGATATATCCATGGATAGTAAGTTCATCCGAGCAACCGGCGAACGCATTATCACCTATAGAATCAACGCTGCCGGGGATAGTAATATCAGTAAGCCCTGCATTATCCGCGAATGCGTTATCAGCTATAGATGTGATTTCATGTCCGTTAATCTCATCGGGTATAACAATTTCCGATCCGATAACATCCGCATCAATAATATTAGCCGTACCATCATCGTTCAACTCATATATGAGGAAATTCTCCGATTGCGGGAATTCCATTATTACATTGCCGTTTTTGTCATACAGCGTAACAGATATCAGCGACGCAGATGTATAGGAATCCATCCACCATAAGCCGAAATTCAGAACTGCTTGGTTTTCTCCGTTTTCATCTACGCCGGTTTTCAGACCACCCATATCATCAATTACAATAGTCTGATAACCGTAAACTGATTTATTGTACACCTGTACCCAGTCAGAATTTACAGTCTGTGCGCCCAGTCCGGCTGATATACTGCCGTTTGTGTACACTACAGCCTCTACTCTGTCAACTGAATGCCATACATCATCGTCAGCTAGTGAGAAGTCAAGGTCCCAATTCATGTTGAGGGCGTCTTCGTCCTCCCAACCTGTACGATATGAAAGAAGCGGTTTTGCGTCCTCCCCTGTTACCGTTGCCGTTCCGGTAAAGTTGCCGATACCGTTAAATACTACATCATAACCCTCCGAGTCAAGGTTATATCTGTACGAAACAGTATAATCCTTGCCCTCTTCGAGATATGAGCCGTTATAGTAAACGCTTCCGTCCGAATAGCAATTGGCATTAGCAATGTTTGCAGGAACGATTTCAAAGACAGCTTCAATTGCACCTTCGTACATAGCACCAATAAGATTTATCTTTACAGTTCCTTTGCCGACCTCGGTGTTGTTGCCATAGGACATTATTGCGTAATCAACGCCTTTTTTCAGTTTATATCCGTCATCGGTCAGGATGACATCAGGTTTTATCTGCTTGCCGGTGTATTCCTGTTCGCTGATATCAAATGTTATCTTATCAGCAGTGATTTTATCAAGCGGCACAAAGGTCATACCTCTTGAATTTGCGTATTCATCAGCATAGGTGCCTTTGTAACCGTACACGGTAGTCCTTGCAGGATAAGAGAAAGCGTTGTTTGGTATTTCCGTGGTGTTGGGGTAGATTGTTACTTTCGTGAGTTTTGTGCACTCAGCAAAGGCGTTAGTCCCTATTTTCTCAAGGCTCTTGGGTAGAACTATTTCGGTAAGTGCCGGACAAAGGCGGAATGCGTCATAGGCTATATTCTTAATACCGTTGCCTAAATCTACACTTTCAAGAGAGTCACAGCTGTAAAATGTTGAACTTTCAATGCTTCCAAGGGAATCAGGAAGGACGACTGTTTTAAGAGAATCGCAGTCATAGAAAGCCTCATATCCTATAGTATCAGTTTTTTCCGGTATAACAATGTTTTCAAGCGAATCGCAATTTCTAAAAACCCTGTTGTTTATATGAGTAAGAGTATCAGGAAGATCAATTTCAACCAGTGAGGTACAGTTTTCAAATGCTCTTTCATAAATTGCAGTTACACCTTCCGGAATAGTGATAGTTTTAAGCTTTTCACAGCCATAAAAAGTATAACTATCTATAGTTTGTAATGCCTTAGATAAAACCACATTCTCTAAAGATTTTCAATTTTCAAAAACAGAATTTCCAATTCTAGTCACGCTATCAGGAATAACAATTTTAGCAAGAGATGTACAACCATAGAATACGTATTGGTTAAGTATATGGATTTTTTCAGGAATAGTTATTTCTTCAAGAGATGTACATTCAAAAAACGCATAACTATCAATATCCTCTAACCCCGACGGTAACACTATAGTTTTTAGTCCATCAGCGCCACGGAAAGCACTATATCCGATACTTCTCACTGTATCAGGTATAATAATGGTTTCAAGACTGTCACAGTCAAAGAACAACCACTCAGGAATAGAAGTTACTCCTTTTTCAAACTCAACATCTTTTAATCCGCTGCCGTTAAATACACCGCCATAATATCCACCAAAAATGCTACTGTTCGCATCTGTTTCTTCAAGAGATTTAGGTATAAAGATTTTGGTCAAGTTTTCGCAATTTTCAAATACTCCATATCCTAAATATGTGAGGTGATTTGACAGCTTTACATTGGATAAAGAAACGCAATCGCTAAACGCATATCCATCGATTGAAACAACACTATCGGGTATTTCGATTTCGGTCAGAGAAGTGCATCCGAGAAATGCTAAATTGTGTATTTCTAATATATTCTCGCTAATTGATACATTTTTAAGACCTGTGCAATTATAAAATGCTCCGGTATCTATCGTCACAACAGTTTCAGGGATAGTGATGCTCTCCAAACTGCTGCAATTAAAAAATAGCCAAGCTGGAACTCTAGTCATCCCTGTTTCAAACTCTACATTTTTTAAACCAGAGTTCTCGAATACTCCGTCGAACCTGTCCCCCCATACATTATCGTTATAGCTTGCCCTTTCTAAGGCTTTTGGTATGATTATTTTCTTTAATTTTTCACAATTCATAAATGCGCCATAATCGATAAAAGTTAAATTTTTTGGGAGTTTTACATCTTCAAGTGATGAACAATTCCTAAAAGCAACACTTCCTATTTCAGTCACGCTATCAGGAATAACAATTTTAGTAAGAGATGCACAATCTTCAAATGCCGAACTCTCTATAGTAACTAAATTATCACTTAATGACACCTCTTCTAAACCTACGCAAGCATAAAATGCGCCTCGTCCAATTGAAACAACAGATGACGGAACAGTTATTTGGGGGAGTTTATCACAATTAAAAAACAGCCAATCAGGGATTTTTTTGATACCAGTTTCAAAAGTTACTGAAGTTAAATTTGTTCCCTCGAAAACGCCATAATACAAGGTTCCCCATAAATCTGAATAAACATCTGCACTCTCTAAAGACTTGGGAATAAGAACAGAAGAGAGTTTTGTACAATTCATAAAAGCACCGTGATTAATATATGTCAGATTTTTTGACAGAACCAAATTGCTGACAGATGTACAATTTGCAAAAGCAAAGCTTTGTATTTCAGTTACGCTGTCCGGTATAGTAATACTTGATAAATTGTAGCAATTTTCAAAAGTTGATCTCTTTATCTCTTTAACACCATCAGGTATATTTACAGAACTTAATGAAGTACAGTTATAAAATGCACTACTGCCTATCTCTTTAACGGTAGACGGTATAACTACCATTGCCAGACGGGTATTGTCTTCAAACGCACTCTCTCCTATAGCGGTAACGGTATAGCCGTCTATAGTGTCGGGGATGTTCACAAAATTAGAATATCCTTTATATTTTGTAATAGTGGCATTTTCGCCGTCAACTGTATAATCATAAAGCTGCATCGGAGTGCCGTCATCATTGATGCTGTAAGCGCGGTTTGCGCCGGACCATCCGCTGCCGCTCCAACGTGAGGTTCCTTTGGTTACATATCCGGAACGTGAAGATGATGCGCCTCCCGATGACGATCCACCGGATGAAGTATCTCCGGACGAATCTGAACCCGAAGTCGAACCTCTTGTACATTTTGCTACTTCCAGTCCATCTTCATAATGATGTTGAACTCGAATAGGACTATTCGATTTATTAATTATGTCATAATTAAAATCCCATTTATTACTCCATACTTTTATATCTATTTTAATGGTAAATCCGATACTTGCAGTAATATAAAACGAAAAATCCGAACACATATGAGGAGAAACGTTATCCGAATATGTAACGCCCTTAAAATCTGCTTTCAAACCGATTTTAGCATAAGCATAAGCGTTTATTATAGGCAACTGAGTAATGCCGAATTTAAAGACAAGAGATGCCGATGCGCTTGCTTCTATACTGGTATAGCAATCAGTTTTAGAGAAGCTTCTTATTGTTCGCAGTCCTGTTTTTAAGGTCCATTGAATTCCTGTACATAATGTTCCTTTAACAGTTCCGGAAGCCTTACCTGAAAGATCAACCTCCAGTGAAAGCGTAATACCGCCGACGCCAGGTACACCGAAAGTGCCAAAATCCACAGAAGTTTTTGTTCCGGTCAATGCGCCTGCATCAGTGGTTATGCTAAATTCATATTCAACATCGGCAATAAGAGTCGCATAGGCATGCGCATCCATCCAATCTAAACCTGCGCTGTATTCTATTTCCGGATTTTTTATCTTTGCTTTTACTGTAAGCTTTGCAGAATCTACCTTTAAAGTTTGCGTAACAGAAATTGAAGAGTTGCTGCCTAATAAAGAAGCCTTTGCTTTAGCATTTGAAGCCGGAATAACAGACTGGCTGACATTTGCATAAGCCTTATATGAATTTACCAGTTCACCTGTATCATCATTATAAACTTCTACATCTGCATCCTCTACAGGAGTAAAAGTCATACTATCCGAACCTACAGAACCCTGGGCTGAAATGTACACAAAAGCATCTTCTGTTGAAACATTATCTGCGGATATTGTAGTTATATTTCCACTCTTAGTCACTTTTAAGGCAGAATACACAACCGGAATTTCATTAAAATAAACAGCAAACTTATCCCCTGTTTGTATGGTAACCGGACAGTCAACTATATTAATTATGTTGGTGTCGCCTTCTTCGACGGCAAATTCGCCTGACACCTCTGTGCCATCCGGAACTATAATAACATCACTCTGAAATTCATATACGCTGTCATAATTATCATCAACGATAGTCGAATCTACGACTAATGACGCATAATCCATCATTCCCTGAACTTCATCAGGTGTTATGGCTCTATCCGGTAAGAATTTTCCATCGATAAGCGCAAGCCATCCGTTGTTTATCGCCACTTGAGCGTCAACAGGAGAACTTACTTCACTAATATCAGAAAAAATGTACTCTTCCTCATCAAGCTGATAACCAAGGCAGAAATTCAACGTTGTAGCTGCAAATTCACGCGTTGCAGGGTCATCAGGATAAAGGTTTTGTCCTGCTTCAATATCAACAACGCCAAATTCCACTGTAAGTAAAATATCACTATAATATTTATGGGAATTCTCCAAATCATTGAAATAATTATCCGGCATAAGCATTTCGTCGACAGACATATCAAATACTACTGCCAAATCGTGCAGCCATTCTGCCCTTGTAACGGTTTCGTCGCCGTATACTAAATCCCCGGACGCTGTTGAAATGTATACAGGGTTCTTTATCACAGGCGTACTTAAAGATGCAGGGCGCATTATCTCCGTATTGGGAACAGGCGCAGTTTCAATAGAGTTGTTATTATTTATAGGTTTATTCTCATCCTGCGCGATTCCGCTCTGAACCGTTTGGGCAATGCCGGACACCCCGGCATTCTCCGCTCCTGCAACAAACGAGGTAGCGATCGTAGTCAATGTTATTGATGCCGCCAACAGCCCTGCTAACATTCTTTTAAGTTTCATCGAAACATCTCCTTTATAATTATTTCAGACTTTCGCCTTGGTTTTAGGTTATGCCGTGATCTTGCGGGAATAATAGTATTGAGAAGATAAGATTTCATTTATCACACACATAAATGAAATAATCCGAAAAAACAAGCAGTACTGCGTTTACAGTACTGCTTTGACCATATTTATGACGGCTTATAAATTACTTGCCGGTCGCAAAAGCTCCATATTTTTTTGCTTTTGCTCATATGAGGAGTGGACATATTTGTTGAGCGTAGTTCTTACGTCCGTATGCCCTAATATTTCAGATAAAGATTTTATATCAAAACCAGACTCCACACATCGCGTAGCAAAAGTATGCCGAAGAGCATGAAAGTTTGTTTTAGGCAAACCGCATTCCTTGATATATTTCTCAAACTTATGCTGCATAAGACGCGGTTCTACGATATTACCGTTACTGAGTTTCAGTACACTTCCGTAACTTCTGAATTGTTCAACGATAGGAATGAAAAAAGTTGGTATCGGAATTATCCGGTTTGAGCTTTTGGTTTTTGGCTCTGTTGTTTCCAGTATCGTGCCTGTACGGTCTTTTATTCTATGCAGTGTTTTCGAGATAACTATCTCGGTTGCTTTCATATCACTCCACTGCAAAGCGCAAAGCTCGCCTACACGGATACCGGTATATAAAGCCAGCAAAACTCCAAACTTACATATATCCATATCTTGCAGCAAATATGTTTCAAGTTGCTGCTGCTCGCTAATTGACAGCACTCGGGTTTCTTTTGTAGGGGTTTTAAGATAACGTATTTTCGGCTTTATGATATTGTATATTTCCTCAGCGTATGATAAAGCTAAACTCATGATTACAAGGATATCATTTACAGTTTTTACTGACAATTTATCCAATCTTTTTACAGCAAAGTCGTTTATTGTTTTACTTGTTATAAATCTTACCTGCATTTGACCTATAGGGACCTGCTCAATGTGGTTGCGGATGAGACTTTCGTATTTTTGATATGTTGATTTTTTTACAGAAAAGACAATACTTGACAGCCACTCTCTCGTCAACTCCGTTAATGTGATATGTGTCTGTTGTACGGATAAATGAAGATTATGCATAAAATACAACTGCTTGTCACGAGCTTCACGGTAACTGTGACCATAAACAGAGCCGTATTTTTTGCTGCCGTCAGATTCAACGGATTTTATATACCTTGCCTCCCACCGTCCGTCTTTACGTTTGTAAATATTTGTACCTTTCTTAGACATGATAGTCACCTCACAAGTTTTTATTATAATTATACATGACGGAAATTTTGACGGCTTAAACTTTTGAAAAAATTTAAAAATTAAACATTTCGAAGATAAAATCGTCCGGATAATCAAATTTTTTGAACTTTATATTGACAATTTTACTAAAATACGATATAATATTTAAGAATAAAATGCTTTTTTATGTCCATTTATGTGTGTGATAAGTGGTATTTTATTACAAACTTTTATTATCACAATTTTTTGCCCTCTTTAAAAACAGTAAAGCTAATCCGTTGATTTTTCAACGGATTTTTATTTCAACAGGATAGTGCTATGTTAGCTTAGAACACTAAAAATGTCAAGTGATTTCATGAAAAGTTTTTTTCAAGCTTACGACACATCACTGAACATATTTTACAATAGCCCTTCACCTATGCTTTTCACATAAAAAATCACAAATTTCTCTGGACTTCCACTCTCCTTTGTGGTATAGTTGATACTTGCAAAGGAGGTGCTGATATGTCACAAATAAGTATAGAACAACTATACCAAAGTAAAAACAGCAGAATAAAAGCCGAGGGCGACTTTGTATCGAGCAATAATCGATACAGAGCCGCCCTCTTACTATTCGAAGGTACAACATGAAAATTCTTGAAGAATTATGGTCAGGAAACATAAGACCAATTGAACGAAATCCATTTGAAAACGACCGCTTTGCTAAGCTTGTCAAGCTCAGCAGGAGTAACAAAGAAAAGTTAGATACTCTTTTATCAGATGAGGCGAAAGAAATCCTCGACATATTTATGGAAAGTCAATCAGAGCTGTCATCCATTAGCCAGTGCGACGAGTTCATATCCGGATTTTGCTTAGGCACAAGGATAATGATTGAAGTGATGATGGAAACCGAAGATTTCTTTACAACAAAGGTGTAAAAGCAACGGTACTGTGAGTTAAATCACAGCACCGTTGCTTTCTTGTTTTTAGCATTCACTGTACAGTTCAAAATCTGCGCAGCAATAAACAAAGATAAGGAAAAAGAAAAAGTAGATAATGATTACGCTCCTTCACTACTTTCTGTACTTAATTGGCCGAAAAGATGTGCATTGAATTTTATTGAGTGGATTTTAGCATTATGAGCTAATTAGTTGGATATATGTGTTTTTTTACAAAATATTTTCTCAAAAAGTTGTGCAAAACGCAAATTTCATTCCTATACAAGTAGGAAGGTGATTTTTTCTAATAGATAAGGAACAGAAAAAAGTAATACTATGATTGCAATAAATCAATAGCCGTGATTTTTGCAGCACAAAAAAAGAAAGGAAAAAGCTATGAAAGAATCTATCTACAAATCTTATGACGAACTGCCGTTGTTTCTTAATGCGAAAACAATATCAAAGCTGCTTGGTATTTCTCACTCAAGCGGATATGAACTGATGCACGAAAAAGATTTTCCGGTGCTGAAAATCGGCTCACGTCTGGTGGTGCCCAAAGAAAAATTTATAAAGTGGGTGGAACAAAATTCGGGAGGTGCGAATTGAAAAATTACTATCCCTATCAAAAACGCAATGCAACCAAAAATTATTTTCCCCTCCCAAACGAGATATTTGATTTAGAACTCTCTGCCGGTGAGATAGCAGTATATTCTTTTTTGATGAGATGTGAAAACAGGAAAACCTATCAATGCTATCCCAGCTACCGTACAATAGGCAGAGCCATCAACGCGAGCCGAAATACCGTCAGGAAATATATCGAAGGTCTGTGCGAGAAAAGGCTTATAACATCGGAGCCTACAACAATCATTACACAGCTTGGCACAAAACGCAACGGCAGCTTGCGTTATACTATCCGACCTATTGAAGATGCTGTCAGATACAACTATGAGATGCAGATAAAACGCAACGATGAGACATTACAAAGACAGCGTTTTCTTGGAGATTTGAACGATGAGAAAATCTTGCAGGAAAAAGCATAGGGGTTGCTAAAGCACCCCTATGCGGTTCACAGCGGACGGCAATGCCGACCGCAAGCGGTTTGCGGACGTTTTTTGTTTAGGGGTTGCAATTACGGCATTTATATCATTTTGGGGTTGCTATAGCGAAAACTCGCCTTCTTAAGCGAAATATTCAGGCGTTGCTGTTGGATTATTGAAACTTTGTGGTGTTTTAAGGGTTCAGAAAACGAGCAAAGAATATGCCTTTATTTAGTTACAAGAAATAAAAAATTTTTCTATTTTCGCTGGATATTCAAAAAACTTTGTGGTATAGTGTTGTCCTACAAGGAGGTGATACAATGTCAAAAAGACGACCGTCGGGTGACGGAATGGTACGCAAACGCAAGGACGGGCGATGGGAAGGACGCATCGTCATCGGACATAAAGAAGACGGCACGCCGATCTTCAAATCCGTATTCGCAAAGACACAGAAGGAACTGATGCCGAAACTCC
>JAFLRX010000057.1 GCA_022511265.1 Eubacterium sp. | reverse complement strand
AATAACAACAACTGAATCAAATCAGACAGTGTTATGTACATAAGCAACGCCCCCTCTTGGGAGCAGGATTAGCCGTCCATCCGTTACGCTTCCTTTGCGGGAGAAAATCTCCACATATATATTAACATTTTTACCTATGCTTGTCAACGGCTTTCTCCGAATTCACTTGCAAATCTCCCCTTAATATGCTACAATATTCATATACAAACCGAAAGGAACTCCGACAATATGCCCACACCTGCCAAAAACACAATGAAAATAATAACCCTTGACGAGATAAACCGCGCCGCGCGGGAAAATCCCGAGCAGCTGATAATGCAGTCAGAGCGGGATTATGAAAAGAACATATCCGCCGCCGCGCGCATTGTCGCCGACCGCTTTGCCGAAAAGCCGATAGTTCTCCTGTCAGGTCCCAGCGGCTCAGGCAAGACCACCACCGCGCACCGCGTAGGTGAGGAGCTTGGGCGGCTCGGCATAAACACGCTGGTGATATCCATGGACGACTACTTTATCCCCAACGACCTTGTACCTAAAGAGCCTGACGGCTCAATAGACTACGAAAAGCCTCAGCGAGTGGATGTCGAGCTGCTGCGCGAGCATCTGGGTATACTGTCAGAGTGCGGCACGGTGACATTGCCGAAATTTGATTTTACCACCGGCACACGTCTGGTCGGTGAGACCATTACCCGCAGCGCGGACAGCGCAGTCATAATAGAGGGCATACACGCGCTGAACCCCGAGGTAGCGGGAAAATGCGGCGACATAGCCACCTGCCTGTACGTCAGCGTCCGCACCCGTATCTCCGGCAAAAACGGCGAGCTGCTGCACCCTTCCAAGATACGCCTTATGCGCAGGATGTCCCGCGACAGGCTGTTCAGGGGACGGGATATTTCTCAGACGATAGAGATGTTCGGCAGTGTGCAGCGCGGCGAAAACCTTTATATAATGCCGCACAAGGGCTATTCGGATTTTGACATAGACACCTTTTTCGCATACGAGATATGCATATACAGGCGGGTGATAGAAGAACTGGGCGGCAAGAAGGGCGAGCTGGAGAACGGCGGACTGTTTGCGGGGCTGCTGCCGGGCTTTGTCTCAGATACGGTTACGCTCTCTCCGCAGCTTATCCCCGACGGCTCGGTGATACGGGAATTTGTCGGATAAGAAATTTTTGCTTTTGCAGCTTATAATATTTACATTTAAGCTGTTTTATTGTATAATGATATTAACGACAGTAAAGGGGGAAGTGTTATGTCCAACGACGCAGCCGCAAATATGCTTGAGGGCGAGCTTCAGCTTTTGGAATTTGAGGTAGGCGGCAACCATTACGGGATAAACATCGCCAAGGTGCAGGAGATAATGATGCGCCGTCAGCTGGTGCCTATCCCCAATTCGCCCGAGGAGATAGAGGGCGTATTTATGCCGCGCGACCAGCTGATAACGATAGTTGACCTGCATAAGGTGCTAAAGCTGCCTGTTGACGAAAACGAGCGCGGGCTGTTCATCATCTGCCGATTCAACGAAACCGACATCGGCTTTCATGTAGACAAAGTTAACGGCATACATACCACCTCATGGAGCGAGATAGAGCATCCCCCGAAAATGGCGACCCGACTGGAAAATTCTATCTCAACGGGTATTGTAAAATCCGACAGCGCAATTATCCTCATTATCGACTTTGACAGGATAATAATGGAGCTAAGCGACGGGCCGGGGCTGGACTTTACCGGCGCGGACAGCGCAGAGGGTAAAGAGGATATACTGGGCGACAAGCACCTTGTCATCGCGGAGGACTCGGATTTCTTAAACCATATGATAGTAAACAGTCTCAGCGATATCGGGTTTAAGGAGATACGCTCCTTCCCCAACGGGAAAGAAGCGTGGGATTATATTTCATCCGTACGCGATACCGACGGCGACATCACCGACAAGATAGCGGCGATAATAACCGATATAGAGATGCCGCAGATGGACGGACTGCAGCTGACTAAGCTGATCAAATCCGACGAAAAGCTGAATGTCATCCCGGTATTCCTGTTCTCGTCCTTGATAAACGAGCAGGTGACCGAAAAGTGCCGAGAGGCAGGCGCGGACGGACAGTATTCCAAGCCGCAGATAGGCATGTTGATACAGAAATTGGTGGAGATATTGTCATAATAAACGAATACAACGATGTAACGGCTATGTTAAAACACATAGCCGTTAAAAACAGAAAGGAAACTTACCATGAACAAAGAACAACTGAATGCGGCAACCGAGGCCATGATAGAGTGGCTTGCCCACCCGGCAGAGCTCGGCAAAGCGCCCGCCAAGATCGAATGTGCCGGAGAATTTGATCTTCACGAGATGCACTATTAC
>JAFLRX010000056.1 GCA_022511265.1 Eubacterium sp. | reverse complement strand
ATCGGGGGAAAAATCATAATAAAAGTCTTTGGAAAGGGGTACGGGGGAAACCTTTTTACAGAAAGGTTTCCCCCGATATAACTATAAACTTCTGTATGAACGCACGCCATATTCGGGGCGTTTTTTATCAGGTCGCAGTTGAGTAGGGGCTGAGTGCCGCCGCGATAGCGGACCTCGGCATTGTTTGCAGCCATATTCTGCCGGGACCGGTGACTCTTGTGTTGAAAAAGCCCTCGCCGCCGAACAGCTTGTTGCCGAGTCCCTTAACGCTCTCTACGGATATCTGCACCGTCGAGTCCATTGCCGCAAGATGTCCTGTATCCAGCAGCATTGACTGTCCGGGCTGCAGCTCGTAGTTTACTACCGAGCCGTCTATCTCAAGAAATACCATGCCCTGTCCGTCAAAGCGTTGCATGATAAAGCCCTCGCCGCCGAAAAAGCCCGCACTGGCCTTTTTCTGGAAATGTATGCTCATCTGCACGGTCGCCTCTGACGCCATAAACGCGGATTTCTGCGCAACTATCGAGCTGCCGTTGCCTATCGGAATAGCGAGTATCTCACCCGGAAAGCTTGACGCGAACGCTATCTGTCCCGGGCCGCCGCGTGCGGTGTAGGTGTTTTGGAACATTGATTCTCCCGAGAACATTCTTGACATCGCCTTGCCGACGCTGCCGCCCGCGTTGGTAGACATCTCCATGTTGGGGGTCATCCAGCTCATTCCGCCTTTGTCGGTTATCATGGTCTCGTTTTCCGCCACGTTGCATATTACGACCGGAAGCGGAGTACCCTTAATTTCGTACTGCATATTTCCTCCTAAAAACATAAAAAATTACCGTATAAACGGTATGAAGTGAATTTTCACTGCTTTTATTTTAACTTATTTAACAGTATATGTCAAGTTTTTTATGCAAATTACATAAATATTTTCCTTTATTTATTTTATACTTGCAAATTTTAACGGAATGTGTTAATATTAACGTATATGCTAAAGCTATTTTTGAAAGGGGAAAGCCATGAATATCAAAATCACCGCGGACAGCACCTGCGACCTCTCGCCGGGGCTTACCGAAAAGTACGGAATACAGATACTGCCGCTTTACATCGTTAAGGAAGGCAAGTCATATAAGGATATGGAGGAGATAGTCCCGCAGGACATTTTTGACCACGTCAGCGCGGGCGGCGACATCACCTCTACCGCGGCGATAAACGCGGACGATTACATCAACTATTTCAAGCCGCTCAGCGAGCAGTATGACGCAGTCATCCACATCGACATCAGCTCGGATTTTTCCAGCTGCTATCAGAACGCCTGCATCGCCGCTAACGAGTTTGAGAACGTCTATGTCATAGACAGCCGCAATCTTTCCACCGGCAGCGGTCTGCTGGTGCTGGAGGCGGCGGAGATGGCACAGGCAGGGGAGAGCGCCGAAAAGATAGTAAATAGGCTCAATAACCTTGCGCTGAAGGTAGAGGCAAGCTTTGTTATCGACAAGCTGGACTACCTCAGAAAGGGCGGACGCTGCTCGGCACTTGCCGCGCTGGGGGCGAACCTGCTGTCGCTGCGCCCTTGCATTGAGGTTGTAGACGGCAAGATGAAGGTCGGAAAAAAATACCGCGGCAATTTTGAAAAGTGTATCGACCAGTACGTTAAAGAACGGTTGGAGGGACGCTTTGACATATCCAAAAAGCGCATCTTCATCACCCACACGCCTACCGCGCCCGGTCTTGCCGACGCGGTGAGAAGAGCCATCGTCAAATACGTTCAGTTTGACGAGATACTGGAGACCAACGCGGGATGTACGGTGTCCAGCCACTGCGGACCCAGCACCCTGGGCATACTGTTTATAAGAGAATAAGTTTATAAATGCATAAAATATCCTTTCCGTGGGAATAATGGTAAAAAACCACGGAAAGGATTTTTGTTATGGAACTTGCAGGCTCAAAAACTCTTGAAAATCTGAAAACCGCCTTCACCGGCGAGGCAGAGGCGGTCAGCAAATACACCGTCTATGCCGAAAAGGCACAGCAGGAGGGATATCAGGAGATATCAGCGATGTTCTCCAACACGGCGAAGAACGAGCACGCCCACGCGCAGCTTTGGCTCAGCCTTATAGACGGCGGTATACCTGCCACCGACAAGGCGCTTGAAAACTCCGCGGGCGGAGAGAATTACAAATGGTCGCAGCTGTATGCGGGCTTTGCCGCGACGGCGCGGGAAGAGGGCTTTGACAATATCGCCGTGCTGTTTGATATGGTGGGCAGCATCGAGCAGGAGCATGAAAAGCGGTTTAATATGTTCCGTCAGCAGCTGCTGGACGGCAAGGTGTTTACCGAGGACGGAGAATGCGTGTGGCTCTGCCGTAACTGCGGCTATATCCATACAGGCAAGCAGCCGCCCAAGCAATGTCCCGTATGCCGCCAGCCGCAGGGCTTTTTCCAAAGAAAGAGCGACAGCGTGCTGTCGTAATGACCGTATAAACGCTTTATGTATATTATTGAGGGAGACCCTTTTGTAAAAGGGTCTCCCTCATACTC
>JAFLRX010000055.1 GCA_022511265.1 Eubacterium sp. | reverse complement strand
CCGTACCCCTTTCCAAAGACTTTTATTATGATTTTTCCCCCGATAGGGTATTACCCTATCGGGGGAAAAATAAAACATAAAGTTTTTGGAGTTTGAGGGAGACCCTTTTACAAAAGGGTCTCCCTCATAATAGTTATAAATTCTCTTTATGGATTTCCGCCATATTCGGAGCGTTTTTCAGGTCACATTTTTGCGGATAACGAAGGTAAACATTCAGCTTTACAATTGACATAATCGGAAAATTATGCTATACTTTATATGTTTAAATATAATTAATTATAATGGGAAATATTTTAAGAGAAAAATTTTATCGGACGGACAAAAGAAGTGAAAAATTTTGATTACGAGTCTATCGTATTAGAGACTTTGTATAGCTGCGGCGGCGCGAGTGTAAAGACGATACTTAGACAATCAGGTCTTGCGAAAAAGCATGAGGACAAGCTGAAAGCCGCCGTAAATCATCTTATCGCTAAAAAGATGGTCTCAAGGGGCAAAAACGACAGACTGTATATAAGCGAGACACAAAAGATATTTACCGGGACGGTCGCGTCACTGTCGCGCACCTACGGGTTTATTACTAACCCTCAGACAGGCGAGGACTGCTTTGTCAAGGGCGGAGAGCTGAAGGGCGCGGTGCCGGGCGACACGGTGCTGGCACGTGAGCTGAGCGAAAAGTCGCAATCCCGCAGCGCGACTGCCGAAGTAGTCGCCGTGCTGGAATACTCGGACAAGCTGTTCGGCGGTGTTGTCGTAAGGGACGGCAATGCGTTCAGGGTGCTGCCTGACACATTGGGCTGCCCGCCGCTGGAGATAATGAAGGTACGTGATCAGATACGCGCGGGCGACAAGGTGCTGTTTTCGATAAGAAAGCGCGGCGCACACCACAGCGAGCATATTGTAGATATTGAAGAAGCCTATGGCAGCTGTGACAAGGCAAGCGCCTGCACAGAGGCATACCTTGCGCAAAACGGCATACCTACAGCGTTTTCCGCGGAGGCGGCGCAGCAGGCCGCATCAATAAGCGAACTTGGCATCGGCAAGGATTTTGACAAGCGGCTGGATCTGCGGGATATGCCGATATTTACAATAGACGGAGCGGACACCAAGGATATCGACGACGCGATAAGTATAGAAAAGACCGACAATGGTTATCTGCTGGGCGTGCATATCGCCGACGTCAGCCATTATGTGAAAGACGGTACGCCGCTGGACGCGGACGCGTTTTCACGCGGGACCAGCGTGTATATTGCGGATAAGGTGATACCGATGCTGCCTAAAGAGCTGAGCAACGGGGTATGCTCGCTCAACCCCAACGAGGACAGGCTGGCGTTTTCCTGCCTGATGGAGCTGTCAAAGGACGGTAAGCTGGATAAATTCAAATTCAAAAAGACTGTTATCCGCTCGCGGGTAAAGGGCGTGTACAGCGAGATAAACGCGATATATGCCGATGAAGCGGACGAGACGATAAAGGAAAAATACAAAGAGGTCGCCGCTGCCCTGCCGATAATGAAAGAGCTGGCGGATATCCTTATGACAAACCGCAAAAAACGCGGCGCACCCGAGATATCCTCCACAGAAAGCAAGATAATCTGCGATGAAAACGGCATCTGCGTAGACGTGAAAGAGCGGGTACAGGGCATCAGCGAGAACATCATAGAGGAGTTTATGCTGTCCGCCAATAACGCGGCGGCACGTCTTGCGATGAAAAACGGTTTGCCGTTTGTATACCGCATACACGAAAACCCCGCCGATGATAAGATAGAAATGCTGAAAGAATCGCTGGCGGCACTGGGTATCGAGCCGCTGGGGATAAACCAAAAGGCACAGGCAGCCGTCTTTGCGGCACTGCTGGAAAAAGCAAAGGATGACCCGCGCTTTCCGATAATAAACCGTCTGGTGCTGCGCACCATGGCAAAGGCAAAGTACAGCGAACAGCCTGTAGGACATTTCGGGCTGGTGATGGCGGAATACGCGCATTTCACTTCCCCGATACGGCGGTACTCTGACCTTGCGGTGCACCGCATATTATCGGAATATATCGAGAATACAAGCGATAAAGCCGCGAAAAAATATACCTCATTCGCGCAAAAGGCTGCCGCGCAGGCGACCGGCACCGAGATAAGGGCGGTAAACGCGGAGCGCAGCTGTGAGGACTATTACACCGCCGAATATATGCAAAACCATATCGGCGAGGAATATGAAGGGATGATATCCGGCGTTATCAGCACAGGATTTTTCGTCCAGCTGGCAAACACCGTTGAGGGTAAGGTGGACATTGGGACTCTGCCCGCCGACGCTTATGAGGTAAGGGACGGGATAACGCTGCTGGCGCTAGGCGCGGCGGATAGCTATACCGTTGGCGATAGGGTACGGGTACGCTGTACCGCCGCAAATGTAAATATAGGCAAAATTGACTTTGAACTTGTTTCGGGTCAATAATATACAGTTTCGCGCTAAGGCATACGAAAGCCGCGCGAGATAAAATAAATGAAAGGATGTTCATAAATGAGTGAAAAGAAGAACGTCGTCGGCGACGGCATCAAAAAAGTGGGTAAAGTAAAATTTATCACCGAGTTTAAGGAGTTCATCTCCAGAGGCAATGTGGTAGACCTCGCTGTCGGTATGATCATAGGCTCGGCGTTTACCGCTATAGTTACCTCGCTGGTAAACAACATCATCATGCCCGCTGTAGGTATGCTGACCGGCGGTATGGATTTTTCAGAGATGAAGATCATACTTAAAGAGGCTGTAGAGGGTGCGGACGGTCTTATAGACCCCACCACCGAGGTCGCTATAGGATACGGTGTATTTATCTCTACGATAATCAACTTTATCCTTGTGGCTCTGTCTGTGTTCATACTTATCAAGGTTATAGGAAAGTTCAAGCGCAAAAAGGAAGAAGAGCCCGCACCCGAGCCTACGCCCGATCCTCAGGTAGTTCTGCTTACCGAGATAAGAGACCTGTTAAAGGATAAAGAATAACAGAACCGGATATAATGATTACATACTCTTACAAAGAGATAAAAGACGGAGAATTATCCGATACTCAAAAGCAGGAAATGATAGACCGCTATAACGCAGACAAGGCGCGCTCTGCAAGGCTGGGCGCGGCACAGCTGTTGTTCTGCGTTATCGCGCTTGCTGCTGACGCGGTGCTGAGCATAGTGTTTTACATTGTATGCGCAATGCACCCGCTGGTGTTTGTATTTCTGTCACAGCCTAATATGACAGGCGGACAGGCGGGATATATCCCTGCGACGGTGGACACCGCCGACCCCGGCGGGCTGTTCGCCATCGGGATGATGCTGTTTATTATCGCGGCGGTAAAGCTCACCTTAGCAATATGCGGCATAGTATTCGCCGCAAGGCGCATTGCGGTAAAGCCTACGCTGGTAATAAGCGCGGGACTGTTCTGCTTTGTCGATGTTATATTCTCGGCGATAATGCTCACCTACCCCCAAAGCTATGAGCAGCCCGTGTTCATGTTGTTTATGATAGTGAACATATTGCTTGCGCTTGCAACGGGCGCGTGTATGTATCTGCTGATCGGCAAGAGAAATATACAAGAATATTTGGACAGCCGATAAATCCCGCAGACATAGCGCGTTGATTGTATAGAGGTATATGTCTTTCATTGAGGGAGACCCTTTTGTAAAAGGGTCTCCCTCAAACTCCCTCCCGAAAACTT
>JAFLRX010000054.1 GCA_022511265.1 Eubacterium sp. | reverse complement strand
TTGAGGGAGACCCTTTTGTAAAAGGGTCTCCCTCATACTCCCTCCCGAAAACTTTTTTATTTTTATTTTTGCAGATAGGGTGTAATCCTATCTGCAAAAATAAAACAAAAGTCTTTGAAGGGGCGTACGGGGGAAACCTTTCTACAGAAAGATTTCCCCCGATATAGCTGTAAATTCTTATACAAATATCCACCCTAAGTCTCTTTTTTGTGACCTCTGCCCTGTTTTTTCCGTCTATATAGGTAAACATCCCAAAAAGGAGTCTTTATTATGAAATTGAAAAGAAAAATTACGGCATTATGCGTACTGGGTGCAGTTGTACTTTCCTCCGCTTGTTCGTCATCGGGGAGCGGGATATCCTACTCCGAAGGAGACCTTACAAAAAACGTTGCGCCGCACGGTGCGGATACGCTGCCGCCTGACTATGATTTTATCAGCTCGCAGTTTGATTTATCATTGAAGCTGTTCAAGGAGACGGTGAAACAAAGCGACGAGCCGAACGTGATGATATCTCCGCTGTCGGTGCAGCTTGCCCTTGCCATGACGGCAAACGGCGCGGACGGACAGACAAAGGACGAGATGATGAGCCTGCTGGCCGCGGGCATCGACCCCGATAGTCTGAACAGCTATCTGAAGGGCTATACCGACACCCTGCCGAGCGGTGATAAGAACAAGCTGAACATCGCGAATTCTATCTGGATAAAGGGCAGCGACACAATAAACGTCAGCGAGCAGTTCTTGCAAACAAATGTTGATTATTACAACGCAAAGGCATACAAGCTGCCGTTTGACGACGATGCGCTGAATATGATAAACGCATGGGCGGCCGATAACACCGACGGAATGATAAAGAAGATAGTTGACGAGTTTGACGGCACCGAGATAATGTATCTGATAAACGCGATTTGCTTTGACGCGGAATGGGAAGAGCAATACAAAGACACCGACGTGATAGAAAATCAGACCTTTTATAACTATGACGGAAGTGAAAGCAAGGCTGATCTGATGTATTCCGTCGAGGGCGCATATTTTTCCTGCGTACACGCGACCGGATTTATCAAGAACTATAAGGATAACAAATACGGTTTCGTAGGAATCCTTCCAAACAATGATATTGACATTAACGAATATATAGCAGAGCTGAAAGTCGGCGGATTGCAGGATATACTTTACGAGCTTAATTCACTTGATATAGGTCATTCGGTCATTATGGACTCTGAGGATGACGCGGTAAATGTCAATAACTCAGAAGTAGAAGTATACCTGCCGAAATTCACCTCCGAGTACGGCACTGAAATGAAAAACATACTGTCCGCATTGGGTATGCCCACCGCCTTTGACAGCGGAAAGGCAGATTTCTCGCAGATGGGTGATATAATGTCGGACGGCAACGCCTACATCGGCAGCGTACTGCACAAGACCTACATCAGCGTTGATGAAAAAGGCACAAAGGCGAGCGCTGTCACCTCGGTGGAAATCAACAACGAGGCCGCAGTGATAGCACCCGAACGCCCGATAATAAGACTGGACAGACCGTTCATATATATGATAATAGACAACGACACTAATCTGCCGCTATTTATCGGCACGGTAAAGAATATGTAAAAAATAAAGCCCTCCGCCGTTGCGGAGGGCTGTTCATATTTTTACTTAGTAGTGAAAATATAGCTGGTTACCGAGCTGTACTTCTCCCCTGCCTTGTATACGCAGGAGGGCTTGAAGTTGGTCTGGTTGGGGGTGTCGGGGCAGAACTGGCTTTCAAGGCAGAGACCCGCGTTCTTGAACAGCTGGGTTCCTTTCTTGCCGGGCTCTGCGGAAATTCCGCCGCCGATATAGAACTGAATAGCAGGCATATCGGTGTATACCGTCATCAGTCTGCCGCTTATCGGCTCGTATATCTCGGCAGCCCTTCTTGTACCGAATGAAGTGCCGAGCACATAGTTATGGTCGTATCCGCCTGGCTGCTTGCCGCTCTCGATGTCCTCGCCTATTCTCTTTTCCTCGGTAAAATCAAACGGTGTGCCGCTTACTTCCGCTATCTCGCCTGTTGGGATAAGGAGACTGTCAACAGGGGTGTAATGCTCCGCGTAAATCTTTGCGGTGTGGTTTAAGATATTTCCGCTGCCAACGCCCGCAAGGTTGAAGTATGCGTGGTTGGTGAAATTCATTACAGTGTCCTTGTCGCTTACCGCTGAATAAGCTATTTCGAGGGCGTTATCCTTAAGGGTGTACGTAACGTCAAGCTGTACCGTGCCGGGATAGTTTTCCTCGCCGTCGGGACTGGTATATGAGAAAGTAACATAAGGCGCGTCGCTGTCGCCTGTCTCTTTGACCTCCCAGACCTTTTTGTCATAGCCGACGTTACCGCCGTGAAGATGGTTTACGCCGTTGTCGTTGGCGGCAATCTTTATCTCCTGACCGCCGAGGGTAAACTTTGCGCCGCCGATACGGTTGGCGTATCTTCCGATAAGCGCTCCCTGACAGCTCTTGCCGTTTATGTAACCGTTCAGATCGTCATAGCCGAGCACCACGTCCGCCTTTTCCCCGTTCTTATCGGGTACGATAAGGCTTACCAGTGCGCCGCCGTAGTTGGTGAACGACGCTGTCAGCTTGCCGTTTGTCAATGTTATCAGATAGCAGTCCTTACCGTCGTGGCTGCCCCAAACTATCTTTTCAATACTCATAATATTACCTCATTTCTTTTGTGGCAGGTAGCCGTTTATATTTAATATAAGTATACCAAAAATTTCACACATTGTCAAGTGGTTTTTATGTAATTTGCCATAGAAGAATAAAAATACGATTTGACATTTTTACTGTTAGATGTTATTATATTATATAGTCGAATTTTCGCAAATTTAATCAGGAGAATAATGATGCCCACTACAAAAAAGCAACACAAAATACCTGTCAAGGCAATTATAGTGACATTAACGGCGATTTTTACGCTGTACGTTGTCACGTCAACAATAATTTGCGGGTATTTTCTTGACGATTTTTTCGGCAAGGCGGAGATGTCGGAATACAGCTCGCGTCTGCGCTATTCGGATATAGCGCGCGATTATGACCGCACCCCGATAAGCTTTCAGTCCGGCAAGAACACCCTGCGCGGCTACATATACGGCGAGGAAAACACCAAGGGGCTGGTGGTGGTTTCCCACGGGCTGGGCGGCGGTGCCGAGGACTATACCGATATCATAAAATATTTTGTAGATAACGGCTGGCGGGTGATGGCGTACGACAACACCGGCGGCTATAACAGCGACGGAGACGGTGCGGTGGGGCTGGCGCAATCCGCTATAGACCTTGACGCGGCGCTGACCTATATAGAAAATAACAGCGCTCTGTCTTCCCTGCCAAAGGTACTGATAGGACACAGCTGGGGCGGCTATGCGGTGTCGGCGGTGCTGAATTTTGAGCATGACGTTAAGGCGGTTGCGGAATTTTCCGGCTACGCGATGCCGCTGGATATGCTGGCGGAGTTTGCGGGCAGACTTATCGGTACGCCGCTGACTGTGATGGAATACCCGTTTTTGTGGATGTACAACACCGCGGCGTTCGGCGATAAAGCCGGACTGTCAGCTATAGACGGCATCAACGGAGCTGATATCCCGGTCATGGTGATACACGGGGATAAAGACCCCACGGTGTCCGCCATCGGCGCGGGGATAATCGCACATCGCGGCGAGATAACCAACCCTAACGCGCAATTTGTGCTGATAGAAAACAGAAAGCACAACGACATATTCTACTCTGACAGGGCTATTGAGTATATCCAAGAGCTTAATGAGGACTATAACGATTTGTACGAACAGTTTGACGGTAATATACCGCATGAGCTGGAGGCGCATTTTTACAATGAAATAGACAAGGCTCTGGCGGGCGAGCTGAACGGCGAGCTGTTCGGTCAAATAAACGAATTTTTTGAAAACGCGATACAATAATCAAAACCCCTGCTGTGCAGGGGTTTTGATTTAGAAATGAAAAAACGCCGCGGATATTTCCACGACGCAACTGGAGCGGATTACGAGGCTCGAACTCGCTACCTCCACCTTGGCAAGGTGGCGC
>JAFLRX010000053.1 GCA_022511265.1 Eubacterium sp. | reverse complement strand
CTTGCACAGAAATTCCTTGACATACGTCAGTATGTCTGCAAAATTTCTATACAATTTGACGAAAAATCTGACTGCGCATCTTCCGCACAATCTTTGTGCGGTGTTGCCTAAAGGAGGGCTGACATTTGACAAAATCAAGATTTGTTACGGCGATAGTCTCTTTATGTGTCGCTGCGGCTGTCGCGCTGATATTATGCGCCGTATATTTTCTGATAAGCAACGGCAGCCTTACCCAAGGTACGTTTTATTTCTCGTCCGGCACAGCGGGAAAGTTTGATGACAGCCTGCCGTCTCTCTCGGCGGAAGAAGTAAGAAATTACACGCCCCGTCATGCCGACTGCATTTCGGATTTTTATAAACAACAGCTTGACGATAACGAGCTTTGCATATACAATGCCGCATTATATGCGGCGGATAACGAATACACCTGCATATATTTCCCCTACGAAATTTATGACGAAGACCGCCCGATAAACGACACATTGTCCTGTCTTAGCTGCGACAGCCCGTTTTTCGAGCATAATTTTACCTCGGACGGAGAGTTCGGTCTGTCCAGTATCACCTTTTCCGGCGGCGAGCAGCTGTATTTTTTCGAGCTGCCGCACAATGCCGCCGAATATGCCGAAAAAAGAGAGCAGGCATACAACAAGGCAAAAGAGATAGTTGACGGCATGCCTTCGTATTACAGCACTGATTTTGACAAGGCGGCCTATCTGTATGACTATGTCGTGGAAAATACGCTGTACGATTACAGCGACCGCTATAATAGCGACACCGTGCCGATATATGACGCACTGGTGGACGAAAAGCACACTACCGTCTGCGACGGATATTCGGACACCGTATCGCTGCTTTATAATCTCGCAGGACTGCCCACCTTTACCGTTGAGGGTGAAAACGACCGTGGGATTGGGCATGTAGTCAATCTTACATTGTTGGACGGCGAGTATTATTATCTCGACTCTACCTCGGACTTTACCGCGTGGGAAATGGGCATAAAGGGCAGGTTTTACTATCTGATGACCGATAGCCTACTCGGCAGCTATTTTAAAATTGATGAGTTGTTTTCTCAATACGACCTGCCGAAAACAGGCGCATATCCTGCCGAGCACGCGGCAAATATCGCGATAACCGAGATAACCGACGAGGCGGTTGCCGACGCGGTACAGATACTAAAGGCACAGGGCAGCGTGGCGGCGGCGTTCTCGGCATCGCTTGACCGTGACAGGCAGAACGATTTCGGACGTATGATAGCGTCTGAGGTGAAAACCGATATCACTGTCACGAGGATGAACGCGATAGTTGCGTTTTCATATAAAAAGGCAGCTTGAGGAGTTTATGTATGGAACTTAACATTGTACTTGCCGAGCCGCAGATACCGCAGAACACCGGCAATGTTGCCCGCACCTGCGCGGTGACGGGGGCGCGGCTGCACCTGATTAAGCCGCTCGGCTTTGAGATAGACGACCGCAAGCTAAAGCGGGCGGGGCTGGATTACTGGCATTATTTAGATATCAGCCTGTATGACGGCTTTGAGGATTTTTTTGAAAAGAACAGCAGCGGTGAGTTTTTCTATTTCACCACCAAGGGCGAAAATAATTACTGTGACGTGGTTTATCCCGACAAGGCGTACATTGTTTTCGGCAGGGAGGACAAGGGACTGCCGGAAGAACTGCTGTTTAAGAATAAAAGCCGCTGCGTGCGAATACCGATGATGGACGACCGCCGCAGCCTGAATCTTTCCAACAGCGTGGCTATCGGCGCATATGAGGTGCTGAGAGGCTGGGGCTTTCCGGAGCTTACCAACAAAGGTTCGCTAACCAAATATGACTGGAACGACGCTGAGTGAAGGACAAGAAAGGAGAAAATATGAAAGTAAAAATAATCACTGACAGCTGCTGCGATATGCCCTATGAGGATGAGCAGGCACACAAGGACATGATAGACATAATGTCCTTTGACATTACGCTGGGGGACGAGACCTTCCGCGAGAGGATAGACGTCACACCGCAGGAGTTTTTCGAGAAAATAGACAATTCTCCGCATCTGCCCAAGACCGCGCAGATAACGGTACCGCGCTTTGAGGAAAAGTTCACCGAGTGCTTTAACGAGGGGTACGACGCAATAATCTGCGTGCTGATAAATTCCACCGGCTCGCAGACCTATTCCAACGCTTTGCAGGCAAAGAAAAATCTCGAGGAAGAGCTGGACGGCTTTAAGAACATGCGGCTGGAGATAATAGACACCCACTGCTATTCGGTGGGCTACGGTTATCCCGTGCTGGAGGCCGCAAAAAAGCTGGAGGCAGGTCAGAGCGTTGACTCGGTGGTGGATTATCTGGTGGATATGTTCAACTGCTGCGAGATATACATAATCGGCTTTGAGCTTAGACATATGAAAAAGTCGGGCAGAATTAACGCGGCTGCGGCGTTCCTCGGTGAGATGATGGGGCTGAAGCCGATAATTTCGCTTATCGACGGCGAAAGCGTGGTGGTCAAAAAATCGCGCGGCGATAAAAACGCGATAAGAGACGCGGCACAGTATGTGGCGCAGCAGGCTACGCCGGAGACACCGTGGCAGATATTGCGCGCCGACGAAAAAGAGCTGACCGACGAGTTTATTAAAATATACTCTGACCTTGTCGGCTCTAAACCGGTAATGGACAGCTATTGCGGCGCGGCGGTGGCAACCAACACCGGCCCGCATATGATAGGGATAGTTATAAGAGGTAAGGCGAGAAGATAAATATTCAGGGCAGACTTAAAGTGAGTCTGCCCTGTTTTTATCCGATATTTCAACCATTGGTTGAATAAAAAAATAAGCAATTCAATCAACGGTTGGTAGATTTTTTGAGAAAAACGTGCTAGAATAAAAGCACTAAAGGGATCCCACGATAAAACCGAAAGGATGAATTATCATGGAAATAAAAATAGGCGAAATTATAAAGCAAAAGCGGCGCGAGCGCGGCGAAAGCCAGGAGACACTGGCAGAGGCGTTCGGCGTAAGCGTACAGGCGGTCAGCAAGTGGGAGACTGATATGTCCTATCCCGATTTGACATTGCTGCCGCGGATAGCGGAATACTTCGGCATCACTCTGGACGGGCTGTTTTTCGGAAAAACAGAATGCACCGGCAGTCTGGACGATTTCCCGATAGACCGCAAGCTACGGGTGGTACAGATATACAACGGAAAGGTGCTGAGCAATGAGGAATACGATGCTGACAAGCCGATAAAGCTGATAATGCCGGATGACGCATATCCTACGGCAAACGGCGTCCCTTACCCCGGCGTCCCTTACCCCGGCGTCCCTTACCCCGTTATAAATGTCGAGATAAGCGGCAACGCGTCCATTGACGGCAACATAAGCGGCTATGTGGAAGCAGGCGGAAATATTGCCTGCGCTGATGTAGGTGCCCATGCTGAGGCGGGCGGCAGCGTAGCCTGTAAGAACGTTGGTGCCCATGCGCAGGCAGGAGGCAGTATCGCCTGCCACGGCGTAGGTTCCCATGTGCAAGCGGGTGCGGACATCATCTGCGGCGATATCGGCGGCATGGCTACCGCCGGATGTGACATAAAATGCGTTAATGTAGCCTGCGACGCCAATGCGGGCTGTGACATACATTGCGCGGATATATACGGCAACGCCAACGCCGGTTGTGACATACACTGCTCTAACATACAGGGAGATGCAAGCGCAGAAACCATCACATATAAAAACTAACAGAGCAACGGCGCAGCATTTGCTGCGCCGTTGTTGTTTATTACAAAAGCATATCTACCGACATGTTGCCGATTTACGCTATCCTCTCCACCGCGCATTTTTGACACAGCGGATACTCCGCGATAAAATCCTGTATCGCAGCCGACATTTTCTCATAGCTCTGACCGTAGAAGTACAGCGCAGTATTCTCGGGGCCTTCCCACCAGCTATACAGGCGTCCGATCCCATCCATACGGGATTCCAGTTGTTCAGCGACATAGTTAATGTCACAGCTTTCATAAACCTCATCCGGCAAATCAGTTCCGTTCAGATAGAGCGCCATGCCCTCAAGACTACCTACCGGACGCTCAATTGTCTCATCATCTGCCCCAATCCACAGCAGTTTTGAGCCTGTGGGTATGCCCAGCGCTTCGAGGATCTTTTCCAG
>JAFLRX010000052.1 GCA_022511265.1 Eubacterium sp. | reverse complement strand
GCGAACACCTGCGGGGCGGTCATCAGCTGACCGTACCAGTTGTTTTTGAACACCGTCGGGTCATCACACAACTGCTCCAGCTTTTTTCGGTCGAGTATATCGGTCATGCGGCAGTCCTTGTCGGAGAGTATCGCGCGGGTGCGCTTTATCACCTCGCTGAGGTACGCGGGGTTGTGGGTCTTGGGATACGGGGATTTTTTCCGCCACAGTACATCATCAGGCAGTACGCCTGTCATCGCGCTGCGCACGAGGCCTTTCTCCCGTCCGCGCTCTGCCTTATATTCCCACGGAACGTTATAAGCATAGCGCGCTATGCGGTGGTCGCAAAACGGCACCCTGACCTCTAACCCCCACGCCATACTCATCCTGTCCTTGCGGTCAAGCAATGTCTGCATAAACCAGTGGATATTCAGCATAAACATCTCGCGCATCCGCCGCTCGGCAGGGGTGTCGGTGTCGAGGTAATCGGTCTGCTTTAACGTCTCGTTGCAGCATACGTCAATGTACTCATACGGGTCGATGCTACCCAACACGCCCTCTTTCAGCAGCCCCGCACGGTCTCGTGCCGAGCGCGCCCACGGAAAGCCCTTTTGGAATAATATCTCCTCGTTGTGATACCAAGGATATCCGCCGAAAATTTCGTCGGCGCATTCGCCGCTGATGGCTACGGTGTAATTTTTCTTTATCTCGCGGCAGAACAGGTACAGCGAGCTGTCCACGTCCGCCATGCCCGGCAGGTCGCGGGCAATAGTTGACGGACCCAGCGCGTCGGTCAGCTCGCGGGTATCCAGTTCGACATTGATATGATCAGAGCCGATATGCTCCACCATCTTCAATATCCACGGGGCGTCCATATCCGGCTGAAAGCTGCTCGCCTTAAAGTTCTTGGCATTGTCAACGTAATCGATCGAGTATGTGGTCAGCTTGTCACCGCGTGCGGCATATTCCTTGGCGGCAACCGCGCTGATTATGCTGCTGTCCAGTCCGCCGGAGAGAAACGTACACAGCGGCACGTCGCTGACAAGCTGCCGCTTTATCGCGTCGTTTATCAGGAAAGCTATGTTTTCCTCCGTCTCTTTCAGCGACTGCTTATGCTCGGCTGCCCGCAGCTGCCAATAGCTGCGCTTTTTCAGCCCGTATTCGTTGAACACCGCGCACTCGGACAATTTCAGCTCGCTTACGTTCTTGAACACGCCGTACCCCGGGCGGCGGGCAGGACCAAGCAGCATGATGTCCGCCACGCCCTCGGCGTCTATTATCGGCTGTACCTTCGGCGTTTTAAGCAGCGCTTTCAGCTCGGAGGCAAAGACGATACCGCCGGAATATTCGCAGTAAAACAGCGGCTTTACGCCCATACGGTCACGGGCGAGGAACAGCGTTTTCTCCCGCTCGTTCCAGATAGCGAAGGCGAAAATGCCGTTCATACGGTCAAGGCACGCCTCTCCCCACGCGATATAGGCGGTCAGCAGAACCTCGGTGTCACTCCTGCCGTTAAAGCCGTAGCCCAACGATACCAGCTCGGCGCGTATCTCCTCGGTGTTGTACAGCTCGCCGTTGTACACTATCACAAACCGTTCGTCGCCGCGCCGTGCGTACATCGGCTGCGCGCCGTTGTCGGGGTCGATGACCGCCAGCCGCCTGTGGGCAAGGGTGCAGCATTCCGAAAAATAAAAGCCATCAGAATCGGGTCCGCGGGGGGCGAGAGTCTGCGCCATCGCCCGCATTACCCCCTCGCAGTCGCCGACCCCGTTATAATCAATCCAGCCTGCAATTCCGCACATATGTAAATCTCCTTTGGTGTTTTTCGTTTAGTATATGCAGAAAATTACGAAAGAGTGAGAAGAAGCAAAAGCGGCTCGGAGAACCTTTTCCGAGCCGCTTTTGAATTATTTATAATTTATATTATTCCATTCCGTTTTTACGGTAAGCTATAAAGAAAAGCACGACCGCTAAAACAAAGTTTATCGCGATAAAAACAGCACTTTCGGTCATATCTTCAAAATTGTTGTTGATAAGCACGCTTATCTGCTGAGAATATGTAAATTTGGCTATTTTTTCTATAGTCTCATTGAAGACTGCCAGCATCGGCAATATAGAGAATACCATCATCACCGGGATAGTCACAGAGGTGGCTGCCATTTGATTTTTTGAGAAGACACCTATAACCGCCCCCACAAGCATCGAAATAATTATCCCTAACGCCATTGTCAGCACAAACCATGCTATATCCGCGCCTTGATATCCTCCTAATACGGTGAAAACCGCTGTACCCGCCATACACATTATCCATATGTATGAGCCTATACCCAAAAGATAATGCACGGGTTTTACATTCGACATCATCAATACACGCAAGGTGTTTTTTTCTTTTTCCTCGGAAATGACAGAGGACATACACGCCAGCGGAGCCATACCCACAAACATCACCGCAAACATCTTCGCAAAGAAATGCTCCGGCATATCGTCTAATTTTACCGCACTTTCCATAATAACGGCAAGAATGGGGAACATTACAAAATGAATAAGTATTGCCTTGTTTTTCAGCGTCTCACTTATTTGCTTCAGAAAGACCGTCTTTATACCGTTCATCTCATAAGCTCCTTTCCCGTAAGCTCCATAAATACCGTTTCAAGGTTCGGTTCAGTTGAATGTATAGTTTCTACCCTATCGTTTTTCATCAGCTCGCTGACTATGCCGCCCGCATTGCTGTCGTGCGATATCTCCATGTCAGAGCCGTCGTTAAGGTGTAATTTCAGCTTTTTCTGATGGTGATAGCGTCTGCATATTTCCTGTGGCGCGCCGTATTCTACTATTTTTCCTTCGTTAAGCATGGCGATATTATCACACAGCTTTTCCGCCTCGGTCATGTTATGGGTGGTCAGAAAGATAGTTTTGCCCTCGTTTTTCTTGGCAAGTATCATGCCCTGTATCTCCGCGGAGGTCGCGGGGTCAAGTCCGCTTGTCGGCTCGTCCAGGAATATAATATCGGGGTCAGTCATTATCGCCCTGGCAAGGCGCAGTCGGTTTGTCATTCCCTTTGACAGCTTTGATACGGCGGTCTTTTCCGCACTTGAAAGACCGACCTCTTTTAACGCCTGATGTATGCTTTCGTTTTTTATCCCGTAAAGCCTTGCGAATACCTTAAGATTTTCAAAACAGTTCAGTCTTTCATACAGACCGAAATTGTCCATCATAATGCCGAATCCGCAATAGTCACTGCCTTTCAGCTCGTTTGAGTTAATGCCGTTGATGGCAGAATTACCTTTATCCGCCTTAAGCTGTCCGGTTAAAATTTTTATGAGTGTGGTTTTTCCCGCACCCGACGGCCCCAGCAAGCCGAATATCTCGCCCTTGCCCACCTCAAAGCTTATCCCGTCAAGCACCCTCTTTTCGCCGAATGATTTTGTGACGTTGTCGGTAAGTATCGCCTTGCTCATTATTCTTCCTCCTTTAGCTTGTTCAGCGCTTCCGCCAATTTGCGGTTTTCCGTTTTCTCCTTGAACAGCGAAACTGCCGTGCTGACCGCGCAGCTTATCGCAAAGGAGATAAGGAACATTATCCATGCCGTCAGGTTATCTATAGGAAACCAACCGCACAGAATAACAAACACCATAATGTTAAGAAACGCGGCGGCAAACATTGTTATAACTCTTACCGCAAGGGGCATTTTCTTTATTAAAATATCAGTCATAAATATAAATCTGAATAATATGGTTATACCTATCGCCAAAAGGAACTGTAACATAGTGGTGACGCTCAGCCCCGCGCTGCCGAGTGTGAATATTGTGGAGATCTCCTGCGCGGAGTCTCCGAACAGCAGGCAGAATATATTCAGCGTAAGCACCGCTATCCCGAATATCATAAACCCCTGCGAAAGGTAATCCAATACTGTAGGCTTGTTATCCATTACTTGACCCCCAATCTGTGTTTCAGCTCGTCGGCGTATTGCCTTGAGACGATAAGCTGCTCGCCGTTCTCAAGTGTCAGCCTCAGCTTTCTGTTTAATTCCGATTTCAGCGAGCGGATATATTTCAGCTGGACGATACACGCCTTTCCCGTCCTGAAAAATCCGCAGCTGCACAGACGTTCTTCTATCTCGTACAGCTTCAGCTTTGTTTCAAAGCAGTCGTCGCTTGTATATACGAATGTCTTTCTGTCTACCGATTCGACATAGATTATTTTTGAAATGTCCAAAAAATATATTTCATTGCCCTTTGACACGGTTATCTGCCTGTCAAACAGCCTTAGCGCGGAGATTATCTGCTCGGTCTCGGCTGTCATCTCCCCGCAGTTTACAACTATTTCGGTGTCGTGTAGGTTTTCGTCAATGTTGATAGTTATTTTCAAAGCAACACCCCCTCTGAATATAATGCTATCATATAACCCCGAATTATTCAAGACAGGATTACATGAATTGCCGAAATTGATGTATGAGTTGCCGTATAAAAACAGTCTGTTGCCTTGCAACAGACTGTTTAATGTTTGTAATGAGGATAAGTATTGTACGCTGTAGAGCCTGCTAAACCAATATCGGTCTTAGGCGCATTTATCTGAAAGGACACCGAAAGAGAGGGAAGGAATCCCTCTGGGACGGGTTTCCTTCCCTCCCTCTCGGTTTCCTCTC
>JAFLRX010000051.1 GCA_022511265.1 Eubacterium sp. | reverse complement strand
CGGACGTATTTCCAAAAAAATGTATCGGTTGTATGAGTATAGAAATTCATAAATTCTGATTTATTGTATCATCCCATATCCCCATCACCCCCAAAAAGACAACAAAACACAAACAGACCTCTCAGAGCATTCTGAGAGGTCTGTTTTTAACACCGCCGCGCGGCGGCGCACACAAATTCCGAATTACTTAATTACTTCCACCATCATTCCGGGTACAGCGCCTACTGCGTTGGACTCGTCGGTGTCGATGTGCATAGCGTCGGCGAAGGTCTCGCTTACTCTTACTACAACGTCGCCGAGGACTGCGCTTCTGCCGTCGCTGTTTACCTTAACTGAAACTATCTGCTTGTTCTCAACGCCCCACTTTTCAGCGGTCTCGGGAACAAGGTGGATATGACGCTTTGCCACGATAACGCCCTGAGCGATCTCAACCTCGCCGCAGGGTCCGCTTATCTTGCAGCCGGGGGTGCCGTCAACGTCGCCGGACTCTCTTACAGCTATCGGGCAGCCGATGCTGCGCGCGTCGGTCGCGGATAATTCAACCTGATCCGCGGGTCTTACGGGACCTAAGATAGATACGTTAGCCAGTGCCTTTTTCGGACCGGTAATGGTAACTCTTTCCTCGCAGGCATACTGTCCGGGCTGGGAAAGATCCTTTTTCTTGGTCAGCTGATAGCCCTTTCCGAACAGGGTCTCAAGCGTCTCCTGTGTAACATGTACGTGACGTGCGGAGGTTTCAAGTAATACTTCCATCATGATAAAAATTCCTTTCTTATTTGCAGGGCGTTCGCCCTAATTATTCCAATAAAATTATACACCATATCGGAAAAAAATTCAAGAGGTTTTTCAATTTGAAAAATACCCTCTCTTTATTTCGTCTTAAAAAAGTCCTCGCCGAGTATTCTGACAAACTCCGGCTTGATGCCGTGCTTGTCCTCGCCGATATGGCGGTAGTTCTGGCACATATCAAAGCCGGGGTATGCGTTGCCCTCTACCAGTACCGGTCCTGTCGGGGTGATGGCGACGTCCCAGCCGACATAGCCGAGGTTAGGCTCGACCTCGGCGGCCTTCATGCACAGCTCTTCCGCCTCTTTATAAAATGGCACTGTAAAGCCTTCAAATTTCACGCCCGTCACCGGGTGCTGCTGAAAATACACGCATATCTCATCGCAAAAAGCGTCCGTCGTTACCGAGCCGTCAGGACGAATACCTACATACATACCGCCGCGGCAGATGTTGTCCACGCAGCTTTTGCCGTCGCCGATACGCATCAGCGCGTTTATGAAATGCACCTTGCCCTTGTAATTTACCGTTACTATTCTGATAGTGTTGACCGAGGTCGGGCAAAGCTCATTCAGCTTTTCATGCTGGACTATCTTTTCTTCTATAAGATACTGCTTGCGCTCCAGCAGCTTGTTATACAGCTCGCCGAGGTCTGTGTCCGCGGTTATCGGCTCTTCGCCCACACCGTGTCCGCCGTAATCGTTGAGAGACTTTACGAATATCGAATCCTTGCCCTCGCAGAATTGCGCGAACTCTTCCGCATTGCACTCTCTCAGGTCGATAAAGCCGCGCTTAACGTATTCTTTATAACGCTGTAAAAATATCGGCTTTTGCTGGAGGATGTCCATATGCTCGCTGTCGTTCAGCTTGTCGTTTATCACAAAGTTCTCTTCCAGCGTAAGATAGGTTTTTCTCACCTTGCCGCGCACCACGGGAAAGCCGAACACACGGTAATGAAGAAATCTCGTATCGTATCTAAAGCGCACCCACAGCGTATCAAAGAACAAAAACACGCGCCCTACGCCAAACTCCTTATGCATGATATTGATGTACGAAAACCAACGACCGAAGCCGCCGACCATATGTACAAAAAACTTTTTTATTTTATTCAAGTCGATGTCCTCCCAATTGCGTTATACAAACAATAAAAAGTATATCATACTGTGAAAAAGATGTCAAGATTAGTTATTTTTCCCCGTGCGTCTTAATAGTATCGCGCCGACTGTCAGCAGTATAGGGAATATCAGCGCCAGCGAAAATCCCGCGCGCATACCCTCCGCCTCGGTCGCTCCGGAGGACAGCGCGGTGTCGCATATCATCCCTGCCAGAAACGGTCCGGACGCGCAGCCAAGGTCGCCGCACAGCGCCATTATCCCGAACATGCCGGTGCCGCCGTCCTTGTATTTTTCCGCCGCAAGGCTGAATGTACCCGGCCACATCACCGCGACTGACAGCCCACACACCGCACAGGCGGTCAGCGACAGCAGCGCGTTGTCCGAAAGCGAAACCGTTACGTAGCATGCCGCGCACAGCACGCCGCTTGCGGTCAGCACCGCGTAAAGGTTTATTTTATGCGCCAACAGGCTGTTCAGCAGTCTGCCGCCGCCCATAAGCAGCGCGAAAAGGCAGGGACCCAGCAGGTCGCCCACCGCCTTGGTCACCTCCAGCCCGCGCTGGGCAAACATCGACGACCATTGCGATATAGTCAGCTCACACGCGCCCGCGCACAGCATAAGTATCATTATAAGTATAAAACCCTTGCGGGTAAAGACGCTGCGCAGCTTCGACTGTTCTGAGGGCGGCGGCTCCGGCACCAACGGCGCTTTGGTGAATAAAATCGCATTCGCCGCAGGCAGCAATGCCCAGAACATCGGCAGCAGATACCATATCCCGTCCCCGAAAAAGGCGATATACCCGGTAGAGAGCAGTATTACCGCCGCCTGTCCCCAGCAATAGAAAGAATGCAGCAGGCTCATCGCAGCGGCTTTGTTTCTGCCGTCCTCCGGCAGAGCTTCTATTATCGGGCTTACCAGCACCTCTATCAGTCCGCCGCCCACAGCGTAGATTATCACCGCCGCGCACAGCCCCGCGAACGGCACGGGTATCAGCATCGGCAGCACACCCATCATCAGCAGCCCCGCCGCGCACATAATATGCGCGGAAACTACCAGCGTGCGGGTGGACAGCACATGGCACAGCTTTACCGACAGTGCGTCGGTGGCAAGCTGGGTGATAAAGTTAAGCAGTATCAGCACGCTGATAAGGTCATAGGACAAGCCGTATTTAGTATTGAACACGATAAACAGCAGCGGCGCGAGATTGTTCACCGCCGCCTGGGTGATATATCCTAAATAGCATGCCTTTGCGGTTGTTTTGTATGTAAGCTTCATATATCATTCCTCACAAAATCCTTTTATAAATATACTATAACATTTTGCAAATGTCAATCGTTGCCGCAGTAAATATAATTCGTCTTTTTATACAATAAAACTAGCTTTTTATTAGGCAAAATAAATAAAATTGAGCAAACACATTTACTTTTTCGTCAAAGTGTGTTATACTTTTATTGCATAGGCGGTTTTACGTCTGTTATGCTAATACATTTGTCGGATAAAAGGAGGACGCATCCCCGAACAGGAGCGTAAGTATATATATGAAGATAAGAACCTTACTTATAATAATGCTGTGTGGTTTTATTATTGTACCGATGGTGGTTTTTGCGGTGCTTTCCAGCATATTCATGCAGAATCTTGCCTTGGATAATTACACCAACACCACCAACGTCATTGCCGAACAGCAGTCCTATAATATTTCGGAATATTTCAAAACACTTTCCGACAGCGCGCGTCTTGTCGCAAATAACCCCTACACCGACGCGTATGTAAGCAATAAAGACGAAGACGCTATGAAGGCGCTTATCGGCAACTATGACGAAATGATAGAGAAGGGTGACAACGACTCTACCGCGATAGAGATAAGCAAGATCATCGTTACAGACAAAAACGGTTCTCTGCTGTTCAATACCGGTGACGCGCCTGTTGTCAACGATACTCTTACCGTTACCCTCAAAAACCTTGGCTCGCTCATAGAGGACGGTGGGGTATACTGCTATACCGGAGATATATTCAGCGAATATTCAGATGCGGATAAAGAGCATTTTGATCCTATCTTCGGAAGAGAAGCACTGACCAAGACGATACTTGTCAGCAAGTACAAGAAGGGCGATTATTACTTTATTGTTTTCTTCAGCGATACAAGACTGAAATCGTTCTTTACAATGTCGTCCTTTGAAAACAACAGCCGTGTCGTACTGATAGACTCGCTCGGCTCAATAATTGACGGTACCTATGTAGGCAATACCGAAAGCAATAGCGCATACAACCAGCTGGTAAACAGTGCGGGTGAGGGCAAAGCCGTTCAGGTAAACAACTTCCAGGGCAATGCCGCAATAAACACCTCCACTATCGGCTTTACCGTTAAAATGCCGTCGATAACCGACGGCGCGGATAAATGGACTGTCGCAATGATAGCCGAAGCCGACCGCGCGTATATAGCTTCCGGCGAGGCTACCGGCGCAATAGTCGGCATTATAGTGCTGCTTACCATTTTACTGTGCGTTGCGGCGATAATACTGGTTTCGATGGTCACCAAGCCGATAAAGATAATCCGCGAGACCCTGCTTAGGGTTAGCCGCGGCGACCACGAGGCGAGAATCAACTTCTCCGCAAACAACGAGTACGGTGAGATGTCCACCGCGTTCAACGACCTTATTGATGATATCGTAGTAAGCGAGGGCAGATACCGCACGATAGTTGAGATGTCGGACAACATCATCTTCGAGTGGAATATGAAATCCAACGAGGTGTTCTTCTCCAACAACTTCAATAAAAAGTTCAGCTACCGCGCGCCGTCCGACCATTTTGCGGACAGCTTCCTGTTAAAGGTAAAGGTACACCCGGAGGATGCCGAGCGTTATAACGAGGACCTCGGACGTCTGTCTAAGGGTGAGGAATTCAAGAATAACGAATACCGCTGGAAGAACATATACGGCGACTATATCTGGGTACTGATGCGTACCGCTACTCTCCGCAACCGTGAGGGTGAGATAATTAAGATTGTCGGCGTTATCGTGGACGTTGACAGAGCTAAGAAGAGCGAAATGATGCTTACCGAGCGGGCAAGCTTTGACAGCCTTACAGGTCTTTACAACCGCGAGAGTATCGAGCGCGCCATCGACAGCGAGCTGCATTTAGTCGCTGTAAGAAAGAGCCCGTTTGCGATACTGTTTATCGACGTTGACGACTTCAAGATATTCAACGACCAGTACAGCCACGCAACAGGCGATCAGGTGCTGAAATTTGTCGGTAGGACAATATCCGCGGCAACCCACGGCTTTGGTACGGCGGGCAGATACGGCGGCGACGAGTTTATAGTATGCATAAGAAATATTGATATCAATGAGCCTACCAGAGTGGCACAGGATGTGATAAATGCTCTGAAGGACGGCTTTACCTCAGACAGCGGCGAAGTCCTGTCGGTAAATACCAGTATCGGTATCACGATTGTCGAGGATTCTTCCTTGTCGGTAGATGAGATAATCGGTATGGCAGACGACGCAATGTATAAGATAAAGAAGAGCGGTAAGGCAAGCTTCGGCATACTGGATAAGACCACACTGAAAAAGCCTGAATAAGCACCAGCGGCGAGCGTGATACCGCTGATATAAAAAGCAAATACTGTTTATCGGGGGAAACCTTTCTGTAGAAAGGTTTCCCCCGTACCCCTTTCCAAAGA
>JAFLRX010000050.1 GCA_022511265.1 Eubacterium sp. | reverse complement strand
TTTCGGGAGGGAGTATGAGGGAGACCCTTTTACAAAAGGGTCTCCCTCAATAATAAATATAACTTTTTTATGAATATCCACCCTAAGTCTCTTTTTTCTCTCCGTCCTTTGCGGTGCGGACTATCAGCTTGGAAATACAGTTATCCTTTACCTCGGTAACAATAAAGATGATGTCCTTGTAAAATACCTTCGGACGCTTTTCGTCCTCTTCGGGGATATAGCCAAGCAGGTCGGTGACAAAGCCCGCTATGGTGTCATATTCGTGGTCGTCCTCCAGCTCATAGCCGAACAGCTCCAGCACCTCTTCGGGGTCAGCCTCGCCGTTTGCCTCGTATACGCCATCGGCGCGCTTTATGATAAGCTGTTCTTCCTCGTCATATTCGTCCTCTATATCGCCCATTATGGATTCAATAATATCCTCAAGGGTGATTATACCTGCCGTGCCGCCGTACTCGTCAATTACCACCGCCATACCGCTTTTCAGGGTGTTCAGCTGTTTGAAAACATCTGAACAACTGCTTGACTGCGGGACATATACCGCCTCACGCAGAAAGTCCTTTATGGTCAGGTTTTCGGTGTTCTTATTGCCTATCAGGCACAGCAAGTCCTTTACAATAATAATGCCGACAATGTCGTCAATAGTATCTTTGTATACCGGTATACGGGAAAATCCTTCGTCCAGCGCGATATACACCACATCGTCCAGCGTGGCGTCAATATCCACACCCACGATATTCTTACGGTGGGTCATTACGTCCGACGCGTCAAGATCGCCAAACTCGAATATGTTGTTTATCATTTGCGCGGACTCATCCTCAAGGTTGAGGTTGCCGTACTCGTTACCGGCGTCCACCATTGAGATAATGTCGTCCTGTGTTACGTCGTCGCCGTAATATTCTTCGCCAAGTGTCTTTGACAGCAGCTTGTCTAGCCCCTTGTTCAGCACCCTGAACGGCGCCAGCAGCACCCGTCTTACTTTCTTACGTTTTCGCCCGTCAGCTTCCATACAGTCTCCTTATGTTTATTGATTATATTATTGACATAAATAATATCACAAAACCCGTCTTATGTCAAGCAAGCTCCAGCCCGAAAAAGCGCACCGCGTTTTCGTTGCAGGCGGCTATCGCCTCGTCAACGGTTATTCCCTTTATCTCTGCCAGCTTTGCGGCGGTATACTTTGTCATCGAGCTTATGCAGCGCTCGCCGCGGTGCGGGGTAGGTGCCATGTAAGGACAGTCAGTCTCCAAAAACAGTCTGTCCAGTGGTATCGCTTCGCACGCCGCCACCGCCTTTTTGGCATTCTTAAAGGTCAGTACGCCGGTAAAGCTGATGTACAGCCCCATATCCAGTATCTCCCGCGCTGTCTCTGCGCTGCCGGAAAAGCAGTGCATTACCGCCTTTTTCGGCTTGACTTCACGCAGGACGGTCAGTGTGTCCTCCGTTGCGTCGCGTGAATGTATTATCACCGGCAGTTCCAGCTCGTCCGCCAGCGCAAGCTGCTCTTTGAACGCCTTTATCTGCTTGTCGCGGTCATAGCCTTCATAATGATAATCCAGCCCTATCTCGCCTATCGCCACCACTTTTTTATCCTGCGCAAGCGCACGCAGGATATCAATGTAATTTTCCGGCAGATCATATACGTCGTCGGGATGTATGCCTACCGCGGCAAACATATTGTCATAGCTGTTTGCCAGCTTTACGGATTCTTCGCTGCGCTTTATGCTGCACCCGATGTTTATTATCGCTTTTACATCTGTGTCCAGCATGGTCTTTATCAGCAGGTCGCGGTCCACGTCAAACTGCTCGTCGTCGTAATGCGCGTGTGTGTCTATTATCTTCATAATTTATATCCTTATTTTATTTTTTTTACGCTGTCTCTTATTATCAGCTTGCCGTTTACCAGTGTCCTGCCGCGGCTATAGCCACGGTCGCGTATTTTCTTTATGATGGTCTCCACCGCCTCGCTGCTCATTTGGCGGCTGTCTACGTCAACAGTGGTTATCCTTGGGGTGGAAATGGTAGAGTATATGTGGTTATCATACCCCACCACCGATATATCATCCGGTATCAGATAGCCGCTGTTTTTAAGCTGGTTTACCAGCGCATAGGCGGTTTCATCGCAGTTGCAGACAAACGCCGTCGGTAGCTCGTCCGGCAGCTCGAATTTCTTGAACATCACACCGTCCGCGCTGCGGTCGCCTATCACCCATTTTTCATTCAGCGGCAGACCTTTTTCCAGCAGCGCCTTATAAAAGCCGAGATAGCGGTCCTGTATGCTGGAGGTGGAGGTTATGCTGCCTACAAAGCCTATGCTTTTGTGTCCCGCGTTGATAAGATAATTGGTTATCATGTACGAGCCGAAAAAGCTGTCGGACAGTATGGTGTCGGTGCGGTTCTCGCCGCTGTAAAAATCAAGGAACACCACCGGTATATCCAGCTTTTCAATCTCGTTAACGTATTTATTAGGAAGCTGCCCCAGCACAATGATACCGTCTGTCTTTTTGTCAGTCACAGACCCCGGCATTACAAGATTCGCCTCGTCCGACTCTGATACCACGTCCAGTATGCCGTAGTAATTATACTTTTGCAGCAGTTCGATGATATAGCGGTACATTACCCAGTAAAACGCGCTGGCGTCTTTGATAAAGTGCTTTGCCACCACTATGCTTATGTTAAAGGAAAAACCGTCCTTTGCGGATTTGGACGAGCAGCTGAAACGATAGCCCATCTCGCTTGCCTTCTGCTTTATTACGGTGCGCAGTTCTTCGCTTACTCCGTCCTTGTCGCCCAGTGCCTTGGAAACGGTGACCGTGCTTACTTCAAGGGTTTTGGCAATATCACTCATAGTGACCGATTTCTTTTTCATATATTTCACCCTCCATCCGATTTATTATAAAATTAACTAATTAACTATATTTTAGCTTAATTTTCTTGTTTTGTAAAGTTACTTTTTGCACAAAAAAACCGCCGTGTACGCATTTCTTTTTTACGACAGGAGGGAAACGGCGGCTGTTGTG
The DNA here is from genome assembly GCA_022511265.1 of Eubacterium sp. Lineage (GTDB taxonomy): Bacteria > Bacillota > Clostridia > Oscillospirales > Ruminococcaceae > Ruminiclostridium_E. Next base: position 2,823 of record JAFLRX010000050.1, on the reverse strand, counting down.
TCTGCTTTTAGTAGGATTATATAAAACATTATCGGTAATTTTGTTAAATAAACACATTGAAAAATATTTCGGTTAGTCTTATAATATTATACAAGGAAACAATAACGATCAAGAGGGGACTTCGCATTATGAGCGTAACTATCAAAGACGTAGCCAAGGCGGCAAATGTGTCGGTGGCTACCGTTTCGCGTGTCCTTAATAAAAAAACAAATGTGTCCGAAGAGGCTATCAGGGCGGTCACTGCCGCGGTGGAAGAGCTTAACTACAACCCTAACTTTCTCGGCAGAGATTTGCGTAAGAGTGAGACCCGCCGCATACTGGCGATAATCGCCTCGGCCGAGCAGAGCTTTTACTCTGATGTTATCCGCGGGATGGAGTCGGCTGCGTTTGCTCAAGGGTATGATGTCCTTGTAGCGACAACCCACGACGACCCCGCGCATGAGATGCATCTGCTTGGTATGCTGTTTTCCCGTGCGGTAGACGGTGCGGTGCTGTTAGGACCCAAACTGGACGCGGCAACGATAAACCAACTCGGCGAAAAGCACAATATAGCTATGTGTCTTGAGCGTCTGGACAACTGTAACGTGCTGACCGTCACGATAGACAATGTCAAGGCAGGACGTGACGCGGTCAATTATCTTATCCGCAAGGGACACCGCCGCATAGGTCTGATAACCACCATGCAGCGCAGCCAGTCCAGCATCGACCGTGAGATAGGGTACAAGCTCGCGCTGAAGGATAACGATATACCTTTCAATGAAGATTATGTATATTACGGCGGCTATGAGACCGAATACGGTATGCGCGGCTGCGAGTATTTTATGAATTTGCCCAGTCCGCCGACCGCTATCTTTTCCATCTCGGACATCATAGCGATAGGCGCGATGAATTACGCGCTGTCAAAGGGATACCGCATAGGCAAGGACCTGATATTTATGGGCTTTGACAATATCCAGTATTCGCATATGTTCGTGCCTCACTTGTCTACGGTAGAGCAGCCCGGCTATGCCCAGGGCAAGCTGGTGGTGGAAAAGCTGATAGAAAATATGAAGTCGACAAAGCCGGACCACGAGCTGTACACCCTGCCGCACAGCCTTGTGCTGCGTGATTCAACAGGGGACTGATGTTTAATTAATATAATACATAATTATGGTGCGCGGCAAAGCCGCGCACCTTTAGCGTATAATAAAAATCGTACTATGTCAACTGTCATGAGCTGAAATATTTGAATGTTTTTTCCACACTCCGCTCAGATAACAGCTCCAAGTGATGATAAAGCCCATACCAAAACCGAATATGCCGTTCCACCAGATGATTGTGTGACCGAGAAACTCGCTGTATCTGAACAGATATGTCACAAGCACTCTCATGCCCAATGCACCTGTTGCGACAAGCATCGGCAGACCGCTGTGATTTGAGCCTTGAAACACGCCGAAAATCGGGATATACATGGACAGCACAATATTGATCAGTGCGATAGCTCTCAGATGTGCAAGGCAGTATTCCGCAGCCTGTTCGCTCAAATTGAACAGTGTAATGATATTTGGCGCAAATATCCAAATAACCGCGGAAATCATGATTGTTAAGATCAACGAAATGATAAGTGTATGACGTACACCGATTTTGACACGATCTGTTTTTCCTGCGCCGATGTTCTGTCCCGTATAGGTTGCAAGCGTGGTCTGGAACGCGCTGCAAGGCAGATTCAGATACATTTCGATTCGTTGCCCTACGGTAAATGAAGCTGTCATTACCTTACCGAAATCGTTGACTGCTCTTTGAATAAAGGTCAGACCGAATGAAACTATGATAAGCTGTAAGGATATAGGAAATCCGACTTTTACGGTTGCGCCCACAAGTTTGCTGTCCCATTTGTATTCGTTCAGCTTGAACCGAAATATCGGATATTTTTTTGACATATAAAAATATGCCGCTGCAAATGAAGCTGCTTGGGAAATGTCCGTTGCGATTGCCGCGCCTGCCACGCCCCATTCAAAAACAGCTACAAACAGAAAGTCAAGTCCGATGTTCAGCACTGAAGATATCAGCAGAAAATACAGCGTTGCCGCACTGTCTCCGACTGCCCTAAGTATCGCGGAAAAGATATTATATCCGAATTGGAATATCAATCCAATCGCATACCACTTGAAATATTCGACTGTCAATTCTAAAATACTTGTATCGACATTCAGGATATAGGTGTAGGCAGGTCTTGCTGTCAGGAAAGCCGCGACAGCCGAGATAACACCGAGTATCATCAGGAAAAGAATACCCACAGAGGCATTTGCTCTGACCTTTTTTTCATCCTTTGCGCCGTAATGCTGTGCTACCACAACGCCGTTTCCCGCGGAAAAACCCGTGGCAAGCGCGAGAAACAGAAAAGCGAAGCTGCCTGTTGTTCCCACTGCCGAGAGCGCGTCCTCGCCGAGATATGTACCGACGATTATCGTATCAACGGTATTGTATAGCTGCTGTAACAGAGAGCCTGCCAATACGGGGAGTGAAAACAGCAGTATGTGTTTCCAGGGAGCTCCATCCGTCATTGTTTTCGACCGCAAATAATATCACCACCAAACAAATAAGCTTTTGAGTATGCGTTAGCCTGCGGATAACGACAAATGCTCTGCGGATAGAGAAACCTCCCTGCCAAAACAGGGAGGTAGATATGGTCGTAGTTAGTTGTCTAAAAGTTGACCAAACAAATTTGTGATGATTGTAAACAGCGTAGATACGCCGTTTTGAAAGCGATTTGTTAACGCTTGGAGAACTGAGGAGCGCGACGTGCAGCCTTTAAGCCGTACTTCTTTCTTTCCTTCATTCTCG
>JAFLRX010000005.1 GCA_022511265.1 Eubacterium sp. | reverse complement strand
GTCACGTTGACGGGCAGCTCAACGAGGTAACAGGAAACTATCATACCGTATCGGGGCAGCTGCACACCGTCGGCGGTGCCGCAAACGATGTGTCCGGCTATAGGAACGGCGTGGACGGCAGCTATAACCTTATCGGAGGACAGGAGAACGGCGTAAGCGGCACTGCAAATGTCGGCGCGGGACTGCGCAACAAACTTGACAGACTTGATTATTCTATGTTCTTCGGTGACAGCAACAGCGTCAGCGGCAACGCACAAAATGACCTTATAGGCGGCGAGCACAATACGCTTAGCGGAAACGGCAGCACCGTAAACGGGCGCAGCAACATCGTGAGCGGCTGCGACTACACAATAGTACACGGACATCATAACAATGTGACGGATACCAACCAGTCTGCCGTCATCGGTGCATTCAACACCGTGAGCGGCGCGCGGAATAACGCGACGGTGATGGGGTGGTATAACACCCTGTCGGATTCCAGCACAGGCGCATTTGTGACGGGTGAATTTAACACTACGAGCGGCGAGGCGGTCACCGTGGCGGGCGCGCATAATGAAGTGTCCCACTCAAACAACACGGTGTTCGGCAAGTTCAACATTGACAAGGACCTTGCATTGTGCATAGGCAACGGCACGGGTGCGGGCGATACTCCGCGCTCTAACGCGCTGGAGCTGGACTGGGACGGCAATCTGCATATCTCCGGCAAGCTGATAGCGGACGGAGGAATTGACGGCGGGGGCGGAGATGGCTCGTCGGTGGAAATATCCGATATTATCGACGATAATTCCACCAACGATACCGCCGCGGGCAGCAAGGCTGTGTATGATTTTGTCAAGGCTGCAATTGCGGATAACCCGCCGTCTGCGCTCCCCGTTATCTCTACTACGCTGTATGCACAGTCAGCGGCGGCGGAGATCTCCGTTGACGGTGAGCCGACACAGGTGTTCCGTCTGAAGTTCAACGCGGCGGCGGACTGCGTGCCGCTGCTTAATGTCACGGCACAATATACGCTGACTGACAGCGGGACTATGACCTTTACGGTCGTATATGACGGTAGGGAGATAGCGCGGTTTTCACAGGTCAGTCCTGTCGGGGATAACTTTCGGTCGTTCGCAGTGCCGATAATCGGCACTGACGCAGGCACACACGAGATATCGGTATACGTTGGCGGTGCTGACGGAACGGTAACCGATACGGGCTACGCTGTGCTTACCGGCTACGGACTGAGCGAGACAGAGGACGACGAACCGACCGAGGATAAGGACGACGAGCCGGATATATTCGCGGCAAAGTTTAAGGCTGATCACGCCACGTTTACGGCGGAGGTGTCTGTCGGCGGACAACTGCCGCTTAAAATCGGCGTAGCCGAAAAATTACCGCCGCAGAAAGCTGAAATCGCGGCGAAAATGAAAGGAGATAACAATGCTTAAAGGAAAAGTAAAAATACAGCTGTTCAATGCCGAGAGCGGCGAAGAGGAAAAGGTCATCGAATCCGAAAACATGGTGACTAACGCGATAAACTATCTGCTTAACCCGCCGATAGATCATATCGCGCTGGCAACTACTCCGTCATATAACGCATTATGTCAGCAGTTTGCACCTCTGTATAGTAAGGGTCTGCACGGTGTGTTATGCTGGGATGACACTATCGAGGAAAACCCCGATATAGTCCATCCGCCCCACGGCACACGCTGCACAGCGCATGCGGGCACTTCCTACAGCGGCGCTATGGCAAAGCGCGGAACGTTTAACGAAGCCGAGAGCGGTTACATAGATAATGAGGATGGCAGTCACAACGGCTATCGCTATGTGTGGGATTTCGGTACCGACAAGGGCAACGGCACGATAAAGTGTGTGTCGTTGACACACTCCGGCGGCGGAGACGTCGGATATGACGAGTACGATCAATCGGTAACGCCGAATAACAGCTATAATGCCGGTGCATCGAATACAAACTCTATGTCACTATGCAGACCGGATAGCAGCTATGGCCGTCATATGCCTTTGTCGGACGGTAGCTATGTATGCAAAAATAACAGTGTGGGATTTTACGGCACCAAGTATCAAAGCTTTATCAGGTGCGATACTGCGCATATGGACAACGTGGGGATATTTGACACTATCTCTAAAGACTCTTTTGTGATAAATGAGCCCGCAACCCGTGTTGATTTTACAGACTGCACAAATTCGGGCAGCAGCAACACCCAGATATATACATATAACGATAAAATACATGCCACCGTCTTAAAGCTGACAAGCGGTACGACAACGCTGTACCATGCGGTGGTTGACCCGGATACTTACGAAATAGAATCGCAGAAGAATATAACCCTCAGCGGATTGACGCTGACAACATTGGGTTATGCGGTGTATTGCAACGACGCATATTATGTCACCAACAAAAACAGCGACCGGGAAAAAGGCTGCTTGTCTAAGTTTGACGCCGACGGAAAATTCGTAAAGCACATTATTGACGACGCGGAAAACGATTTTGTCGGCTGCACATTCAACGGCACATCAGCGATACAGGTCTTTTCCGACGGCGAGATGAACGTCTGGAACTGGTTTGTAAAGGACGACAAAGTCTACTGGTGCAACCTGTTTGGCAACTCCGGCACAGCTCAAGAAGATTTTATCCGCGATAAAGACAACCCGCTGTACGGTTACAAACTGCAAGCTGCCACATATGGCCATGCCTTGTTCCAGTTTCTTAACTATCTCGCCACGATAAACAACCTGCCGGAGGCGGTGACGAAAACAAACGAACAGACGATGAAAATAACCTATGAGGTGACACAGGAGGGATAATATGGCAACGAAGAAACTCGGTTTATCGGTGACCGATACAAAGAAAAAACAGAATGATACGCCGCAGCCGCAGAAAACGGCAGAGGCGGGCGGCGGGCTTGCCTCGCCCGCGCCGTATCAGGGTCAATATAGGGGAGAATACGGAGCGCAGATACAGCAGACGATGGACAGTATACTGAACCGCGAGCCGTTTTCCTATAACGTAAACGCGGACAAGCTGTATCAGCAGTATAAGGATAATTATACCGCGCTTGGCAAAACGGCGATGCAGGACACTGTCGGCAACGCCGCGCTGCTGACAGGCGGCTACGGCAACAGCTACGGTGTGACGGCGGGGGCGCAGGCATACAACGGCTATATGCAGCAGCTTAACAACATCGTGCCGGAGCTGGAGCAGCGCGCGTACGAGCGTTGGCTGAGCGAGGGCGACGCATTGTACAGCAGGCTGTCCGCGTTACAGAATGCGGACAACACCGCCTATGGCAGATACCGCGACAGCGTTTCGGATTATTACAATAACCGCGACTATAACCGCAGCGTGTATGAAAGCGATAGGTCATACAACTACAAGCGCGAGCAGGACGCGTTGGCGCAGTCCAACTGGCAGAAGGAGTTTGACCGCGGCAATTACGAAAACGACCGTGACTACAACCGCAGCGTATACGAAAATGACCGCAATTATAACCGCAATGTATATGAAAGCGACCGTAAATACCTCAACGACAGACTGGCGCAGGGTATTGAGGATGAAAAGAATAATGTCAGCGGCAACGCGAAGTTTTCACCCTCGGCGGCGTATGCGTTTTTGGATAAATACACCGATGTTATTTATTCCGAGACCGAGCTGGTAGAGTCGATGTATCAGATGTTCGGCGAGCAGGAGGGCTTTTACGAATGGTTAGTCTCGGTAGAGGTACCGGGGGGCGGCGGTGATACCGCGCTGGACGTGCTGTACAGCCTTCACCCGGAGCTGGCGGATAAAGAATATTCCGGACAGGCTCTTGAGCGCAAGGCTAAAAATATGCTGAGCGACAGCGTTGACCTTGTCAATGCGGCAAAATTTCAGATATACAAGGACGGCACCAGAAATAAAGCCGAGACAAGATTAAGGGAGTGATGATGTGAACGTGTCAAAGTGGCAGGCATTCATTGACGGTACGGCTGCGGTGCTGGGCGCGGTGCTGGGATTTCTGTTCGGCGAGGCGGGCGGACTGCTGTATATGCTTGTCGCGTTTATGGCGATGGATTATGTGACCGGGGTGATCGCCGCGGCGGTAAACCGCGAAATATCCAGCAAGGCGGGCTTTAAGGGGCTGGCGAAAAAGCTGCTGATATTGGTGTTCACCGCGATGGGGCATATCATTGACAGCTTTGCGCTGGGCGGTACGCCCACACTGATGTCGGCAGTGATGCTGTTCTATATCGCCAACGAGGGGATAAGCATAACCGAAAATGCCGCGATACTGGGTCTGCCGATACCCAAAAAGCTGAAAGAAATGCTGAGCCAGCTGAAAGATAAGGGGGACGAATAATGCTTGTAAAAGGTATAGATGTAAGCTATTGTCAGAAAGGCTTTGATTACGCACGGGCGGTCAAGGCGGGGGTGCGCTTTGCGATAATACGCGCGGGCTTTTCCGAGACGGCAGACAGTCAGCTGGAAAACCATATCGCGCAGTGTGAAAAGTACGGTATAGACTACGGCTTTTACTGGTACTCGTATGCGATGAGCGTGGAAGAGGCAAAGCGCGAGGCCGCCGTATGCCTGCGTACGCTGGCGGGGCGCACGCCCGTCTATCCTGTTTTCTATGATATGGAGGAGGGTGAGCAGGCGAAAAAGCTGAGCCGCGCCACCCTAACCGATATGGCGATAGCCTTTTGCGATGCTATCAATGCGGGCGGACTGCCCTGCGGTATATACGCCAACCCCTCTTGGCTGGAAAATTATTATGACAAATCGCGGCTGGTCGGAAAGTACGACATCTGGCTGGCGCATTGGACCGAAAGCCCCGACAGACCGTCAAGGTGCGATTACGGTCAGACAATGTGGCAGTGGGGGATAGACGATATCGGCATGGAGGTGGACGGTGACATCTGCTTTGTAGATTATCCGTCGCGTACCTCTGAGTGGTACGCAAAGCGGGGTATAATAAAATCCCCCGCCGTACCGCAGACCGACACGCCCGCCTATAAAAAGGGCGACACCGTTATGCTGAAAAAAGGTGCGAAATTTACGAACAACGTAACCCCATACAGTTGGGTGTACGGTACGGCGTTTACCGTATACGGCACGGCGAACGCGGGGAAAGAGCTTATGATAGGTCTTGGCGGCGAGATAACCGGCTGGATATACGCGGCTGACGCGATAGCCGTTAAAACAACGACCCCCGCCGTAGAAAGTAAGCTTTCGGCAGGGGATAAGGTAAGGGTAAAAAGCGGCGCAAACGCCTATCACGGCGAAAAGCTGGCGCCGTTCGTGTACGATAATACATATACCGTAATGCAGGTCGGCACGGCGAAAAACCCCGATTATGTAGTTATCGGTATCAACGGTCAGGTGACCGCCGCAGTCAAATCAGAAGATTTAATTATCGCATAATTAAAAGCGGATAGTCAAAGACTATCCGCTTTTTACATTTATCATTGTGAATTATCCGATAATTTGTTTAGCGATGTCCACCGTCTGCTTTGCGTCCTTTGAGTAGTAGTCCGCGCCTATCTTCATCGCGTAGTCCTCGGTCAGCACCGCACCGCCTACAACTACCTTGCAGTCGGGCTTGCGCGCTTTCAGCAGCTTTATCGTCTCTTCCATGGATTTCAGCGTGGTGGTCATCAGCGCGCTGAGACCCACCAATTTTACGTCATGCTTTATCGCCGCGTCGACTACCGCCTCATAGTCAACGTCCTTGCCGAGGTCTATCACGGTGTAGCCGTAGTTTTCCAGCAGTACCTTTACTATATTTTTTCCGATGTCGTGTATGTCGCCCTTTACGGTGGCAAGCACGATTTTTCCTTTGCTGATACCGCTGCCTGCCTTGGACAGCTCGCGCTTTATCACGTCAAAGCAGCCGGATGCCGCCGCCGCCGAAAGTATAAGCTGCGGCAGGAATATCTTGCCTTGCTCAAACTCCGTGCCTGTCTTGTCCAGCGCGGGGATAAGGCGGGTGTTTATTATTTCCATAGGCTCTGTTGTTGCCACAAGCTGCTCGGTCAGCTTTGCTGCGGTGTCCTTCAGCCCCTTTGCTATCGCGTATTCCAGCGTCATGGAATCGGCCGCCGTCTGCGGCTGTGCGGGGGTATCGTTAGCGTATGCCTCGATATATTCGGTGCAGTTTACGTCAATGTTTTTCAGCAGCTTGAAGGCGCGCACAGTACCGCTCATCAGCTCGGAATTGGGGTTGATTATCGCAAGGTCCAGCCCGTTTTCCAGTGCCATACTCAGAAAAATGTGATTGACCAGCTCTCTTTTCGGCAGACCGAACGAGATATTCGACACACCCAGCACCGTCTTTACACCTAGCTGCTCTTTTACCATTTTTACCGCTTTCAGCGTCTCGTTTGCCGCCGCCTGCTCGGCAGAGGCGGTGAGGGTAAGGCAGTCGATGATGATATCCTCTTTGGGTATGCCGACAGCCGTCGCGCGGTCAACTATCCGCTTTGCTATCGCAAAGCGTTGTTCCGCCTTTTTCGGTATGCCGTTTTCGTCTAAGGTAAGCCCTATCACCGCCGCGCCGTATTTTTTTACCTTGGGCAGTACGGCGTACAGGCTCTTTTCCTCGCCGTTGACGGAGTTTACTATCGGCTTGCCGTTGTATATCCTCAGTGCCGCCTCCAGCACCTCGGGGTCTGGGCTGTCTATCTGTAATGGCAGCACGCATACGCCTTGCAATGCTTTTATCACGCTGACCATAACGGATTTTTCGTCTATGTCAGGCAGTCCGACGTTTACGTCCAGGATATCCGCACCCGCGGATATCTGCTCTACCGCCTGATTTAATATATAACCCATGTCGCCGTCCTTCAGCGCCTGTTTTAGCAGCTTTTTACCGGTGGGGTTAAGTCTCTCTCCTATTATTCGTGGCTGATCTATCTCACATACCGATGTGCCGCTGCATACTGCGGAATACGGAGCGATCTCACGCTCAACGTGCTGTTTGCCGGATACCGCCTTGACAAGCTCGGCGATATATTCAGGCGTAGTGCCGCAGCAGCCGCCGAGTATACGCGCACCCATTTCTACAGCCTTTACCATCGAAGCTGCAAAGTCCTTTGAGGATACGTTATACTTCCCGGTCATCGGGTCGGGCAGTCCTGCGTTGGGCTGTACTATCACCGGTATCTTAGAGCGGCCGCATAGCCGTTCTATCACGGGTACAAGGTCATCGGGTCCCAGCGAGCAGTTTACGCCCAGTGCGTCAACGCCCAGCCCCTCGCACAGCAATATCTGCGCCTCGGGCGGGCAGCCCTCGAACGTCCTGCCGTTTTCCTCATAGCTCATCGAGCAGATAAGCGGCAGGGTGCTGTTTTCCTTTGCGGCGAGTATCGCGCATTTCAGCTCGTACAGGTCGGAAAAGGTCTCGGCTATCAGCAGGTCCGCACCCGCCTGCTCGGCAATTTTTACCTGCTCGGCAAATATGTCATATGCTTCCTCAAAGCTGAGCGTACCCGCAGGCTCTAACAGCTGTCCTATCGGACCTATGTCAAGGGCGCAATATGCGGTCTTACCGCTCTCGGCTATCGCCGCCTTGGCGATGCTTATCGCGGCGGGTATCAGCTCGGCAGGGGTCTTGCCGCAGCGCGCCAGCTTGTGACGGTTTGCGCCGAAGGTGTTGGCGGATATAATATCCGCGCCCGCCGCAAGATATTCGGCATGTATTTCCTTTATCATTTGGGGCGCGGTGATGTTCAGCAGCTCGGGCGTTTCGCCCGCCTCAAGCCCTTTTGCCTGAAGCTGGGTGCCCATACCGCCGTCAAAAAATATAAATTCACGCTGTTGTAAAAGCTCAGTTATCTTCATTTTTTCCGCAGTGACCTCCGGTCTTTCTTATATTGCAGTTTTCCCGCGCGGGGCAGGTGTCGCAGTTTGTCGTGTGTTTTACTCTTTCTTTGGGCGTGTCGGAGATACCGATTATCGCCGTTACCGATTTCCTCGGGGTCAGCAGCAGGCTGTCGGTGGCGTGCAGACCTATCCTGCGCCCTGCGTCGCATAATGTCAGTAGCGCTGGCTGTAGGCTCAGCGGCAGGTCGCCGTAGCCGGGGCTGAACCGCTCGGTCTTGTACACGGCCGGCAGCTGTGTGAATATCTCCTGCTCCGCACGGTCGCATATCTGCTCTGCGGCAACGCTCGCAAGGCTGTCGGTCATCGCCGCCTCGGCAAGGTCGTGTGCCTCTAACGTCCTTATCAGCCTGTCAGCGTTCTGTCCTGCTGTGACGCAGAGCAGTACCGCCTTTTCACAGCCGTCAAGGTGCGCTTTTATATCTTTGCCCGTAAGGGTCACGTTGCTGCCGCACAGCTTTACGCCGTCCTCGCAAAACTCGGTATCATACACCGCGTAGGCATATCTGGGGGTAAGTACCTCCAGCAGCCGCTGCTCGCATTTTTCCAGCAGCACGCGCATATTGTCGTCTACGGTTTTTCCGCCTAGATAGCGTATCGCCTCGTTTTTATCAAGCTGTTCTATTATCATAACAGCTTGCTTATCGCGTCGTGTATTTTATACGCGACGTAGGGGTTGTTCATCGTGTAGAGATGTATGCCGTCCACGTCGTTGGAGATAAGATCCACTATCTGGTCGATAGCATACGCTATCCCCGCGTCGCGCAGCGCCTCGGGGTTGCTCTCATACCGCTGTAATATCTTAACGAATTTCGGCGGCAGGCTGGCACCGCAGACGGTGACCATACGCTCTATCTGCTTTTTGTTGGTGACCGGCATAATACCCGCGGAGATAGGCACGTTAATCCCCGCGAGGGTTGCCTTCTCGCGGAAATCATAAAAGCAGCCGTTATCAAAAAACAGCTGGGTTATCAGATGGCTTGCGCCGCTGTCGGTCTTTTTCTTTAGGTTAAGTATATCGTCGACGGGACTGTCCGCGTCAACGTGCGTCTCGGGATAGCATGCGCCCGCTACATCAAAATCTCCCTTTGAAAGGATGTATGAGGTGAGGTCGCTGGCGTGCGGAAAATCCTTTTTCGGCTGGATGTCGGGGTTGATGTCTCCGCGTAGTGCGAGTATGTTGTCAATGCCGTGCGCCTTGAACAGCTCCAGCGCGGTGTCGATGTCGGCGGCGGTGTTGTTTATGCAGGTCAGGTGTGCCATTGCGTCGGTGCCGCATTTGCTCTTGATGTATGAGGCTATCTCACAGGTGGATGTACCCGCGGTGCTGCCGCCGCCCGCGCCGTAGGTGACACTGAAATAATCTGGCTTAAGCTCCGCCAGCTTTTCCACTGCCTCGTATACCGTCTCGACAGGACATCTTTTGTTGGGCGGGAATACCTCGAGCGAGAATACCACCCTGCCTTTGCCGTAAAGCTCTGAAAGTTTCATGTTGTCTCCTTGTTGAAAAACCGCGCCGCTTTCACGGCGCGGAACTGATTTTTATTTTTATCTGACAGTGCTGCCGTTCGGTGTGTCCTTGTCAACAAACACTACCTGCACCTTGTCGCCCGCGTCGCAGGCAAGCAGCATGCCCTGGCTTGTCTCGCCGCACAGCTTAGCCTCGGCAAGGTTTGCTACAAAGATTATCTTCTTTCCGACCAGCTCTTCGGGGGTGTAGTATTCGGCAATACCGGACACTATCTGCCGTCCGCCGCGTCCGTCGTCAAGCTGTATCTTCAGCAGCTTTTTAGCTTTCTTTATCTTCTCGCATGCGGTTATCTCACCAGTGCGCAGCTTTACCTTTGTAAAGTCGTCTATAGTGATGATGCCCGCCTTGTCAAGGTCCTCGTCTTCCTTTTTCGCGGGGGCTGCGGGGGTAAGCATTGCGTTCAGCTCGTCGATCTCCTTTTCAAGGTCTATTCTCGGGAAGAGGGTATCGCCCTTCTTTACGGTGACCGTCGCGCTGAGTGTGCCGAACTTGTCCGCGGTCTCGTAAGAGGTCTCCGCGCCGCTCGCGCCTATCTGCTCCCATATCTTAGGAGAGGTAGAGGGCATAAACGGAGCAAGCAGCACCGATGTGATGCGTATCGCCTCTAACAGGTTGTACAGCACAGCGGCAAGGCGCGGCTTGTTCGCCTCGTCCTTTGCGAGTACCCACGGAGCGGTCTCGTCGATGTACTTGTTCGCGCGGGATACTACCTTGAATATCTCGGTCAGCGCGTTGCCCAGCTGGGGTATATCTATCAGCTCGTCCACCTTTGCCTTCAGCGCGCCCGCCATAGCGGTCAGCTCGCCGTCAGCGGCCTCGTCAAACTGCTTGTCTGCGGGCAGCGTGCCGTCAAAGTATTTTATCACCATTGCCACAGTTCTTGACACAAGGTTGCCCAGGTCGTTGGCAAGGTCGGAATTTATACGGTTTATCATTATCTCATTGGAGAAGTTGCTGTCGCCTCCGTACGGCATCTCGCGCAGGATGTGATAGCGCACCGCGTCCACGCCGTAGCGCTCGCCCAGTATCAGCGGGTTTACCACGTTGCCGAGGGATTTGGACATCTTCGCGCCGTTAAAGTTTATCCAGCCGTGACCGTATAATCTTTTAGGCAGCGGGATATCCAGCATCATCAGCAGCGCAGGCCAAACGATAGAGTGGAAACGTACTATCTCCTTTGCGGTCATGTGGACGTCGGCAGGCCACATTTTGTCAAAGTCGTCGTAGGTGCCGTTCTCATAGCCCAGCGCGCTTATATAGTTTATCAGCGCGTCCAGCCAAACGTATACGGTGTGCTTTTCGTCAAACGGTATCGGTATGCCCCATTTTACCGAGGTGCGGGATATACACAAATCTTCCAATCCGTCCTTGACAAAGTTGTTTATCATCTCGTTTACGCGGCTCTCGGGACGGAGGAAATCGCTGTTTTTCAGCAGGTCGGTCACCTGTTCGGTGAAGTCAGACAGCTTTAAGAAATACGCCTCTTCCTTGGAGTCGATTACGTCGCGTCCGCAGTCGGGGCATTTGCCGTCTACCAGCTGTGTCTCTGTCCAAAAGCTCTCGCAGGGGACGCAGTATTTGCCCTCATAGCTGCCCTTGTAGATGTAACCCTTTTCGTACAGCTTTGTCATGATATTCTGCACCGTCTCGATATGATAATCGTCGGTGGTGCGCACATAGCGGTCATAGCTTACGTCCATGAACCGCCAAAGCTCTTTGAATTTTACCACTATCTCGTCAACGTACTGCTGCGGGGTCTTGCCCTCTTTCTCGGCGTTAGCCTGAATTTTCGCGCCGTGCTCGTCCGTACCGGTAAGGAACATTACGTCATATCCCTGCATACGCTTGTATCTGGCGATACAGTCGCACGCAACGGTGGTATAGCAGTGTCCGATATGCGGATTGCCCGACGGATAATATATCGGGGTGGTTATATAGAATTTCTTGCTCATTTTTCTCACCTTTTCTTTTGCTTTTTTGTTATGTTGCGCCAATGCGCACAGATATATTAAAGTATAGCATATTTTGGGGGAAATGTCAAACTTTAATGCTTGCTTATTTCGTATGCCTGTTTATGTACTTGCTGTGCATTTTGGAATACATTATCTTCTGACCGGTGTACAGTCCGTAATATCCGGACAGTATATAGCTTACCGCGCAGGCGGCGGCGAAGAATATTATGCCCTCCGCGCCGAACAGCTCTACGCTGAGCAGCAGGGAAGAGACGGGGCAGTTAACCACTCCGCAGAACAGTGCCACCAGTCCCAGCGCGGCGGAAAACTGCGGCGGCAGCCCGATAAGTCCGCCGACCGCGCAGCCCAGCGTCGCCCCGATGAAGAACGACGGCACTATCTCTCCGCCCTTAAAACCACAGGATATCGTGATAACGGTAAATATCAGCTTTAGCGCGAACGCCTCCGGGCGGGCCTCGCCGTTCATCGCGTTGCTTATTATATCCATACCCGCGCCGTTGTAGTCGGTGCCGAATATCATTGTCAGCAGCACTATCACCGCGCCGCCCGCGACGATGCGTATGTAGTCGTTTTTTATCTTGTCCTGCAGCAGCTTTGAGGATTTATGCAACAGACGGCAAAACAGCATACTTACCACCGCCGCGCATACCCCCAGCAGCATCGCCAGCAGCACGTTGACGGCGTTCAGCTCCGGCACGGCGACCGAAAATGCCAGCGGCTTTACTCCCAGCAGCATAGATATCCCGAACGCGGTCACCGCCGAGAAAAAGCAGGGCACTATCGCGGTGTAGTAAAACACCCCGACGCTTATCACTTCCATCGCGAAAAAGGTCGCGGTGACAGGGGTGGAAAACAGCGCGGCGAACAGCCCGCTCATACCGCACATTATCATCAGGTTAGAGTCGCGCTCGCTCATCTTCAGCGTGCGGGCTATCTGCGCCGACAGTCCGCCGCCTATCTGTAATGCCGCGCCCTCTCTGCCTGCCGAGCCGCCGAAAATATGGGTGATAAAAGTAGAAATAAATATCAGCGGCGCCATACGCACGGGTATCTTTCCGTCCTCATGACGTATGGAGGTAATGATTATGTTCGTTCCGGGGTCGTTTTGCAGTCCGCAGATATGGTATAAAAACACGATGGCAAGACCCGCTATCGGCAGCCCGAAAATCAGCCAGCTGTACTGGGTGCGCGTCTCGGTGGCAAACTCCATACACAGGTGAAAAGCCGTGCCTGCCAGTCCGCACAGCACGCCGGTAATACCCGACAGCAGCAGCCACTTGAAAAAGGTGCGCAGCGTTATGAAAAGCCGCTCGGAACGTATCTTTATATGTGAAAACAAACTGTTCATCTCAAACCTCTTTATCTGTGATAAGGCAACATCGCACAGATTTCGTACAATCTCTGTGGGGTGGTGCCTTAAGTTTTATTGTATCACAAAACAGGGGAAAAGTAAACAGAAATCAGTGCGTCTATTAGGTTTTTTCCGTAATTTCCAACATCATTCTCACGCCCAGCCGAAAGCCTGCGGTAAACGCCTCGCACTCGCTCACCTGCGCGCGTATGGATCTGCTCTCGGCAAGCTGCTCATAGGCTTTCATCGCCTTATCTGACAGCAGCGGGAAAAGCTCTTCTTCGTCCTGCACCACCTGCTTTGACAGCTGTGAAAACTGCTTGTTATCGGTCAGATAGTTTTCGACCGGGTTGATGTTGCCGTACCATAAATTTTCGAGTATTTTCATAAGATTGACCTTCCTTTTTGTTCGATACCCATTTTTGGGTATAAGATTATACTACCCATTTCCGGGTAGCTTGTCAACCCAATTTTGGGTTTTTTAGTATAATAAACAAAAAGGGGGCTTTGTTTCTATGCAGATATACAATAGGATAAGAGATTTAAGAGAAGACCGTGATTTAACTCAGGTGCAGTGTGCCAAAATGCTGTATGTTTCTAAAAATACTTATATCAGATATGAACGCGGAGAAATTGAGCCGAAATTTGATGTCATTATAAGAATGGCGAAGTTTTACGATGTATCGGTAGATTACATTGCAGGCTTGACTAACGATAAAAGAAAATATTGGTGAAAAAAGCCTTCCCCTCAAGGGAAAGCCTTTGTGTTGATAAAATATTAAAATCCGTCCCGCCCAAAGGGCGGACACCACAGTTATTCATTATTCATTATTCACTAAAAATAAAAACAGGCTGTTGCGCTGCAACAGCCTGTTTTTAATATTTACTTATCCAACAACTCCGCTGCCTCTTTCATCAGCTCGATTATCGGCAGGTGCTGCGGGCATACGCCCTCGCACTGGCCGCAGGCGATACAGTCAGAGGCTCTTCCGCTGTGCTGTACCAGTCCGTTGTAAAAATTCTTGGGTCTGAACTCTTCCTTATACAGGCGGACGGTGTTCACCGTGCGGAATACGTCGGGTATGCTTATCTTCGCGGGGCAGCCGTCAACGCAGTATTTGCAGGCGGTGCAGCCTATCTGCGGGATATCCAGCATTATCGCGGTGACCTCGGCAACCAACGCCCTTTCATCATCGCTTAGCGGCTCGAAATTCGTGAATGTACCGATGTTATCCTGCATCTGCTCTTCGTTGCTCATGCCCGACAGGATAGTCATAACGCCCGGCAGAGACGCGCAAAAACGGAACGCCCATGAAGCAACCGTCGCGTCGGGCCTTGCCGATTTGAACTTCGCCTCCAGCTCGGGGGTGAGAGTAGCCAGCGTGCCGCCCTTGACCGGCTCCATTATTATCATCGGGATGTTTCTGTCGCTGAGTATCTTATACAGCCTGCCGGACTGCACCACGGGGTTATTCCAGTCGGCGTAGTTCAGCTGTATCTGTACGAACTCTATTTCGGGGTGCTTGTCCAGCACCTTTTCCAACAGCTCGGGGCTGCCGTGATAGGAAAAGCCGAAGTGCTTTATTTTACCTTCTGCCTTTTTCTGTATGCCCCAGTTAAAGCAGTCGAATTTTTCGTATGTATCGTAATTGTGTCCGTCCTCGAGAGAGTGCAGCAGATAAAAGTCGAAATAATCTACGCCCGCACGTTCCAGCTGTTCGCCGAATATTCTGTCTCTGTCTTCTTCACTGTTCAAATTCCACGCGGGCAGCTTTGTCGCAAGGTAAAAGGACTCTCTGGGGTATCTCTTTACTATCGTCTCTCTTGCGCATACCTCCGACTCTCCGCCGTGATAAACGTACGCCGTATCGAAATAGTTAAGTCCGGCTTTCATATATTCGTCCACCATACCGCAGACGCGGTCGAGGTCGATCTTATCATCCTTCATCGGAAGTCTCATCAGCCCAAAGCCGAGCTTTGGCATTGCGTTTAAATCAATAGACATTGCGTTGTCCTCCTGTATCTTAATATTAAGGCAATACCGCACAAAGACCGCCTGACGGTTTTGCACACAATCTCTGTGCGGTATTGCCTTTATTATACTTTATTTCTTTTGTTTTTGCAATACTGTTACATAAAAATATTGAAAAATATAATCATTTTATTTTTATTTTCTCAACAAAAGTTATTGCAATTTTGAATAAAATATGGTATAATTGCTTGTGATAACGATTACACAAATTGCATACAAGAGGTAAACAATTATGCCAAATCCAATCTTACCGCTGTGGGAGTACATCCCGGACGGAGAGCCGAGAGTTTTCGGCGACAGAGTTTATATTTACGGTTCGCATGACAGTGCGGCTGGCACATCGTTTTGCGACAGCAAACTGAAGGTATGGTCCGCTTCGGTGGACAATCTGAACGAGTGGCAGTGCCACGGACACAGCTTTCACACCCGACCCGACCGCGACCACCCCTCTGACACCGCCGAGTGGACGGAAAACGACCTGTACGCACCTGACGTGGTGGAAAAGGACGGTAAGTATTACCTGTTCGCTTATATAGTAGGCACAAAGGGCTGCGTCGGCGTCAGTGACAAGCCGGAGGGCCCGTTCAAGCTGCTGTCACGCTATACTTACGATGAAAAGGACGCGGGCGACAACGGCATCTACAACGATGCGGGCGTACTGGTGGACGACGACGGCAGGGTGTACGTGTATTACGGCTATACCGAATCGTATATGAATGAGCTGGAGCAGGATATGCACACCGTAAAGCCCGGCAGCCTGAAGCGACCCGTAATGCCGGACTTTGACGGCACGCCGGAAGATAGGCGGTTTTTCGAGGCAAGCTCGATACGAAAGATAAACGGTAAGTATTACTTCGTATATTCTCCCATTAAAGGCAGCAGGCTGGCATACGCTATATCCGACAGCCCGACCGGACCGTTTGAGTATAAAGGGTACATCATAGACAACGGCAATGATTATCCCGCGGGCAACGACCACGGCTCGCTGTGCTGTATAAAGGGGCAGTGGTACATCTTCTACCACCGCATGACCAACAACACGATACTCTCCCGCCGCGCCTGTGTAGAACGGGTACAGATACTGCCTGACGGCACTATCCCGACGGTTGAGATGACCTCGCTGGGCTTTGACGAGTCGCTTAATCCTTATCAGATAACGCCTGCGGAGATATGCTGCGTGCTGAAGGGCGGGGCGTTCGTCACCGAAAAGGACGTGTTCACCCGAGTGGTGACCGATATAAAAGCAGGCTGCATAATAGGCTATAAGTATTTTGATTTCGGCGAGGATAATTCCTCAAAGACCTATAAGCTTGCGCTGTCGGTAAAGGGTATGGGCATGGACAGCAAGGTGCATGTGCTGATCGACGATTACGACAACGGCGAGGAGATAGGCGTCATTGACGTCGGCACGGCGGACGGCACCTATACGGGTATCGTAAAGGCGGTCACCGGCAGACACGCGCTGTACTTCAAGCCGGAGCTGGCTACTACCGACTGGTGTACGAGATATTTCACCGAAAGAACATTGTTTGAATTTGATAAATTTGTATTCTTAAAATAACAGGGGGAAACGATAATGAAACTAAAGAGATTTGCTGCCGCGGCATTGGCGGCATGCATGATGATAGGCGCGGCAGGCTGCGGCGAGACACAGGGCGGGGGCATGAGAGATATGACAGCCAACGAATACGCAAAGGATATGGGCATAGGCATAAATCTCGGCAACACAATGGAGGCGTATGACGCCACCGACTGCGAGCAGGCGTATTATACATGGATACCCAAGGTGGGCGGCAACACCCCGCAGGATTATGAGACCCGCTGGGGCGCGGTGGTGACCACGCAGGAGGTCATCGACGGCATGAAAGCCGAGGGCTTTAACACCGTGCGTATACCCGTGTTCTGGGGCAATATGATGGAGGACGACGGCACATATACGATAAACGAGGATTATATGAACCGTGTGCAGGAGATAGTGGATTACTGCATGGAGGCGGGCGTATACGCCGTTATAAACATCCACCATTTTGACGAGTTTATCATCAGGAGAAACGACCTTGACAGCTGCAAGAAGATATTTAACAATCTCTGGACGCAGATAGCGGAGCATTTCAAGGATTATTCCGATTATGTTGTGTTCGAGGGGTATAACGAGTATCTCGGCGGCGCGCAGTTTGACGGCGCGGGAGTGCTGACCGACCTGCCGCAGGACGACGGATACGCGCTTACCAACGCGCTGAACCAGACCTTTGTGGACGCGGTAAGAGCCACCGGCGGCAACAATGCCGAGCGTTTGCTGATAGTGTCTGGCTATTGGACAAACATCGACCTTACCACCGGCGAAAAGTTCGTCCTGCCGACCGACAGCGCAGAGGATAAGCTGATGGTGTCGGTGCATTACATCGACAATATGTGCTATTGGATAAATCAGATAGGCGGACAGTTCTGGCTGGACTACACCCACGACCAGTGCGAGCTGCTGAAGAAGAAATTCACCGATAACGGCATACCGGTATTCGTCGGCGAGACCAGCGCGAACTATCCGTCCGAGCGTTTCGCAGGCGACGCGCAGTACACCGATACCTCTGAATGTCTTGAGGTGCTGCTGGACACCGCAACCGATTACGGCTTTGTGCCGGTCATCTGGGACGTGAACGACAATATGTATTCAAGGACTGACTTCCGCATCAAGTCTGACAGCGACCGCGAGGTAATTCAGAAGATAGCGGAAAAGATAAAAGGCTGAAACTATTTGCGTTATGCAAACAAATAAATTTATGAAAGGTAGGAAAAAATGAAGAAATTAAGATTTATTGCTGCGCTTTGCGCCGCGACGATGGCGTTATCCGTTACCGCGTTTGCGGAAGAGCCGCCGGCGGAGACTGAAGTTCCCGATGAGACCGTTGCGGCGGAGGAAACGACCGCGCCCGAGGAGGACGCACCCGCTGAAGAAGAGACTGACGATGCACCCGCAATGCGCGACATCACAACGATGGAGCTGGTAAAGGATATGGGGCTGGGTATAAACCTCGGCAACACCTTTGAGTCCTGCGGCAGCTGGATAAACGGCGACAGCGTGACCAATTTCGAGACCGCGTGGGGCTCGATAGAGATAACCGAGGACATCATAAAGGGCATAGCGGACGCAGGCTTCGGCGTGCTGAGAATACCCGTTGCATGGTCGAATATGATGGACGAGGATTATACCATCGCGCCCGAGTACATAGACCGCGTTAAAGAGGTCGTTGACTGGACGGTAGACAGCGGTATGTACGCGATCGTAAATATCCATTGGGACGGCGGCTGGTGGGACGGCTTTGCCACCGATGAAAAGGACGAGTGCATGAAGAAGTACACCCGTATCTGGGAGCAGCTGTCCGAGGCGTTCGGCGAGTATAACGACTATGTAATGTTTGAGTCGTTGAACGAAGAGGGCGCATGGGACAGCATCTGGAACAGATACGGCGGCTCGAGAGCGAAAAAGCCCGACGCGTACGCTCTGTTAAATGAGATAAATCAGAAGTTTGTTGACATAGTAAGAGCGTCCGGCGGCAACAACGCCGAGCGTCATCTGCTTATCGCGGGTTACGGCACCGACGCGACGCTTACCTGTGACGAGCTGTTTGAAGTGCCGAATGACCCGATGAACCGCTGCGCGGTGTCCATCCACTACTACACTCCCTCTACCTTCTGCATACTTGAAAAAGACGCAAGCTGGGGCAAGGCTCAGACCGAGTGGGGCAGTCAGTCGGATATTGACGAGCTGAACAAGTACATGACCATGATAAAGGAAAGGTTTATCGACAACGGTATACCTGTTATCATGGGTGAATACGGCGTTGCCGCAAAGAGCAACAAGACCAAGGAAATGATAAATTACTTCAACGGCGTGACCTGCAAGGCAATGGTAGACGTCGGTATCTGCCCGGTTCTGTGGGACACCTATGACAGAAACAATCCCACAGGCTGCTATTACAACAGAGGTACTCTGCAAATGAACGACCCTGAATTACAGCAGATATTCGCTGACATTTTAGCAGGAACCTACGAGCCGGATATGCCCGAGACCGAAGCACCCGAGACTGACGCTCCTGCAACCGAAGCGCCTGAGACAGACGCGCCTGAGACGGACGCGCCCGAGACCGAGGCGCCCGCAGACACAACCAACCCCGATACCGGCAGCAACGGCATCGCCGTAACCGCTGGCGTGGCTGTTATCGCGGCGGCAGCAGTGCTGGTCACCAAGAAGATAAAGAAATAAGCTATCAAAGTCTTATCATACAAAAATACGGACAGCGTATGCTGTCCGTATTTTTATCTAAAAATGTCGGATGATCGTATCTGCGGCTTTATAAAAATATTATTTTATTTCACTGATAATATTGTTTTTTTAAGCATAATCTGCTATAATAATAGTGTATACTTTTTTCGGATAATATGCGCGGCGCATATGCTGCGCCCGCGTTACATACAAGGAGGTCGATCAAATGATAGGACAGCAGACTAAAAGGAAGATTTCGGCGGTATTTCTTTGTCAGTGTATACTGGTGTTGATTTTTGTCATAGCATGGTTCGGTATTTCGTCTAATGCTTTGGCGGATGAGACTATGGAAGGAAAGACCGCAGTCGTAATAACCTCCGGCGGTGAGGAAGTATACTACGACACCCTGCAAGATGCGGTAAAAAACGTCGGTAATAAAGAAACGATAAAGCTGCTGAAAGACACGACGGAAAACATCACCTCCGGCGGCAAGTCGTACACATTGAAGATGGAAAAGCACTCCATTGACGGCAACGGCGCAGGAACAGTGTATACTATTTCCGGCGGTACAGTCACTCTCGAAAACGGTAAGCTGACTAACGGTGTTGCCGGAGAGTACGATTCGGGCGGCGGACTTAACATTACAGGTACGGCAAACATTACCCTAAACGGAATGACGATCACAGGAAACTCCGCGCAAAAAGGCGGCGCAATTTACTTTGACGGAAAAGGCGATCTTACTATCATAGACTCAACTATTTCCGAAAACGCTGCGTCCTATCAGGGCGGCGGCTTGTACGCTGTTGGTAATGCGCAGAGTATTTGGGATCTTCCCGATGTTGTTAATGTTACCTTGAATGGCGTAAAGTTTGAGGACAACTATACAACGTCAAGCAGCTCATCAGGCGGCTCGGCACTGTGTTTGTCCCGTGTCACGGGAGCCAAAGCGACCAAATGCGATTTTACCGACAACTACGGCGACAATGCGGTCGGCAGCTCGGTGATAACAATTGAAGAGGATGTCATCGGTGCTAATGGAGTTTTCTCATTTAACAATTGCACTGTAAAAGGCAGCTATGATTGCGAGCATACGATTTACATAGAAGGCTGTGATGAGCGTTATGCTGACTGGGAGGAATTATACGCAACCGTTACGTTTGACGGCTGTGTGATTTCGGACAACAAAGCGTATTATACAGGAGGCATCCGTATAAATGACTACGGCGTCGTAACTCTTAAAAATACGATCATAAAAGGTAATAAAGCCGAAGGAGAAGACGGAGGAGATATTTACCCTGTTGTCGGCGGTGTATTCTGCTACAACACTACCAAAGCAACAATTACCTTTGAATCCGGCGCGATCTATGATAATATTGCCGAAAACGGAGATGCTAACGATCTCTATTTAGGATATTTGGCAACGACCAATATAATACCTGCAAGCGAAATGACAGATGAAAATGCGGAAGCAGGCATTGAGCTTGACGAATACGTATGGCATCTTCCCGACGGCACCTTTATCAACGAAAAAATGACCGATCGTTATGTTTATAAAAATTACGATTCCGATATATCCCTGACAGCAGCACATGCGCCTTATCCTCCTGCCGCTGAGTATAAAGGTGTAAGCTATGAGACGATCGAGGCAGCGATAGAAGCGGCTAAGAAAGACGGTAAATATCCGGCAGAGATCAAGCTGCTCCCCGGTTTAGATAACTTCGTAGAGGGCATCTTCTCTTTTTCTGCCGCAACGGTGAACATTGATGTCCCGGTGATCCTTGACCTGAATAAGCTCACTCTGAGCGCAACCGGCGATACGCTGTTTGTGGTCACCGAGGAGGGCAGTCTCACACTGCAGGGAGAGGGTGTGCTCAGCGGACTGATTAAGATTCAAAACAACAGCGACCTTACCCTCAACACAGAAACTGACAATAAATTTGAAATAAAGCTGGAAGACGAGGATGCCGTTATCACGCTCGGTGATGATTTCGCAAGCGGCAGCACCATAAGCGTTGAGTTGGACGAGGTGCGTGCAGCGGCCCTCAACGACAATAACTACGGCAACGAGGATATTTCCTATACGATAATTAAAAACGGCGCAAAGCTTGAACTTGCGCAGTTGTCTGTCGCTCTGACAAATCCGCGTGTAAAGATAAGATTAAATGATGACGGTGATATCATAGCTGTCAATGCTTCTATCAAGAATGCTCTGTATGTCAGCAGCGGCGGAACTGATGCGATAGCAGACGGTACTTCCGACGATCCGATCCTCACGGTGGAAGAGGCTATTGCCAGACTGCGCGGAAAGCCTGCCGGCGAGGAGTACACAATATACATTCTTGATACTGTAACAATAGAAGACAGCGGCGTAGAATGGGATGGCGGAAATAAGAAGATCACTATCGTGCGCTCTTCAAAGGATGGCGCTCCCACAAATGACGACGGTCAGATAGATCTCCGGAGAGCGCATATGATAAATATTGCAGGCGGTGCTTCGCTTACTCTGAAAAATATAACTATTGACGGAGAAAGCGGCAGCAGCAATTCGCCCTATTACAGAGCGGGCAGTATGATCACGGTAGAACCGGACGGTGAACTCACCCTCGGCGAGAACTCGGTGCTTCAGAACAATGATGTCAGTGTGAATTATCTTGACGGTACGGAAGAAGACCCGGATACCAGAATACTTTCCAACTTCTGCGGCGGCGCGGTTTATGTCGAGGGAGGAACCGTCAATATACTCCCGGACAGCACTATCCAAAACTGCACGGCAAGATTGGGCGGAGGTATCTACTGCGATGACGGCAGCATACAAATGTCCGGAGGACTTATCACCAACAATGTTGCCGGAACAGGCTTTGACTTGTATTCCGCCAGCGGCGGCGGTATCTGTCTCACCGGAGACAACGCCGTAATGAATTTGAGCGGCGGAACATTTGCTTATAACGAGGCTTCGGACGGCGGCGGTGTCGCAGTCGGCACGGGCGGTTATTCCGAAGATATAAGATCAAATACCAACATACCTGCATTTGTTATGTCTGACGGTTCGTTCATCGGCAATGTAGCTAAAGGCAACGGCGGCGGACTGTTTGTTCAGTCCACCTACAGAGCGGACGTCACCAAGGGCGTATTCAGTGAAAACGAGTGCTACGACAATCACTTCGGCGGCGGCGCGATATACGTAAACGGCGGTAAAGCGGGCGTCAGAGACGGCGAGCTGTGGCTCAAAAACGTGCTTATCACAGAAAACTACGCTAAACATTTCGGCGGAGGAATTGCGGGCTGCTATACCTCAGGTTCTGTTGTCAACATGACATACGGCAGCGTGATATATCACAACTACGCTTACTGCACTATAGATGAGACCGAAGAATATATTCTTTGCGATATCTCAACAGTTACCAGCGATACGAGGGTAGACCTGTTTGAGGATACCGATTTAGACCATAAAAAACAGCAGACAAGAGACTATTTCACCCAGTATATGGTTGACGGCACACCTTATCATTGGAAGGCTGCTGTCGAAGCCAACGGCTTTAAGCGCGGCGACTATGTATCTGAGGACTATCTTGACAGCATGACCGGAAAGGTGGTATACACCGAGGCAGACCCGAACCCCGAAACCGTAGACGGAATGTCGGTAATAATATCAAACAACATCTCCAACAACGGCAGCGGCGGCGGTATCGGTACCAACGGCAGTGTCTTTATCGGCGGAGAGACCTATAAACCGTCGTGGGAATGGGACGAGATCAAGCCGTCAGAGTTTTGCGTAGAGAAAAAGTGGGAAGATCTTGATAAGAATGACAACGGTTATCCCATCAATCTTGCGCAGCTTAACATTTGGATAATTACCATTACCGATAACGGTGACGGCACTCAAACAATAAACAAGATACATAACCCGATGATGGTTGACAGCGAATGGATAGGCGAGACCCGTTTTGAGGTGCTGGACGAAAACAGCACGGCGATCATGCTGGAGGAGGCGATCTATAACGACGGCAGACACGTATGGGCGTCACTTGACCAAGACTATGCCGACTATAAGGACATCATTGACGATATTATTGATGATGTAATGGAGACCATGTATGCCGATGCAGAGTGCGTTTTACCGGGTGACAGTGAGAACGCTCCGTTTACATGTGAGTATGAGGAGAACGGCGGCGACTTTGTTGTTACAAATAAGCCTTACTACGGCGATCTTGAGGTAAGCAAGACTGTAGAAGGCAATAAGGGCGATACCGATAAGGTGTTTAACTTTACCGTAACGCTGAATGACAAATCCATAAACGGCACCTACGGCGATATGACGTTTAACAGCGGCGTAGCTACTTTCACTCTGACGGGCGGAGATAGCTTGACCGCGGAAAATCTGCCTGCCGGTGTAAAATACACGGTAACCGAGACGGAGGCGAACCAAGGCGGCTATATAACAAATTCTGTCGGGGCTGAGGGCAAGATACCCGCAAAGAAATCCGACGAGACCAAGCCCGCCGCTGCAAGCTTTACCAATACAAGAAACGGCGACACCATAACTATAAACAAGACATGGCTCGGCAGAGACACGGCAAATCATCCCGAGTCGGTAACGGTACAGATATACAAGGACAATGTGCCCTACGAGACCGTTACATTGGACGAGGAGAATAACTGGAGCTGCGAGTGGACGTATATATGGACCGAGTTACAGGAACAGCACGAATGGCGCGTTGAAGAGGTAGGAGTACCCGCAGGCTATCGCGTAGACTACGACCATACCGACAATGACTGGACAGTCAAAAATATCAAGCTGACCGATGTCTCTGTAGAAAAGGTTTGGGAGGAAAGAACAGGTCATCCCACATCGGTATCGGTACAGCTGTATCAGAACGGCACAGCGTACGGCGCACCCGTAACACTTGATGAGAGTAACGAGTGGAAATATACCTGGAACAATCTGGACGAAGACTACGATTGGACTGTTGACGAGGTAGAAACGCCTGCAGGCTATCGCAAGACGAAAGACCATATCGGCAACAACTGGACTATCACCAACATAAAGCAGACAGAAGTATCTGTAGAAAAGATTTGGGACGATGACAACAGCGCAGACAGACCCGCATCCGTTTCTGTACAGCTGTATAAGGACGGCGTAGAGTACGGCAGTCCCGAGACATTGAACGCATCTAATCAGTGGAAACACACTTGGAACAACCTTGACGAAGATCACGACTGGACGGTTGACGAGGTAGCTGTACCCACAGGCTACCGCAAGGAGAAAGGCCATACCGGCAACGACTGGACTATCACCAACATAAAGCTTGTCGACGTATCGGTCAGCAAGGCTTGGGTCGGCAAAGACGGCACAAATCACCCGAATGAAGTATATGTACAGCTTTATTGTGACGGCTATGAAAACGGCGAGTTTGTAGCCCTCAGTGAAGCAAACAACTGGTCGCATACATGGACGGGTCTTGAAAAGGATCACGTTTGGACGGTAAAAGAAATACGTATACCGACAGGCTACCGTATGTCGATAGACCATATCGGCAACGACTGGACTGTCACCAACATAAAGCAGACCGATGTATCTGTAGAAAAGGTTTGGGTAGGCGGAACAGACCATCCCACATCGGTTTCGGTACAGCTGTATCAGGACGGCGTAGAGTACGGCGAACCCGTTACACTTGATGAGAGCAACGAATGGAAACACGTATGGAACAAGCTTGACGAAAACCACAACTGGACGGTTGACGAGGTAGAAGTACCCGCAGGCTATCGCAAGACGAAAGACCATATCGGCAACAACTGGACAATAACCAACATAAAGCTGACTGATGTATCTGTAGAAAAGGCTTGGGTAGGCGGAACAGACCACCCCGAATCGGTATCTGTGCAGCTGTATCAGGACGGCGCAGAGTACGGCGCACCCGTTACACTGGACGATAGCAACAAGTGGAAGCACGTATGGAACAACCTTGACGAGAATCACAACTGGACGGTTGACGAGGTAGAAGTACCTACAGGCTATCGCAAGACGAAGGACCATATCGGCAACGACTGGACTATCACCAACATAAAGCAGACCGATGTCTCTGTAGAAAAGGTTTGGGTTGGCGGAACAGACCACCCCGCATCGGTATCGGTACAGCTGTATCAGGATGGTGTAGAATACGGCGCACCCGTTACACTGGACGAGAGCAACGAATGGAAACACGTATGGAACAAGCTTGACGAAAACCATAACTGGACGGTTGACGAGGTAGAGACACCTACAGGCTATCGCAAGACGAAGGACCATACAGGTAACGATTGGACTGTCACCAACATAAAGCTGACCGATGTATCTGTAGAAAAGATTTGGGTTGGCGGAACAGACCATCCCACATCGGTATCTGTGCAGCTGTATCAGGACGGCGTAGAATACGGCGAACCTGTTACACTGGACGAGAGCAACGAATGGAAATATGTCTGGAACAATCTTGACGAAAACCACAACTGGACGGTTGACGAGGTAGAAGTACCCGCAGGCTATCGCAAGACAAAAGACCATACAGGTAACGACTGGACAATAACCAACATAAAGGACGAAGAGCCTGACATACCCGAGCCTGAGCTTATCGACGTTACGGTCAACAAGGTTTGGGAGGACGACAACAGCGTAGACAGACCTGATTCGGTTACTGTACAGCTTTATCAGGACGGTAAGGCGTACGGCGATACCGTTACCTTGAATAAGGATAACGGCTGGTCGCACATTTGGAGTGAGCTTGAAAAGGCACACGACTGGACGGTCGATGAAGTAAACGTACCCGACGGCTATCATGTGTCGGTTTCCAACGACGGCAATGCGTGGACGATAATCAATACAAAGGACAAAGTGCCTTACACCCCCGAGCCCGCACCCGAGCTAATCGACGTTACGGTCAACAAGGTTTGGGACGACGATAACAGCGCAGACAGACCCGAGTCGGTTACTGTACAGCTGTATCGGGACGGCAAGGCGTACGGCGATGCCGTTACGCTGAACAAGGAAAACGGCTGGTCGCACATTTGGAGTGAGCTTGAAAAGGCGCACGACTGGACGGTCGATGAAGTAAACGTACCCGACGGCTATCATGTATCGGTTTCCAATGACGGTAACGACTGGACGATAACCAACATAAAGGACGAAGAGCCGACACCCGAGCCTGAGCCTGTACTCGAGCTTATCGATGTTACGGTCAACAAGGTTTGGGATGACGACAACAGCGCGGATAGACCCACGTCGGTAACTGTACAGCTGTATCAGGACGGCAAGGCGTACGGTGATGTTATTACGCTTAACGAGAATAACGGCTGGTCCTATACTTGGAGCGGACTTGAAAAGGCGCACGACTGGACAGTCGATGAAGTAAACGTACCCGACGGCTATGAGGCGACGGTCGCTAACAGCGGCAACGTGTGGACAATAACCAACACCGCAGATGAGACCAACAGCTCGGTAGCAGGCGGCGGACATGATAATGACCGCGATGATGAGACCCCGCCCGAAACAGGCGTGAATACTCGCGCCGACCAAATGGCGGCTGTCATGCTTTCGGCACTGGCTGTAATGCTGGCGGCATTCATCTCCGGTAAAAAGCTTATCGCCGGAAAAAATAAATAACGCCCACGAGTAATGGCGATACCCGTATAGAAAATTTATAACTATTATTGAGGGAGACCCTTTTGTAAAAGGGTCTCCCTCATACTTTTTCCCGAAAACTTTATGTTTTATTTTTCCCCTGATAGGGTAATACCCTATCAGGGGAAAAATCATAATAAAAGTCTTTGGAAAGGGGTACGGGGGAAACCTTTCTACAGAAAGGTTTCCCCCGATATAACTATAAACTTCTGTATGAATACACGCCATTACTTATGGGCGTTATTTATTTTTCCAGCATTTCGGCACACTTTTTCAGATGCTCGGTTATCGGCAGCTGCTGCGGGCATGCCTTCTCACATTGCTTGCAGCCGATGCAGTCGGATGCGCGGTGTCCGGCGGAGACTGCCTTTATGTATTCGCTGACCGCTTCTTCCGCCTGTCCGTTGCCCAGCTGCTTGTTAGCGGCATAGAAGATATCCGGTATCGGTATCTGCTTGGGGCAGCCATCGGTGCAATAGCGGCAAGCGGTGCAGGGGATGGTAGAGGATTTTCCGATAATGCGCTGCGCCTGATGGATTATCTGCTGTTCTTCATCGTTCAGCGGCTGGAAGTTTTTCATATAAGAAATATTATCCTCCATCTGCGCGGTGTTGGACATACCCGACAGCACCGTGATGATACCGTCAAGCGACGCGACAAAGCGTATTGCCCATGACGCGTAGGACATATCGGGATGATATTCTTTGAACAGTTTTTTCGCCTCGTTTGGCGGGTTTGCCAGCGAGCCGCCCTTGACAGGCTCCATCACCACGATGGATTTGCCGTGCTTTCTCGCGATCTCGTAATTCGCGCGTGAAGCGACCGATTTATTCTCCCAGTCGGCATAGTTTATCTGCAGCTGGACAAAGTCCACCTCCGGGTGCTCGGTCAGCAGCTTATCCAGCAGCTGCGGCGACGCGTGAAAGGAAAAGCCGAAGTGCTTTATCAGTCCTTTTGCTTTCTGCTCTTTCACAAAATCCCAAAGATGCAGCTTGTCGTATCTTGTATAGTTGCTCTCCATCAGCGCGTGCAGCAGATAATAGTCAAAGTACTGCGCACCTGTGCGGTTAAGGCTGGTGTAAAACTGCTTGTGCGCCGCCTTTTCGTTTATCGCGACCAACGCGTTAAGCTTGGTGCACAGCGTGAACGACTCACGCGGATAGCGGTCTATCAGCGCCTTTTTTACCGCAGCCTCAGAGCCGGGATAAATAAACGCGGTGTCATAGTAGGTAAACCCCGCTTCCATAAACATATCCACCATTTTGCTGACCTGCTCGACGTCGATACGCAGCCCCTTTCTCGGCAGCCGCATAAGCCCAAAGCCCAGCTTGGGTACTTCTTTTCCGAAGTAATCTGACATTCCTACCCCTCCATATGATAATTTGTTTGATATTTATTTAATAAATTATCTAATATATATTTTACAACAAAATATAATGAAATGCAAGACTTTCGGTTAAATTTACCGATAAAAAACGGACTGTTTTCCTAACAGCCCGTTTTACTTCTTTCTTAATACCGTCTTATACAGATACCCCGTAAATACGCCCGGCGTAATGAACAGCATGACCTGTCCGACACAGGGGACAAGATAATCCCAAAAGCTTGAATAACCTAACCGATGTATCTTTTTCCTTACCGCAATAAAGCTCTTGGTGTTTTTTAAGTTGCGGCGGCGGGCGAGGTTGGCGTAATTTACTCGATACCGCACCAATATCTGCGGCAGGTTTGCGCCCTTTGCGCCGTGTATCAGCATACGCACCATAAAGTCATAGTCCTCGCAGCGGCGCAGGTCGTTGCTGTAACCGCCTATCTGCATGGCAAGCGACTTTTTGTATATCATTGTCTGATTGTTGAAGGGGGTGCGCCGCTTGGCAAAGCGGCGTATCTCTATATCGCTGGCGGGCGTCTTTCTGATAGCGATATGCTCTTTGGTGCTGCTCTTAAATTCTTCTATATACCCGCCCACCATATCTATTCCCGGATGCTCTGCGAGAAAGGTCAGCTGTAGCTCCGCGCGCTCCGGCAGGCAGATGTCGTCGGGGTCCATTTTCATTATCAGCTCGTTTTCGCACCGCTCCAGCCCATAGTTTGCGGCATAGGCGGTGCCCATATTTTCCGCAAGGCGGTGCACCTTAAACATACCGCCCAACTTTTGCTGATAATCAGATATTGCTTTGTCCAGCTCTTCATTCAGCGGTCCGTCGCATACCAAGACTATCTCGTCGGCGGGTACTGTCTGCTGCATCAGGCTGTCAAGACATTCTCTCAGAAAGCCCTCTTCGTCCCCCGCGTAAACGGACATAAGGACGCTGTAGGGCTGTAATTTTGTTTTTTCCATACACATCGTCCTTTCTGTCGTTTTTTATATTTTACCATAGCCTATCGGCGTTGTCAATCAAAATACAGCGCGCCGCTGTAGTCGATGTTGCCGGTAAACGGGTCGTATTGTATATTTTCGCAGCCCTCTGCGTAGAAAAAGTATTCCGAGCAATACGCGATAGGGATAAAGCGTCCGTCCTTCAGCAGCAGCTGTTCCGCCTGCATGCACGCGTCAAAGCTCTCGGCGGCGGTATCTGACGTGCGGCTGCTTTGGATAAGGTCGGTGTATTCCGCACTCATTTCGGAATATCTGTACTCTCCGCCCGCGACGAATTTCCCCAGTGCGGAATCGGGGCGGTTGTACTCTCCGCTTAGCTTGGTTATCGCTATCGAATAATCCCCGCTTGCTATCGCGGCGTCATACTCGCTTTGGGAAAGGAACGCGATATCACAGTAAAAGCCCAGCTTTCCCTGCCACTGCTGCATTATTGTCTGCACCGCAGGTACGATATCCTCGTCGCGACCCTCTACCGCTATTATCTTTATCTGTGAAAACAACGTGCGGTCTACCTGCTCCAGCGCGGTCTGATACGCCGTCTCGGCACGCACCTTGTCGGGGCGCACCGTCAGCTCGTCCCCGGCGTGTTCACGGTAATTCAGCCCGTCCAGCCCGACCGATTGCGCGACCGCCGCCCTTGCGTGTGAAAAGCCGAACGGCAATACCGCCTCGCTCGTGTCGGCGGCATACAGCAGCGCATAGCGTAGAAAGTCGTTTTTCAGCGCAGAGCTTTTGGTGTTCATCATCAGCCCGTACACCGAGGTCTTATATTCGTCATATGCAAAGCCGTCCCGCGACAATGTCTGTGCCAGTGTACCCGACGCGGGGAGACTGTCTGTTGTACCGGCATAAAAATCATCGGTTACGCTGTCCTCCGGCACGATAAAGAAATTCAGTCCCAGCGCGGTGACCTCTGTCTGCTCGCTGTATTTTTGATTTGCCCGCAGCACAAGATGGTTGTCATTGTTGCTCCACGGGTCATAGTACCAGTCGGTGAGATAAAACGCGCCGTTTGACGGCGTAGCCTCGTCGGACAGTCCGTACTTGCCCTGCGCCTTGAGAAAATACTTCTCGTTGCAGGGCATCGCCGCCGCGGTGGTCAGCAGCATCGGCAGCAACGGCTCTTCATATTGCAGCTTTATCGTGAGGGTATATTCGTCCTCGGCGGTCACGCCTAAATCTTCCGCCGTGACCTGTCCCTTGTTCAGCGCCTCGGCGTTTTCTATACAGAAAAACTTTTCCGCCGCCTGCGCCCTTGTCTCCGGTAGGAATAGACGGGTAAAGCCGAACACATAGTCGTCTGCGGTGCATTTTTCGGAAAAACCGTTTACGTCGGTCCAATAGCGGTCGCTGCGCAGCTTAAAGGTGTATGTAAGACCGTCGTCAGACACCTCCCAGCTTTTTGCGCCCGCGCCTGTTATATTGCCGGCAGCGTCGCACTTCAGCAGACCCTCAAATATGCAGTTTATCAGCAGGTAAGAATTATCGTCGGCGGCGCACTGCGGGTCCAGCGTGCCGGGGTTGTAGGTGATGTCATAGGTAAAGATATAGCCCTTTCCGTCATCCTCGGTGCAGGCGGAAAGCAGAGATATTGCAAAAATAGTTGTGAGAAGTAATAGTGCTCTTTTTTTCATTACAGCTCCTTTAATACTACCTTTCCTGTTTTGAGTGATGCGGGTACGTCGATTATCCGCTGGTTGCTGCTGCCCTTGAACTTCAGCTCAAGGCTTCTCTGGCTCAGGATAAATTTCCCGTCCACGATTATGTCCGCCACCGACAGCAGACCCTTTACATCGCTGTCGCTCTCGGCCATCTTCAGCAGCTGCTCAAAGGTGTACCCGGTGTATATCATTATGTCAAGCTTTGTGTTTTCCTTCAGCTTTTTGCCGAGGTCGTACAGCGGCGCGGGCTGGCAGAACGGGTCGCCGCCGGAATATGTAACGCCCCTCAGCAGCGGGTCTTTTACGATATGCTCGTATATCTTGTCCGTCTCCGCCAATCTCCCGCCGTTAAAGTCGTGGGTCTCGGGGTTGTGGCAGCCCTCGCAGTGATGGGGGCAGCCCTGTGTGAATATCGTATATCTTATTCCGGGACCGTCAACAATAGATTCAGGCACGGTTCCGGCAATCCTGATGTTCATGGTGGTTTCTCGCTTTCAAAAGTTATATTCAACTTTATTATAAACTCTTTTCGGTATAAAATCAATAGCAAAAATACGCAAATTTTCTGAATATATGCACCGTTTTTCCTGCCGAATTTCGCCCTTTTTACAATAATACGCCAAAAATGCTTGCAAAACGAGGAGAAATAGTGTATAATTATTAATGTATAGATTTTTCGCGGGAGCTTTCCCGCTTACCGATATATTCCTGAAAGGCTCGAAAGGAAAGATGTTATGCTTCTCAGACTGATGCAGAGCGGCGGAGATATGCAGCTCATCATCGTTACTGTATTCGCTTACGCAGTCATAATATTGCTTGCCTCTCCGATACACGAGTGTGCGCACGCATGGACGGCAAAGCTGCTGGGCGACGATACCGCATACAGACAGGGCAGGATCTCGCTCAATCCGATGGCGCACCTTGACCCTATCGGTACGATGGGTATACTTATCGTGGGTATGGGCTGGGCAAAGCCGGTGCCGGTCAACCCCGTCCGCGCGCGAAAGGTCTCGGCGCGTACCGCAATGGCGCTTACCGCGGCGGCCGGACCTATATCCAACGTGCTGGTGTCGCTGGTGTTCGTGGTAATCACAAGGCTGGTGTCGCTGACTGCGGGAGCGGACAATATACAGACGGTATTTTATATATGCTACGCGCTTATCATGGTTGCTGAGATAAACATAGGGCTGGCGATATTCAACCTGATACCCGTACCGCCGTTGGACGGTTCGAGGGTGCTGTATGTTTTTCTTAAAGAAAAATACTATTTCGCAGTCATGAAATACGAGCAGTTTATCATGTACGGCATACTGCTGCTGGTGTTTATCGGTGTGCTTGACATACCGTTAAGATTTCTTAACGACGGTATCATGTGGCTTATTGATCTTGCTACCGGTGTTATACCGGGCAATCCGCTGATACTTATCCCGCTGGGGCTGTCATGACGGAAAGTTTAAGCTTTAAGTTAGAGGTCTTTGAAGGGCCGCTTGACCTGATGCTCAGCCTGATAGCAAAGCACAAGCTTAACATCTACGATATAGAGATATCCAGCCTGTGCGAGCAGTTTATGTTGTATCTCGACCAAATGAAGCAGGCGGATATGGATATAGCCGGCGAGTTTCTGGAGATGGCGGCACGGCTGATACTGATAAAATCCTCCGCGCTGCTGCCCAAATACGAGGCGGACGAGCTGAAAAAAGAGCTGGAGGGCGCGCTGATAGAGTACGCGCTGTGCAAGAATATCGCGTTACAGCTGAGAGAGCTGTATCACGGCGACGATATTTTCGTGCGTCAGCCGCTGGAGATAGAGCAGGACAAGACCTACAACAACATACACGACCCGGACGAGCTGTTTTTGGCAATGTCCAACATAAATTTCAAGACCGAGGTACGGCGGCTGCCTAAGACAGTCCGTCCCGTCACCGCGAAAAGCTACGTCAGCGTCTTCACCAAGGTGCTGTATGTACTGAGAAAGGTGATGTACTGCGGTCAGTCGGTCTCCACCGACGAGCTGTTCAAGGGACAGACCCGCTCAGAGCAGGTGGCGGTGTTCCTTGCGCTGCTGGAGCTGTCGAAAAACAGCAGAATAAAGTTTACCGACGACAACAAGTATCTTCATTTTGTCCCAAAAGAGGACATAGAAAAAGAATTTGCCTATACGGCTCAGGAGGCAGCTGATGAAGTTTAACGAATATCTCTGCATTATCGAGTCGATACTGTTCGCGGTGGGCGACCCGATAACGCTGGATAAAATAGCGGAGGCGTCCGGCATAGAAAAAGAGACGGTGGTAAAGCTGATAGACCAGCTTGAGCGGCGCTATAACGTGCAGGAGAGCGCGCTGCGGATAATACGTCTGGACAACGCCTTTCAGATAGCCACCCGCGAGGAATACGCCCCGTACATCAAAAAGGCGCTGGAAAACAAGCGGCAGGCCAAGCTGTCGCCCGCGGCACTGGAGGTGCTGGCGGTGGCGGCGTACAACCAGCCGGTGACCAAGGCGTTTATCGAGCAGGTGAGGGGCGCGGACAGCTCCGGCGTGGTAAATACGCTGGTCGAGCGCGGATTGCTGTGCGAGGCGGGAAGACTGGACCTGCCGGGCAGACCGCTTACATACAAGACGACCGATACATTTCTGCGGTGCTTTAAGCTGGAGAGCCTGAAGCAGCTGCCGCCGCTGCCCAGCGAGGACGGACAGCTTGACCTGTCCCAGCTTGCCGAGGCGGCCGAGGCGGAAGAAAGTATGGATGCTGTACAGGAAGAAACAGCCGCGGAAACGGAATAAATTTTGTTATTCGGCAGATAATTTTACGGAGGGCTTATGGGCGCGTTTTTTACTGTTTTCTTTAATATCCTGCTCATAATCCTTTTGGCACTGCTGCTGACGGTGATAATCGCCCTGTTTTTGTCGGTTACGGTGGACGTAAGGCTGGGCAAAGATATAATCGTAAAGATAAAATATGCCGGGATAACGGTATTTTCCATACAGCCCGAGACAGAGGAAGAAAAAGCAAAGGCAAGGGCAAAGGCGAAGAAAAAAAGCCCGAAAAAAATAGCCGCCGAGAAGAAAAAGGTCGAAAAAGCAAAGCAGATAAAGGCGCAGAAGGCTGAAGAGAAAAAAGCCAAAAAGGAAGAGCAAAAGAAGAACAAGCCGAAAAAGACGCTGGACGAAAATCTCGAGCTGGTGAAGAACCTGCTGAGCAGCCTTTCCAAGCCGGCAAAGCGGCTGTTCAGCCACATAAGGGTGACCAACGTAAACGCGGACATAACGGTGTCCGGCAAGGACGCGGCATCCGCCGCGCTGAACTACGGCAGGATGAGCGTGCTGATAAACGCGGTGCTGTCATTGTTGTACACAACGGTGCGGCTGAGCGTGGATAATATAGATTTAGGTGTCGATTTCCAAAGCGGAGAGACGGCATACGATATAAGCTTTAAGGTAAAACTGCGGATAAGCACTGCCCTTGGCTGTGCTGTGTGGTTTTTATTCAGGATGGCAAAGAGAACCTTAGCCGGAAGAAAGAAAAAAGGCGGCACGCCCAAGGTAGCCGTCGAGAAAGGAACTTAAAATGGCAGAACAACACCCTATCAACGGACTTATGGAGACCGCAATGCAGAAGATACGGGAGCTGGTGGACGTCAACACCATCATCGGCGACCCCATTACTTCGGCTGACGGCACGATAATAATACCTGTCTCCAAGGTCAGCTTTGGCTTTGTCGCAGGCGGCTCTGACCTGCCGGTAAGCGCGCCCAAGGACGTTTTCGCGGGCGGCAGCGGCGCAGGCATCACGATACACCCGCAGGCGTTTATCGTGGTACAGCGTGACGGCGAGGTCAAGATGCTGGAGATGGGCGCTGGACAGGGCGGCGCGATAGAGGGACTTATCGCGGGCGTGCCGGACCTTGTCAACAAGGTAAAGGCTATTTTCAGCAAGGATAAAGACGGGGACGAGGAAGAGGAAGAATAATATTCCTGTCCGTTTCTGCATAAACATTACAAAAACAAGCTAAAACAAGCTGTTATGCAGAAAGGGATACTTATGTCACTCAGAAAAATAACCGCCGTAATTACCGCGGCGGCAGCTGTGCTGTCGCTGTCTTTATCGGCGTACGCCGATAACTTGACCTACCACAGCGGCTATGACCGCACGGGGCTGACCGTCTCCGCAAGCGCCGCGGTGCTTATCGAGGCGGACACCGGCACGGTGTTGTATGCCAAGAATGAGAAAGAGCATCGCTCGATAGCCAGCACAACAAAAATAATGACCGCCCTGCTGACGTTAGAGGCGGGGGAATTGGACAAACGCTTTACCGTTGACCCGATAGCGATAAACGTAGAGGGTACCTCTATGGGGCTGAAAAAGGGCGACACGGTGACCCGCCGTGCGCTGTGCGTCGGTATGCTGCTGCCGTCAGGCAATGACGCGGCAAATGCCGCCGCGGTAAACGTCGCGGGCAGTATGACCGCGTTTGCCGAAATGATGAATAAAAAGGCGGCGGCGCTCGGCATGAGCGACAGCCGCTTTGTCACGCCGTCAGGCTTAGACGCGGACGGACAGTATTCCTGCGCGTACGATATGGCGCTGCTGACCCGCTATGCGCTGAAAAATGAGACCTTCCGCGAGATATGCGGCAGCGTCAAGATGCAGGCGGAATACGGCAACCCGCCGTATCTGCGTACGTTGGTGAACTCCAACAAGCTGCTGTATTCCTATGACGGCTGTGTAGGCGTAAAGACCGGCTTTACCGACAACGCGGGGCGCACGTTGGTCTCGGCGGCGGAAAGGGACGGCGTAACGCTGATAGCGGTGACGCTGAACGCGCCCGATGACTGGCAGGACCATACCGCGATGTTTGATTACGGCTTTGAAAAGGTAAAAGTCACAGACGCGTCTTATGACTGCTCGTCACTGCGTGTGCCTGTTATCGGCGGCGAGACTGACGATATCGGCGTAAAGGCGCAGTATCCCGCCGAGCTGCCGCTGACCGACGAGCAAAGGTCGCAGGTGACGGTGACGGTATACCTGCCGAAGTTTTTGTACGCGGGGGTCATTGCCGGCGACACGGTAGGGGAGATACGGTATGAG
Organism: Eubacterium sp.; assembly: GCA_022511265.1. Classification (GTDB taxonomy): domain Bacteria; phylum Bacillota; class Clostridia; order Oscillospirales; family Ruminococcaceae; genus Ruminiclostridium_E. The sequence goes on along the minus strand of JAFLRX010000005.1, from coordinate 64,445 downwards.
CTGTACGGCACACAGCTTTGCAATGTGCCGCTGCTGGCGGCGGAAAGCTGCGCGGCGGAGCAGCAGGAGCTGTCGTTTTTCGCGGCGTGTGTTAAGTTTATAAGGAATTTATTGAATTTATAAGAGGACTGTAAAAAGGAAATTATATGGCGAAGATAAGACTTCAAAAGATAATAGCGGACAGCGGCTACTGCTCCCGCCGCAAGGCGGAGCAGCTTATCGCCGACGGACTGGTAAGGGTAAACGGCAGACCTGTCACACTCGGTGACGGGGCAGACCCAAAGACCGATATAGTGACCGTCGGAGGGGAAAGAATAAACGCCGCCGAGACGCTGCGCTACATAAAGCTGTACAAACCGCGCGGATATGTCACCACCATGTCCGACGCGCATGCCGAAAAGCCGGTCACCGACCTGCTGGACGGAATTGACGAGCGTGTTTATCCCGTCGGCAGACTGGACAAAAACTCCGAGGGATTGCTTATCCTAACCAACGACGGCAATCTTGCCAATGCGATAATGCACCCCTCTCACAAGATAAAAAAACGCTATCGCGTCACCGTGCGCGGTGACGTCAATGAGGACAAGCTGTTGACGTTAGCCTCCGGCGTAAAGATAGACAGCGGCGTGACCGCGCCCTGCACTATCACGATACTCGCCGAGGAGGAAAACCGCACCGTACTGGAATTTGTGATAAGCGAGGGGAAAAACCGCCAGATAAGAAAGATGTGCGAGGCGGTAAAGCTGGAGGTAGTACGGCTGAAACGCAGCAGCGTAGCCAACATCAAGCTGGGTATGCTAAAGCCGGGCGAATGGCGCGACCTCACCGAGCAGGAGCTGAAGGGGCTGTTCTCCCAGCTCGGGCTGAACGCTAAAAAGGAGAGCAAATGATAACTATACTCAACACCTCGGACAAGCCGGACGCGCTGTTGTTTGAGGCAAAGGATGGGGAAGAGGTGCTGGGCACACTCACCGGACGCTTTGAGGACGGGCTGTTTATAATCAGCGGTATTTCATCGGAAAAATTTCTGATAGACGGGCTGTGCCGCGCGGCGATGAATTACGCCTACAATCGGGTGATAAATTCCTGCCGCTTTGATATAGAGGACGGAGAGATAAAATCCGAGCTTATCCGGCTCGGTTTTGTGAAAAACGACGATAATTATATCCCCGATATTGATTATTTTTTCACATCTCATAAAACTTGCGGAAAATAACGGATTATATCTTGTTATTCGCCGTGTTTTGAGTTATAATTAAATGGAATAGTTGTGCGTACTTTTACGCGCTTACATAGATAGGAAGGAATGAACCATACATGAAGAAAACTGCTGCCGAAATGGAACAGAACCTCGCTCAAAGCGCAGCGAGAGACAAACTCGTCTCGCTGTTTGACGAGGACAGCTTTGTCGAGCTGGGCAAGTATGTTTCCAAGGACGGTAAGGATGCCGCTGTTATCAGCGGTTACGGCACGGTGGACGGTATATCGGTGTACGCCTACGCGCAGGACAGCGCGGTAAACAGCGGAGCGATGAGCGTCAGTGCCGCCGTAAAGATCAAGAAAATCTACGAGCTGGCTCAGAAAAACGGCGCGCCCGTGATAGGGATATTTGATTCCAAGGGTGCGGATATGAACGAGGGTATGCAGGTGCTCGCCGCTTATTCGGAGATAACCGCGGCAAGTGCGGCTTTGTCAGGCGTTGTACCGCAGATAGCTGTCGTTGACGGCGTTTGCGCAGGCACTGCGGCAATGACCGCATGCATGGCGGACATCGTGATAATGACTGAGAAGTCCGAGCTGTTTATGACCGCTCCGTTTGTTGCCGAGGACAAGACAGAGGGTGCAGGCACTGCGGCAGCTGCCGCAAAGTCCGGCGTTGCTTCGATAATCGCAAAGGACGGCGAAGACGCGTTACAGACCGCGAAAAAGCTTATCGCGTTACTGCCCGCCAATAACCTCGAGCCTGCCGATTATTTCTATGAGACTGCTGAAAATTCCGCTGAGATAACCGCATCGGCAAAGGGTATCGACCTTATCAAGGCGATAGCCGATACCGACAGCGCGGTTGTACTGGGCAAGGACTTCGGCGAGAATGCTGTTACCGCACTCGGCAGCCTTAACTGCCGCACGGTCGGCTTTGTCGGCGCGGACAGCGGCAACCGCCTGTCCAAGAGCGACAGCGCAAAGATAGCGCGCTTTGTCGGCTTCTGCGACGCGTTTTCCATCCCGATAATCACACTGATAGATACCGAGGGCTTTGTACTGTCAAGCGCTGACGAGCTGTCGGGAGCGGTACGCGATAACGCAAAGTTGGCGCAGGTATACGCCTCCGCCACCGCCCCCAAGATAGCGCTTATCACAGGCAAGGCATACGGCAGTGCGTATGTGGCATTCGCCGGCAGCGATATCAGCATCGCATGGGCAAGCGCGGTGATCTCACCCGCCAGCCCCGAGGCGGCTGTCACCTTCTTACAGGGTGCCGCTGACGCGACAGAGACCGCAAGCCGCGTAGCACAGTATGAGGAGAACGAGGCAAGCCCGTTCACCGCGGCGTCTTACGGCTATATCGACAGGGTGATAGACCCCGAGGAGACCAAGGCGGCTATCATATCCGCTGTTGAGTCGTCCTCCGGCAAGAGGGTCGCATCCCCCGCGAGAAAGCACATTAACTTTGTATATTAATCTAAAAGGAGTTTTGAGATATGAAGAAGTACAATATCACCGTAAACGGAACCGCATACGACGTAACCGTTGAAGAGGCGGGCGAGGCAGCAGCACCTGCGGCAGCACCCGCACCCGCCGCAAAGCCCGCGGCTAAGCCCGCTGCAGCACCCGCTGCGACCGGCGCAGAGGGCGGCGTAAAGGTGACCGCGCCCATGCCCGGCACTATCGTAGACGTTAAGCTGCAGCCCGGCGCAAAGGTAAGCAACGGCACTGTAATAGCTATACTCGAGGCTATGAAGATGGAAAACGACATAGTTGCAAGCTGTGACGGAACACTTGCCAGCGTAAATGTGACCAAGGGTCAGTCGGTAGAGACCGGCGCGCTCATAGCTACCATTAACGCATAAGGCGAAAGGAAAATACCTATGGCTAAAGTAAAAATTACCGAAACGGTGCTGCGTGACGCGCATCAGTCCCTGTTTGCCACCCGTATGGCAATGGAGGATATGCTGCCCGCGCTGCCGCTGATGGATAAAATAGGCTTCTACTCGGTAGAATGCTGGGGCGGCGCGACCTTTGACGCCTGCCTGCGTTACTTAGACGAAGACCCGTGGGACAGACTGCGTATTTTAAGACGCGAAATGCCCAACACCAAGCTGCAGATGCTGTTCAGAGGACAGAATATGCTGGGCTACCGCCACTATGCGGACGACGTGCTGGAATATTTCGTGCAGAAGTCGGTCGCTAACGGTATCGACATAATCAGAATTTTCGACGCGCTGAACGATATAAGAAACCTTGAGACCGCCGTAAAGGCTGCCAAGAAAGAGGGTGCGCACGCGCAGATAGCTATTTCCTACACGCTCGGCGAGATATTCACCGAGGACTATTATGTGGATTACGCAAAGCGTATCGAGGCGGCAGGCGCTGACTCTATCTGCATAAAGGATATGGCAGCATTGCTTACACCCTACAATGCGGCAAGCCTTGTAAAGGCACTTAAAGGCGCGGTAAATATCCCGATACAGCTGCATACCCACAGTACCTCGGGACTGTCCTCAATGTGCCTGCTCAAGGCGATAGAGGCTGACGTTGATATGATAGACACCGCACTGTCTCCGCTGGCGCTGGGTACCTCGCACACCCCGACCGAATCTATGGTCGCTGCGCTGCAGGGTACCGAATACGATACAGGACTTGACCTTATCAAGCTGCAAGAGCTGCGCGCATACTTTATGAAGGTACGTCAGAAGTACCTTGACAACGGTCTGCTTGACCCCAAGATGCTGGCAGCCGACGCAAACGCACTGATATATCAGGTTCCGGGCGGCATGCTGTCCAACCTCTTGTCACAGCTAAAGCAGGCGGGCAAATCCGACCAGTTCGAGGACGTGCTGAGAGAAGTACCGAGGGTAAGAGCCGACGCGGGCTATCCGCCGCTGGTTACTCCTACCTCGCAGATAGTCGGCACTCAGGCGGTGTTCAATGTTATCACCGGCGAGCGTTATAAGATGGTAACCAAGGAATTTAAGGATATAGTAAAGGGCAACTACGGCAAGACCCCCGCGCCCATCGACCCCGAGTTCAGAAAGAAGATACTCGGCGACGAAGAGCCGATAGACTGCCGTCCCGCCGACCTTATCGAGCCTGAGCTTGAAAAGCTGAAGGCAGAGGCGGCAAAGTGGACCCAGCAGGAGGAGGACGTACTCAGCTATGCGATGTTCGGTCAGGTAGCGGAGAAGTTCTTTGAAAAGCGCAAGGATAAGCAGCTCGGCATCGACGCGGAGCATGCGGATAAGACCAATAAGGTTATGCCGGTATAAAAGTGGAAAAAGGCTGTTGCGGTGCAACAGCCTTTTTGAGTTAAAATAACAGGAGACTGAATATGAAAATAGACCATATCGCAATGTATGTAAACGACCTTGAAAAAGCAAAAGAGTTTTTTATTCAGTATTTCGGGGCAACGTCCAATCAGATGTATCACAATACGAAAACAGGCTTTCAATCTTATTTTATTGTGATTGATGACGGGTCGAGGATAGAGCTGATGACAAGACCCGATGTTGCTGATAAGCAAAAAGAGCTTTTGCAGACAGGCTATATCCATATAGCTTTCAGCCTTGGCAGCCGTGAAGCTGTTGACAGCTTGACCGAGCGGCTCAGAAATGACGGATATGCAGTTGTCAGCGGACCGAGGGTGACGGGCGACGGATATTATGAGAGCTGTATCCGCGGGTTTGAGGATAACCTGATAGAGCTGACCGAGTAAATCTTGACATTGCGTTAAAATTATGTTACAATACGAGAAATTGACCTGATAACCGCAGGAGGTAAATATGGAACGTTATTTCGGAGAAAACACGCCCAAGCTGGGCTTTGGGCTTATGCGTCTGCCCAAGCTGGCGGACGGCAAAATAGACATCGAGCAGACAAAAGAGATGGTCGATATGTTTATGGACGCAGGTCTTACATACTTTGACACCGCTTATGTTTATGACGGAGGTGAGTCGGAAAAGGCGGCACGGGCGGCGTTGGTAGACCGCTATCCTCGCGAGAGTTATACTTTATGCACCAAGCTGTGCGCATGGATGGGCGACCACAGTGAGGAAAAAGCAAAGCAGCAGTTTTACACCAGTCTCGAGCGCACCGGCGCGGGCTATTTTGATTATTATCTCCTTCACGCGTTACAGCGCGGCAACTATAAGATTTACGACGAATATCATATATGGGATTTTGTTAAAGAGCAGAAGGCAAAGGGGCTTATCAAATACTACGGCTTTTCTTTCCATGCCGACCCCGCACTGCTGGAAGAGCTGCTGACCGACCATCCCGACGTGGATTTTGTACAGTTGCAAATAAACTACGCCGACTGGGAAAACCCGGGCGTAGCGTCCCGCGAGTGCTATGAGATAGCAAGAAAACACGGCAAATCCATCACCATTATGGAGCCTGTCAAGGGCGGCGCGCTGGCTGACCCCATACCCAAGGTAAAAGAGATATTAAAGGCGGCAAACCCCGACGCGTCGACAGCGTCCTGGGCGATACGCTATGCCGCGTCGTTGGACGGCATTATCACAGTGCTTTCGGGTATGTCCAATATCGAGCAGATGAAGGACAACCTCTCGTATATGAAGGATTTCAAGTCGCTGTCTGACGACGAGCAGGCGGTCATCCTGAGGGCGCAGTCAGCGTTGAACGGGGACGCGTCGATACCCTGCACGGCATGCCATTATTGCACCGACGGCTGCCCGATGAATATCCCGATACCTGAGATATTCCATGTGGCAAATCATCAAAGGGGCAACGAGGCATTCCGCGGCAGACGTGAATATACCATTTCGACCACCGACAGGGGCAAAGCCTCTGACTGTATCGAATGCGGCCAGTGCGAAAGTGCCTGCCCCCAGCAGATAGACGTTATCGCGCGGCTAAAGGCGTGCGCGGAGCAGTTTGAAGAATAATAGATCGGCGGGATACCCGAAGCAGGGTATCCCGTTTACATAATTGTGAGAAAGCAAAGGAGTGATATATTATGGAAATATTCGACCTATACACCGCCGAGCGGGAGAGGACAGGTAAAACCATCCCCCGCGGCGAGCCTATCCCCGCGGGGTATTATCATCTTGCGGTACACGTCTGCATATTCAACTCTGAGGGGAAGATGCTGATACAGCAGCGTCAGCCGTTTAAGGCCGGCTGGTCGGGAATGTGGGATGTGTCTGTCGGCGGCTCTGCCGTCGCGGGAGACACAAGCACCTCTGCCGCGCACCGCGAGACGCTGGAAGAGCTGGGCGCGGATATCAGTTTTGAAAATGCCCGCCCGGTGATAACCATACACTATGACGAGGGCTTTGACGATATCTATACGGTGCATGCCGACCTTGACATAGACAAGCTGACACTCCAGCCCGAGGAGGTCAAGACGGTGAAATGGGCGACCGCCGACGAGATAATCGCAATGATAGACGAGGGTATATTTATCCCGTATCATAAGGAGATCATCCGTCTGTTGTTCTTTATGAGAAACCAAAGAGGGACGTTTACGAAAAATGAATAAAATGAAAAAAGCCGCAGCGCGGCTTTTTTCATTTTCCACTTGATTTTCCATACGATTTAGTGTATTATATTAATATAGGGTAGTTTTGACTTTTTTAGCGCATATGCGCTGACATAATAAAATCGGAAGGGCGGAACAGTATGGCAAAAATAGAACCCGGCATGGAATCCATGCTGGATATGTACATATTTGAGACCGGCTCGATGTTAGAGCAGTTGGACGAGATACTTATACGCACCGAAGGCGCAAATACTTTTATCGAAGAGGACATCAACGAGGTGTTCCGCATAATGCACACGATAAAGGGCTCGTCAGCGATGATGGGCTTTGACAATCTGCAAAAGATAGCGCACAAGGGCGAGGACCTGTTCTTTATCATCCGTGAAAAGCCGGAGCTGGTAAAGGACGCGCAGTTTGTGTACGAGCTGATATTCACCGTCTCCGACCTGTATAAGGCGGAGATAGACATAATACAGTCCAGTCCCGAGGACTTTGAGCCGACCGATTTTTCGGATATCATCTCCCGCCTTGAGAGTGCCGCAAAGCAGCTGAAGGCGATGGAAGACGGCGGCGCAGCCCCCGCGGCGGCAACAGGCAGCGGCGAGCTGCCGCCCGAAAGTGCCGCAGACGGCGCAATGACCGTCAGAGTACATTTTGAGGCGGGCTGCGGTATGGAAAACCTCCGCGCTTTCCTGCTGCTTAACAAGATAAAGGACGACGCAGAGATACTGGCGTGCGTTCCGCCTGATGTAGAGACCAATGCCGACACCGCAAAGGATATCATAGAAAACGGTTTTATCGTGGTGTTCAGGGCGACAGAGGTAACCAACGAGGATATTTTAACGCTTATCGAGGATGCGGTGAATGTCGAATCCTACGAGGTGGTAAATACAAAATCCGAGCCGTCCGCACCCGTGCAGGCAGAAGCCAAGCCGGAAGAGACTAAGCCGGAAAGCACCCCCGCACCCAAAGCGGAAAAATCCGCCGCGCAAAAGACGCAGGAGGAGATAAAAAAGGCGGCAGGCAGCGGACAAAAGCAAAGCCTTATCAGCGTAAACCTTGCCAAGCTGGATCTGCTGCATGACATAGTGGGCGAGATAATCACCACCGAGTCTATGGTGACCGCCAACCCCGACCTTGAGGGACTGAAACTGGAGAACTTTTCCAAGGCGGCAAGACAGCTGAGAAAGCTGACTGACGAATTGCAGGACACCGTTATGTCGATACGCATGGTGCCGCTGGCGGGCGTGTTCCAGAAAATGGGGCGTGTTGTCCGCGACATGAAGGTCAAGCTGAACAAGGACGCGGAGCTGATATTAGAGGGTGAAAACACCGAGGTGGACAAGAGCATTGTCGATATGCTGAACGACCCGCTGATGCACCTTGTCCGCAACTGTATGGACCACGGAATAGAGGACACCGTCGACGAGCGTATAGCAAAGGGCAAGCCCGCCAAGGCATACGTAAAGCTGGCGGCGCGCAACGCCTCAGGTGAGGTAATAATCACAGTCAGCGACGACGGCGCGGGAATAGATAAGAAAAAGGTGCTTGCCAAGGCACAGAAAAACGGCATGCTGTCACGCCCCGCTGAGGATTATTCCGCTAAAGAGATACTTAATATGATATTGCTGCCCGGCTTTTCCACCAACGAGCAGGTGACCGAATATTCCGGCCGCGGCGTTGGTATGGACGTGGTAAAGAGCAATATCGAGCAGATAGGCGGCACCCTCACCGTTGAGAGTGAAGAGGGCAAGGGCACAAGCTTTATCATAAAGATACCGCTGACGCTCGCTATAGTTGACGGTATGAAATTGCAGGTGGGCGACACCGTGCTGACCGTGCCAATATCCTCGGTGCGGGAGAGCCTTATGGTCAACGAAAACCGCCTGCTGACTGACACCGAAAGCGGCGAGATGATAATGATACGCGGCACCTGCTATCCGATACTGCGGCTGCATGAAAAATTTAAAATGCAGACCGATGTCACCGACCTGAAACAGGGCATTTTACTTGTAGTCAAAGCGGGCGGCAAGGACATATGCCTGTTCGCGGATAAGCTGATAGGCGAGCAGCCGGTGGTGGTAAAGCCGTTCCCGAAATTTTTGAGCCGATACAATATCAAGCAGCAGGGTCTGTCCGGCTGTACGATAATGGGCGACGGCAGCATCTCGCTGATAATTGACGTAAATAATCTGATAAATACAGACTGATACGGAGGATATTATGCCGACGGAAAAACCGATGGATACCTTTGAAGAGCTGCTCGACCTGCGTATGAAGGCGCAGCTGGCGCAGCAGGAAGACTATGATAAAGAGATATCAAAGGTGCTGACCTTTAAGGTGGCAGAGCAGACCTATGCGATAGAGATAGAGTATGTCACCGAGATAATAGAGATACCCCACATCACCGTTGTGCCTGCCGTACCGGAGTACATAAAGGGCATAATCAACGTGCGCAGTAAGATAGTGCCGGTGATGAATATGCGTACCCGCTTTAACAAGCCGGAGACAGCATACACCGACCGCACCTGCGTGATAATCGTCAACGCATTGGATATGACGGTGGGACTTATCGCGGACAGCGTGTCGGACGTGCTGCCTGTAAGGGAGAGCAATATGTCGGCAACACCCGACGCGATGAATGTCAACGCGGATAAATTCATAAAGTATATCGTTGAGACGGAGGACGGCGTAAATCTGGTGCTGGACGTAGAAAGACTGCTGGGCGACCGCACCCCCGAGCCGTTGGTGTGACCGTGGACGGTGTACTGAGGATAGACGACAGAGACTTTGACAGGCTGGTAAACTATATAAAGGACGCGTACGGGATAAACCTTGAGGGAAAGCGCGCGCTGGTAGAGGGCAGGCTGGGCAGCATGCTGACCGAGCGCGGATTTAACGGATATACCGAATATCTCGACCGTTGCTTTATGGACCTGCGCGGCAGCGAGATGCAGCAGATGGTAAACAGCCTGACCACCAACCATACGTTTTTTATGCGCGAGCCGGAGCATTTTACATTTCTGAACGACACTGTGCTGCCGCACATGGTGCGCAAAAACAGCGCAAAGCGCAGTATGCGTATCTGGAGCGCGGGCTGCTCCAGCGGGGAAGAGGCATACACCGCCGCAATGTTCATCAGCGAATATCTCGGGCGGGAAAAGCATTATTGGGACACCCGCATACTCGCCACCGACATTTCGGTAAAAATTCTTGCCGCGGCGCAAAACGGCGTATATCCGAGGAAAAGCGCGCAACAGCTGCCCGACGGCTGGGTGGACAGATACTTTACCGACGTAGACGGCGAGCGGATAAAGATATCAAAGGAGATACGCGACGGCGTTATTTTCAAGATGTTCAACCTTATGGACGAGATACCGTTCAAGAAAGAGCCGTTTGACCTTATCTTCTGCCGTAATGTGATGATATATTTTGAAAAGGAAACGCGGGCAAAGCTGCTGGAGCGGTTTTATGACGTGCTGCGCCCCGGCGGATATCTGTTTATCGGGCATTCTGAGGGGATACCCAGAGAGATGAAGAAATTCGAGTACATTGCCCCCGCAGTCTATCGCAAGCCGTTAGACTGACGACATAACAGGAAGAGCTGATCTTATGATAAAGCTGATAGCGATAGGCGCCAGCACAGGCGGCACCGACGCGATAATCGAGGTGGTAAAGGGGCTGCCTGCCGACTGTCCGCCGGTGGTGATCGTGCAGCATATGCCGGATATGTTTACCTCGATATATGCCGAGCGGCTGTCAAAGGTGTGCAAAATGCGTGTGAAAGAGGCGGACGACGGCGACCGCCTTGAAAAAGGAATGATAGTCACCGCCCGCGCCGACAGACAGCTGAGGGTGATAAGCGACGGCGACAGGTTTTATCTTCAGGTCGGCACAGGCGAAAAGGTATCGGGGCATTGCCCCTCGGTAGATGTGCTGTTTCAGTCGGTGGCAAAGCTCGGCGAAAAGGACACGGTAGGCGTATTGCTGACAGGTATGGGCAAGGACGGCGCACAGGGTCTGCTGGAGATGAAGCAGGCAGGCTGTACCACCGTTGCGCAGGATAAAGAGTCTTGCGTGGTATACGGTATGCCGCGCGCGGCATATGAGCTGGGTGCTGTAGACGTACAGGCGCCGCCGGAGGAAATATTTATCCTGCTGAGCGGGCTGATCAATGGCTAATTGCGGCAACGCCGCTTAAAACGAAAGGAATAAATTATGACTGCAATCAGAAAATTATCTTTGGCTGCTCTGGCATTTGTGATCTTGCTTATGTCGTTGACAGCGCTTTCCTCGCAGCCTGCCTCTGCGGCTCTGACCGGAAAGACCGCAAAGCAGATCTCCGCAGAAATGGGCGCAGGCTGGAACCTCGGCAACACCCTTGACGCCACCGGCGGCAGCGGTGTCTCCAGCGAGACCTCATGGGGCAACCCCAAGACCACAAAGGCGATGATTGACGCTGTAAAGGCAGAGGGCTTTAACACGGTGAGAATACCTGTTTCGTGGGGTAGACACACCTCCGGCTCTAACTATACGATAGACTCCGCCTGGATGGCAAGGGTAAAAGAGGTCGTTGATTATTGCATAGCCAACGATATGTATGTAATACTCAATATCCATCACGACAACGATAAGAACTATTATTACCCCAGCAGTGCGTACAAGACCCAGTCGCTGAACTTTGTAAAGTCGATATGGAAACAGGTCAGCGCGACATTTAAAAATTACGACCAGCATCTCATTTTTGAGACGCTGAACGAACCCCGCCTTGTCGGAACAAGCGACGAATGGTGGTTCCCGGTGAACAGCCCCAACGCTAACGTTAAAGACGCGATAAGCGTGATAAACGAGCTTAACCAGGCTTCGGTTGACGTGATAAGGGCGTCCGGCGGCAACAACGCCGACCGCTGCATAATGGTACCCGGCTATGACGCGTCGATAGACGGCTGCACCACACCGACCTTTAAGATGCCGACCGACAGCGCGAGCAACCGCCTAATGGTCTCTGTACATGCGTATACGCCGTACAACTTCTGCCTTAACGGCAGCGGGACATCTGTATTCTCCGACTCGCTGAAGAGCGAGGTGGACTACCTCTTCGATACCTTAAACACCAAGTTCATATCCAAGAATATCCCGGTAGTTATCGGTGAGACCAGCGCATCCAACAAGGGCAACGCGAGCGAGCGTCTCAAATGGGCGGACTACTTTTTCGGCAAAGCGTCCGATCTCGGCATACCCTGCGTTCTGTGGGATAACAACGCCTACAACAACAGCGACAAGGGCGAGGCACACGGACACCTTGACAGAAAAAATCTCTCATGGTACGACAAAAACTTTGTTGACCGTATGGTGCAGAACTATCTGCCGCCCACCCCGCCCGCTAATGTCACCGGACTTTACCTCAAGGGCAAGGCGAGCGACGCGCTGCGCATAGCGTGGAACAAAAACACCTCCGCCGACGGTTACATAATCGAGCAGAAGGTCGGCAGCACATGGACCCGCATTGCGAAAATAACAAGCAACGCCACCACCGAATACCGTATCAGCGGATTAAAGGCTGACACCGATTACAGCTTCCGTGTCAAGGCGTACAAGATGTTCGGCAGCACCGCAATGTACAGTGCATACACCACCGGCACCTACCGTACATATATGTCCAGCGTCAGCGGACTGTATCTCAAGGGCAGAGCCGCAGACGCTCTGCGTCTCGGCTGGAACAAGAGCAGCGTGGCTGACGGCTATATAATCGAGCAGCAGATAAGCGGCAAATGGACCCGCATCGCAAAGCTGACAAGCAATGCCACCACCGAGTACCGTATCGACGGACTGAAGGCAGGCACAGCATACAGCTTCCGCATCAAGGCGTACAGAGTATCGGGCGGCACCGCTTATTACAGCGCATATTCCACCGGCACCTATGACACCAAGCCGTCGGGTATAACCGGACTTTATCTTAAGGGCAGGGCAAGCGACGCATTGCGCATAGCGTGGGATAAAAACACTTCTGCGGACGGTTATATTGTCGAGCAGAAGGTAGGCGACACCTGGACCCGCATCGCCAAGATAACCAACAATTCAACCGCCGAATACCGCATCAGCGGGCTGAAGGCGGGCAATGCATACAGCTTCCGAGTAAGGTCGTATAAGATGAGTGGCACCGCCGCACTGTACAGCGGCTATACCACCGGCAGCTGGCGCACATATCCCGGACCTATTACTGGGCTGACCGTAAAGGGCACCGCAGCAGACGCGATACGTATCGGCTGGACAAAGAATACCAGCGCGGACGGCTATATCATAGAACAGCAGGTAGGCAGCACATGGGTACGTGTCGGCAAGATAACCGACAACACCGTCACCGAGCTGAGAATAACCGGACTGAAAAAGGCAACCTCCTACAACTTCAGAGTAAGGACATACAAGATGTCCGGCAGCACCGCCCTTTACGGCGGCTGGGCAACAATAAGCGCAAAAACAAAGTAACAACATATACCGCCGTCCCACAGGGGCGGCGGTATATTTTTTCATTTTTTATTGATTTTTTGGGAAAACTGTGGTAAAATAAAATTGCGACACAAACTGAATAAACCTTTCCGTTACTGGAAACAATTTAGCTATGGTAAAAACGTAGGCTTTTTCTTAACGATTTTCAGTATAATCGGAAAGGTTTGTGTCGCAGCAAATGAGCCTCGTTTTTCAGCGCGCAGCTCGTTTGCTGCGCGCTTTTTGATTGCGGATTTTTTCTCTCAGGGCGCGCATGACCGCTTTGCGGCAGCCGCGGCACGGCGACCTGCGGCTGTACGCCTGAAATGTCACCGGATGAATTTCAAAGGAGAGAAAATGAAAGTTAAAAAATTTTTAGCCGTGCTTATCGGCGCGATTGCTATGTGCGCGATATGTGCCGTGTGCGCGGGGGCGGAGACGTATGGGGATTATACCTATAGCGTGAAAAGCGATGGGACTGTATCTATCAGTGGATATAACGGAACAGATACCAGTTTGGAAATACCGTCTGTTTTAGGCGGCAAGCAGGTCAGTGCAATAGGTTCTCAAGCTTTTTACAGATGTTCGTCTATTACTGATATAACGGTTCCAGACGGAGTAAAAAGCATTGGAAGTTACGCTTTTGAATATTGCTCAAAGCTTGAATGGATAGCTTTACCTGATAGCTTAACAGAGATTGGCGTATATGCTTTCATGTATTGCAATAGTTTCAAGGATGTGTATTATAGCGGTACAGAGGAACAGTGGAAAGCGGTTACGACATATCCATCTTATGATACAACTCTAGAAGATGCAAACATACATTTCTTTGGCGATCCGGTTACCGGCTTTGAACTTAAAAAAGCATATGCAACATCGTTGTACCTGACATGGGACAGAGACTATACCGCTGACGGTTACATACTCGAACAGAAGGTCGGTTCATCTTGGAAAGAAGTTACTAAAATTGGCGACAACTCCGTGACCGAATATGAGGTTACTGGACTGAATGTCAATACTGCCTACAGCTTCCGTATATGCTCATATAATGATAATGAGGAAGAGACGGTTTACAGCGATTATTCATATGTCGACACCACTACTACACGATTTGTTGTGAATGGTTTCAACCTCAAAGGACGCGCAGCTGATGCAATCAGAGTAAAATGGGAGCAGACCTACGGTGCAGACGGTTATGTTCTGGAGGTGCAGAAAAACGGGGCGTGGAAGACCGTTTCCGATTCGCTGAGTGCAAATACTACTGAATACCGTGTAGATGATCTTAACGGCGGTACAAAGTATAGCTTCAGGATAAAGCCGTATTATTTAGATAATGGCAAAAAAGTATACGGTGAGACTTCAACCGTTTCATACACAACAAACCCCACGATAGTAAGCGGCTTTAAGCTGAAGGCGCGTGCTGCTGACGCACTGCGCGTGCAGTGGACAAAGAATCCTACCGCAAGCGGATACATTATTGAAGTACAGTCTGGCAACGACTGGGTAAGAGTAGGCAAGGTAACCAACCCCAACACAACAGAATTTAAGTTTACAAAGGTTAATGGCAAGACACTGTCTGCGGGAACTGTTTACAATATACGCATCAAGACATACAAAATGTCGGGCAGCACCGCACTGTACGGCAACACCAAGACTATATCGGCTCGCACCAATCCGTCCGCAATGAAGGGCGTGACGCTGAAAGCCCGCGCCGCTGACGCGCTGCGTCTTACATGGACGCGCAACACCTCAGCAGACGGTTATATTGTTGAAATGCTGGTAAACGGCGTATGGAAGAGGGCAGGAAAGGTAACCGGCAATTCTAACGTTGAATTTAAGAAGTCCGGTCTTGCCGGAGGCACTGCTTACAGCTTCCGTGTCTGCGCATATAAGATGTCCGGCAACACGGCGCTTTACGGTAAATATACTACTGTAAGCTATCGTACAAATCCGACTGTTGTAAAAGGCTTTAAGCTGAAAAATTCTGCCAAAGACGCGCTTCGCCTGACCTGGACAAAGAACACCACTGCTGACGGTTACATAATAGAGCAAAAGAGCGGCAGCACATGGAAACGTGTAGGCAAGATAAGCAATAACTCTACCGTTGAATTTAAGAAATCCGGTTTATCCGCGGGAACATCCTATACTTTCCGTATCTGCGCGTACAAGATGTCCGGCAGCACGGCACTTTACGGTAATTATACCACTTTGACAGCAATGACCAGTGGCTCAGCGGCTACATCCGGTTCTACTACTCAAACAGGCTATTCCACCTTAAAGAATTATATTTTGAGGTACGGATCTATCGACAGTAACGGAAATTACTATGTAGATTATTCATTCAATACGAGAGATCTGGATACATATATGACAGTTACATATCTGTCATCGACTGCTGAGTTTGAAGTGGCAGCGTTATCTGCATCAGATACCGGTGCGACTTTCACAACTATAACCTTCAGCAATTCATCATATATTGATATAATCAGTATGAGCTTGGTTGATAATTTCCATTCTATCGCTGATGCGACAGTGAAAAAATCGGCTTTAACTGAAGATACCACTGTTTATTTTGACGTTACTTACCGTTCGTCCAATCTGATAAGCGCTTCAAAAGTATCGTCTCTTACAAATTCTCATATGCACTTATCATTACGTATTTTTAAACTTTTCCTTCTTGAAAGAACAGGATTAAGTATCAATAACTTAGGCTTTACAAGCTACAATTAATCACCGACTTGTGAGATACACGTTTTTAAACAACTATTAATTAAAACATAAAAAATTCCCGCCTGAATACAGGCGGGAATTTTTATATTCTATTCTTATCTATTCACGATATCCTTTATCGAATCAACGCTTCCCTCGCTTATCACGTATTCGTTACCGCTGAGGTCGCCGTACGGGATATAATAGTCGCAGGGGGTGGGTGCGTCATCAAAGGAGTAAAGCAACGCCGCCTTTTTGGAAAGATAATCCTGCTCGGTTATATTGGTAGAGGTAAAGCCGATGATAAAATCCATGTACTCGTCCAGCGAGGACTCGCTGATGTCGGTGAAGTTCTGATTTATAAAGCTGCTTATCGCGGTGGCGTGCACCTTGCAGGGATACTGCATGTCCTTTTCACCGTAGTCCGGCAGAGAGAGGTACTCATACAGCTGCTTTCCCGAAAAGATGCTTGTGCCGGAATTGATTATGGTCAGCGTGTGGTCGTCGTTTTCGTACTTTATATTCTTAGGTACCGACAGGGTGGTGTTGCCCACCGTGTCAAACAGCTGTACTGCCGTCGAGGCGGTAAAGCGGATGTATTTGTTTATCTCAATGCCGGTGCCTGCGGATATTGCCCGCATGACTGACTCCGCGCCGCCGCTGTTGTATGCGCCCTTCAGCGTGCTGCCGCCGATGTACGAGTTGCCGAGATACGGCATAACGGTAAACTGGGATTTATCCGCGCGGTAGGTAAGGGTCATATAATAATCCGGCGTCGCGTCAATGGACTTGCCCAGCATTAACAGCATGGTGAAATTATAGTTTGAGTCGGGTACAAAGATAGTGCCGTGGTTTTGCTGGTCGTTGACGTTCTGTGCCTGCTGAGAGCTGTAGTAAGAGCTTAACAGTGCCTGAGACACGATAAACAGCAAAACGCCCGTTATTACAAAGGTGATAAGATAGATGTACCAGTTGCTACGTCTTTTTGTATTCAAGAGATCAGCCTCCAATAGCTTTTGTGACATTTTATTTGATTTGCAGCCTTGACACGACGGAAAAATCGTGCTAAACTACTACTAACAATACTATAAATAATAATACCATAAAATGAAAAAAAAAACAATACTTTATTTGCAAAAAGCGGAGGCAGCGATGGAAAAATTGCTAAAGCGCACCTGGGCGGAGATAGACCTTGACGCTCTGGAATATAACTATAACAACATAAAAGACTTTTCTGGCGGCAGAGAGATAATAGCGATAGTAAAGGCGGACGCCTACGGTCACGACGACAAATCGGTCAGCCGCAAGCTGTACAGCCTCGGCGTGCGCCGTTTTGCTGTGTCTAATATATGGGAGGCTGTCAAGCTGCGTAAATGCGGGCTCGAGGGCGAGATACTTATCTTCGGCTATACCGGGGAGGATTTTTTTGAGGAGATAAGACAGTATGACCTCACCCAGACCGTCGGAAGTACAGAATACGCAAAGCAGCTGAGCGGATATGCGGTATCTAACGATATTCGACTGCCGGTGCATATCAAGGTGAATACGGGCATGAACCGCGTCGGCATAGACACCGAGGAAGAGCTGGACGAGATACTGTCTCTCGGCGGGCTGGACTGCAAGGCGGCATACACGCATTTTTCCTGCGCCGACAGCCTTGACAGTACAGATGGCGAATACACCGCGGCACAGCAGGCAAAGCTGCTGAAAATTGCCAAGGACAAGGGACTTATGCTCCATTCTCAAAACAGCGCGGGGATAGCGTATCACGGAGATTTTGCCGCCGACGCGGCAAGGGCGGGGATAGTTCTGTACGGGCTGTCACCCAACTATCCGCTGGAGGTGCCGTTCAAGCTGAAAAACGTAATGACGCTGAAATCCGTCGTACAGCAGATAAAAAAGATACCTGCGGGTACATATATCAGCTATGGTAGGACATTCTGTTCCGATAGGGAAATGACCGTAGCGGTGGTTCCTATCGGCTATGCGGACGGATATTTCAGAGACTTTTCCTCAAAGGGGCAGATGTTGATAAACGGCAGCCTGTGTCCCGTACTGGGCAGGGTGTGTATGGATCAGACGGTGGTTGATGTGACCGACACCGATGTAAAGACAGGCGACGAGGTGACGGTCTACGGCGGCGGGTGCAAAGAGGTCGGCACGGACTATAACGCCGCGCTTATCGGCACTATCGGATATGAGCTGACCTGTGCGGTGTCATGCCGTGTGCCGCGCGTGATAATCGAGGGCGGCAAGCCCGTCGATGTGGTAAGATACGGAGATATGGAGTTAAAGCCATAAAATAACGGAGGTACAAAAATGAAAGCATTACTTATCGGAGGAACAGGCACGATAAGCAGCGCGGTTGTGTGCAGGCTTATCGAAAAGGGCTGGGAGGTATATGTGCTTAACCGCGGCACCGGCAGAAAGCCGCTGCCCGACGGGGTAAAGCAGATAACCGCCGACATAAACGACGAACAGGCTGTCGCCGAAAAGCTGGCGGGCATGCGGTTTGACTGCGTTTGCGATTTTATCGCGTTCGTCCCCGCACAGGTCGAGCGCGACTACAGACTGTTTGCGGATAAGACAAACCAGTATATTTTTATCAGCTCTGCATCGGCATATCACAAGCCAGCACGCAGCCATATCATTACTGAGGGAACGACCCTTGCCAATCCGCACTGGGAATATTCCCGCAATAAGATAGCCTGCGAGGAATATCTGATGAAGATGTACCGCGAAAACGGCTTCCCCGTGACTATAGTCCGCCCCAGCCATACCTATGACGAAAAGAATATCCCTGTCGGCGCGCACGGACACAAGGGCTATTGGCAGGTGATAAAGCGTATACAGGAGGGCAAGCCGGTGATAGTACAGGGCGACGGCTCGTCACTGTGGACGGTGACCTTCAACACCGATTTTGCCGTGGGCTTTACCGGGCTTATGGGCAATCCTCACGCGATAGGCGAGGCGTTCCATATAACGAGTGATGAATCGCTGACATGGAATCAGATATATCAGACGATAGCGGACGCGCTGGGCGTACAGCTGAAGGCGTATCATGTCTCCGCCGATTTTCTTGCCGAGGTAGGAAAGCAGTACGACTTTGAGGGCGGACTGCTGGGCGACAAGGCGGTGTCGGTGGTTTTCGACAACAGCAAGCTGAAACGGATAGTGCCCGAGTACAACGCCATTGTACCGTTCAGCGAGGGCGTGCGCAAGGCACTGGACTATATCCTTTCTCACCCCGAGGAATGTCAGACGGAAGACCCGGAATTTGACAAGTGGTGCGATGATGTGATAGCCGCACTGGAAAAGGCGAAAAGCAGTTTGCTTAACTAATGTAAATATAAAAAATCCCCCGATATAATCGGGGGATTTTTGTGTCTTAATAGGCGGTTGATTTTTCTGTTCCGCTTGCTGCTATTCAGTCGGTTTCGCAGTGTGGTTGTTAATCTAAATGCAGTCTGTAACAGGATGCGTCAAAAACTTCGCTTTCATCAAATTTAGAATATTTTCCGTATTTTTCAAACTGAAACCCGCACTTACGAATTACATTTCCCGAAGCAGTATTTGCATTAGCGTGGGTCGCCGTAAAGTCTCTTGCGCCAAGAGTATCGTAAGCCCACCCAATCATAGCCTTAGCCGCCTCAGTAGCGTATCCTTTACGCCAAAAGGCTCTGTTTAAGTTATATCCTAATTCGTATGCGTTCTGCTCGGGAACAAGCGTTACGCTGCCGGCACCGATAACTTTGCCGGTTTCTTTCAGCGCAAAACCAAATTCATAATCTTTGTTTTTTGCCTGTTCAAGCCACTTTTTTACCTGCTCGATATCTTTGTACACGGAATATTGCATATATCTGTTTACAATGGGGTCGCCAACCCATTCAAATACATCTTCTGCGTCATTTTCATCAAGCGGTCTTAATATTAGTCTGTCAGTGACTATAATCCTTGTCAATAATTGCAACCTTCTTATGCGGCAAATTTTTATTCCGCTTTTATTGTCATACTGTAACGCTTTGTCCCTTTCGGCTCAAGCGATTGTATGCCGCGCTTATGCTCGAATATTCCGTCGTCGGTGTCGTAGTCGTCACTGCCGCACCACGGCTCGATACACAAGAACGGCGCGCGCTTGCCCGCGGGCGTCCACAGTCCCAGTGTCTCAAAGCCCTCAAAGCTTATTACCGCGAGCGTCTTGATGTTATCCATAAACGTCACGGTGTGCGACCTCAGCCTGTCAAAATATACCACGTCCTCGTCAAACATATCGTAGTAAAGCAGTAGGAGAGTATTGCCGTTGATACGCTCTACACGCTTGCCGTCTTGGAAAATTCCGTCCGCGTCTTTTACTGGTGTAGCGGCTACTTCTCTGTACTCGAATTTTACCGAGCATTTGTCAAGATCGTCGCAGGCAAAAGCAGGATGTGCGCCTATGCAGTACCACATTGTGCCGTTGTCGAGATTTTCGACAATATAGGTTATTGTCAGCGCGTCCTCGCTAAGGTGATATGACATAGTCAGCAAGCAGGCGAAAGGATATTCTCCCTTAACCGGGCTGTAGGTGTAGGAAAAGTCGGCGGCACTTTCGCCGTGCTGCGTCGGGATAAAATCCTTATCCCGCATAAAGCCGTGCTTTGACAGCTTTATTTCTTCTCCGTTTATCGTGGTGAGATTGTTTTTTACATTGCCTATCGCGGGGAACAGCACGGGCGAGGATTTGTTCCAATACTTTTCATCCGTCTGCCATATCAGCTCTCTGCCGCCTATGACAAGGCTTTTCAGCTCTGCACCGTGGCAGGAGATGACCGCACGGTTATTACCGTTAGTTAAGGTGAGTTCCATATTGCAGCTCCTTTATTATTCGTGCAGGTCTATGCCGGGGTCCTCGTCCAGATAATCGGTCAGCTTGGACTCGGCAGTCTCGCGGTTCTGATTGTTGAACTTCCATGTCCTTATATACTGCGGGAGATATTTAGGGGTGCCGTCCCAATCGGGCAGCTCGCTCAGGGTGATCACCTTGTCCGACGCATATATCTTTTTCAGCAGCTCGGATGAGATGCGTTTCTCGTTTACCGTCGGTGTGCCGCCAAGGGAGGTGATTATCATACCGCTGTCGGTGGCGTTGCAGATAAAGTCACCGTACCACGGCATAAAGTAAAGCCACTTTACGTCACTGTCCTCCGCGAATACCTCGTCATCGTCGGGGATATATCCGCATTCGGATATTGCCGCCATCTTGTTTTCGTCCATAATGTTTGACAGGGCATTATACTGTCCCGCCTGTGCGGAGTGATCCTCATTGTTCGGGTAAATGTCCATACCGCCTATGTCATAGGTGTTGGCGTTTACCTTTGTAGCGGCATTCTGACCGTTCCATACCCAGATAAGATTGGTAAGCTTATGATAATTCTCAAGACGGTCATATACCATATACCACAGCTTTTGATAAAGCTGGTTTTCGTATGCTTCTCTGGTCTGACCCCACCAGAACCATGTGCCGCTTGCCTCGTGCAGAGGTCTCCACAGCACCGGCACGCCTGCCGCCTCCAGCCTTTGCAGCTTCAGCGCAACTGTGTCTATATCCTTGATAACTATTTCATATTCCTTTGTGCCAGGGGTAACCGCGTTTTCCAGACTGAAGTTGGTAATATGCTCGGTGTAGAAATGTATCGCGGTGGTATTCTCGACGTCTATATCAATGGGTACCTGCCAGTGCCAGCAGAATGCAACGATGCCGTTTTGCTGGGTGTGCCACTTGATAGCCTCTTCTATCTGATAATCGTTTATGCTTTGATTTCCGGTAGAGAAGATCATATCAAAGCCCTTTATCGCAGGAAGATCACCGGTCTCGATGTAGTAGAGGATATCCTCATACTGCGCGTTGTCAAATATCTGCTGTCCGGCGAATATTTTCTTGCCGTAGTTTTCTCTTAAGAAGTTGAACAGCGCGACAGTCTCCTCGCTGGCGTTTTTGGATACAGGCTTGCTGCCGTCCACCGGCTGCGCCTCCAGCTCTTTGATAAGCGCGTCAATGTCGGTCTCATACGCAAGTGCCACATCCATATCCACCTCGCCGTTTTCGTCCAAAGCCACTGGGTGTTCGGAGAACGAGCCTGTCAGACCCGGCTGTATATACCATCCGTCCTGAGTAGTCTCGCGGTTGTCTGTTCCCTCGTCAGAGCTGTCAGTCGGCTGCGAGCTGTCGGTCGGCTGTGAGCTGTCTGTTGTCTGCGAGCCGTTGCTGTCCTGCGGCTCAGCGGTCTGCTGGTCGCACGCAGCCAAAGACAGCAGCATAGATGCAAGCAAAATGGTTGATATTATCTTTTTCATTGTTTCTATCCTTTCGCCGTGAATTGCGTCCCCGTACTGCGGGGATTGTTAAAATCAGTATACCACAAAACCCCGCGGATGTCAATTCAAACAAAAAAGGCTGCCGCAGTGCGGCAGCCTTTTTGTGTGTTCTTACTTGATGATGAACTTGTCGATAGCTGCGAGCAGCTCGTCACACTCGTCAGAGTGGATGCGTACCTCAAGCGGCTTGGACAGATCCAGCGAGAACAGGCCCATTATCGACTTTGCGTCGATAGCGTATCTGCCGCTGACAACGTCTACATCATAGTCGCACTTGGTAACGGTGCTTACAAACTTCTTTACATCGTCAATAGTATTGATCTCAACATTTACGGTTTTCATTTTCTTTTCTCCTTTTCTTCTTTTCTTCTTTTCTTCTTTAGGTTTTGTACGGCTGGGCGTCGACCGCAGATGACCGCCGCGCACGCCGCACGGTTATTTAACGATTTAATAATTAAACAACAAACTTCTTTATCTTTCCTACAAATGCTTCGGCTTCGTCATCTCCGCCGTGAACGGTGAGCTTTAATTCCTTGGATAAGTCGAGGCTGAACAGTCCCATTATGGATTTTGCGTCAACGACGTACTTGCCGACGGTAATGTCACAGTCGTGTTCGTAGAGGTTTACGATGTTGACGAATTCCTTAACATCATTGATTGCAGCCAGCTTGATATTGATTTCTGTCATTGATAAAATCTCCTTTCGATAACGTATCGATTTACTTTACTTTTCTTTCCGTGCGATGGGTTTCATCTGCGTTTCCCCTCATCGCACCTACATAATAGCAGTTAAAGGGAGATAAGTCAAGCGATTTTTGGCGATTTTTCAAATAACTTGCAAAATTCGTTAAAAAGAATTATAATATAGAAAAAGGCTAAACTTGTTTAGTGAAACTGCACAAAACAGTGGTGATTATTTTATGAAATACGCTATATTTACCTTTGGGTGCAAGGTCAATCAATACGAAAGCGCCGTGGTGGAAAAGGCGATGAAAGAGCGCGGATTTGAGCGGTCTGAGGATATTTTTGCCGCCGACGCGGTGGTGATAAATTCCTGCTGCGTCACCGAAAACAGCGATAAAAAGGCGCGTCAGCTGCTTGCCAAGATAAAGCGGGACAACCCCGCCTGCGTCACTGTGCTGGCGGGATGCTATCCGCAGGCGTTTGCCGAAAGGGCGAAAGAGCTGGGCGCGGATATACTTATCGGCACCGAGAACAAGGGCAGGATAGCCGAGCTGATATGCGAGCATCTGACCTGCGGCGAAAGATACGCGCTGATACCCGAACGTCCTGTCGGCGTGCCGTACGAGCGGATGGACGCAGCCGACATGGGCAAGACCCGCGCCTATATTAAAATAGAAGACGGCTGTGACCGCTTTTGTTCATACTGTATAATCCCGTACGCGCGCGGCTCGGTGCGTTCCCGCCCGATTGAGGAGATAATTGCCGAGGCGCGGTTTCAGGCGTCCTGCGGACACAAGGAGATCATATTGGTCGGGATAAACATGTCCTGCTACGGCAAGGACATCGGGCTGCGGCTGGCGGACGCGGTGCACGCCGCCTGCTCGGTAGACGGGGTAGAGCGTGTGCGGCTGTCCTCGCTGGAGCCGGAGTTGCTGACACAGGAGGATATTGCCCGCTTTGCCGCCGAGGAAAAGCTCTGCCCGCACTTTCATCTGTCTTTGCAGTCAGGCGGCCGCGAGACACTCAAACGTATGAACCGCCGCTATACCCCTGAGGAATACATGGGGATAGTGAATATGATACGCACGGCATTCCCCGATGCGGCGATAACTACAGATATAATGGTGGGCTTTGCGGGGGAGACGGAGGAAGAATTTGCCGAAAGCTGCGAGTTCGTCAAAAGCGTCGGCTTTGCGGGCGGGCATGTATTCACCTACTCGGTGAGAGAGGGGACTGCCGCCGCGCGGCGCACCGACTTCGTCCCCAAGGCTGTCGCCGCCGAACGGTACAAGATAATGAGCGGCATTGTCGCGCAACTAAAGGCGGACTATTTTGCGGCACAGGTCGGGCAGGTGAGAGAGGTGCTGGTCCAGCGCAGGGAGAGCGAGGAGTACGCCAACGGGCTGACCCCGCAGTATGTCCCGGTAAGAATATATGGCAGCGGCGCAAAAAAACACGATATAGTAAAAGTCCGCATAACATCGGCATGCGGCGGAGATTTTTGTATCGGGACGGAAATATAGTACTTGTATTTTGAACATAAATATAGTATAATTTAATATATACGGACAAGCCGTAGAAACAGGAGGAGTACATATGTCAGTTTATCGTATCTATGTAGAGAAAAAGCCGCAGTTCGCGGTAGAGGGGAAAGCGGTGCTGTCTGACCTACAGACCGCGTTGCAGGTAAAGGGCATACAGGACGTGCGCATCGTAAACCGTTATGACGCCGAGGGACTTTCAAAGGAAAACTTTGAAAAGGCGACACCTACGGTGTTTTCCGAGCCGCCGGTTGACGATGTTTATTATTCACTGCCCGAGCTTGCGGAGGACGAGCGTATGTTCGCGGTGGAGTTTTTACCCGGACAGTTCGACCAGAGGGCGGATTCCGCGGCGCAGTGTATACAGATGCTGTGCCAGGGCGAGCGTCCCACGGTAAAATACGCAAAGCTGTATATCCTCAGCGGCAAGCTGTCGGATGAGGATTTCGCGCGGATAAAGCATTATCTTATCAACGCGGTAGAGTCCAGAGAGTGCGGCTTTGAGCAGTACGAGACGCTGGACGTAAAATACGATATACCCAAGGATGTAGCCGTATTGGACGGCTTCCTCCAGCTTGACCAAGGCGGGCTGGCGGATTTTATCAAGCAGTACGCGCTGGCAATGGACCTCGGCGATATCACGTTCTGTCAGGAGTATTTCAAGAAAGAAAACCGCAGCCCGACGCTGACCGAGATACGCATGCTGGACACCTATTGGTCGGACCATTGCCGCCACACCACCTTCGGTACGATAATCGACGATGTTAAAATAGACGCACCTTATATAGAAGATACCTACAAACAGTACAAGATACATAAAGAAGAGCTGGGCAGGGGAAACAAGCCTGTCTGCCTGATGGATATCGCCACTATGGCGGCAAGAAAGCTGAAGGCTGACGGCCTGCTGCCCGACCTTGACGAGAGCGAGGAGATAAACGCCTGCTCGGTACGGATAACCGTTGACGTGGACGGCGAGGACGAGGATTGGCTGTTGATGTTCAAGAACGAGACGCACAACCACCCGACCGAGATAGAGCCGTTCGGCGGCGCTGCGACCTGCCTCGGCGGCGCTATCCGCGACCCGCTGTCGGGACGTTCGTACGTTTATCAGGCGATGCGTGTTACCGGTGCCAGCGACCCGCTGCTGCCGGTGGACAAGACCATCCCCGGCAAGCTGCCGCCCCGCAAGATAACCGTTACAGCGGCACAGGGCTATTCCTCTTACGGCAACCAGATAGGACTGGCGACAGGTCATGTCGCTGAAATATATGACCCCGGCTATATGGCAAAGCGTATGGAGATAGGCGCGGTCATCGGCGCGGCACCCGCCGAGAATGTAGTCAGGGTACGCCCCGAGCCGGGCGATATCATTATCCTGCTGGGCGGCAGAACCGGACGTGACGGCTGCGGCGGCGCGACCGGCTCGTCCAAGTCTCACAGTGTTGAATCGCTTGAGACCTGCGGCGCAGAGGTGCAAAAGGGTAACGCCCCCGAGGAAAGAAAGCTGCAGCGTCTGTTCAGAAATAAAGAAGCAACGCTGCTGATAAAACGCTGCAACGACTTCGGCGCGGGCGGCGTGTCGGTGGCTATCGGCGAGCTGGCCGACGGACTGGAGATAGACCTCAACGCAGTACCGAAAAAGTACGACGGACTTGACGGCACCGAGCTGGCTATTTCCGAATCGCAGGAGAGAATGGCGGTAGTCGTTGACAAGGAAAACGCCGATAAATTCATCGCGCTTGCCGAGGCGGAAAACCTTGAGGCTACGCCCGTTGCGGTAGTTACCGCAGAGCCGCGCCTTAGGATGAACTGGAACGGCAAGACCATCTGCGATATTTCAAGAGAATTTTTGAATTCCAACGGTGCGGAAAAGCACACCGATATATATGTCCCCGCACCCAGCGTAAGCTATTACGGCGGCAGAAAGAACACCGCGCAAGACTGGGAGGCTATGGCGACCGACCTCAACGTCTGCTCGCAAAAGGGACTGGTACAGCGCTTTGACTCTACTATAGGCGCGGCAACGGTGCTGATGCCGTATTCCGGCAAGACCCAGCAGACACCCGTGCAGGCAATGGCGGCAAAGCTGCCGGTAAAGGGCGGCAATACCACCACCGCATCTATAATGGCATGGGGCTATGACCCCGCGATAAGCAGACAGTCGCCGTATCACGGCGCGGCGCTTGCTGTTGTGGAGAGCATGGCAAAGCTGGTTGCGGCAGGCGGTACAAGCGAAAAGTGCTGGCTGACCTTCCAGGAATATTTCGAGCGCACCAACGGCAAGCCCGAGCGCTGGGGCAAGCCCTTTGCGGCACTGCTCGGCGCGTACGACGCGCAGATAGCACTGTCAAGCGGCGCGATAGGCGGCAAGGACTCGATGTCAGGCACATTCGAGGATATAGACGTACCGCCCACGCTGGTATCTTTCGCTGTATCCACCGCAAAGATAGATAAGATAATCTCGGCGGAGTTCAAGCTGCCGTACAGCGGTATATATTATATCGCCCCCGAATATAAAGAAAACGGCATGCCCGACTATGACAGTGTTAAAAAGGTATTCGCTACCGTCGAAAAGGCGATAGCGGACAAAACGGCGTTGTCGGTATGGGCTGTCACCGGCGGCGGTATCGCCGAGGGTATCTTTAAGATGACGCTCGGCAACAGGATAGGCGCGGCGCTGGAAGAGCTGACCGACGAGCAGCTGTTTGCCAACTGCCCCGGCGCGTTCATCATCGAAGCAAATCACCCGATAGACGGCGCGCAGAAGATAGGCGAGACGGTAGAGGATTACACCATAACCTGCGGCGACGTCAAGATAGATGTGGCAGGTCTGGAGAAGAAATACGACGCGGTGCTTGAGCCGATATTCAAGAACTCTCTGCCGGAAGAGCCCGCACCCGAGGAGATAAAGTACGACAAGGGCTGCGAGCTGCTTATTGACCGCCCCGCGCGCGGCATAGCAAAGCCCAGGGTGCTGATACCGGTATTCCCCGGCACCAACTGCGAGTATGATACCGCGGCGGCATTCGAGAGATACGGCGGCGAGGCGGAGATATTCGTTATCCGCAACCTTACCGCAAGCAGCATGGAGGAGAGCGTTGCGGCATTCGCCAAAAAGATAGCCGACAGCCAGATGATAGCCGTACCCGGCGGATTTTCCGGCGGTGACGAGCCAGAGGGCTCGGCAAAGTTCATCAACGCGTTCTTCCGCAACCCGCGCATAAAAGAGGCGGTAGAAGAAATGCTGTACGCCCGCGACGGTCTGATGATAGGTATCTGCAACGGCTTCCAGGCGCTTATCAAGCTGGGACTTGTTCCGTACGGCAAGATAGTACCGATGAGCCCCGACAGCCCGACGCTGACCTATAACCGTATCGGCCGCCACCAGTCGCAGCTGACGCTGACCAAGATATGCACCAACAAGTCTCCGTGGCTTATGCACTGCAAGCCCGGCGAGGTGTACAATATCCCGATATCCCACGGCGAGGGACGCTTTGTCGCAAGCGACGAGGTGATACGCGGCCTGATAGAAAACGGACAGGTAGCCACCCAGTACGTTGACCTTGACGGCAAGCCCTCAATGGATCTTGCGTATAACCCCAACAGCTCGATGTACGCGATAGAGGGTATTATCTCACCCGACGGACGCGTGCTCGGCAAGATGGGACACAGCGAGCGTATCTCGGACGGCACCTGCATCAACGTTGACGGCAAAAAAGACCAGCTGCTGTTTAAGGGCGGCGTGGACTACTTTAAATAATAAAAATTCCGCCCCGAAAGGGGCGGATTTTTTAAGTAAAAAGTAATAGTGAATAGTGAAGAAGAAAGGTGGCGCGCAAAGCGCGCGGATTGAAATTTTTAATCGTTCTTCTCAAAACGCTCTCTTAATTTTTCCAATGCCTTTTTCTCTATCCTCGATACATAGCTTCGGCTTATGCCGAGTTGCTTTGCCACCTCCCGCTGGGTGAGTATCTTTTCCGTGCGGTAGGTGGCGAAATTCAGCCCATAGCGTTTGGTGAGTATCTCCTTTTCCCGTTCGTCCAGCTCCTCGGTGATATAGCGGTAAAGCTTTTCTATGTTTATATTCAGGTCTGCCTGCTGGGCGACGTCGGTAGGGTCGCAGAAAATATCCGCGAGGGTCACGGTGTTGCCGTCCTTGTCGCAGTCTACCGGCTCGTTCATGTATACCTCGGTCTGCTGGTGCTTTATCTTGCGGAAATACATGCGTATCTGGTTGTTTATGCATTTGCCCGCGTAGGTGGAAAAGCTTATGCTGCGCTGGTAGTCGAAGGTCTGCGCCGCCTTTATCAGCCCGATTATCCCTATCGAGATAAGGTCGTCCTGATCGCGGAAGTCAGGGTAGTGCTTTTTTACGATGAATGCCACCAGCCGCAGGTTGTGCTGTATCAGCTTGTCGCGCGCCTCTTTATCGCCCTCGGCGGCGAGCGCGATGCACTCGCGCTCTTCCTTGGCGGTCAGCTGACGCGGAAACGAGTTTTGATTTTCATAATGCAGCGCGAAAAAAATAAGCCCCTGCAACGCCGAAAGCATAGCCGAAATTATCATTTTATGAGCATGCCTCCTTTTATATGCTGTCGAAAAATTTCAATTTAATTTTATTCGTCGATAATTGTCCGTTATTCATCGGACAAACGCATTATAAGTTGATTTTTTGATTTTTCTTGACTTGCACGGGGCAATGTGCTATACTTATCGGTAGAAAATGCATTTTAACAAAAAAGGATTGATATATTATGAAAAACAAAACCAGAGAAAAACTCAGCTTAGGCATTAAGATAGGCGCGCTTGTACTTGCGGTGATCATGGTGCTGGGTGTCATCGCACAGGGGTTTATGTATAATATGATGTGATGCGCCTCCTATTGTTGTTGACAAAAATTGAATAAAATAAAAATCCCCGCTCATAATTAAATGGGCGGGGCAATATTTTGCAAAAAAATAACCGCCCTTTGAAAGAGCGGGTATTGTTTTCTGTTAGCCTTAGGAAGCTGCGTTAAGCTTCTTGGCAAGCTGCGACTTTTTCCTTGCGGCAGCGTTCTTGTGGATAAGACCCTTTACAGCAGCCTTGTCAACTGCACTTACTGCAGCCTTTACGGTCTCAGCGTTGGTGTTAGCGTCAACCTTCTTGATAACGGTCTTAAGAGCGGTCTTTGCGGCCTTGTTGCGCGCCTGGTTTGCTCTGGAAACCTGCACTCTCTTCTTAGCGGACTTAATGTTAGGCACTTAGCGCACCTCCTTTTCAATAGCAGTTATACATAAACTTTACGTTACGTGCGGTTGTTAAATTACAGCCATGCTGTAATCATGCTAGAGTATTATAACACGTTTTTTTTGAAAATGCAATACTTTTTTTGAAATTTTTGAGAAAAATATTTTACATAACGCTTTTTTGGGAGGATTTTTGTATGTTTTTTACCTCAAGGACTGACCTCGCGCTGGAATTTTCCGCGAAAACGGGGGAGAAAGAGGGTGTACGCCATACCGAGTGCAAGCTGTACGGTATGGACGTCACCGAGACTGAATTGTCGGAAGAGACGGCGGAAAAGCTGGGCAAGGCGGCGGGGCACTATTACACGCTGTATTCCGAGCAGGTGCCTGACTTCAATAACGAAATATACGCGCTGAGTGTGGTGTTGAGAAAGCTGCTGCCGCAGGGCAAGTGTCTTGCGGTGGGGCTGGGCAACCCGGACATCACCGCCGACAGCCTTGGATGGAAGGCTGCGGAGGGGATACTCGCCACCTCGCAGTTTGAGGAAAACGGGCTGGGCGGAGACGGGATAGGCAGCGTGTCGGTGATACGCACCAATGTTTCGTCAAATTCGGGGATTGACAGCTCGCTGCAGGCAAAGCTGTCTGCCGAGGGTATCGGCGCAGACTATATCATCGCGGTGGACAGCCTTGCGTGTTCGTCACCGAAAAGGCTGTGCTCTACCATACAGGTGACCGACACCGGCATCTGCCCCGGCAGCGGCGCGGGCAACCCGCGAAAGCGCCTTGACAAAAGCACCGCGGGCATACCCGTGATAGCTATCGGCGTCCCCACCGCAATGGAGCACCGCGAGCGCGGCGAGTGCTATACCGTCACCCGCCGTGACGCTGACAGCTATATCCGCAGGTATTCTTACGTCATTTCACGGGCGATAAACCGCGTGCTCAGCCCCGCGCTGTCGGAGGATGACTGCCGTATGCTGAAGGACTTCTCATGAACAGTTCTATTTGTCCCGTCCTTTTCATATTTTTAATTAACGAACCGGCGTGCGGTTCGGAGAAAGGACGGTACAAAATGAGAAGATATAATATGTCATGGAAGGCTAAAACAGTGCCGGTGCTGCTGGTCGCGGCGGTTGTCTCGTTCGTGTTTACCGGTGTGGCGGAAAGCACGGTGTCGGACATCGAATATTACGAGGACGCGGCGGCAGGCCTGCTGGTGAATATCGCGCAGCTAAGCGCGTATATGACTTTGCCGTCAAACGGTATAGATATCGCCCTGCCGGGCGGACAAGCAGTGCAGACGGTAGGGGACTCTGTCGGTGTGACGGACGATACCGATACGGAAAGTGCTGACAGAACAGACAGCCGGACGGAAAGCGACAGCGCTCCCGATAACGATAAAGAGGATAATACCTCTGAAATCTCCACGCCATCCGAGCCAGTCACCGGCGACGCGGAGGAAACGCAGATACCTGTAGACTCGCACCCGCAGTCGCAGTCGCTGCTAGTGTCAAAAAACATCACCGTGGAGTATATGGATGCTGAAAAATATACCGCGCACAGCGGACCGATAAGAGAGCTGACCTACGGCAGGGCGACAGACAGCACGGCGATAGATCTTGAACATGGGCAGATAAGAAACCTCACCGAGCTGTCAAACACCGAGGTATACCATGCCGCGCAGAATGCCCCGACCTTCGGCGGCGTTCCTGACGGCGGACCGCAGGTGCTGATAATACATACCCATACCACCGAGGCATACGAGCCGAATTATGAGGACGGATATTATGATGAATCCTTTGACGGGCGGACATTAGACCCCGGCTACAGCGTGGTGGGTGTCGGGGCGGCGATGGCGCAGGCGCTTGCCGACAACGGGATAGGCGTGGTGCATGACGGTACGCTGTTTGACGAGCCGCTGTACAACGGCGCATATTCCCGCAGCGGAGAGCGGATAAAAGAGCTGCTGACGGAATACCCGTCAATAAGGATAGTGATAGACCTCCACCGCGACGGCATAGCGGACGGCGACACCCGCATTGCCCCTGTCGCCGATATAGACGGACAGCAGGCGGCACAGGTAATGATAATCTGCGGCGCGGACGACGGCAGCGGGATATTGCCGGACTATCTTGATAACTTAGGCTTTGCGGCGGCGGTACAGCAGACCGCAGAGCAAATGTACCCGGGGCTTACCCGTCCGCTGCTGTTTGACTATCGCATATATAATCAGGACTTAGGCAACTATAACGTACTTATAGAGGTCGGCGCTTTCGGCAACAGCCCGGAGCAGGCGAGATACAGCGGCACGCTGATGGGCAACGCACTGGCGGAGTTGATAAAAGGATAACAAAAAAAGAAGCAGTGCCTATGGCACTGCTTCGGTATTGTTATTGCTTTTTAAGATATTGCCAGCGAGGAAATGATAAAGTTCTTTCCGCCGTTGGCACCCTCTCTCACGTCTATCTTTACGGTGTGTTTTCCGCTCTCGTCAAAGGTCTTTAAGTGCGCGCACTCAACATAGTTGCCCCAGCCGCCGGCGAAGTCGCTGTTGAGGGTGGTGACTAACTCGTCGTCGATATATACGTCAGCCATACCGCCGTTTGCGGTGTTCATTCCGTACAGGAGACCTATGCTCTTAGCTTCTACCTCATAAGTCAGCGAGGTTCCCTCATCTCCCGCAATGCAGATGGTCACACCGTGAAATCCGCCGAAATCGCTCTCTTTTTTGGTTACCGTGCCGGTGGTTTCAGTGGGTTCGATATCGTTGAAGCCGAGCAGCTTGCCGCCGACAAAGCCCGCGTTAGTCGCGGGGGTGGAGAAGTCGCTCTCGTCGCCGCTGATGTTATCGACGTCAGCCGCAACATCCGAAAGATAGCTTTGAAGCAGCTGCGATACTATCTTGTGACCGGGTACGTTGGGATGGATGTTATCGTTGGAAATATCCGACCATTTTATGTCACCGTGCGCGATTACGTCAAGTATGCTGTCGTGGTAGGAGATCATAGGAATGTCATAATGCTCTGCCACCTCAGAGTGTACCGCCTGCATGCTGGTGCCGTTGTCCTGTGTGGTGACTATGGTGATTATCGCGGGGTTAGTCTCGTGCGCCCATATCGTTCTGAGCAGGCTGTCGTAAGACTCTTTATCGCGCTCGGTATTGGCGTAGGTGTCATTTACCGAGAACTCAACAAATACAAGGTCGGGGTTCTTGGAAAGCAGCTGGTCGGTAACACGGTGTACACCGATGTAAGAGCCGGTCGCGCCTATGCCCGCGTTGACGTAATTTACCTTTGCGTCAGGGTACTGCTCGGCTATCCAGTTGGTGGTCAGCTTTGCATAGCACAGCTGGTCGCCCGCGCTGGTGCCCTGTGTGATAGAGCCGCCGATATAGCCTACGGTCACTTCTTCGCCTGCCTGTAATTTCTTGATTACGTTAGCAAGTCTTACCTTGTTGCCCTCGATAAGGCGGGATTTGCTTATCATGTTGGGGGTAAGCTCCCCGTCAAGCTGATAGCTCACATATTCCTCCTCCTCTGAAGATGTGTCTTCAGATGTCTCATCGGATGTCTCGTTGGATGAAGCCTCGTCGGACGAAGCGTCCTCCGATACGGTGCTGTCGGTCTGTTCGGACGATACCTTACTGTCCGCGGGGGCGGATGATGAAGTATCGGTGCTGTCAGAGCAAGCTGCGAGTGAGATGACCATTGCGGCAGCGCAGACAGCGGCAAGTATTCTTTTTGTCATAATTATTCTCCTTATAGATTTGTATTCAGCCTAGGCTTTTACATATGAAAATATACCATTATTTTATACAATTGTCAAGATAAAACCGCAAAGTTTTTATACAAATTTCAATAAACTTATTGAAAAAAAGCCGCATTTATGGTAAAATGTACAAAAGAATATTGCTGACGGAAAGGATAATAAAATGCAAAATACAAAAATAATAGGGGCATCCGACAGTGCTTTTTCCTACATGGGCAGGATAGATTTTTCCGAGCCGGACAGCCCGCTGTTTGTTTATGCGGGCAGTATGGTCAGCGCAAAGTTCACCGGAACATCGGTGGGTGTGCGGCTTATCCCGAGACTGATTTACGATGAAACTCAGTTCGGCGTTATCTTGGACGGTGTGCAGTATTGCTATCAGCTAAAGCGCGCCGATATACCGGAGCTTATATACATACCCGTTGCCGAAGGGCTGGAGGACACAGAGCACAGCATCACGGTGTTCAAGCGTACAGCGGGCTCTCACTGCTACTTCAATTTCTGCGGACTGGTACTGGACGAGGGTGCGCAGCTGCTGCCGGACGGCAAAGAATACGACCTTAATATAGAGGTGTACGGCGACAGCGTCTCGGCGGGCGAGGTGGTAGAGGCGGTAAACTACACCGGCTGCTCTGACCCGCAGCATCATTCTCAGTACGACAACAGCTGGTTTGCGTATCCTTTGTCGCTGGCGCGCAAGCTGAACGCGCGGGTGCACGACATAGCGCAGGGCGGCATCGCGCTGTTTGACAAGACCGGCTGGTTCAACGGTCCGGATTATATCGGCATGGAGTCGGTGTACGACAAGCTGTCTTACGCTCCGCCGTTTTCGCCGACGCCGTGGGACTTTTCCCGCTATACGCCCGATATCGTTATAATAGCTATCGGGCAGAACGACGCCAACCCCGACCCCGACTGCATCAAAAGACCCGACTACCGTGAAAGGTGGAAGTCCGCCTATAAAAAGATAGTGCTTGACCTACAGGAAAAGTACGGGGATAAGACAAAGTTCATTTTGATAACAACGGTGCTTATGCATGAGAAGGACTGGGACGAGGCACTGGACGAGATACGCGACGAGCTGGCGGACAAGAACGTCACCCGCTATCGCTTTACCAGAAACGGCGCGGCCACCCCCGGACACCCCCGCATACCCGAGCAGGAAGAGATGGCGTGCGAGTTGGCTGCGTATATTCGAGGATTATATCATTAAAGCTTTCGTTAAACTGCACAAACTTTGATAAAAAATTAAGGCGATATTGATAAAATCAGCACAAAACTATTGAAAACTTTTGGCAATAGTGCTATACTTATAATATAAATTTACAGTAAAAGGGGTAAATATAAATGTCAATCACTGTTCCTAACGAGCTGGAAGTGCCTCTTTACCTGTTTCATCAGGGAAATAACGCAGAGGCGTACAGGGTATTCGGCTCACATTTTACGGTTCAAGACGGCAAGGCGGGCGCGACCTTCAGAGTATGGGCACCCAAGGCGAAAAGTGTCAGCGTTGTAGGCGACTTCAACAACTGGGACAGATACGCCAACCGTATGAACAAGGTCAGCGACGGCGGCATATGGGAGACCTTTGTGCCGGGTCTGCAGACGTACGACAATTACAAATACAGCATTGAGACCCCCTACGGTCAGATAAAGCTGAAGGCCGATCCTTACGGCACCCATATGGAGACCAGACCCAACACGGCTTCCAAGCTCTATGACATTTCCGGTTATAAGTGGAAGGACAAAGACTGGATGGCAAAGAAGGAGACCGCGGACGTTTACCGCTCTCCGATGAACGTGTATGAGCTGCATCTCAATTCGTGGTTCAAAAAGGCGGACGAGGACGAGCTGTTCTCATATATGCAGCTGGCTGAAAAGCTGGTGCCTTATGTAAAGAAAATGGGCTATACCCATATCGAGATGATGCCGGTGGCGGAATATCCGTACGACGGCAGCTGGGGCTATCAGCAGATAGGCTATTATGCGCCTACATCACGTTTCGGCACACCGCATGATTTTATGGAATTTGTGGATTACTGCCACACCCACGGTATCGGCGTTATACTTGACTGGGTACCCGCGCATTTCCCGAAGGACGCGGCGGGTCTGTACGAGTTTGACGGCGACTACTGCTATGAGTATTCCGACCCCAACAAGCGCGAGCATTACAACTGGGGCACACGCGTGTTTGACTGGGGCAAGCCGGAGGTGCAGTCGTTCCTTATCTCCAACGCAAATTATTGGATAACCGAGTATCATATAGACGGTCTGCGTGTTGACGCGGTTGCGTCAATGCTGTACCTTGACTATGACAGGCAGGGCGGTGCGTGGACGCCCAACGTACACGGCGGCAACGAGAACCTTGAGGCGGTGGCGTTTTTACAAAAGCTGAACGCGGCACTGTTCTCAAGACATAAGGGCCTGCTGATGATAGCGGAAGAATCCACCGCGTGGCCGATGGTGACCAAGCCGACCGATATCGGCGGACTGGGCTTTAACTTCAAGTGGAACATGGGCTGGATGAACGATATGCTCTCCTATATGTCCATGAGCCCCGAATACCGTCAGTACAACCACGACAAGCTGACATTCTCGTTCTACTATGCGTTCTCGGAGAACTTCATTCTCCCGATCTCGCATGACGAGGTAGTATACGGCAAATGCTCCATGCTGGACAAGATGAGCGGACCCAGGGAAAAGCGTTTTGCGTCGCTGAGGACTTTCCTTGCGTACATGACCGCACACCCCGGCAAAAAGCTGACCTTTATGGGACAGGAATTCGCCCAGTTCAGAGAGTGGAACTATAAGACAGGACTTGACTGGGATGTGCTGGAATTCCCCGAGCATAAGCAGTATCAGGACTTTGTCAAGGATATCAATAATTTCTATGTTGAAAACAAACCGCTGTGGGAGATAGATTACGACTGGAGCGGCTTCAGCTGGATATCCAACGACGACTATAAGAACAGCATCATCGTGTTCCGCCGTATCGACTCAAAGGGCGACGAGATAATCGCGGTATGCAACTTCCTGCCGCAGGAGCAGGAGCTGTACAGCTTCGGCGTACCGTACTACGCGGATTATCAGGTGGTGTTCACCACCGATAACCAAAAGTACGGCGGCGACAGCAAGGCAGGCGGCAAGATAACCGCAAAGTGCGAGCCTATGCACGGACTTGAGTATTCTATCACCATGAAGATACCCGCTATGTCCGCTATATACTTAAAGCCTGTTAACAAGCGCAGTCCTGAGGACGATAAGGTCAAAAAGGCTGCAAAGGCGGAGACTAAAGCG
This sequence comes from Eubacterium sp., assembly GCA_022511265.1. GTDB lineage: Bacteria > Bacillota > Clostridia > Oscillospirales > Ruminococcaceae > Ruminiclostridium_E. Next base: position 27,654 of record JAFLRX010000005.1, on the reverse strand, counting down.
TCGGCTAAGACTCCCGCAAAGGCAAAATCAACCGCAAAGGCTGCGGCAAAGACGGCGAAGAAGGAACCCGCAAAAAAGACTGAAAAGCCCAAGACGGAAAAACCCGCAAAGGCTGACAAATAAACTTAAGAGGAAAAGAGGATAATATGAAACACGTTAAAAAAGAATGTGTAGCAATGCTGCTTGCAGGCGGTCAGGGCAGCAGACTGTATGCCCTTACCAAGGATATGGCAAAGCCCGCCGTTCCTTACGGCGGAAAGTACAGGATAATCGACTTCCCGCTGTCCAACTGCGTTAATTCCGGTATCGACACGGTCGGCGTACTGACGCAGTATCAGCCGCTGGTACTTAACGAGTACATCGGCAACGGTCACCCCTGGGGACTGGACCGCGTACACGGAGGCGTGCATGTGCTGCCGCCTTATGAGACCTCGGCAGGTAAGTCGTGGTTTGAGGGTACCGCTAACGCTATCTATCAGAACATCAGCTTTGTAGACAGATACAACCCCGAGTATGTTGCTATCCTGTCCGGCGACCACATCTATAAAATGGACTACAGCAAGATGCTGGACTTCCACAAACAGCACAACGCGGACGCTACCATCGCGGTGCTGGAGGTTCCGTGGGAAGAGGCTTCACGCTTCGGTATCATGAGTGCTGACGAGAACGATATAATCTACGAGTTCGCGGAAAAGCCCAAGGAGCCTAAATCCAACCTTGCGTCAATGGGCGTGTACATATTCTCCTGGCAGAACCTTAAAAAGCACCTCATCGCCAACGAAAACGACGAGGGCGCAAGCAAGGACTTCGGTAAGAACATCATCCCCGCAATGCTGGCAGAGGGCAACAAGCTGGTTGCATACCACTTTGACGGCTATTGGAAGGATGTAGGAACGATAGACAGCCTTTGGGAGGCTAATATGGATCTGCTGGATCCCAACGTTCCGCTGGATCTGCATGACAGCAACTGGAACATCTATTCAAGAAATCCCGTTATGCCGCCGCATTACGCAGGCACACAGAGCAAGATACAGAACTCGATGATAAGCGAGGGCTGTGACATCGAGGGTATGATAGAATTCTCGGTGCTGTTCGCGGGTGTTACCATCGAGCCGGGCGCGGTTGTCCGTGACAGTATAATTATGCCTAACACCGTTATCAAAAAGGGTGCGGTTATAGAATACGCTATCATAGGCGAGGACTGCGTAATAGGCGAGAACGCCCACATAGGCGCACGTCCCGAGACCATCGAGGACAAGGACACCTGGGGTGTTGCGGTAGTAGGACACCAGGTAACGGTAAGCGATAACGCGGAGATAGGCCCCAAGGCTATGATCTCCGAGAATGTGTAAGCGGGGAGGAGAAAGAAAATGGCTAATATGTCAAGTGTTTTAGGTCTGGTATTTGCTAATATGCACGACACCAACGTGCCGGACCTTACCAAGATCCGCGCGCTGGGCAGTGTGCCCTTCGGCGCGAGATACAGAATGGTGGATTTCCCGCTTTCCAATATGGTAAATTCCGATATCTCCAATGTCGGCATAGTTACCAAGGATAACTACCTGTCGCTGATAGACCATATCGGCAACGGTGACGAGTGGGATCTCTCCCGCAAGACCGGCGGACTGCATCTGCTGCCGCCCTACGGCAACAGCGGCGGACTGTACCGCGGCAGGCTGGAGGCTATGGCTCAGATAAAGCCGTTTATCGCCGACAGCAACGCAGATTACGTTCTGCTGTCCGACGCGGATGTTATCGCCAACATCGACTATCGCCCGATAGTTGACTTCCATGAGAAGAACGGGGCTGACATCACCGTGGTTTACGGACGCGGCGTGTTCACCGCACAGCAGAGTATGACCAAGACGGTACTTGCCGTTAACGAGAGCAACGAGGTATATGATGTGCTGGTGCGTCCCGAGATAAGCGGCGAGCATAACGTAAGCCTTAATATGTTCGTGGTTGCAAAGGACTTTCTGCTGGATATCATCAGAGAGGCACAGAGCCGCAACCTGTACAGCTTTGAGGTCGATGTGCTTCAGCATAAGCTGAATGAGATGAAGGTGCTGGGTTATAAGTTTGACGGTCCGTTCTTCCAGATAGACAGCATTGACACATATTTCAAGAGTAATATGAAGCTGGTTGACAAGCAGCTGCGTGCTGAGATATTCAACAGCGACGCACCTATATACACCAAGGTAAAGGACGAAGCACCCGCAAAGTACGGCTTGGATTCGGTGGTCACCAACTCACTGGTTGCTGACGGCTGCGTTATCGAGGGCACCGTTGAAAACTGCGTGCTGTTCAGAGGCGTAAAGGTCGGCAAGGGCGCGCATATCAAGAACTGCATCCTGTTACAGAACACCGAGGTCGGTGAAAAGGCAGAGATGAACTACGTTATCACCGATAAGAACGTAGTCATCAGCGATTACCGCTCGCTGGCAGGCACCGAGGATTATCCCGTTTATGTAAATAAGGGAGCAAAAGTATAATTCAAAATTGAAACTTGAAAAGGGCGCGTAGTTAAAACGCGCCCTTGTATTTTCTGAGGTGTTTATGTCTGAAAGAAAACAAGAGAGGATTTCGGAGTGCAGCTTATCAGGAATTTTGAGGGATGGGCAATGCGCACCGACGGAAAGCCTTACGATGAGAAAAATAAAGCCGAGGCGATGAAAAAAATCGGTCTGACCGAAACCGAGTTTTCAAATTTGCTTTTCATAACCGCGGCGGGCTGGGTGTTTTAACGACAACGCAACCTCAAGTTGCACTACCCATGGAAAAAGCACAGCTGGATTGGTGGATGTGCGCCTGTAGTCATGGTACAATATTCTTACAAAATAAAGAGGAGGAAGTAATATGTGCTTCGGAAAAAACCTGCAATTTTTAAGAAAGATGAAAGGCATGACACAGGAGGAGCTTGCCGCAAAACTGAACGTCAGCCGACAGACCATATCAAAATGGGAGAATGATTCGGCATATCCCGAGACGGAGACGCTGATAGGGCTGTGTGCGTTGTTTTCCTGCTCGCTGGATCAGATGCTGCGTGAGGATATGAACAGCCTTGACGAGGCGTACTCGGAAATAAGCACGGTGACCGTAGAGCCGATGCGTTATATCAGATATGCGGTGATAAGCGGTGATCCAGAGGCGGACGCCATCACCCATGTCGAGGGCTGGGCAAAGCGTCTGAATATAGAAAACCCGCTGATAATCGGCTGGGATTTTCCTAATGTTTCTCAGGAGCAGATCAATGTGTTCAATATGCATGGCTATGTCGCGGCTTTGGTGTTGGAGGACGGTCAGGATATCGGTGATATAGAGACGGAGATAATCAGTCAGGAAAAGCAAAAGTACATCACCATTACGATAAAAGAGCCGTTTGATTCGCCGTTTACCCTTATCCCTAACGCATATAAGACATTGATGACGCACATGTCCATGAACGGGATAAAAGGAAAGTGCGCATCAAATATCATCCCTTGCTATGAAAAGGAATATGTTGCAGACGGTGTGACCTACATGGATATTTTTATTGCGATAGAATAAACGGGGCTTTTACGACAAAGGCGGGAAAATCTCCCGCCTTTTTACTTTGTACGCGCTTTTACCCGTTGACAAATTCTCTTATATGGAGTATAATTATTGTTACGGTAATAAAATCAGCCGTCCGATTAGTCGGACGGACTCTATATATCAGGATAACGGGTTTTCCCGTCAGGCAGAGAATGGAAAAGAAGAAGAAAAAGAAAAATTCAAATAAGCTTAATCTTATCATATGTGCGATAGCGTTTGTGTTTATGTTGGTTTATGTTTATTTTGTGGACGGATTTGACAATATCGTCTCTTCTATCCAGCAGATAAACGTAGGCTTTCTTCTTGTTGCGATGCTGCTTATGGTGGTCTATTGGACGATGGAGGCTTTGCAGCTGCACGCGGTGCTGCAGACATTATCGCCGGGGCAGAAGTTTTACAAGTCGCTGATAGTCGCGATACTCGGTCAGTACTTTAACTGTATAACCCCTTCCTCCACCGGCGGACAGCCGATGCAGGCGTATTATTTCTCGAAATTCGGAGTACCGTTGTCAAACGGCGTCGCCGCGCTGCTCAGCCGCTTTATTGTATATCAGTTCGTGCTTACGGTATACTCTGTTTTTGTTCTGCTGATAAGGTTTAACAGCTTTTCCGAGCAGTTCGCGCCGCTGATGTTTTTGGTAATGGTGGGCTTTGCGATAAACACACTGGTTATAGTTTTCCTTATTATGCTGGCGTTTTTCAGGGCCCCGGTAAGAAAGCTCGCCGGGTGGATAATCAAGCTGCTGGGCAAGCTGCGTATATTCAAGACGCAGGAAGTAGTGGACGACCGTACCGCACAGGTCAACGAAATAATCGACCAGTACCACGAAAATTTCAACTTTATCAAGAGAAAGCCGTGGCTGATAATCCGTATGATATTCTACACTGTCATACAGCTTACCGCCTACTTCTCGATATCGTATGTAATATATCTCGGATTTGGGCTGAGCGGCACCGATTATCTGACGATAATCTCCTGTCAGGCGTTCGTGTTGATGATATCCGGATTTGTTCCGCTGCCGGGCGCACTGGGTGCGGCAGAGGGCAGCTATACGATGTTCTTCGGTGATATTTTCAGAAAGGGCACACATTCTTTTGTGGGAATATCCACCTTTATATGGCGTTTTCTGACCTTCTATCTGCCGATAATCGTCGGACTGGTAATCTCGCTGTTCCTAGGCAAGGTGATGAAGATAGCCCGACCGGACGACGAAGAGACCGACGACAAGCCGATAGAGCTGACCGCGGAGGAGCTGGCAGGGGACAGTGTGGATTAAAATAACTGAACCGCAAAGGTGTGTTATATTAAAGTCGGAAATGAAGGATATGATTTCCAAGGGTTTCACCCCCTTCCTTTCGGAAGAAGCCGACAGGTATAGTACAAAATATTCGGCGGTATTTGTCAAATAACGCAAAAAATTTTGAAAAACCTATTGACAACCGTTTGGATTTATGCTACAATAACACGGTAACAGTTGTAAAACAAAAGCAGAGAAGCACTCTCACCCACACGCGCCACAGGGCAGCAAGTGAGGTAGGCATATTAGTTTCCCCGCCAAAGGCAGGGAGAGTAGTATTTGCGTGAGAGTATCTTTGTACTTTCGCGCTTTTGTTTTTGCATAAACATTTTTGTTTTCAGAAAGGCGGTGCTTTACGATCAGCACAAAGGAACAGCTCATCAACGAAGAGATAAACGAAAAAGAAGTTCGCGTAATCGGGCAGGATAACGAGCAGCTCGGCATAATGTCCTCGGCACAGGCACTTCAGATGGCGGAAGAGGCGGATCTTGACTTGGTCCTCATCGCCCCGCAGGGAAAGCCGCCGGTATGCCGGATAATGGACTACGGCAAATATCGCTTTGAACAGTCAAAACGCGAAAAAGAAGCGAGAAAAAATCAGAAGCAGGCGGAGCTTAAAGAGATCCAGATGTCGTTAAACATCGACACCAACGATTTCAACACCAAGCTTAATCACGCGATAAAGTTCCTTAACAACGGCGACAAGGTAAGGATCAAAATTCGTTTCAGACGTGCGAGAGAGCTTTCGCATATGAATATATGCGAGGATCTGATGAGAAGATTTCTGGATGCGGTCGCTGAGTACGGCTCGGCGGATAAGCCCGCAAAGCTTGAGGGCAGAAATTACATGGCGGTAGTTTCACCCAAGGCTGCGCCAAGCGCAAAGAAAGCAAAGAAAAACGCTGATAACGATACTCAGCAGCAGAACAAGGAGGAATAGGAAAATGGCACAATACAAGATCAAGACCCACAGCGGTGCGAAGAAACGCTTTAAGCTGTCCAAGAACGGCAATGTTAAGTATCAGAAGACCAACCGCCGTCACAGACTGACCCAGAAGGCTACCAAGAGAAAACGTATCAACCGTGTAGCCGGCTATTGCGACAAGACAAACGTTGCAGAGGTTAAGAAGCTCATTCCGTACAAATAAAAACCAACGCGGCTGTTTGACAGACGCAATAATTAAGGAGGATAAAAAAGATGGCTAGAATTAAAGGCGCACTCGCTACTCGTAAGAGAAGAAATAAAACATTAAAGCTGGCAAAGGGTTACTGGGGCGGCAAGCACAGATTATTCAAATCTGCTAAGAACGCCGTAATGAAGTCCGGTCAGTATGCTTATATAAGCAGACGTTTAAAGAAAAGAGATTTCAGACGTCTTTGGATAACAAGAATTTCCGCCGCTTGCAAGATCAACGGCGTGAACTATTCGACCTTTATCAACGGTCTCAAGAAGGCTAACATAGGTCTTAACAGAAAGATGCTGTCCGAGATCGCGATTAACGATCCCGCTGCGTTTACTGCACTTGTAGAAAAGGCTAAGGCAGCCCTTTAATAAAAAACACTCCCATGTATAATGGGAGTGTGATTTTTTATATTGTATCGCTTAATACATATCGCTGCGGTGGAAACGGAAGTAGAACACACAGCTGCCTACCGCGCCGATAAACACGAATATAAAGCTAATGGTCAACATGGCGGAATATTCGGCGGTGAGCTGGGCATAACGCGTGGATAACAACCCAAGGTTGTCTATTATCCCGAATATGTTAAGCCCGCTGCCTGCCTTTTCCTCCTCCAAGAATATCTTGAACAGGTAGGAAAATCCGGTGGAAAACAACCAGCCGACAAGCTCTAACACGGTGCAGATGATGATATCAGGCGTCTTGAGCCGCCTGGAAAACACGGTGTACATCGAGATTATCGCGGCTGCCATTACAACGCCGCCTATCCAGCCGGTCAGCGAGCCGAGCATTATAAATATCGTAAAAATGCTTGCCCCGATGATAAGCCCCAGCAGACCGCCGACAACGCCCTTTAGGGTGCTTTTGGTGCCCTCTGCGGTTATCTGCAGCTTGCGGGTCTTGTGCTTTTTCTTGTTGCCGGTGCTTTTGTCACGGCGGGTAAGCACCATATACACCGACAGAGAATGTATCTTTTCGTAATCCAGCTCGGTGACTGAGGATTTTTTGCGGGCTATCAGTTTGGTCGCGTGGTCGAGAAATTCTATCAAAAGCGGCAGCCGCTCTTGTGAGAGATTATAGTCCTTGCAGAACACCCTCAAACAGCCGTCCGCCTTTTCCACACCGAGTACCGTCTTTTTGGGGAAAGACGCGGTCAGCAGGTATACCTCCTGCATGACCTTATCACTGACCAGCGCACCGAATATTATATCAAAACGGTGGCGGTTGTAGTTGTCGAAAACAGCGACAGGTATGTCGTTTTTTATACCGCCGAGGATGTTGTATTCCTCGTCAAAGGTAAGCCCGGTGGGCTTTTCAATTTGCGTTAGTTCGGAAAAAGCCATTCACATTTCCTTTCTGGATTTGAGTATTTTATATAGAAATTTTAACATATACCCGTCAGAATGTCAAGCACGGAGGCATTGTCTTATGGAAATATCTTCAAGGAGCAATCCGCTTATCAAGCGTTATAAAGAGCTGTCTAACGAGCGCAAGGCACGCAAGGCGGCGGGGCAGTTCGTTGTCGAGGGGGAAAAATCCGTCCGCGAGGCGGTGCAAAGCGGCTGTGAGGCAGGAGATATAGCCTTTATCTCCGAATCAGCGGCAAAAAAATACCCCGACACCGTAAAGCTGGTAAAAGAAAAATGGGGCGCGATGACGATAACAGACGCGCTGGCAGAGTATATTTCCGACACAAAGACCCCGCAGGGGATATTTATTACCGTCAAGTCTCTTGACAAAATCTTAAATTTAAGTACAATATATAATAGTACCCGTATGCTGTATTTGGAAAATTTGCAGGATACCGGCAACATAGGTACTATTATCCGCACCTGTGACGCGCTGGGGATAGACGGGGTGATAATGTCGCCCGACTGTGCCGACATATATTCGCCGAAAACCGTCCGCTCGACCATGGGGTCGATATTCAGAGTTCCGGTTTATTTTGAGACGCCCGACAAAGCGATACCGCTGCTGAAAGAGGCGGGCTTTGCCGTATACGCGGCAGTGCTGGACGAAAAGGCGCAGCCGCTCGGCAGCTTTACATTCCCGCAAAAGGCTGCGGCGGTGATAGGCAACGAGGGCGCGGGCATAACCGCGGCGACCCGTGCGCTGTGCGGCGATTCGGTATACATACCGATGCACGGCGCGGAAAGCCTCAATGCCTCGGTGGCGGCGGCGATAATTTCATGGGAAATGAATAAAAAAGATATGTAAAAATATTATATAATTAAATCAGAAAAAGACAAAAAGAAAGGAAAACGCGATGTCTAATCTTGTAATAGTTGAGTCGCCCGCAAAGGCGAAAACGATAGGGAAATATCTCGGAAAGGATTTTTCCGTCCTCGCGTCGGTGGGACATATCAGAGACCTGCCGAAATCCAAGCTGGGTGTAGACGTAGAGCATGACTTTGCCCCGATGTATGAGAATAAAAGGGACAAGGCGGCACTGATAAAAGAACTGAAGGCTGCCGCCAAAAAGGCGGACACCGTTTACCTCGCGACCGACCCGGACCGCGAGGGCGAAGCTATCTCATGGCACCTTGCCCACATACTTGATATAAGCGAGAACGAGCCGGTGCGCGTTACCTTCAGCGAGATAACCAAGAGCGGCGTGTCAGAGGGTATGAGCCACCCGCGCACACTTGATATGGACCTGATAAACGCGCAGCAGGCAAGACGTATACTTGACCGTATCGTGGGATATAAGCTCAGCCCGTTTTTATGGAAAAAGGTGCGCAGAGGTCTGTCGGCGGGACGCGTGCAGTCGGTGACGGTGCGCCTTATCGTTGACAGGGAAAAGGAAATAGAAGAGTTCAAACCCCGCGAGTACTGGAGCATAGACGCAAAGCTGCTGTCAGGCAAGAGCAGAAAGGCATTTCCCGCAAAGCTTGCCGAGGTGGACGGCGAAAAGTTCGCCAGCGAGACCAAAGAGGCCACTGATAAGGTACTGGCAAGGCTGGAGGGCGGAGAGTTTGTTATAAAGGCGATAAAGAAATCCACCCGTAAAAAGGCGCCCGCGCCGCCGTTTACTACATCGACGTTGCAGCAGGAGGCTTCAAGAAAGCTGTCCTTTAACGCGCGCCGCACCATGCGCGCGGCGCAGGAGCTGTACGAAGGCGTAGAGGTTCCGGATATGGGCGCGGTGGGTCTTATCACCTATATGAGAACCGACAGCCTGCGTATCTCCGACGAGGCGAAAAACGCGGCGGCACAGCTTATCGAGCAGACCTACGGCAAGGAGTATCTGCCGTCAAAGCCCAGGACCTACAAATCCCGCAGCAACGCGCAGGATGCGCACGAGGCGATACGTCCGTCTATAATAACGCTTACCCCCGACAAGCTGAAGGGCTCGCTGACCAACGACCAGTACAAGCTGTATAAGCTGATATGGGAGCGTTTTATGGCAAGCCAGATGGAAAACGCGCTGTTAGATACCAAGTCGGTTGACATAGACTGCAACGGCTGCCTGTTCAAGGCGAGCGGATATACAGTAAAGTTTGACGGCTTTACCGCATTGTATGAGGAGAGCCGCGACAATGACGAGCAGGAGGGCGGCGCACTGCCCGCGCTGACTGTCGGCGAAAAGCTGACGGTGAAAGACCTGTCCGGCAATCAGCACTTTACCCAGCCGCCGCCGAGATATACCGAGGCCAGCCTTATCAAAGCACTGGAGGAAAACGGCATCGGCCGTCCCTCTACCTATGCGCCGACCATAGCGACGATACTTGACCGCCATTATGTCGAGCGTGAGGCAAAGCAGCTGAAGCCCACCTCGCTGGGTTTTGTCACCACCGAACTGATGAAGGACCATTTCGAGCGGATAGTTGACGCAAAGTTCACCGCGCAGATGGAGACCGACCTTGATAAGATAGAGGCAGGTAAGGCAGAGTGGGTGGATATACTCCGCAGCTTTTACACAGGCTTTGAAAAGACGCTGAGCAAGGCGGAAAAGGACATGGAGGGCAAGCGGGTAAAGATACCCGACGAGCCTACGGATATAGTATGCGAGCAATGCGGCAAGCCGATGGTGATAAAGATAGGACCATACGGCAAGTTTTTGGGCTGTTCAGGTTTTCCGGAGTGCAAGTTCACCAAGCGGATAGTAAACGAGTCGGGCGGCAACTGCCCGAAATGCGGCGCAAAGATGCTGGCGAAAAAGTCCAAAAAGGGCAAGCCCTTTTACGGCTGTGAAAACTACAAGGACTGCAACTATATGACATGGGACACCCCCATACCTGATAAGTGTCCGCAGTGCGGAGCAACGCTGTTCAAAAAGTCCGGCAAGAATGGGCAGGTGTACTGCGCAAAGGACGGCTGCGGTTACGTCCGTCCCGACAGCGCAACTGAAGAAAAGTGATGAACGAATATAAAGCGACCGTCATCGGCGCGGGACTGGCGGGTGTAGAGGCTGCGTGGCAGCTGGCAAACCATAACATTCCCGTGCGTCTGATAGAGATGAAGCCGAAGAAATATTCCCCCGCCCATAAATATCAGGGCTTTGCCGAGCTGGTGTGCAGCAATTCCTTGAAATCCGCCGACGTAAACAGCGCCTGCGGTATGTTAAAGGAAGAGATGCGCTATCTCGGCTCGCTGACCATGCAGGCGGCGGAAAAGACCAAGGTAGACGCGGGCGGCGCACTGGCGGTAAACCGCGAGCAGTTCTCCGATGAGGTGACAAAGGCTGTCCGTGAAAACCCGCTGATCGAAGTAGTCAGCGACGAGGTGACCGAGTTTCCTACAGAGAACACTATAATCGCGACAGGTCCGCTGACATCGGACAAGTTTGCCGAGGCGATAAAGGCAAAGTGCGGCGACACGCTCAGCTTTTATGACGCGGCGGCGCCGATAGTGACATTTGACAGCATAGATATGTCAAGGGCGTTCTTCGCTGCAAGATATGACAAAGGCGGTGCGGATTACATCAACTGCCCGATGAGCAGAGAAGAATACGAATATTTTTATAACGAGCTGGTAAATGCCGAGAGCGTGCCGCTGAAAAGCTTTGAGGATTTCACGGTATACGAGGGCTGTATGCCGGTAGAGGTGCTGGCAAAGCGCGGCATAGACAGTGTACGCTACGGCTGTATGAAGCCGGTAGGGCTGACCGACCCCAGGACAGGCAGGCGGCCGTATGCGGCGGTGCAGCTGAGAAAAGAAAACAACGAGGGCACTATGTATAACCTTGTCGGCTTTCAGACCAATCTGAAATTCGGCGAGCAAAAGCGGGTGTTTTCACTGATAACAGGGCTGGAGAACGCGGAATTTGTGCGTTATGGTGTTATGCACCGCAACACGTTCTTAAATTCTCCGGGACTGCTGGACGACAGCTATAAGCTTATCGGCAGCGGCAACATATACTTCGCGGGACAGATAACAGGTGTAGAGGGTTATGTAGAAAGTGCCGCCAGCGGTATCATCGCGGGGCTTAATCTTGCGCGTACGCTTTGCGGCAAGGATAAATTTATCCCGCCTGAGTGGACAATGCTGTACGCCCTGTCAAAGCATATCAGCACCGAGAGCAAGAACTTTCAGCCGATGGGCGCGAGCATGGGTTTGCTGCCGCCGCTGGGCGAAAAAATAAAGGATAAAAAGCTGCGCTATGCCTCCCTGTCCGAACGTGGGCTGGCACGGCTGCGCGATGAAATAAATCGGAGGTCGATTATATGTTAAAAATAGCAGTAGACGCTTTCGGCGGTGACAACGCACCGGACGAGGTCGTAAAGGGCGCGGTCTCGGCGGTAAAAGAATACGACGTGACGGTGATACTCACCGGCGACAAATCGAAGCTGGAAGAGTGCTTTTCACGGCTGGGGCTGTCAAAGGACGGCATCGAGATAGTCGATGCGGACGGCATAATAGAGATAGAGGACGACCCCAAGCAGATATTAAAGGAAAAGAAAGATTGCTCGATGGGCAAGGCACTTGCGCTGGCGGCGTCGGGCGAGGCTGACGCAATGGTCAGTGCGGGCAGCACAGCGGCGCTGGTTATGGGCGGAACACTGACGGTAAAGCGCATCAAGGGCGTAAAGCGCCCCGCGATGGCGCCGATACTGCCCGGCACAGACGGCAACTACATACTGCTGGACGGCGGCGCAAATCTTGACTGCCGCCCCGAGATGATAAAGCAGTTCGCGGTTATGGGCAGCATCTATATGGAAAGAATAATGGGTACCAAAAGCCCCAAGGTAGGTCTGCTGAATGTCGGCGCGGAGGAAGAAAAGGGCAGAGAACTGGAGCAGGGCGCATATGAGGCGTTAAAGGAAAGCGGATTGAACTTTATCGGCAATGTTGAGGGCAGAGACGCGGCGCTGGGCACGGCGGACGTTATAGTCACCGACGGCTTTACAGGCAACATCTACTTAAAGACAGTCGAGGGTATGGGCAAGTTTATGAAGACCGCGTTAAAGCGACTGTTCTTCCGCAACCTCGGCACCAAGATAGCTGCGCTGCTTTCCAAGAAAGGCATTAACGAGCTGACCAAGACGATGGACTATCGTGAGACGGGCGGATCTCCGCTGCTGGGTACTGCCAAGCCCGTTATCAAGGCACACGGCAGCAGCGACGCGCTGGCGTTCAAAAATGCGATACGTCAGGCAAAGGAATTTTGCGAGAAGAACGTAATAGAGGAAATTGAAAGGGTATTATCGCAGGCAAGCGAAAAGAACAATGACTGAGATAGAACAGGTTATCGGCTATACCTTTAACGAGCCGAAGCTGCTGCAGGAGGCGTTGACACATTCCTCCTACACCAACGGAAAAAATCTGAAAAGCAACGAGCGGCTGGAGTTTCTCGGTGACAGCGTGCTGGGCATAACGGTCGCGGAGTATCTGTTTGAAAACCTGACAGGGCTGCCGGAGGGCAGACTGACCAAGATACGCGCAAGCTTAGTATGCGAGGACGCGTTGTATACCTTTGCGAAGAAGATAGATTTAGGCAGGCACATCATGCTTGGCAAGGGCGAGGAAAACACAGGCGGACGCGACCGCCGCTCGATACTCGCCGATGCTTTCGAGGCGCTTATCGCCGCAATATATCTTGACGGCGGCACCGAAAAGGCGAGGGGTTTTATATTATCATTTATCCCCGAGCCGGACAGGCTGTCCAGCGGTATGTATATGCCTGGCGACTATAAGACGCTGTTGCAGGAGATAATCCAGCAAAACCCCGAGGAAAGCGTTGAGTATAAAATAACATCAGAAAGCGGACAGGCACATAATAAGACCTTTACCGCCGAGGTATTGCTTAACGGTCAGGTGATAGGCACCGGCACAGGCAAGAGCAAAAAGCAGGCGGAGCAGCAGGCAGCCAAAGAGGCGGTAGGGCTGATGGGCTATGAGACAGACTAATATTTCGGTGTTCGTCACCCACAGCGGGTGTCCGCATATATGCAGCTTTTGCAATCAGCGGACGATAAGCGGACAAACAGCCCCGATAACGGCGGAAGAACTGGAAAAACTGCTGACCGAGCAGCAGCCGATATTAGAGCAAAGCGAAACGCAGGCGCAGATAGCGTTTTTCGGCGGCAGCTTTACCGCGATAGACAGAGGATATATGCTTAGCCTGCTGGAATGTGGGCACAGCTTTATAAAGCGGTATCCTAAGCAGTACACGTCGCTGCGCTGTTCCACCCGTCCTGATTATATTGATACGGAGATACTTGATATACTCGGACGCTACGGCATGCGCTCGATAGAGCTGGGCGCGCAGAGCATGAATGACGAGATACTGTCCGCCAATCAGCGCGGGCATACCGCCGAGGATGTACGCAATGCCTCCCGCCTGATAAAGGGCAGCGGGTTTGAGTTGGGCTTGCAGATGATGACCGGACTGTATAAGGACAAGCCGGAATACTGTATCGACACCGCGCGTGAGTTTATCTCGCTCGGCTGTGACACGGTACGGATATACCCGACGGTGATATTAAAGGACACAGAGCTGGACAGGCTGCGCGCTGCGGGAGAATACGACAGCTTTACCTTTGACGAGACGGTAAAGCTGTGTACGGAACTGCTGGGCATGTTTGACAAGGCGGGCATACCCGTAATACGACTGGGGCTACACGCCAGCGACGACGTAAAGGACAGCATGACAGGCGGGGTATATCACCCCGCGCTGAGGGAGATATGCGAGAGCGGATTGTTTTTGGAGAAAATGCGCGGGCAGATGATGCCCGGCGGGAAATATATAGTTTACACAGATAAACGAAATATAAGCAGGGTGACGGGGCACGGCGGCTGTAATAAAAAGGCGCTTGCCGAGCAGGGCATCACCTTTGTGATAAAGGAAGAGGCGGGGACAGAGGTCCGCGCGGAGAGAGTATAATGTTTTTTAAGTCTATGGAGATCTACGGTTTTAAGTCCTTTCCGGACAGGACCGTGCTGAATTTCGACAAAAAGATGACCGCCGTGGTCGGCTCTAACGGCAACGGCAAAAGTAATATAAGCGACGCGCTGCGCTGGGTAATGGGAGAGCAGGGCGCAAAAAGTCTGCGCGGAGATAAGATGGAGGACGTGATATTCCACGGCACACAGCGCAGAAAGGCAATGGGCTTTGCCAAGGTGGCGCTGACGATAGACAACACCGACCGCGCGCTGAACATTGACAGCGACGAGGTAGTCATCAGCCGCAAGCTGTACCGCAGCGGCGAAAGCGAATATATGATAAACGGCGGCAAGACCTTGCTGAAAAACATCAACGAGCTGTTTATGGGTACAGGTCTCGGTCGTGACGGATATTCGGTGGTAGGACAGGGCAGAGTTGCCGAGATAGTAGAGTCCGCAGGGTCAAAGCGGCGCGAGGTATTTGAAGAGGCTGCGGGCGTCTCCAAATTTCTTGCGCAGAAAAAGGACGCGGAGAACAAGCTGAAACGCGCAGAGGACAACCTGCTGCGTATCCGCGACATAGCCACCGAGCTGGAAGAGCGTCTGCCTGTGCTGGAAAGACAGGCGGCAAAGGCGAAGAAGGCAAAGCTGTTAGTTGACCGCGAGCAGGAGCTGGCAATATCGCTCAGCGTATACGACCTGTCCGCCGCCGAAAAGGCGATAGGTGAGACCGAGGACAAGATACTGCTGAACAAGGCGGAGGTCGAAAACCTTGACCGCGATATAGAAAAGCTGGAAGCAGAGCAGGAGCAGCAGAACGCGCTGCTGTTAAGTCTGCGCGCCGAGCTGGAGACACTCCGTGAAAAGGGTGACAAGGCGAAGGAGCTTATCTCCGATATCAAGAGTGAGACTGCCGTAATGGAAAACGACATACGCCACCTGACCGAGCAGATAGAGAGCCTAAATAAAAATATAGAAGAATCCAAAAGCGGCAAGGAAAAACTGGAGCAGGACAAGCAACAGCTGCTGAAAGAGATAGATGAAATACGGGCTGATATACAGCGTAAAAATGAAGAAGCCGCAAAGCTGTCCGAGCAGCTGACCGGTCTTTCCGCGCAGGGAGAAGCACTGGACGAGGAATATAAAGAGCTGGACCGCGCGCAGGGACAGCTGTACCTCAGGCGTACCCAGCTGCAATTACAGATAGAGCAGTCGGAGACCTCCGCACAGGACATCGACAAGCGCCGCGATGAGCTGAACGCCTCTGTCGAACAGCTTGAAGGCTCTATTGTCGAGCATAAGCAAAAGCTGAAAGAGATAAACCGCGAGCTGGAGGCTGCCGAGGAGAAAAAGCAGGAGACCGAAAACAAACTGGGCGGCTATCGTCAGCTGTTCGCCAATCGCTCTGAAAAGCTGACTAACGCGTCTAAGACGCTGGAATCACTGCAAAAGGAATATGAGACAAAGCGTCAGCGTTATACCGTGCTGGATGACATAGATAAGAGCATGGCGGGCTTTGGCGCGAGCGTAAAGTCGGTAATGGGCGCATACCGCAGGGGTCAGCTGAGCGGGATATGCGGCACGGTGGCGGACATAATCACCGTTGACGCAAAGTATACCGTAGCGATAGAGACCACCCTCGGCGGCGTGCTGCAAAACATAGTGGTAAATAACGAGGACGCGGCAAAGCGCAGCATGCGTTATCTTAAAGATAACAACCTCGGACGTGCGACATTTCTGCCGCTGACATCTGTCAAGGGCAAGACATTGGAGATAGACGGACTGGAGGACGAGGACGGCTTTGAGGGTATGGCAAGCGAGCTGGTCGGCTTTGACGAGAAGTACGACGGCGTTATCCGCTTTATCCTCGGTAAGACCGCGGTGGCGGAGGACATCGACTGCGCGTCCTATATCGCGAAGAAATACGGCTACCGTTTCAGAATAGTTACACTGGACGGCCAGATAATAAACGCGGGCGGCTCGTTCACGGGCGGCAGCGTCAAGACCGACGCTGGCATTATCTCCCGCAAGCAGGAGCTGACCAAGCTGGAAAAGGACACCGAGCGCCTGTCCGAAAAGATAGCAAAGGAAAACGAGGCGTTAAAGCCGCTGAAGGCAGAGGTAGCAAAGCTGACTATCGAGCTGGAGGGCTATGACGAGATACTTGCGGGCTGCGAGCCGGAGATAGCAAGACTGACCGCGCAGGCGGACGGCGAAAAGATGCTGATAAAGCAGTTCAACGCGCAGCTGGACGCGGCCGCAGAGCAGCTTGACAGGTTAGAGCTGTCGGTGGACGAGCAGGCAAAGCTGAAAGAGGAATACCGCAAGCAGCTTGACGTGCTGCTGGTGGAGATAGGCAAAAATTCTGAAGAGCTGCTCCGCCGTGAGAGTGATATCAGCGCGCGCGACAGCGGTAAAAAAGATATAGCGGATAAAATATCCGCGTTGAATATCGACATACTTGAATCTAATAAGGATATTGACGCTATAAATATCAAAGCGGAGAATATAGATAATTCAATAAAGGCTCTGACCGACGGCGGCACAGACTATCAGCAAAGGATAGAAGAGCATACCAAGGAGATAGAGGAAATCCGTGAAAGAATCGCCAAGCGGCTGTCCGACAGCGAAAAGCTGAACACCGAGCAAGAGCAGAGCGAGAAGGAAATATCCGCCAACATCACCAAGAGCAACGCCGCCGAGGCGCGTATCAGCGCGATACACACCGATATACGCGAGCTGACCGAGGCAAAGGAAAAATTCGGCAGCGAGCTGGCGCGGCAGGAAGAGCGCAAGCGTTCGTCCGACGAGCAGATAGAAAAAATAGTCACCGAGCTGTGGGATAAATACGAGATGACCCGCAGCGAGGCACTGGGCAAATATGAGGTGCCGGAGGACGTACCCGGCGCAAAGACCGAGCTTGCCAAGCTGCGCCGCGATATTTCGGCGTTGGGCAACGTCAACTACAGCTCGATAGAAGAACTGGAGGAGGTACAGCAGCGTTACGGTGTGCTGTCTAAACAGCTCAGCGACGTTGAGACCTCTAAGCGCGAGCTGGAAAAGCTGATAGATAACCTGATAAAGGACATCAAGCAGCGCTTTACCGAGAGCTTTAACGCTATAAACGACCACTTCGGCAGATTGTTTACCGAGATATTCGGCGGCGGCGAGGCGAGATTACAGCTTGCCGACCCGGACGATGTACTGGGCTCTGACGTGGAGATATACGCAGCCCCGCCCGGCAAGGTAATAAAGACCCTTACGTCACTTTCCGGCGGCGAAAAGGCAATGGTCGCGCTGACGATTTACCTTGCGATATTGCTGCACCGACCCACGCCGTTTTGTATGCTGGACGAGGTGGACGCGGCACTGGACGAGATAAACGTGCAGAAGTACGCTACATACCTAAAGCGTTTTTCCCGTGACACCCAGCTGATGGTAATAACCCACCGCCGCGGCACAATAGAGCTTTGCGATGTGCTGTACGGCGTGTTTATGCAGGAAAAGGGCGTGTCGGGCTTGTTAAAGCAGGAGCTGACAGACGATATAGACGCTGAGTTAGATTAAAGGAGACAGGCAATGGGACTTTTTGAAAAGCTGAAAAACGGACTGAGAAACACCAAGGACGCGCTCAGCGGCAAGATAGAAAGCGTTATAAATTCCTTTACCAAGATAGATGAGGATTTCTTTGAAGAGCTGGAAGAAACGCTGATATTATCCGATATCGGCGCGGTGACCTCGGCGGAGATATGCGAGCGGCTGCGCGGCGAGGTCAAGCGCACCGGCGCCACCGACCCCACCGAGATAAAGGGCTTGCTGAAAAATATTATCGCCGATATAGTTGCGGGCGATAATACGCTCAGACTGGACACCACCCCGTCTGTTATCCTGATGATAGGGGTAAACGGCGCGGGTAAGACCACCACGATAGGCAAGCTCGCCTATAACCTTAAAAACGAGGGCAAAAAGGTAATAGTCGCGGCGGCGGATACTTTCCGCGCGGCGGCGATAGAGCAGCTGAACGTCTGGACAGACCGCGCGGGAGTAGATATTATCAAGCATGCCGAGGGCGCGGACCCCGCCGCCGTGGTATATGACGCGATAAAGGCAGGTCAGGCGCGCGGCGCGGACGTAATCATCTGCGACACGGCGGGCAGACTGCACAATAAGAAAAACCTTATGGACGAGCTGAAAAAGATAGCCCGCATAATAAGCAACAATCTGCCGGACTGTACGCAGGAGACGCTGTTGGTGCTGGACGCGACCACCGGGCAGAATGCCGTAAATCAGGCGCGGCTGTTCAAGGAGACCGCCGATATTACCGGAATTGTGCTGACAAAGCTTGACGGAACGGCAAAAGGTGGTATAATAATACCTATAAAGCAAGAGCTGGGCATACCGGTAAAGCTGGTAGGCGTGGGCGAAAAGATAGACGATCTACAGGAGTTTGTACCGCAGGATTACGCGGACGCTCTGTTTAACTGAGACGAAAGGACATTGTGATGAAAGTTATCATCGCCTCCAATAATGAAGGCAAGATCAAAGAGTTCAAGGCAATGCTGTCACCGCTGGGGTACGAGCCTGTCTCGATGCGTGAGGCGGGTATCACCGCTGAGATAATCGAGGACGGAGAGACCTTCAGCGAAAACGCGCACATCAAGGCAGAGGCTATATACGCAATAGCGAAAACGCCGGTGATAGCCGACGACAGCGGGCTGTGCATAGAGTTTCTCGGCGGTGCGCCGGGCGTGTATTCAGCGCGCTATGCGGGCGAGCATGCCACCGATGCGGAGCGCAACGCCAAGGTGCTGGATGAGATGCACGGCGTAGACCTGCCGCTGAGGGCGGCAAAGTTCGTCTGCGCGCTGTACTTTATCCGTGACGATGAGCATGAGATATGCGTCACAGGAGAGTGCGAGGGCTTTATCGGCGAAGAACCGATAGGCGATAACGGCTTTGGCTATGATCCTATCTTCATGATTGATGAGGACACCAGTATGGCAATGCTGGACGATGAGGAGAAAAACAAGATAAGCCACCGCGCTAGGGCGTTGAAAAAGCTTGCCGATGTGTTGGCACAGGAGATATCCAAGTGATGTGGTGGCAGTGGCTGCTGCTTGCGTACATCGGGGTGATAAGCCTGATAGGCTTTATATTGCCCGCCGTGGACAAGCGCAAAGCCAAAAAGGATAAATGGCGGATACAGGAAAAAACATTGTTCATCGTCTCGCTGCTGGGCGGGTCGGCGGCAATGTACATATCAATGAGGATATTCCATCATAAAACAAAGCACAAGCGTTTTATGATAGGCATACCGCTGATAATAGTGCTGCAAGCGGCGGCAATATTCGCCGTATGGTTTTTTCTGTTGAAATAAAGGAGATACTTAATATATGGAAATTACATCAAAACAGCGTGCCAAGCTGAAAAACATAGCCGCGGGCACACCCGCGATATTTCAGATAGGCAAAAACGGGCTGACCGACGAGCTGATAAAACAGCTTGACGCGGCGATAGAGGCTAGGGAGATAATAAAGATAAACGTGCTGGAAAGCGCGCCCGAGGATAAAAACGTCCTTGCCCATGAGATAGCCGACCGTACAGGCAGCCTTGTGGTGCAGGTGATAGGTCAAAAGATTGTTCTGTACAGGCAGAATAAAAATCCCAAAAAGAGGGTAGTGGAGATAAATGATTAAGGTAGGAATTTTCGGCGGTGCGTTCAACCCGATACACAACGGGCATATCAGTATAGCCACACAGGCGTTCAAGGATTTAAAGCTGAAGAAAATGCTGATAGTCCCCACCGCGACCTCGCCGCATAAAGACCCTGCGGGGCTGTTGGATTACGACGTCCGTGCAGAGCTGTGCAGACTTGCCTTTGCGGACAGGATAGCGGCAGGGCAGTTTGAGATATGCGATGTTGAAAAGCAGCTCGGCGGGACAAGCTATACCATTAACACCGTCCGCGAGCTGAAAAGGCAGTATCCGTCCGACACGCAGTTTTATTTGATAATCGGCGGGGATATGCTGTTTTACTTTGAAAAGTGGTACCGCTATGAGGCTCTGCTCGGCGAGTGCAAGGTGACCGCCGCCGCCCGCGAGGACAGCGAGTACAGCGATATGTGCGAGTTCGCCGCGCGTGTCGGCAGGATAAAGGTTCTTAACCTTAATGTGGTACAGGCAAGCTCTACCGAGGTGCGCGAAAAGCTGAAGGCGGGGGAGAGCGTCTCCGGGCTTGTCCCCGACGCGGTGGAAAAATATCTGCTGGAAAACAAACTGTATGTCTAAATTAACGGAATATAAGGAAAAATATAAGGAATACGAGCAGCTGCTGAAAGACACATTGTCCAAAAAGCGGCTGACCCACAGTCTGAATGTAGCCGAGCAGTGCCTGAGACTTGCCGAAAGGCACGGCGGCGACACTGAAAAGGCGTATCTTGCGGGACTTCTCCACGACATAAAAAAGGAAGAGACCCCGCAGGCGATGAAATCGCAGGCGGCACTCTCCGAAATGGACGTCAGCGAGGAAGAACTGTACACCCCCGCGCTGTGGCACGCCCCCGCGGGCGCGTACCATATCCGTACCAAGCTGGGGATAACCGATGCTGATTTACTTAACGCGGTGCGATATCACACCGCAGGGCGCGCGGATATGACGGTGCTTGAAAAGATAGTGTATCTCGGCGATATGACAAGCGAGGACAGAAGCTATAAGGACGTCGAAAAGTTCCGCCGCGTATGCATGGATGACCTTGACGAGGCGATGTACGACGCGCTGAAATTTTCGATACAGGAAACACTCGGCAAGCACGGACTGATACCGCCCTGCACGGCGGGCGCGTATAATTTCTATGCCGCACTTCATAATGAAAGGAAGAAAAACAAATGACAGATTATGAGATTTTGACCGAGGGCGTAAAGGCACTCGACAGTAAGAAAGCGTTTGATATAAAGGTACTCAAGGTACGCGACTTGACGATACTCAGCAATTATTTTGTTATCGCGGGCGCGTCCAGCACCACGCAGGCAAAGGCACTCGCCGATGAGGTGGAGTTCAAGCTGGGCGAAAAGGGCGTAAACCCCCGCCACTATGAGGGCAGGCAAAGTGCGAACTGGATAGTGCTGGATTACGTTGACGTTATCTTCCACATCTTCCATAGCGAGTCGAGGGAGTTTTACGACCTCGAAAGGCTCTGGCAGGACGGGGAAGAGATAGATGTTGAGGAATTGTTGAAGTAATGCAGAACTTCTCCAATTCGGAATTATAAAATTTTTGACAAAAAACGGTGATGCATAACGCATCACCGCTTTTTTGCAAAGCTGCAAAAATCATAATTCCGTATTCCGAATTAAAATTTTTCCCGTCAGCACTACCGCGCTCCCGCCCGGTACATGCACGGTGATAAATTTCACTCCCGCGGGCAGGCTGTAGCGGTTTATTACTGTTACACGGTCAAGATACAGACAGCCGGTCTGCTTTATCACAATGCCTGTGCGTACCGTCAGCCGCCCGTCCTCCAATGTGTATTCGGTATATCTGTACATCAGCGCAAGATACACCGCAGCCGCCGCGAACAGCACCGCCGCGCCTATCCCCGCGATAACCGCAAGCAGCCGCGGCAGCAGCAAAAACGCTGCTGCCGACAGTGCCGCGCATAATATAAACGCCGCCGCCCCAATGTATATCAGCAGCAATTTGTCAGGCTTTTCCGTCATACATCGACCTCGCAAAAAATATAATTAAAAAAACTTGTCTTATGTAGAGGTTGCTATGGATGTTATCGGTTGGATAAACGAAAATATACTTTGGGGTGCGCCTATGCTGTTATTATTCACGGCAACGGGTGTGATTTATACTGTCAGGCTGGGATTTTTTCAGTTTTTGCATCTGCCGCGCATATTCAAAAATACTCTTTTCGCGGGGAAGAGCGGCGGCGACGGCATCTCGCCTTTTCGCACGCTGACCGCCGCACTGGGTACGACGCTCGGCACGGGTAACATTATCGCCGTCGGCACTGCGCTGGCGTTCGGCGGGGCGGGGGCGGTATTTTGGATGTGGGCGGCGGCACTGCTCGGCATGGCGACCTGCTATGGGGAGAACGCCTTCGGTATCGCATACCGCAAGGACCGCGGCGGCGTACCGTTCAGGTATATAAAAAAGGCACTGGGCGGCGGGCGTACGGGCGGCCTTGCGGCGGGGATGTTTGCGCTGTGCTGTCTGCTCGCCTCATTCAGTGCGGGGAATATGGTGCAGGTCAATTCCTCCGCCGCGGTGCTGAACGGCACGCTGGGTGTGCCGCTCGCGGTGACGGGGGCGTGCTGCGCGGGGCTGGCGTTTTTCCTTGCGCGCGGCGGGCTGGAACGGCTGGCGGGTCTGACCTCGTGGCTGATACCGCTCACCTCGGCGATATACATTATCTGCTGTGTCAGCGTGATGGTGATAAACGCCGCGCGGCTGCCGGAGTGCTTTGCCCGCATCTTCACCGAGGCTTTTTCGTTCAGGGCGGCGGCAGGCGGTGCGGCAGGCACCGCGCTGCAAAGCGCGCTGAGCTGGGGGGTAAAGCGCGGGGTGTTCTCCAACGAGGCGGGACTTGGAACGTCGGTGATGATACACGCAGGCAGCAGCAGCGACAGTCCCGCCAAAGAGGGCAATTGGGCGGCGTTGCAGGTGTTTCTTGACACGATAATAATGTGCACAATGACCGCGCTGTGTATACTGTCCTGCGGCGCGGACGCCCTGTCGATAAACGGCACGGATATGGCGCTGATAGCTTTTTCGGACGTGCTGGGAGACTACGCGGGGATATTCCTCAGTGTGTCGGTGTTCATCTTCGCAATATCTACCGTCGGCGGCTGGTGGGTGTACGGAAGGACCTGCGCGGTGTATCTTTTCGGCGAAAAGAGCGTTATGCCCTATCTGATCGTTTACTGTGCCGCCGCGTTTATCGGGGCGGTGACCAAGGCGCAGGCGGTGTGGGAGATATCCGATATGTGCAACGCGCTGATGGCATTACCCAACCTCGCGGCACTGATACTGATGAATAAAGAGATCTGCAAGTATAAAGAATAAAAAATCATAAAAATCCAGCTTGGCAAAAAGTCGCCCTACGGTCGATTTTCACCAAGCTGTACAGCCGCTCTTTTTTTATTTTTGGAGCGGCTTATTTTATTGCAAATGGGGGTGAAAACCCTGATGGTTTTCCCCCCACACCCCTCTTTCCTTCCGTTTTTTACATCTTTGTCTACATCAAAATATTTTTTCAAAAATCTCTTTTTTGCTATTGACCTATTGCAAAAAAAGAGGTATAATAGTATAAGGGAAACAAGGGGCGTATTTTACGGCGCTTGCTTTCCGTAACAGAAATCAATCAGAATAATCTGATTTTAAGCGGACGCATTTCCGTCCGCAATAAAATGAAAAGGAGATCTAATGACATGACCAAGAATCAGAACGTACTTAAATGGGTACAGGAAATGACAGAGCTCACCAAGCCGGATAAGGTTATCTGGATAGACGGCAGCGAAGAGCAGCTCAAGGCTCTGCGCGACGAGGCTGTTGCCAGCGGCGAGATGCTTGAGCTTAACCAGGAAAAGCTGCCCGGCTGTCTGTATCACAGAACCGCCGAGAACGACGTTGCACGTGTTGAGGACAGAACCTTTATCTGCTCCAGAAAAGAAGAGGACGCAGGTCCTACCAACAACTGGTGCGACCCGCAGGAAATGTACGCAAAGCTGACCCCTCTTTACGACGGCGTAATGAAGGGACGCACAATGTACGTTATCCCTTACTCGATGGGCCCGATAGGCTCTCCTATCGCAAAGGTGGGCGTTGAGCTGACTGACTCCATTTATGTAGTTCTTAATATGGATATCATGACCAGAATGGGCGCAGACGCGTTCAAGAACCTCGGCGACGAGTCCGACGACTTTGTAAGATGTCTGCACTCCAAGGCTGACGTTGACCCCGAGAAGAGATACATAGTACAGTTCCCCGAGGACAACACTATCTGGTCGATAAACTCCGCATACGGCGGCAACGTGCTGCTGGGTAAAAAGTGCTTCGCGCTGCGTATCGCTTCTTACCAGGGCTGGAAAGAGGGCTGGATGGCTGAGCATATGCTTATCCTCGGCGTTAAAAAGCCCGACGGCGATGTTAAATACATCACCGCTGCATTCCCCTCCGCCTGCGGCAAGACCAACCTCGCAATGCTTATCCCGCCCGAGGGCTATAAGAAGGCAGGCTACGAGGTATTCACCGTAGGTGACGATATCGCATGGATGAAGCAGGGCCCTGACGGCAGACTTTACGCCATCAACCCCGAGAACGGCTTCTTCGGCGTAGCGCCCGGTACCAACGCAAAGTCCAACTACAATGCGCTGGCATCCACAATGAAAAATACAATATTTACTAACGTTGCACTGAACAACGATGACAATACCGTTTGGTGGGAGGGTCTTGACAAGAACCCGCCCGAGAACGCTACCGAGTGGAAGGGCAGCAAGGTCAACGGCAAGGAATACACCGCCGCAGGCAACAAGCTGGCTCATCCCAACTCCCGCTTTACCGCACCCGCTAAGAACTGCCCCTGCATCTCACCCGAGTTCAACAATCCGCAGGGCGTGCCGATAAGCGCAATAATCTTCGGCGGCAGACGTGCGGCTACCACTCCGCTGGTATACCAGTCCTTCAGCTGGCAGCACGGTACCTATGTAGGCTCGGCGGTTTCCTCCGAGACCACCGCGGCGGCTACCGGCGCGGTAGGCGTGCTTCGTCACGACCCGATGGCTATGAAGCCCTTCTGCGGCTATCATATGGCTGATTACTGGGCACACTGGCTGGATATGGGCAAAAAGCTCGGCGACAAGGCTCCGCTCATCTTCAATGTTAACTGGTTCAAGCAGGACGAGGACGGCAACTTCATTTGGCCCGGCTTCGGTGATAATATGAGAGTGCTTGACTGGATAATCAAGAGATGCGAAGGCACTATCGACGCAGACAAGACCCCCATCGGCTATCTCCCCAAGAAGGGCGACATCAACCTTGAGGGTATCGAGGATGAGGTTACCTCCGAGATAGAGGATAAGCTGCTGGCAGTTGACAAGGAGCTGTGGAAGAAGGAAGTCGCAGAAATGGGCGAGTTCTACAAGCAGTTCGGCGACAAGCTGCCCGACGAGTTAAAGCAGGAGCTTGCTGACCTCGGCGCAAGACTTGGCTGATAAACGGAAATGTTAAATTGACGGAGCGCGTAAGCGCTCCGTTTTTTTGCTTTTTGATATTATAAAAAAGAAAGGAGACTTTATGATTTACTATACAAGCGACACGCATTTAGGCCACGAAAATGTAATAAAGCACTGCAACCGCCCGTTCAAGGACGCTGCAGAAATGGACAGGACGCTGATATCAAATTGGAACAGCCGCGTCACCGATAACGACGACGTATACGTACTCGGCGATATGATGTTCCGCAACAAGACCCCCGCGGAGGAATATCTGCGAAAGCTGCGCGGCAAAAAGCACCTTATCATCGGCAACCACGACCGCAGCTGGATGCCGAAGTGCGATTACGAAAATTATTTTGAATCGGTGGACAATCTGTTGTATATCGTTGACGGCGGCAGGCAGGTAGTATTATGCCACTATCCGATGATGGACTGGCCGCACAAGCGCAGCGGCGGGTATATGGTGTTCGGTCATATCCACAACAACACTGTTGACGAATATTGGCCGCTTATCCGGCGGTCGGAGGTAATGTTTAACGCGGGCGTTGACGTAAATAACTATATGCCTGTGACCTTTGAGGAAATGGTGATAAATAATAAGCTGTTTAAGGAAGGCATAGCTCAAAGATAATATAATTTCGCACTGATATTATAGGGGAGGTTTAATGAAAGAAACGCTGAAGAATAGATTATACATAAAAATTTTAGCGGCTGATCTGATATCAAATTTCGGAGATATACTCTATTATTTGGCACTGCTGAATTACGTTTTGCAAATCGAGCAAAGCAATTTTGCCATCGCTATCATCAATACGTCGGAGATAATACCGATACTGTTTTCGTTTTTGCTCGGATATTTCGCGGACAAAAATCAAAACCGTGTGGCGGCTATAATAAAAACATTGGTGATAAGAACAGCCGCATATATATTTGTCGCCGTAATAATCGGATTTGACCCCAGTCTTTTTATCGTGGCGGCGGTCAGCCTTGTCAACTTTATTTCCGATTTGGCGGGACAATATGAGAACAGTCTGTATTATCCTATCAGTAATCAGCTTGTCCGAGACGAGGCGCGGGAACAGGTCATGGCATTCCGCCAGTCCCTGACAATGAGCCTGAACGTACTTTTTCAGGCGGTCGGCGGAATACTTATCTGCTATATATCCTTTCGCGCTCTGGCAATGGTGAATGCCCTTACCTTTGCGGTCAGCATGATGATAGTGCTTTGCTCGAAAAAAGAATTACGTAAGTATTGCCAAAACGACAATAGGGCGACACCAAAGGAAAAGCAATCGTTCAGCCAACTTTTCAGTCAGCTGAAGAAAGAATTAGCAGATGCGGTGCGACTGCTGTGGAAGATACCCGGCATCAAGGAAACGCTGGCGGTCATACCCGTATTAAATGCTGGGCTTGCGGTGGTGACGTCAATCGTGGTATTGTGTATGGCGGATGATCCGACTTTTTGTGTGATAAGCCCCGAAATAACCATTGCCCTTGTTGCAATATGCGAAACCGTCGGCAGGATAGCGGGCAGCACGCTGACGATTTTTACATTCAAAAAGCTGAAGCTGACTAACGCGGTAAAAATCATACTGCTGTTTATCGTTGTTTTGTTTTCGGGGATAATACTGCAAAATATCTATATCGTTTTAGCAGCCCTATTTATTGCAAGCCTATGGACAGGCTGTGTCGACCCGAAAATGGGCGCGCTGATATTTAACAATCTCGACCAAACAAAACTAGCGACGGCGTTCGGCGGTATGACGACCTATTTCCAGCTGGGGGACATAATATCCAAAATGCTTTTTTCTGTTTTGATAATGTACTTTTCCGCAAAGATAACCGCAGGGGTTTACATATTTATCACAGTCGCGGCTTTAGGTTATATCATATTTCAGGACAGGGCGAAAAAGTAGTTTTTTGTGAGAGTGACGTTTGACAAAACGGCTGCGATAGGATATAATTGGTACTGATGTAAATCGGAATTTGCAGGGGTGAAGTGATTTGAACAGCGTAAATAAAACCTTATATATACCGCTGTACGGAAAAGCGTATGT
>JAFLRX010000049.1 GCA_022511265.1 Eubacterium sp. | reverse complement strand
CGCCGTTTAAGATACCGAGAGAATGGGTGGTCATGCGCGGGTTTGACTTTGGCTACGCCAAGCCGTTTTCGGTGGGGTGGTACGCGGCAGACACCCACGGGCGGCTGTACAGAATAAGGGAATATTACGGCTGTACCGATACGCCCAACACCGGCATAAAGATAAACCCCGCCGAGATAGCGGCGAATATCCGATGTATCGAAAACGAGGACGAAAACCTGCGCGGACGGACGATAACAGGAGTGGCGGACCCGTCGATATTTGACCGCTCGCGCGGGGAGAGTGTGGCGGACCTGATGGCGGCGGCACCGAACTTTATCCTCTGGAGCGGCGGCGATAACACCCGTATCGCGGGGAAGATGCAGTATCATTATCGCTTTAGCTTTGACGATGAGGGCTTTCCGATGTTTTACTGCTTTAACACATGTAAGGAATTTATCCGCACGATACCGTCGCTGGTGTATGATGAAAAACATGTAGAGGACATAGACACCACGCAGGAGGACCATATCTATGACGAGTGCCGCTATGTGCTGATGGAGCACCCGATAGCGCCTGCACTTAAAAAGGTCCATACTCCCCTGCCCGACGATCCTTTAAATTTGCACAGGAAAATAAAACCCAATTTCTACACGATATAGGAGGACATATGACGGAAGAGCAGATAAATGCAATCAAAATGCAAGGTGGCAGAGAAGCCAAGATGAAAGGCGCTGATAATAGCGCACCGTTAGAGCAGCTAACGCCGCGTCGGCAGACCATTGACAAAAACGTAATTGCACAGGCTACAGAAACGCTGAACAAGTACAAGCAAGGCAAGGCAAACCTTGAAAAGCGGATAGTCTCCAACGAGCAGTGGTGGAAATTACGGCACTGGGAAGAAGTTCCACAGACAGAATCAGACAAAGACCGTCCGCGTCCTGTATCGGCATGGCTGTTTAACTCCATTGCCAACAAGCACGCAGACGCGATGGACAATATCCCTGAACCATCGGTGTTGCCGCGAGAACAGAACGACGAAGCGGGCGCAAAGCAACTTTCCGATATACTCCCTGTAATATTGGAACACAACGACTATGAGGGAATATATTCTGACGCATGGTGGTACAAGCTCAAGACTGGGTCGATGTGTTACGGCGTATTCTGGAACAGCTCCAAGGAAAACGGGCTGGGCGATGTCGATATATGCAATATCGACTTACTTAACCTGTTTTGGGAGCCGGGCATTAAGGATATACAGAAAAGCCGTAATGTGTTCTATATCAGCCTGCGGGATAATGATATATTGGAGCAGCAGTATCCACAGCTCAAAGGTAAACTGGGCTCTACATCAATAACGGTCGCTAAGTACAAATACGATGACAGTGTTGACACAAGCAACAAGTCCGTTGTTGTGGATTGGTATTACAAGAAAAAGCACGAAAACACTGATATACTGCATTATTGCCAATATGTTGGAGATACCGTGCTGTACGCCAGCGAGGATGACGATGCGTGCAAAAACGGATTTTACGACCACGGGAAATACCCGTTTGTCATTGACAACCTCTTCCCTGTCGAAGGTTCACCCTGCGGGTTTGGTTACATAGACATTATGCGAGACCCGCAGATGTATATTGACAAATTGGGACAGGTCATACTTGAACATACTGTACACTACTCTCGGAAGCGGTTTTTTGTCAAGAGCAACAGCGCAATAAAGGAAGAAGAGTTTGCCGACTGGCGCAAGCCTTTTGTACATGTAGCTGGTAATCTTGGCGATGATGATATCCGCGAGATAAAGATAGACCCATTGGACAATTCTGTTGTAAACGCTTTGGCAAATAAAATTGAGGAGTTGAAGGAGACCAGCGGCAACCGCGACTTTTCCCAGGGCAGTACTACTTCCGGTGTTACAGCAGCATCAGCAATAGCAGCACTGCAAGAGGCGGGCAGCAAGCTGTCGCGGGATATGATAAAGGGCGGATATTCGGCTTTCGTCAAAGTGTGTTATCTTGTTATCGAACTTATAAGGCAGTTTTATGATGAGCCGCGCAGCTTTCGTATCACTGGTGCGGACGGTTCACAGCAGTTCACGCAGTTTGACAACTCACAGATTAAGCCGCAAGCGCAGCCGTCGGCATTCGGTATTGATATGGGCGAGCGCAAGCCTATATTTGATGTCGTATGCAGTGCAGCAAAAAAATCCCCGTTTTCCAAGGCAGCACAGAACGAGTTGGCGAAAGAGTTATACGGCGGCGGATTTTTTAACCCGCAAATGGCAGATCAGGCTCTTGCCTGCATAGATATGATGGATTTTGAGGGGAAAGAAAAGGTTGTACAACGGATACAGAACAACAGTACGCTCTACCAGCAGGTGATGATGTTACAGCAGCAAGTGGCGCAGCTGTCAGCACTACTTTACGGACAAATGCCGCAAGTAACTGCGGGAAACTCTCCCGCTGCCCCAAACATGCCAACAGGTGGCACATCAGGTGTCGCTGCAGCGGTCAACGGCGCAGTGAGCAACAGCACTGAAAATAAAGCGCGTGAGCGGGCGCAAAATGTCGCCACACCACAGTAAGGAGAATATATGACGAAAATAAGATTTTTTGCTGAGAACGGCAAAATACTGCTTATTGCCGACGGTCACGCCTCTGAAGGGCATAAAGAGGACGGAAACATTATCTGTGCAGCAGAAAGTATGTTGATACAGACGATAGCGAAGAATGTTATCGAGGCTGACGATGAAGGCACGGCGAAAAATATACAGGTAGACCTCCTTGACGGACACGCTATTATAGCATGTGATACCTCTGATATCGACCTTATAGCAGCCGTCAAGGGTATTGCTAAAGGCTTTGAATTGCTCTCCGAATGTTACCCCAATATTATTTCCTACAATAGAAGTCAAAAAGTTTCCAAACAATAAAAGAAAATTATGTTATTATATTGACAAGACCACGGGGACAGTCCCGATAATAAATACACCGCGGAAAGACGCGAGACAAGGAGCAGATATGTTCACATTGAATTTACGACTGTTTGACGGAGACGGCGGTGCCAGCACAGGCGCAGGCGATAGCTCTGGAGCAGTCGGAAAAGGCGAGAAAAACAGCTCATCCGCCGGAGCACAGGCATCTAAGATGATTGGACAGCAACCCTCCCCTGCTGGAATCGAACCCGAAGTGCAGTCAAACACACAGATTGACCGCGCAAAAGAGTTTGAAAACCTCATAAAAGGTGACTATAAAGCCGAATATGACAAGCGGGTACAGGAGATAGTCAAATCACGCTTCAAAGATGTCGACGCAATCAAAAAAAGCAACGACGAGAAGCAGACCCTTTTAGACCGAATCGGTGCAAAGTACGGCGTAGACCCAACAGATCTTAAAGCCCTTGGAAAGGCTATAGATGAGGACGACGGGTTCTACGAAAAAGCAGCAAAAGAGTCAGGGCAGACCGTCGAACAGTTCAAGAAGACTCGTGAACTCGAAGCCGAGCTTGCTCGGATGAAGCGAATCGAGAAAAGCCAAGAAGCAGAAAACCAGTTCCGAGCTAAACTTGTTGACTGGCAGCAGCAGGGCGAAACGGTAAAGCAGATGTATCCTAACTTTGACTTCCGAAACGAAATGCAGAACAAAGAGTTTTTTGACCTGCTTAATCGTGGGATAGATGTGCGGACAGCCTTTGAAGTCCTGCATAAGGACGAGATTATCGGTGGTGCAATGGCATATACCGCACAACAGATACATCAACAGACGGTAAACGACATCAGGTCACGCGGTATGCGTCATCAAGAAGGTGCCGTTGCGTCACAAGCCGGAGCCACAACAGGATTTGATGTCTCAAAACTTGATAAAAAGGGCCGCGAGGATTTGATACGCCGCGCGGCAAGGGGCGAGAAAATCAGCTTTTAGTTTTCTGTTTCTGTATGACAGAAAGGAAAAAACAAAATGTTTAAGCTTAATTTAAGACTTTTTGACACGCAGGTAACAACTCAGGGTTCGTTATCCGCGGAAATGAAAACTTTTTACGAGGATACGCTTATAGACTCGGCAGAACCCAAACTGGTACACGACCAGTTTGGCGACAAGTACCCGATACCCAAGAACAACGGCAAGACGATAGAGTTCAGAAAGTACAGTCCGCTCGCAAAGGCAACCACTCCATTAACCGAGGGTGTAACACCTGCGGGAAACAGTTTGTCAGTATCCACTATCACCGCGACTGTTGACCAGTACGGTGACTATATCAAACTTTCGGATATGCTGGAACTGTCGGCGATAGACAACAACGTGGTACAGTCCACCAAGCTGCTGGGCGGTCAGTCTGGCAGAACGCTGGATACTGTCACCCGCGAGGTGCTTAACGCAGGCACAAACGTCCTCTATGCGGATAATGGCACGGAAGTGCTGAGTAGAGCGACCCTTACCAAGGATTGTGCGCTGAATGTTGATATTATCTTCCGCGCAGCAGCACAGCTTGAGGCGATGAATGCAGACGGTGTGGACGGCAACGAATATGTCGCTATCATACACCCCTATGCAGCGTATGACCTTATGCGTTGTGAGGAATGGATAGATGTTCATAAGTATGCTGCGCCTGAGAACATCTATAACGGCGAGATTGGAAAGCTCGGCAATGTGCGCTTTGTAAAGTCTACCGAGGCGAAGATATTCAAGGGAGATGGCTGCCCTGCTGGGTTAGCGGTATTCTCCACCATTGTCCTCGGCGCACACGCCTATGCGGTTACTGAAATAACAGGCGGCGGACTTCAGCACATAGTAAAGCAGCTGGGCTATGGCGACGACCCGCTGAACCAGCGCAGCAGCGTGGGCTGGAAAGCAATTAAGACAGCGGAGATACTCACGCAGGAATATATGGTGCGTATCGAGAGTTGCTCGCCTGTATATTCGGCAAAAGCCGAGGCTAATTAAGGAGGCTTATAATAATGGCTAACACCAACAAAGAGGCTAACACCAACAAAGAGGCTAACACCAACAAAGAGCTGGATATGAATGAACTGGTTGAAATTGAACTCTTCAAGGATAACGACAAGTATTCTGATGATGTATTCGTGTCTGTTAACGGCAGAAATTATCTTATCCAGCGCGGTGTAAAAGTCAAAATACCCCGCTTTGTCGAGGAAGTAATCAAAAACTCCGAAAAGCAGCGTAAAAACGCGGAATATTACCGCGAAAAGGGCTGGGAAGCGGGAAAAATCAAGCAGGCTGATTAACTGGGTGCGGCGGCGTATGCCGCCGCATTTCCTTTTTGCAACCGATTGCAAAGGAGGTATATTATGACTATAAATGAAGTAATAGCTAAAGTTGATTCCATTAGACCTAATCAGTATAGCAAAGATGAAAAGATTCGCTGGCTGTTACAGGTTGAGGACCGTATAAAGAACGAAATATACATGACACACGAGCATGATGACATAGAATTTACTGATACAAGTGAGGAAGATGAGGGCGAAATAACATTGTTTGCCCCTTCCCCGTTTGATGAATTATATATATTGTTTCTTGCGTGGAGAATAGATTCTTATAACGCTGAGTACTCTCGCGCAAATAACGATGCGGAACAGTTTAACAACATATATTCTGATTTTGAGAAGTATTATAACAGACAGCACATGCCTATACCTGTCAACCGTATCACATATTAAGCGGGGTGATTTTTTGAAACTTCCATATCTTAATGATATAAGGGTAAGTCAGCAGTACGCCGACCGCTTCGGCGGGATAAACAGAGCGGACGGCACCCCGCTCGGCGAGTGGGAAGAGCTGCACAACATGGACTTTTCCCGTTATCCGGCACTGTCAAGCTGCCCGCCCAAAGGATATAATATGTTGGACGGCGAGATGACAGGATGCGTATATAAAAACGGTGTATTGCAGTACACCGTGCCGGACGGGATTTACATTGACGGTACAAAATATCCGCTGACCCTTTCCGAGGGAGAAAAGCGGCTGGTGTGCATGGGCGCGTATATTGTTATACTGCCCGACTTTATAGTCTGCAATACCGCCGACAGCCCGCC
>JAFLRX010000048.1 GCA_022511265.1 Eubacterium sp. | reverse complement strand
CTATAAAGTCGGGCAGTATAACAATATACGCGCCCATGCACACCAGCCGCTTTTCCCCCTCGGAAAGGGTCAGCGGATATTTTGTGCCGTCAATATATATCCCGTCCGGCACGGTGTACTGCAATACACCGTTTTTATACACACATCCTGTCATCTCGCCGTCCAGCATATTGTATCCTTTGGGCGGGCAGCTGGACAGTGCCGGATAACGGGAAAAGTCCATGTTGTACAGCTCTTCCCACTCGCCGAGCGGGGTGCCGTCCGCCCTGTTTATCCCGCCAAAACGGTCGGCGTACTGCTGCTTTACGTTTATCTCTCTTAAAAGCGGAAGTATAACGCCCACCCCCTCAGTATTTTATCAGGTTCAGCGGACAGGGCATATGCCCCGACTGCCAGAATTTTTCAAAGTCGCGGTATACCGAATCAAACTGCCGCACGGTGTTGTTGTACCTGCCGTATTCCGCGTTGGCACTATCTATCTGTGCCGCAAGGTACAGCAGATACAGCTCGTCATACGGCGCGGGGGCAAACAGCGCGTACTCCTCTCCGTCCTCCTCTGTCGGCAAGGTAAACTCTATATCCTCATGTTCATGGTTAAGATATATCTCGTTATGCACCCTGCGCTCGATATTCCTCGCCCACTGTGCCTTGACCGTGCGGGAATACTGGTTCGGCTTTATCGCGTCCACGATATCTATTGCCTGTTTTATTGTCATATTACTTTCCCTGCTGAACTATCAGCGATTCCTTCCAGCCCTCGCTGCAATAGTATTCAGCCGCCTTTCTCTGCTGCTCGGCACGGTCCAGCTCCAGCTTGATGTACATAGGTACCATTACCTCTACCCCGCGCTGTATCTGAAACGCGTTGCCGTTTACCGACACAAACACGTCGTCTGTGTACCGCTCGTTATCCTTAAACAGCTTTATCGGTACAAGCTCGTCAAGGTCTGTTCTCTTTGCTTCACTCATATCAAAGTCTCCTTTACAATTCCGCTGTGGGTGCCTGTTCGGCACCCACACGGAAACAATCAAATCATCAGTTCGCGTTTACCTTTGCGGAATAATCAGGCGAGCAGCTTTCGATACGCACCAGATATTCATCGGAAAGTATCTTTGCGGTCTTTACCGCCTTCCAGCCCACGCTGCTGCGCTGGTTCAGCGGGTCGTCGCCATAGCCCAGCTGCTTGATTATGTGCTGAAGTCCGCCGCCGGTGATGTCCGTCACCGCAAACGCGTGCGCACCGAACACCAGCGTCGAGAACACCGCCAGCCCATCGGGGCAGGTGCCGTCCTTGAATATCTTCGCCTCGGTAGACTTTACAAAGCGCACGTTGCCGATACAGCCTATCTCACCCTTGAAGATGCTGTCGGGGTCTGCGTACTTGTGTACGTCTACCCACTCGTCGCTTCTCA
Source organism: Eubacterium sp. (assembly GCA_022511265.1). Lineage (GTDB taxonomy): Bacteria > Bacillota > Clostridia > Oscillospirales > Ruminococcaceae > Ruminiclostridium_E. Next base: position 4,621 of record JAFLRX010000048.1, on the reverse strand, counting down.
TCAGGTCGTATGCCACATAGGGGTGGATAATCGCCACATAGCTCTCGCCGTCAACGCCGTCGGCGTTCATCGCCTCCAGTGCCGCAGCCGCCTGGAATACCAAGTCCACCGTCAGCGCGCAGTCGGCGGTGAGGGTCGCTCTGCTCTTTATCTCGGTTCCGTCCGCCTTGGGCGCGTAGATCACGTTAGTGCCTGCGTTTATCACCTCGCGGGTGACGGTGTCAAGCGTTCTGCCCGCCTGACCGCCCAGCAGCTTGGTGGACTGTACCACGTTGTTGTCTATCGCGGACAGCTCCAGCATGTCGGACAGTCTGATATAGTCGCCGTACTGGTCAACAGTCGCGGTGATGGTAGATACCGACAGGCTGTTACCCTTGGGGGTCACACCCTCGGTCAGCGGCTCGCTCGCCTTTGCCAGCGGGCTGTACTTTCTGAACTCTATCGACTTACCGTTGTTCTTGGGTATCGGATACTTGTCCGCAAATCTGTCATGCACCAGCTTGGGCTCGGCAACATCTATAAGCGTGCTCTCGTAAAAGGTCTTCATTTCATTGGTCAGCAGGCCTGTGGTCTGTACCGCTGTCATGTCGTCAAACTGTCTTAAGTTTACATTGATTGTCATTTTCTTTTTCCTTTCTTTGTCTTAGGTTTAGTGTTTACGGTTTTGCATTTTCGGATAAATTACAGCTTTATCCTCTCTCCCCGCTCCGCGCGGCGGATAAGCTCGCCGCGCTGCTTTTTGGTAAGGGTCGCGGGCTTGTCCCTTACCGTCTCCGTATCGGACAGCGCGCCCTCGCGCGCCCGTATACCCCTGCGGGAATATTCCTCCGCCGCCATTCGGCGGGCGGTCTCGGCGGCGTACTCCATCGCGGCGCGCAGCAGCTCGTCACGGTGGACCACCTCATAAGCAGTCCGCACATCCAACCCCTTGTACAGCAGCCCAAAAAAGCTTCTGTCCCCCAGCGCTGCCTTCAGCTCAAAGTCGGGGTACAGCTCCTTCACCGCCTGCTCCTGCCCGCTCCATCGGCTTAGCAGGTTTTCCAGCCTGCCGTCATTTTCCTCGCGGCTGACTGCCTTCTCCAGCGCGGTGATGTCGCCGCGACGCACGCCATAGCGGCTCGCCACCGCGTCCATTATGCGGCTCTGTCTGCGCTCGTTGGTCACCTTCAGGTCGTGCAGTCTTTCGCGAAAACGCTGCGCTCCGTCCTGCGGCAGCTCCGGCAAAGTCTGCTGTACATTTGCCACACCCGTATCAACCGCCGTCTGCGCGGTCTCTCCGTCAAACCTGCATAAGTCCACGCTGCCCTGCACCTCCGGCTCGTAGGACGCCCACAGCGACACCGTCTCGGGATAACGCTCGGCAAGTAACGCAAAGCCCGTCACCCCCGCGTCAAAGGCGCTGTTCACGCTCTCGTCATCGGTTATGTACTCCATATCCGCCTCGCCGCTTTTCAGGTCCAGGGTGATGATATCCGCCCTGCCCTCGTCCTCCGCCGCCAGCAGGTTTTCCGCCATCGTCTGGGTAAGTATGCTCAGCGCGGCGCAGATAAGGTTGCCCTTGGTCATATCTCCGGCACGGTCGGCATGCCCGACAACACTTATATGCCTGCCCAGCAGTGTCTTATTTACCTTTATCTCGGTCATACCGCCGCACCTCCTTCAGCCTGCGGAATTTCTGCGTTTTGTATCATCCGCACCATGCTCTCCTTACCCTCAAAGTCCATCATATCCAGACACGCCAGCGCCTGCTCTTTCAGTGCCGGGTTGAAAAATCCCAGCGAGAACAGCTCTTTCGCCAGCTCGTTCTGCGCCGCCTTGGAAAACGGCGATTTTTTGGACGTGCGGCAGACGATGTCAAATATCGGCTTTTTCTCGCCAAAGCTCATGCCGAACGCCTCTATCGGCTTTGCCGCCAGCATACCGCCGCCAAACTCCGCAAATCCGCCCGTTATGCGAAAGCTGCGCGGCGTATCGTAAAACTCCCTTATCAGCTCTATCATAAGATAGCACACCTTAGAAAACGCGTTGTACGAGCCTTTCAGCATATCGCGTGACAGCTTGCTGCCCGCCTCTTGCAGTGCCGCTATCGCCGATGCCGCCGTTACACCGTTAGAGGTGCCGCCCTGGGAAAAGTCGCGGTTGCCGCTGGTCTCCTTCAGCTCTTCTATCTTCATATTCAGCGCGGGCATAACCGCCGAGTCCAGCGGGTCTATCTTTATCTCGCGTATGTCGTCGTCGCTGATGTTGCCCGCCACATGTACGAACGGTCTGCGCCAGTCGGCAAACTCCTCTTCCTTTATCGCGCTGTTATTCTTGACGAAAAACCGCTTTCTGCTCATGCTGACGGTATGCTCTAACAGCACCTGTCCCAGTCTGTCTATGTACATCTGCGCGTCACGCATAATGTCTATATAGCCGAATCCGCATGGCGACCCCTCAACATTGAACAGCGAATCCATGATAAACGGGTACTGTCCGTGCACGTAAAAACCGCGTTCGCAGCTCTCGTCGTCCTCGCTGGCGTACAGCACCGTGTTGCCGACAAAGCGGCAGTAGTGCAGCTGTTTTTCCCCGTCGCGGTATATCTTATAATACCAGTCCACCACCGCGCTCTTGTTAGAGTTATCCACGCTGTCGTCATACTTATAGCTTGCCAGTGTGCCGTTGTCGCCCAGCCTGCCGTTCAGCTCGGGGTACTGCCCGATCAGTATATCGTTGTCGCACAGACTGACGTAAAACAGATTCGGGCTTTGCTGGATGTCCTTTATACCCGGCTCCCAAAAGAGATTTAGGATATCAATATTCTTTATACTGATGTCGCCCATGCCGTTTTCCAACTCGGGGTCCCACAACACCGCCTGACAGCAGCTGCCGTTTTTCAGCTTGTACCACCACAGGTCGCTGTACAGCCGCTCATAATCGCACCTCTCCAACAGCGCGGGCAGTATCTTGGACAGCTGCGCCGCACATTCTTTGTCGCTTGGCTCTCTTGGTAAAACCGACGGCTCGGGGATATTGTCCATCGCGTCGGCGTGCTTGTTGGCGATGGAATTAAACAGCCATGCCGAGGCGGGGCGTGGTCGCCCGCGGTCATATTCGTCCTGCGGCAGCTCGCCCCAGTGCCGTAATTTCCACCACTGCTCGTTGGAGACTATTCGCTTTTCAAGGTTTGCCTTGCCCGCCTTATAGCGTTTTAATATCTCGGCGGCGCGGCTTATCTCCGTCTCTCCTATTCTTTTGTTCTTGTTGCTCATTTTTCTTCCTTTCATATACGGTAAAAATTCCGCGCCGCGTTATTATCAACGGACAGCGGGTCATCATAGTTCATCTTCTGCGGTGCTTTCCGTGTAGGTGATATCGGGTGCTCCATCAGCACATAGCGGCACTCGTCATAGATGTGGTCCTCCTGCGTGGTGTCTATGTCCTCCACACGGTTATCATCATACACCAGCGACGGTATCGTGCGGATAAATTCCTTACAGGTGTTAAAGCAGTAAAACATCGGAAAGCCCTCATCATCAAAGCTAAAGCGATAATGATACTGCATCTTCCCCGCGATACGGGTGTTGTCGCCGCCGCTCCACAAGATAAAGTTCGGTGCCGCCGCCATCAGGTCCGCCACGCTCTCCCCGCGCGAGCGGTCAAATATCGACGGGTCCGCCACCCCTGTTATCGTCCGTCCGCGCAGGTTTTCGTCCTCGCTCTCGATGCGCCTGATATTCGCGGCTATCTCGGCGGGATTTATTTTTATACCCGTGTTGGGCGTGTCGGTACAGCCGTAATACTCCCGTATTCGGTACAGCCGCCCGTGGGTGTCCGCCGCGTACCACCCCACCGAAAACGGCTTGGCATAGCCAAAGTCAAACCCGCGCATGACCACCCATTCTCTCGGTATCTTAAACGGCGCGATAACGTGCGTATATCTGCGGTCCTCATAATGCTCGGGGTCGTCCGTCCACTCGGCAAACACCTGCCCCGAAAAGCTGTCCCAGTCTCCGTAAAGCAACGCCTGCTTTTCCGCCTGCGGCAGCATAGCCAGCGCGGCAAGATATTCAGGGTCATTGTTTAACAATATCTTATTGTCAAACACGCTTGCCGGTACAAATATTCGCGAGCGGCTCATGCTTATCGCGCCGCCGTCAGGCTTACGCACCGTGTATTCTGACCTTATCGGGGTCATCGGCTTTGCCGCGGTGATGAACCGCTGCTTTACCCAGCCGTGTCCCACCCCGCCGGGATTGGCGGTGGCGCGTACATATACCCGCGTGCCCTCTCCGCCCGGACGGTTACGGGAGAACATATAGCTGTACTCCTCCCACGAAAAATGCGTCAGCTCGTCAAACCCGATAAAGTCATACCGCTTGCCCTGATAGCTTGTCCTGTCCTTGGTGTACTGCATCGCGCCGAAATATATCTTCGCCCCGGACGGAAACTGCCAGAAGTGCTTGGTGTCATTGTATTTTGCTTTCGGAAATGCCGTCGCATATATCTCGCGCGAGCGGTCGATGAGTTCTGACAGCTGCGGGTATGTCTTGCGCAGTATCAGCGCGCGGTAATGGGGGATATGTACCTGCCGCAGTGCCTCTGCCAGCAGCGCGTCGGATTTTCCGCCGCCTGCCGC
>JAFLRX010000047.1 GCA_022511265.1 Eubacterium sp. | reverse complement strand
ACTTCGAGCAGCTCATCGACGAGATGAAGGAAAAGAAGGGCGTTACTCAGGACGTAGAGCTTACCGCTGACGACCTGAAGGAGCTCGCAAGCCAGTTCAAGGCTGAATACAAGGCTAAGATAGGCGAGGACTTCCCGTCCGATCCTAAGGTACAGCTGATGGGCGCCGTTAAGGCAGTGTTCCGTTCTTGGGACAACCCCAGAGCTAACGTATACAGACGTGACAACGATATCCCGTATTCTTGGGGTACTGCCGTAAACGTACAGTCTATGGCATTCGGTAACATGGGCGATGACTGCGGTACCGGCGTTGCGTTCACCCGTGACCCCGCTACCGGCGAGAAGAAGCTGATGGGCGAGTTCCTCACCAACGCACAGGGCGAGGACGTTGTTGCAGGCGTACGTACACCTATGCACATCGACGAGATGGCTAAGCTGTTCCCCGAGGCTTTCGAGCAGTTCAAGCAGGTTTGCCAGACCCTCGAAAACCACTACAGAGATATGCAGGATATGGAGTTCACCGTTGAGCACGGACATCTGTACATGCTTCAGACCCGTAACGGTAAGAGAACCGCACAGGCTGCTCTCAAGATCGCATGCGACCTCGTTGACGAGGGCATGAGAACCGAGCAGGAAGCTGTTCTGATGATCGACCCCAGAAACCTCGACACACTGCTTCACCCGCAGTTTGACGCTGCCGCTCTTAAGGCTGCAACACCCGTAGGCAAGGGCCTCGGTGCTTCTCCCGGAGCTGCATGCGGTAAGATAGTATTCTCCGCTGATGACGCGGTAGAGTGGGCTGATAGAGGCGAGAAGGTTGTTCTCGTACGTCTCGAGACCTCTCCTGAGGATATCACCGGTATGAAGGCTGCACAGGGTATACTCACCGTTCGCGGCGGTATGACCTCTCACGCAGCAGTAGTTGCACGCGGAATGGGTACCTGCTGCGTATCCGGCTGCGGCGACATCAAGATGGACGAAGAAAATAAGAAGTTCGAGCTGGCAGGCAAGACCTATCACGAGGGCGACTGCATCTCTATAGACGGCTCTACCGGTAACATCTACGATGGACTTATCCCCACCGTTGACGCTACTATCGCAGGCGAGTTCGGTAGAATCATGGCTTGGGCTGACAAGTACAGAGTGCTGAAGGTAAGAACCAACGCCGACACTCCCGCAGACGCTAAGAAGGCAAGAGAGCTGGGCGCAGAGGGTATCGGTCTTTGCCGTACCGAGCATATGTTCTTTGAGGCTGACAGAATCGCGGCATTCCGTGAGATGATCTGCTCCGACACCGTTGAGGAGAGAGAGGCTGCTCTCGCTAAGATTGAACCCATTCAGCAGGCTGACTTTGAGGCTCTGTACGAGGCGCTGGAAGGCAACCCCGTTACCATCCGTTTCCTGGATCCTCCGCTGCATGAATTCGTTCCCACCGAAGAGGCTGACATCGAGCTGCTGGCTAAGACTCAGGGCAAGCCCGTTGAGACTATCAAGAACATCATCTCCTCGCTGCATGAGTTCAACCCCATGATGGGTCACAGAGGCTGCCGTCTCGCAGTAACCTATCCTGAGATCGCTAAGATGCAGACCAAGGCAGTTATCAAGGCTGCTATAAATGTTAAGAAGGCACATCCCGACTGGGCTATCGTACCTGAGATAATGATCCCGCTGGTAGGCGACATCAAGGAGCTCCAGTTCGTTAAGAAGGTAGTAGTTGAGACCGCTGACGAAGTTATCGCGGCAGCAGGCGCAGACCTCAAGTATGAGGTAGGTACCATGATCGAGATCCCGCGTGCGGCTCTTACCGCTGACGATATCGCTAAGGAGGCTGAGTTCTTCTGCTTCGGTACCAACGACCTGACCCAGATGACTTACGGCTTCTCCCGTGATGACGCAGGCAAGTTCCTCAACGCTTACTATGACACCAAGATCTTTGAGAACGATCCGTTCGCAAAGCTTGACCAGACCGGCGTAGGCAAGCTGATGGAAATGGCTATCAAGCTGGGTAAGGCTACCCGTCCCGAGCTGCATGTAGGTATCTGCGGCGAGCACGGCGGTGACCCGACATCTGTTGAGTTCTGCCACGAGCTGGGTCTGACCTATGTATCCTGCTCACCCTTCCGTGTACCGATCGCAAGACTTGCAGCCGCTCAGGCAGCTATCAAGTCCGCTAAGTAATTTACGGAATAATTAAAGCATAATCATCCCGCCGTATCATTACGATACGGCGGGATTTTTGTCAATTTGTGATACGCGCTCTTGACAAATTACCCTGATTGCTGTACAATTTTCGGTGGAGCCGTACAAGTGAAATATAAGGCTTTTCTATAAAACAACATAGAGATTTTATATAAAGGAAAGGAAAAATAAAATGAACTTTTCACAGCAAACCCTTGACTTCTTATTTGAAAACCGTCTGCATGACAGCAAGGCGTGGTTTACCGAGCATAAGGACGATTATAAAAAATACGTTATACAGCCGTTTTCCGAGCTGCTGCTGGCATTGCAGCCGACCATGACAAAGATAGACAGCAGCACTGTCGTTGACCCGAAAAAGATATCCCGCATCTACAAAGACGCGCGGTATTCTCACGATTCGGTGTTCCGTGATGATGTGTGGTATAATTTTTCCCGCTGTGTAGGCAGCGACGTCGCGCCGACATATTATATCGTTATCGGCAGGGGACAGCTGGAGTACGGCTGCGGCTTTTACGCGGCGGGCAGCGCGATAATGGAGACAATGCGCAATATGATAATAAACGACGACCCTGTTGCAAAAAAGGCGCTGTCCGCGTATAAAAAGCAGGATACGTTTACGCTGTGCGGCGATATGTTCAAGAGAAACCGCTTTGCCGACTACAGCGCGGAAAAGCAGGACTGGCTGAACCGCAAGAGCATCTTTCTGTCTTATACCACCAATGACGGAAGTATAATATTTGACCCGCAGCTGTGGCAGCGTATCGCGGAGGATTTTATTAAGGTAAAGCCGATATATCAGCTGTTTGTAAAGGCGCAGAATACCGCGAGAGATAATTAATATTTGTTGTTCTGAAAATACTTGACACCGTCAAGTATCTGTGATATACTGAATTCGTATTATGTCGTTTTATGTTTTACATCGGAGAATGGCGAACTTTCGCACGGGACAGAGGTAGTTATGAAGATAAAGGCACAGCATATTTTTCTTGTAATAGCAGCGTCGGCATTGTCGGCGCTTTTGATGTCGTGCTCTGTCGGAAATACCGAAAGCTCCGACGGCGGGACGTCTGCCACATCTTCGACTGCGCCGACGGCAGCAGCAACTACTGCGGAGACTACCGCGGCGACCACTGCGCAGACTACGACTGTCACTACCGCCGAGCAGACGACTACCGCCACGGAGTCGGTCACTACAACGACCGAGACTGATTTGCCGGAGACAGATGAACCTGAGGCACCGCCGCAGACGACGCCTGCCGTGCCGTCGCAGTCCTCCGCGCCCGAAAAAAAGCCGTGGAAAGAGACCGAGCATATCGAAGAGCTGTACGTAAACACCCTGTGCTATAGCCGTGCGAGGGCGGAGATAGGCTCGCTGATAGTTAATGTATATTACGCGAACGAAAAGGTAAAAGTCGTTGCCGAGACCGACACCGGCTATTATAAGCTGGACAACGGAGAATACATACACAGCGATTTTCTGAACGGCGGAATTTATCTTGTTTTCACCACCTCGTCTTCTGCGTATCGGGCTGCCCCGATACCTGAAAAGCTGCCGGAGGACACCGATAAAGTACTTGAATATTACGATCCGAGACTGGCGCTGGATTACGCAAGCAGGCAATGGGACAGCGGCATGGGACACTGCGCCGCGTTCGCCCAGGCGTGCATGGCGGCGGGCGGAATACACGGACTGACCGACATCGGCTCGACGCCGCTGTATAATCAGCTGTTGGCGTCGGGGCTGGGCTATGCCATAAAGCTGGAGCGTGGGCATGAAAGATATGTTGTCGCCCCTGAAGAGGCATTTCCGGGTGATATACTGTTCTATTACTGCCCGATAGAGGACTGCATGGTGCATACCGCCGTATATAACGGGCTGACCAAGGACGGCTATGTAAAGGCGTACGCGCACAATTTAGAGGATGACGGACAGTCGGCGCTGTGGTATTACCGTCTGTGCCCGGACGGATGTATAGTACAGATAGATACCCTTGCGCTGTTTAGCTTTTACCGCAACCCCGACGTGATGAGAGAGCCGGACAATCCGCCGACCCTCAGCGTGACAACAAAGGACAGCAGCGGATATTTTGAGTGGGATGCGGATTTCCTATACAGCAACAGCGAGCTGGTGGTGCTGAATGAAAAGGGAAAAGAAGTATACCGCGGCATGATGGGCACCGATAAAGAGAATTCGCTGATGTTCTATTCCACCGAAAAATACACCGCGTATATAGAGATGCAAATAGGCAAGGATATCGTCGTAAAAAGCAACGAGGTGACCTTTAACGTCGAAAAGGCGGCGGTAAAGCCGCGCAGCTGAGGAAAATATGAAAGAAAAGGCAAAATATATATTTCTTGTTTTGGCGGCTGTCGCGCTGTCGGTAATGATGATGTCCTGCTCGTCACCGGCAGAGCCGGTCATCGGTGAAAGCAGCGGCACCCCGCCGAAAACGACCCAAACAACCACGACGGCGCAGACCTCGTCAACGACGGCAAAAACTACTGCCGCAACAACTGCCGCGACTACAACGACTGCCGCGACCACCACGACAACAGTCACGACTGCGATAACGACTACTACCACAACCACGACAACAACTACTATACAAAGCACACCCGCCCTGACCGAGCAGGATGTGTTGATCCCCGAGACCGAGGCGACAAAGCCGCAGACCGCCTCTGCCGCGCCGCCTAATAAGATGCCGTGGAAAGAGACACCGTACGCCGCGCAGCTGTATGTAAATACCGAGTGCTATAGCCTTGCAAGGGCGGAAGAGGGCGCGCTGATATTGGCGGTGTATGCTTCCAATGAGCTGGTCACGGTGACGGCGGTGACTGACAACGGATATTACAGACTGGCTGACGGCGGATACATACACACCGATTTTCTGAGCGACGGGCATTATTTAAAGTTTTCCACCTCTACCTCTATCAGCGACGCGGTTGCGATACCGAAAAAGCTGCCTGCGTCAACCGACAAAGAGGTGAAATTTTACGACCCCGCAAAGGCAATAGCGTATGCCAAGTCCAACTGGAATACCGATATGGGGCATTGCGCCGCGTTTGCGCAGGCGTGTATCGGTGCGGGAGGAGTACACGGGCTTAGCGACATAGGCTCGACCACGCTGTATAATCAGCTTATGGCGTCGGGATTGGGCTATGCGATAGAGCTGAAGCGTGACACGGACGGATATATAGCCGCGCCTGACTATGCCTTTCCGGGTGATATACTTTTCTATTACTGTGCAAATGATAAGCGTATGATACATACCGTTGTATATAACGGCAGCACCAAGTACGGCATGGTAAAGGCTTACGCTCATAATCCGGCGAACGACGGACAGCAAAGGCTGCAATATATCCGCTATTGCTATGATGAAGAATGTAACGCTAAGCTGGACACAATTGCTCTGTTCTGTTTTTACCGCAACCCCGCGATAATGAAACAGCCTGACACCGCGCCGGTGATAAATGTCCGCACCGAAAAGAGCTTTGCGTATTTTGACTGGAGCGCGGATTTCCTCTACAACAACAGCGAGCTGGTGGTGCTGGACTATAACGGCAGAGAGGTGTACAGAGATAAAATGGGCACCGATACCGAACATTCGCTGGTGTTCTATTCCACCACCGAATACACAGCTTATGTCGAAATGCATATCGGCAAAGATATTGTCGTAAAAAGCAACGAAGTAAAATTCAACGTCGAAGAAGCGGCAAAAAAGAACTGATTAAAGCAGCCCTGTGGGCTGCTTTCGCATTTATATATTGACTATTTTATTCAAAAGTGCTATACTGATATGAGATAGGAATAATTATCGTTTTGGAGTATTTGAAATGACTATATTCTACAAGTTTGACGGAAAACTGTACGCCAATATCACTAACCGCTGCCCCTGTGCCTGCACCTTTTGCATACGCAGAAACGGCGACAGCGTGGGAGACAACGACAGCCTGTGGCTGGAGCGTGAGCCTACCTTAGACGAGATAAAGGCGGCGTTTGACGAATTTGACAAGGACGGACTTACCGAGCTGGTGTTCTGCGGCTACGGCGAGCCGATGGAGCGCGCCGATGTGCTGATGGAGGTCGCCCGATATGTAAAGCGGGTCTCCGATATGAAGATACGCATCAACACAAACGGTCTGGTAAACCTTATCGACCCCGCGTTTGATGTGTATTCTATGAGGTATATTATAGACAGCGTATCGGTCAGCCTTAACGCGCCGGATTCGGACACATATTACGAGGTGACGCAGCCCGCGTTCGGTCTGCCGGCCTATCATTCGATGATAAGCTTTGCGCTGTTGGCAAAGTCTATCGTGGGTGATGTGACCTTTACGGTGGTGGACGTTATCAGCGAAAAGCAGATAGCCGACTGCCAAAAGCTTGCCGACGACCTGCATATCCCGCTGAGGGTAAGGCACTGCGTGACCGATAACGAAAGCTATACTTGATTTGTTTGCGGAAAGGATACGGTATGAATTATTCACAGCAGAGAGACTGCATACTGAATATCGTGATGTCGGACCCTATCCACCCTACTGTTGAGCAGGTGTACGAGGCGGCAAGGAAAAAGTATCCGCGGATAAGCCTCGGCACGGTGTACAGAAATTTAAACCAGCTATCGGAGATAGGTGTACTGAAAAAGATATGCAGTCCGTACGGCAGCACCCGCTTTGACGGGCGCACCGACCCGCATTTTCATATGGAATGTACCTGCTGCGGCAAGGTATACGATGTCGAGCTGTCGGATGTCCCTGCCTTTGAGGACAAGCTGGGCGAGCATTACGGCTTTGCGGTGACCCGCTGCGAGGTCAGCATACAGGGGATATGCGGCGATTGCCGAAAAAAACATTAAAAGGCTATTGACAAACTGACATAAAAGTAATATAATAATAGCGTAATCTGTTTCAGGGCGGAGTGAAATTCTCCACCGGCGGTGATAGATAAGCTTTATTTATCTAAAGTCCGCGCGCCGAGGCGACAGCCGAGGCTGATTCGGTGAAATTCCGAAACCGACGGTATAGTCCGGATGAAAGAATCAGAAATGCGCCACCGTATAAATTTTATATTTTTACATATACGGTCCACACTTTTGAAATAACAAGCCCTGTCGATTTCGGCAGGGTGTTTTTGTTGTAAAGATCATTTTTGGAACAGAATTACAGAAAGGATGATTTTTATGCAAAACGCAAACGCAGAGCCTGTAAAGGCAAAAAAGTATTTCGACACGCGAAAGCTGGTATTTACCGCGCTGCTGGCGGCGGTGGCATCGGTGCTGTTCTTTTTCTCGTTCAGTATTCCGCTGGTACCGAGCTTTCTGACCTTTGACTTTTCGGATATGCCGGCGGTGCTGGCGTCGCTGACTATGGGACCGATATCCGGTGTGTTTGTCAGCCTTGTAAAGTGCCTTATCAACCTTGCGTCCTCCTCAACAGGCGGTGTAGGAGAGCTGTCCAACTTTATCATCAGCTGCTTTCTGATAATCCCTGCGGGACTTATAGGCAGAAAGATAAACACCATAAAGGGCGCGATAATCGGCTGTGTTATCGGCAGCGTGCTGATGGCGGGTCTGTCGATAATCACCAATTACTTCTTTGTGTATCCGATATACGCTAATCTCATGCCAATAGACGTGATAATCGGTATGTACAAAGCGATAAACCCCAATGTTGACGGACTGTTGGCGTGTATTCTGATGTTTAACGTGCCGTTTACGTTAACAAAGGCACTGGTGGCGTCGGCGATATGCCTGCCGCTGTATAAGGTGCTGAGACCGGTGTTTAATTCTTATTATCGCAATAATTAAAGAGAAAAGCCTCCCCTTAATGGCGGACGCTCATAAAGAAGTAAATCCCCGAAACAGTTTAACATGATTGTTTCGGGGATTGGTTTATATTTAGTTACTCATATAAATCAGAATTTAAATCATTTTCTGTCTCTTTCATGTTTTTTCTGATCCGGCTCAATGATTCCGGCGCGATACCAAGATATGTTGCGATATACTGCTGTTTAATACTTGAACATATTTCAGGATATAGTTTTCTGAAATGAATATATCTTTCTGTTGCGTTTTCAACGAGAAATCCGTTTTCTCTGTATATCTTATATCGTAAAGCATTTTCCAGAAGTGTCATATATGCATTTTTTAGAGTGTCATCTTCAAATATCAGCTTTTTGATCTGTTCCACACTAAAAACCATAATTGTAGTTTCTTCCAGCGCTTCCCATTCAGTCAGACTTTCGGTATATCCGAACATACCCTCGTCCATACAAAGAGTTCCCGCGATCGAAAAACCGCGAGTAATATCATTTCCATTTCCATCTATATAAAAGCACCTTGCGATACCGTTTAGAACAAGCCCTGCACTTTTAGTTTCATCTCCGATACGTCTAAGGCGTTCTCCTTTTTCTGCAACACAGAATACAGACATATGCACTGTTTTTTCAAGCGTGGCAGGACTAATTTCCAACTTATACTTTTTTGCCATATCCATCATCTGACTTATGATTTGTTTTTTATCCATTGTAACTCCCTATGCTGTAATGATATAAAATACTACCGAAATCAGATTCATTCCTCCATGTGCGATCATAGGTACGATCAGGTGTTTACTCTTTTTATATCCCCATATCCACAGCAGACCGACAATGAAAGAATGTCCCATATTGAACCAATCCAACATACCGAACATCACATTAAACAACAGTAATGCAGCGGTTTCTCCAAAAACACTTCCGCAAAAGTTTTTTGCAAGCCCTCTGAAATATATTTCCTTACAGATACCGCTTACAATCCCCAGTGAAACGGTCATAAGCATTATCTCGCCGATCGACAGACTGCCCCAGCCTGTAAACGCATAGTCGCTCCTGCCTTTGTTGACAACAAGGCTCAGTAAACTGATGACCGAAGAAATAACCGCAAGACTTACACCCAAGAGAGTATCTTTTATCAGGCTGTCCC
>JAFLRX010000046.1 GCA_022511265.1 Eubacterium sp. | reverse complement strand
GGCTATGTATACGCAAGCGACATTACAAGAGCCTATGCCGGCGGCATTGCGGGTGAGAACGATGGCGACAGCACCATCGACAACTGTTACTGTGACGGCATAATCGAGGGTTATAACGACAACGCATATTGCGGTGCCATTGCGGGATCCAATGATACCGGAAGCACGGTGGGAAACTGCTTTTGGGAGGACAGTGAGGAAACGGGATTGCCCGGCATTGGCAGCGGGATGGGCGATGTGAAAAATGTAGAAGAGAGAACGTCGGATGAGTTCACCTCCGGTCAGGTAGCCTGGGAGCTGGCACAGGGTAACGACGGTGCCGGTTGGGGACAGACCCTTCAAGATGAGGAGGGGCATCATGATAATCATCCCCACTTTGTAGACGTGCCTGATAAGCCTTATGGTACGACCGAAGTATACAGAGTAAGACTTAAATATCACGCAAACAGCGAAGAATACGATATAATCAGCTTCGTTGACCCGGACATAGATATCGAATTGCCTGATCTTAAGGAAGAATATTCGGAGAACGCCAAATGGTATTTGATCAATGCGGACGGCGAGTATGTGTTGGATGAAAACAATGAGCCTCAGGAATTTAACGGCAATGTCACAAATCACGATGTGGACGCGGCGGCAGGCATATGGGGACTTTTCGGCGGCGAAACAGAAACTATTGATAAGGAAACAAAATACAGTCCTGCCAAGCAGACGATGACGGTGGACTTGTATGAATATGTGGAGTATGAAAAACGTCTCACAAGCTCTGCGGATAAGTTTGAGTATAGGATAATTACCTGCGATATTCCGGACGCGGTGTTGAGCGAGGACGGCAGAAACCTCACCATACCGGCAGCCGTACCCGTAAAAGAGAGCGGCTATATGATGACCGTCAACGTACATGAGAAAAAGCCGTTCATCATGCCGCTGTCCCTTACTCCGTATGACAATGTGGACGTAACCCTGACTGTAAATATCATTATCAGAAAAGCCGACCCGATAATCATCACACTGCCAAAGGCATCTGCCATCGACTACGAGCAGACCCTTGTGAACAGCACCCTCACCGGCGGCGAGGCGATGTGCGCAGGATATACGGTTGACGGCACTTTTTCCTGGACGACCGAATATCCGACCCCTGCCCCCACCGTGCCGGACAGCGAAAGGACACCATACTCCGTTACCTTTACGCCTGTTGATACAGACAATTATAACAGCGTGACCGCCATGGTCACATTGACGGTAAATAAGATAGACCCGATAGTGACACCGCCTACCGCTAACATCGGACTGGTTTACAACGGCACGGCACAGGAGCTGGTGACCGCGGGCAGCGCCGTCGGCGGTACGATGCAGTACAGCCTTGAAAAAGACGGCGAATATTCCGACACCGTCCCCGCCCGTGCAAACGCGGACAGCTATACCGTCTGGTATAAGGTGGTCGGTGATGAAAACCACAACGATACCGAGCCGCGGCCTGTTAACGTCACTGTCAGCCCCGCAAAAGTAAATGTTATTCCTCAGCCCGTTACATATAACGGCGACACAAAATTCACCGTCACGTTAGACGGTGTCAACGGCGAAACGGTTGCCGCCACGCTGATATCCTACAGCAAAGACGCTGGCGAATATGGATACGCGGATAAAGCCGAAAGCGGCAAATACACGGTAGAGTTTTTCAACACCAACTATATCGTTGGCAATGCCGAAACACTGACCATAGCCCCGCTGCCGGCAATCATACGATGGAGCGACGAGCTGACCTTTACCTATGACGGCAATACGAAAGAAGTCACCGCCGCATTGAGCAATTTGATAGGTACTGACAAGGTAGAGTTGACCGTCATAGGCAACACAGGCGTCAATGTAAAGAAGTACACGGCTGCAGTCACTGCCCTAAGCGGTGCGGACAGCGGCAACTATACCCTGACGGACGCACAGAATGTATCTCAGATATGGCATATAGTCAAAGCACCCAAGACCATCAAGATACAGCCGCCCGACCCGATAACATACGGTGATACTATCACCCTTACGGTTGAATTGGAGAAAACCGGTCTGACCGAAGCGGACGTTGTAGAGTTTTTCATAAATGACAAGCGTCTGCCGGGCACCGCAACCGTTGACGTAAGTAACGGAAAGGCGTATATCACCATCGAAAACGCATCGTCAGACCTCGGATTTTCCGCAGGGTCAAACGCAATAAGCGCTAAATACGACGGCAACGGCAACGAAGAAGAAGCAGAAAGCTTTGCGGTCACCATCACCGTAAACCCCAAGCCCATCACCGCCACTATCATCGGTGATACCGACAAGACCTATGACGGCAACAATATCGCCGCAGGACTTGACATCGTGCTTGACAAAGGCGGCGTGGAGGATTGCGACATCGGCAGCGTGACCGTCTCGGCGGACAGCTATACCTATAACAGTGCCAATGTATCCGATGCGGACATTGTCACTGCTCAGAACGTCACGCTGAACGGCATACAAAGCAGCAATTACACGATAGCCCCCGTAACCAAAGCAGGTAAGATCGCACCAAAAACAGTAAGACTGGAATGGAGCGGTTACACCGGACTTACCTACACAGGAAGCCCCGTCAATGTCACCGCAACAGCCACCGAGCTAGTCCCCGGGGACGAGTGTGAGGTCGATGTCGAAGACGGCGATGAAATCAACGCAGGAAAGTATACAGCCAAGGCGACAGGTCTGAAAAACAGCAACTATGCGCTGCCGACCGCAGACACGGCGCAAGACTATGACATAGCCAAGGCTGACCCGATATACGACCTGCCGCAGCTCTACGCCGTATACGGCGACACGCTGGCGGAGGTGAAACTGCCTGACGGCTTTACATGGGATGACATACAGAGTGTGGGCGACATCGGCGAAAAGCTTTTCGCGGCGACATTCACGCCGAATGATACCGATAATTATAACATAGTTTCGGTAATGGTACCTGTCACCGTGCTGAAGGCGGACGCTGTGATAATAACACCGCCTGCACCGAATACGCTGACCTACAACGGCGATATGCAGCAACTGATAACTGCGGGCACCGCATACGGCGGCGAAATGCAGTACAGCCTTGAGCAATACGGCGAATACAGCACCGCACTGCCGACAGGCATTAACGCAGGAACATATACCGTATGGTATAGGGTGGTCGGCGACCACAACCACAACGACATAGACCCGATACCCGTAACTGTTATCATAAACAAGGCAGACCCGCTTGTGCTGGCGCCCGAGGCGAACAGCAGACTTATTTACAACGGCACGGCGCAAGAGCTTGTCACGCAGGGTGTGATACTGGGCGGCGAGCTGCTGTACAGCATAGACGGCGAAAATTACGCGCCTAACGTCCCCGCACGCGCAAACGCGGACACATATACCGTATGGTATAAGGTAATAGGTGATGAAAACTACAACGATGTCGAGCCGACGCCCGTCACGGTCACTGTCAGCCCTGCGCATGTGGACATTATCCCCGGCTCGGTCATATATAACGGCAGCAATACATTTACGCTTACATTAAACGGCGAGAACGGTGAGACCGTTACCGCCACACTGACCGCATACAGCAAAAACGCAGGCGATTATGGTTACATCGCAGAGACCGAAAACCAAAGATACACTGTCGAGCTTTCGTCCGGCAACTATACAGTCGGCTACGCAAGTACGCTGACTATTGAGAAAAAGCCTGTCGTGCTTAGCTGGAACGAGCCGCTGGTTTTCCCGTACAACGGTAAGCCGCACGAGGTGACCGCCTTTGTCAGCAACGCGGAACAGGGCGACACCTTCACCATTGACTATAAGGGTACAAACACCGCCGTCAACGACGGCAACTATACCGCCGAGGTCTTCGACTTAGGCAACGGCAACTATACATTAGACGGCGCGCAGAATGTGAGCCAGATGTGGCATATTATCAATTATAAAGAAAACGAGCATGTCACATTGTTGGAGGTAGACCCTGTCACCTACGGCGATTATATAACGCTGACGGTGGAGATTTCTCCCATAACAGACAGCGAAAGCATCATGGCGCGTACCTTGGACGAGGTGGAGTTTTTCTCCGGTGACAAATCGCTGGGCAGCGTCCCTGTCACCTACTATGACAGCACGGTAAAAGACAGCGGCACGGCAACCATTAAGGTAAAAGCGACATCGGAAAATAACTTCTTCGCGGGCGGAAACACCGTGTTGGCGGTATACGGCGGCAGCGATATCGCAAATGACGGTAAAGACGCCATCACCGTCTCCGTTTACAAAAAGGCGCTCACCGCCGAGATAACAGGCAATGCCGACAAGACCTATGACGGTAATGATACCGCCGCAGGTCTGCAAATCGACCTTACAAATGTTGAGAGCTGCGACCTCGGCAAGGTTACCGCAACGGCGGATAACTATACTTATAATAATGCCGACGCAGGAAATAACAAGACCGTCACGGCTCAGAATATCACGCTTAGCGGCGAACAGTGCGGCAACTATGAGATCACCGACCCGATAACAACGATCGGCAATATCCGACCGAAAACGATAAGACCTGAATGGAGCGGATATACCGGACTTACCTACACGGGATACCATGTTAATGTAATTGCTATCGCCACTGAGCTTGTGCCGGGTGACGAATGCGGTATTATAGTTCAGGGCGGACAGGAGACTGACGCAGGCGACTATACCGCCGCGGCAATAGACCTCGACAACGGCAACTATGTACTGCCCGAATACGGCATAACACAGGACTACACCATTGAAAAGGCGGCGCTGTTTATCCCCGAACTGACCGTCACCTACAGCGGCAGCAAAGACTTCGTCGTAGATATAGACGGCATAACAACGGCGGACGGCATAGATAAGGTAACAGTCATCCTCACCGCAGATGAGCCTAATGTAGGCACCTACACCTACGGCTATGAGGATAAAGCCTATACCGCAGCCACCGACAACACAAACTACAAAATTATCGGCGGAGATACACTGACAATCATAAAGGCTGACCCGACCTATACCGCGCCCATACCCGAAAGCCTCAAATATAACGGCAAATCGCAGCAGCTTGTGACGGCGGGCACCGCCATCGGCGGCGAAATGCAGTACAGCCTTTCGGAAAACGGAGAATACTCGACCGATATACCCGTCGGTACTAAAGCAGGCAGCTATACCGTATGGTACAGGGTTATCGGAGACGATAACCACAACGACATCCCGCCGCAGTCGGTTGAGGTAACCATTGCTCCGGATGACGCGGACGAACCCGACGATCCGAATAATCCCGATGATCCTACCAATCCTGACGATCCGAGCAAGCCCGACAATCCGAGTAACCCCGATGATCCGAATAACCCCGACGATCCGAGCAATCCCGACGATCCGAGCAATCCCGACGATCCGAGTAACCCCGACGATCCGAGCAATCCCGACGACCCGAACAATTCAGACGACCCAAGCAATTCGGATGACCCGACTGATACAGACAACGTACAGACAGGTTATAATGCGGATATCGCGCTGCGGAGTGCGCTAGTATGCGCTTCCGGCTTGGCGGCTGTGATACTGCTGAGCAGGCGGAAAAAGAATAAATAAATAAATAAAAAAACGCCGACAAGCTGTTGCTTGTCGGCGTTGTTCTGCCATAACACAGAACATCGTTCACTAAGTAGGAAACACTGTTAAAAATGCTTGCGCAGCATATTCACCCTTAAATAGTAACTTCGTCGCTGATCACTTCGATAGTCTCATATTTAGTACCGTTGTATACCTTGAACACTGTGCGTACTCTGTATACGCCGCCGGTGAGGTTACTCTTGGTGTTGGTCATGGTGAGCGATTTGGTCGTTGTAGATTTTCCCCACTGACCAACCGTCTCATACCACCATAAGAAGGTGTGACGTTCAAGATACTGATCTGCTTCTATTAAGGATGATGTAGTTCCGGTAGCTTTGCTTTCACAAGTTGCCGTTTTCCCGTTGATAGTTAATCTACTTGTAACAGACGATGTATATTGATACATCGGGCTTGCGGTGTCGCCGCCTCCGTTGCCGGGCGCGGCGGCACTGGCGGTCATCGAGAGAAGAGAATTGAACACCATCACAAGTGCCAGCATAACAGAAAAGATTTTTTTCTTCATCGGTTCTCCCTCCTTTTTCATTATTCGGGGTAACCGACATTTTGACAATAATACCCCTTATATATATAAATCCTAAAAAACGCCTTTTTGTTACAAAATTTTTGAAGATTTTTTATTATTCTGCCTTTTGCACAGATTTTGCCATCTCGATTAGTGTATTTTTAACAACACTGCCTGTTTCCAGACTAAAGATGTAATCTCCGTTATCCCACACAATATAAAAATATCCGTCCATATCAATAATAAACCCGTTGTTTTCGTTTACCTCTATCGGCAGCATATCATATCCTTCGGTATTGACATTTTCTTTGTATTTGGACTTTATTTCCTGATTAAAAACTATATGTCCATCAGCTTTTTCATAGTACTCAGAAATATATGTAAGGGATTCCGTCCTTTTTGCAAGTTCAAACCCATCCGGGATATATGCTATCTCATATATATCCTCAATGGTCTCCGGCGCGCCGACAGTATCAAATGGCAATACCTCGGCATGGGTTGAGAACATATTTGTAAAAAATCCGATAACAGGTTCGCGCAGCGCGCCTATGCTCATAACCATAGTTGCCGCGATTATTGCCGTAATCACCGCCGCAGTGAGTATTTTCCGTCGGCGGGTCTTTATCAGCGGAAAATAAAACTTGCGCTCTTTCGCGATAAGCTTTTGCATTTTCAGCTCAAATTCTTCCGAAAAAATATGCAATGTTTCCGCCCCGTCGGGTAAATCAAAAAAGCTGTCGCCGTAGTTTTGTATCGCCAGCTCCAGCGCCCTGTCAAATTCTTTATCCGTCATTTTCTTTCTCCTCCAAAAGCATTTGTTTAACTATAATGCCGATCATTTTATGCTCTCTTTTTTTATATGATAGTATTGTTTTTTTAATGTATATTAATTATACTATATATTCTCGGCACTTTCAACTGATATTTGCGTATTTTC
The DNA here is from genome assembly GCA_022511265.1 of Eubacterium sp. Classification (GTDB taxonomy): domain Bacteria; phylum Bacillota; class Clostridia; order Oscillospirales; family Ruminococcaceae; genus Ruminiclostridium_E. Next base: position 2,395 of record JAFLRX010000046.1, on the reverse strand, counting down.
TGTTGATAATTTTAAGATGACCGCATTTACCGAAAAGATTAATTTCATCATTTTATGTCACTTTATGTTGTCTGTATTGCGAATAAATTATGCTATCATTTAATCAATATTATGGGATTATGGAGGTATATATGAAAAAATATCTGGACAAAACGCTATCCCCTCTCGAGCGCGCCGAGGCGCTGACTGACGAGATGACGGTGGAAGAGCAGGCCTCGCAGCTGCGCTATGACGCGCCCGCGATAGAGCGGCTGGGCATACCCGCCTATAACTGGTGGAACGAGACCCTGCATGGGCTGGCACGCTCAGGCACAGCTACGGTGTTTCCGCAGGCGATAGGGCTGGCGGCAATGTTTGACGCCGAACAGGTCTGCAGTGTTGCCGAGATCATCGCGAAAGAAGCACGGGCAAAATACAACGCCTATATAAAATACGGAGACCATGACATTTACAAAGGGCTGACCATGTGGTCGCCTAACATCAACATTTTCCGCGACCCGCGCTGGGGCAGAGGTCACGAGACCTACGGAGAGGACCCCTATCTTACGGCACAGCTCGGCAAGGCTTATGTTAAAGGACTTCAGGGCGACGGAGAAGTAATGGCGGCTGCCGCCTGCGCAAAGCATTTTGCGGTACACAGCGGACCTGAGGAGCTGCGGCACGAATTTGACGCGAACGTAAACGCAAAAGACCTTGAAGAGACCTATCTCCCTGCCTTTCGCGCGCTGGTAGAGGACGCTAAGGTAGAGGGCGTAATGGGCGCATACAACCGCGTAAACGGCGAGCCCTCCTGCGCCAGCGATTTCCTGATGTCCAAGCTTAAAGAATGGGGCTTTGACGGATATTTTGTCTCCGACTGCTGGGCGATAAGAGATTTCCACGAGAACCACCACGTCACCGCAAACTCGGTGGAGTCTGCCGCAATGGCACTGAAAGCGGGCTGTGACGTAAACTGCGGCTGCACCTACGTCAACCTGCTGGCGGCACTGGAGGACGGACTTATCACCAAAGAGGATATCCGCACCGCCTGCGTACATCTGATGAGGACAAGGATACGTCTGGGTATGTTCGACGACAAGACAGAGTATGACGATATACCCTACACTGTCGTCGCCTGCAAAGAGCATAAGGCCGCCGCGCTGACCTGTGCGGAAAAATCACTTGTGCTGCTTAAAAACAACGGCATACTTCCGCTGGACGAAAGCAAGCTGAACACTATCGCGGTGATAGGCCCCAACGCCGACAGCATCGCCGCACTCGAGGGCAACTATTGCGGCACATCTGACGGCTATGTGACCTTCCTGCGCGGCATAACCGAAAGGTTTACGGGTAGGGTGCTGTACTCGCAGGGCTGCCATTTATACAAGGACAGGATATCCGGGCAGGCTTTGCCCGGCGACCGATATGCCGAGGCGATTGCCGCTGCGAAAAACTCTGACGCGGTGATATTGTGTCTCGGTCTTGATGCGAGCGTTGAGGGTGAAGAGGGTGACACCGGCAATGAGTTTTCCTCCGGCGACAAAAAAGACCTGCGCCTGCCCGAAAGCCAGCGCAGGCTGATACAGCTTGTCCAAGGCACAGGAAAGCCAACGATAATAGTCTGCGCCGCAGGCAGCTCTATCAACGCCGAAACCGACGCAGACGCGCTGATACACGCGTGGTACCCCGGCAGCGAGGGCGGCAGAGCGCTGGCTAATATCATTTTCGGCGACGTCTCCCCCTCCGGCAAGCTGCCCGTTACATTCTATAAAGACAGCGACCTGCTGCCGCCGTTTACCGATTATTCAATGCAGGGCAGAACCTACAGATACACGACAGACAATATCCTTTACCCGTTCGGCTATGGACTGACCTATTCAAAGGTAAAATGCACCGATATAAAATACAGCGATACGGTCGCTGAAGTAACAGCCGAGAATGTCGGCGACACCGATACCGACGAGGTCATCCAGCTGTATATAAAGGACTACAGCGAACATGCCGTGCCTACGCACAGCCTGTGCGGGTTTATACGGGTGCATCTCAAAGCGGGAGAAACGCAGACCTTCAGCATATCGCTTGACAAAAACGCGTTTACGTCCGTAGACGACAACGGAGAGAGAAAGGTATACTCACAGCGGTTTACGCTGTACGCGGGCGTATGCCAGCCGGACGAATTGAGCGAAGCGTTAAGTGACAGCAAGTGCGTAAGTGTTGAGATAACGTTATAATTTGATAAAAAGACAAGTGCTGTTGCATTGCAACAGCACTTGGTTTTATTTATTTAGTTTGTGTGAAGAGGATAAAGGGAGTGTGCTGTAGAGCCTGCTATACCAATATCAATCTTAGGTGCATTTATCCGAAAGGACACCGAAAGGGAGGGAAGGAATCCCTCTGGGACGGGTTTCCTTCCCTC
>JAFLRX010000045.1 GCA_022511265.1 Eubacterium sp. | reverse complement strand
GGAAGAAATCCCGTAGGGTTTGCTTCCCCTCCTCAGGGTGTCCTTTCAGATAAATGCACTAAAGATTGATATTGGTATAGCAGGCTCTACAGCAATCAAAACTTATCCTCACAACAATAAAAATAAACAAATCAGGCTGTCGCGACGCGACAGCCTGTAATTATACATTATACATTATGCATTCAGCATTATTAATTGTTTTTCGGCTTTATTTCAAAACTATCAAAATCGAAATCGCAGCCGGGTAAGAACTTAAACTGCACCGTACCCTTGCCGCGGATATCCGGCAGCGGGTGGGCGACGGATATCGACTGCTCGCTGTAGGGGAACTCCACTATCTCCTGTGCGGCGAGTACGCCGTCGATCTCAAAATGCACATGGATAGAATCGTTATCGTGGCGGGTCTTGCCGGTGATTATTATTTCGCTGGTGCCTTTGGCGAAATCCATACCGTCAAAGTCCATGAACACGTTATTGCCTATCTTGTTGACCGAGCTGCCGACCTCTTCAAAGGTGTCTCCGTGCAGCATATCGTAGTCGCAGGCGGGGATGACCTCGTACGCCTTTAATATCGGGGTGAAGTAAAATCCGCCGAAATCTACCCGCAGGTCGTTTTTGTCAAACTCAAAGTAGATGTCCTGTACGCCGGTTATCCGTTCAGGCAGCCTGTAGCTGTTTTCGATATATGTCTGCCAGATAAAGTTTGCCTGATATGTAAAGTCGCCGAGGCATTTTGAGCCGTCTTCAAACGGTTTGCCTATCCAAAGGCGGAAGTTAAACGGAGCATCGGAATGCCAGTTTATTATGCTGACGGTAAATTCTTCACTGCCGTACTTACCGAAATCAGTTTTTGTAAAGCCGACTATGTTGTTGTCCTTCTTTATATTTACGCCGCCGCGCTGTACCTCGTCCATCAGCTTCAGGCTGTAGCTGTACAGGCAGCCGGATAAAAATTCGTATGGGTTTGCGGTAGGCTGACCGAATCCGCTCGCGGTAAATTCCAGCTCGGAGATTATCTCCGGCTGCTTTCTGCCGTTTAGCGATTGGCAGCGCAGCCTGAAGCTGCCGTCGCCGAGACCCTTTACCACTGCCTTGTTGCCGTCTGCGGTGACCTCGCCGAGGTTGGTGACAATGCCGCTGTTGGTAACTATGCTCCAGGAAAGGTCGGTATAGCTTGCGTTTTCGGGCAGCAGCCGCGCGGTTATCTCGCAGTCGGGATGCTCGGGGTCAAGCTGACTGCCGCCGCTGCGGGTGAGCTCTATTTTTCTCAGCGGTATCTCGGCGGTGTAGGGGTTGTCGGTGATGCTTTCAAGCATAGAAATACCTTCACGCACCTCGCCGGATACGGCGTTTATGACTATGCTCGCGCTTTCAAGTCCTTCGGCGGTAGCCGTTACGGTTATTGTGCCCGCCTTGTCAGACGGTGCGATATATGCCGCCGCCTTGCCTGAAAACAGCCTGCGCGATGCGGATTTATAGCTGTCATAGTCGGTGCTGTCGCCGTTGTCGTAACCGACCAGTCTGCCGCCGTCAACGGTGACGGTCACACGGTCGCGTGCGTTTTCGACGGGGTTGCCGTCCTTGTCTACTGTGCCGATAACTATTACCGCGATATCCTCTCCATCGGCGATGACTGTGCTGCGGTTTGACGAAAGCACTATCTTTGCACTGTCGCCGAATGAGCGCTTTATATCGGATATCTCCTTGCCGTCAGCAGTAACGCCGACTGCCTTTATCTCACCCTTTTCATAAGGTATCTGCCATGCGGCGGTGTAAGAGCTTACCGCCTGCTTGCCAACAGACTTTCCGTTTACAAACAGCTCGACCTCTCTTAAATTTGTATAGGTGATAACATCTATCAGCTGTCCGTCGTTAAAATCCCAGTACGGCATCAGGTGCAGCACAGGCTTGTCGGTCCATGCCGCCTGATAGAGGTAAAAGCTGTCTTTTTCAAGCCCCGCTGTATCTATGTTGCCGAAATAGGCGTTTTTGGTGGAATAGGGTGACGGCTCGCCTATATAGTCCGCACCAGTCCAGATGAACATGCCCGCGCACACGTCAATGTCACGGTTCATCTCTATTACCTTCTGTGCGGTTATCGCGCCTGCGCCCGCCTTGCAGTTGCCGAGGGACGAGCATTGCAGGTCGGCATGTGTCATAAAGCATGCCGCCGCGGGGAAGTGATATACACCGCGGCTCTTTACGCCGCTGGTGGTCTCACTGCCGTATATCTTCCATTCGGGGTGTTCGGCGTGGTGCTGCTCGTACAGGCTCTCGCCGTAATTATAGCCCACTAAGTCCACTTGCATTGCGCAGTTCTGCGCGCCCTCCCACGGCATATAGTTAGAGCCTATCGTGGTGGGGGCGTTGCACAGCGGGTCGTTTTCCCGCACCGCGTCGTGCAGCATTTTTGCCACCTCGCAGCCGCGCGGAGATACATGGGTGTCGTATATTTCGTTGCCGACGCTCCACATAATTACGCTGGGGTGGTTGCGGTCGCGGCGCACCCATGACGCAACGTCCTTTTTATACCAGTCTCCGAAAAATCTCGCGTAGTCATATTCGGTCTTGGGGCGCTCCCACATATCAAACGCCTCGCTGTCCACCAGTATGCCAAGCTCGTCGCACAGCTCCATAAAGCCTATCGCGGGCGGGTTGTGAGAGGTACGCACCGCGTTGGCACCCATCTCCATCATCTTTTGCAGCTGGCGCTTTGCCGCCGCCTTGTTGAATGCCGCACCGAGACAGCCGAGGTCGTGGTGCAGGCATACGCCGTTCAGCTTGATATGCCTGCCGTTGAGGAAAAAGCCGCTGTCGGGCTTGTATTCTATATCCCGCAGACCAACCTTGCAGACGCTTTCGTCAATTACTTCGCCGTCCCTTATCAGCTCTACGGTAAGGGCAAGCAGATTCGGCGAAGCTATATCCCATATGTATTTTTCGGTTATATCAGTCAAGGTGAATTTTGCGGTGTCGCTTGCAGGCAGTTCTCCTTGATAAAGCACCTTATCGGGTGCGGCTAGGGTGATGCGCCGGGTCAGCCCCCCGGCGTTTGCCGTCTCGGAAGATACAACGCAGTGCCAATCATTGCCCTGCTTTTCGGTGTGGAAGTACACGCTGTCGGTCACTATGTGGCTGGTCGGGGAAACTATCAGATGCACGTCACGGAAAATACCCGCGCCCGAATACCAGCGGGTGTTGGGTGATTCGTGCCGTACCAGCACCGATATCGTGTTTTCGCCGTCATGCAAAAGGTCGGTCAGGTCCGCCTCGAAAGAGGTATACCCGTACTTCCAGTCGGCGGCAGGCTGCCCGTTTACGTACACGGTGCAGTTCATGTACACGCCCTCAAAGTACAGTCGGATGCTCTTGCCGGCAACATTGCCGAAATCGTAGGTCTTTATGTAACTGCCGTACGAGGTCTCGTACAGGTTTTCGGCGTCGTGTATCAGCCAGTCGTGCGGTATCTGCACAGGCTTGTAATCGGGTGTTTCGTCACACTCGGGCGTTGTGAATTTGAAAAACTTCCAGCCGTCGTTAAATAATGTTCTCATAGTAACCTCCAAATTAATTCGGAATGCGGAATGCGGAATTGTTGCGCGCCCTGCTGGCGCGATATTTCTAATGATATATTATCATAGAAAAAATTGAAATACAAGTAGTATTTATGACTTTTTAGTTCTTTTCAATATAGCGCCGACGATAGAGAAGATAACAAATGCGCATAGGTTGGCGATAACCACCGACGCGCCGGCGGGCCAGTCTATCTCACAGGTCAGTTCCATACCCGCGATAAAGCACACCTCGCACAGCACCGCGCTGCATACGGTCACACTCTTAAAGCTCTTGAATATCCGCATGGACGCGAGTGCGGGGAAGATGATAAGGCTGGAGATAAGCAATGCGCCCATTATCCTCATGCCGACCACCACCGTCAGCGCAGTGAGCAGGGCAATGACAGTGTTGTACAGCTCGGTCTTTACGCCTGTCGCACGGGAAAAGCTCTCGTCAAAGGTGACCGCGAATATCTTATTATAGAACAGTATAAACAGCACAATAACCACCGCCGAGCATATCACGCTGAGCAGCAGGTCGTCTCCTGTTATCGCCATGATACTGCCGAACATATAGCTGTTTATGTCGGCTGCGCCGCCGCTCTGTGATAATATCACCGCGCCTATAGCCAGCGCGCCGGACGAGCAGACCGCTATCGCGGCGTCGCCGTTTATCTTGCCGTGTCCGCTGACCCTAAGCAGCAAAAACGCGGCAATAACTACAACGGGGATAGATACCTGCAACGGCGCAAGGTTCATCGCGGCGGCGACAGCCAACGCGCCGAAGCCCACATGCGACAGTCCGTCGCCTATCATCGAAAACCGCTTTAGCACAAGTGACACGCCCAACAGCGAGGCGCATAATGACACCAGCATGCCCACCAGCAGCGCCCGCAGGAAAAAGTCATAGGAAAGCATCTCGAGCATTATCGGCACCTCCCATGTTGTGGTGATTGCAGCAGCAGCGGCAGTCGCAGGTGCTCATGGTGTGGAAGATGTCCGAACTGCGGTATTCCTCCACTGTGCCGAAAAAGTACTGCCCGCCCTCCATATGCAGTATCTGCTTTGAGTACCTTATTGCGCCGTTAAGGTCGTGGGATATCATTATCACCGTCACCCCGCGCTCTTTATTCAGCCGGAAGATAGCGTCGTACATATCCTGTGTTGCCGACGGGTCCAGCCCCGACACCGGCTCGTCTAACAGCAGCAGCTTTTCGGTGGCGCACAGTGCGCGCGCCAGTAGCACACGCTGCTGCTGACCGCCGGACAGGTCGCGATAGCTGCGGTCGGCAAGCGGCAATATATCCATCAGCTCCATATCCTCTTTTGCGCGCGCCTTGTCGGTCTTGCCGTAGAATGGGCGCAGCCCGCGCTTGGACAAGCGTCCGGACAGTACCACCTCTTTCACCGTCGCGGGGAAATCCTTCTGCATGGCGGTCTGCTGCGGAAGATAGCCTATCTCGGTGGACTTCAGCCCGCCGCCGAATACTATCTCGCCCGACTGCGGACTTTTCAGCCCCAGCAGTGTCTTCATCAGTGTGGTCTTACCGCTGCCGTTCTCGCCGACGATGCTTAAAAAGTCGCCGCTGCTTACCGAAAACGACAGGTCGTTTATCACCGTCTGCCCCTCATATCCGGCGCAGAGGTTTTTACATTCTATTAAAGTTTCCATATCAGTTACCTAACCCAATCTTCAATTGCTCTAAATTCTTTCTCATAAGCGAGACATATGTCTCCCCCGCGTCCAGCTCCGCCTGTGAGACGGTGTGGCAGGAATACAGCATCAGCGCCTGTGCGCCTGTCTCCTCCGCTATCGTCTTTGCGGTGCGGTCGCTGTTAAATTCAAAATAATACACAGCGGGCAGCTGCTTTTCCTTTACGGTGTCTATCAGCGACGCCACGGTTTTCGCCCCAGGCTCGGAATGCTCGTCGCAGGAGTGAAACGCCGCCGCATAGTTTAGCCCGAACTCGTGGGTGAAATACCTGAACGCGAATTTATCCGCAAATATCAGCGTGCCGTTTTCGGCGCCGTTTACCGCCTGCTCGGTGTCTGTGATAAGCTGTTGTATCTGCTGTGCGTATGCGTCGGAGTTTTGCCTGTAGGTTTCAGCATTATCGCTGTCTGTCTCGCAAAATGCGTCAGCTATCGCGTCCAGCATTCTCAGCGCATTGGACGGCGATGTCCAGATATGCGGGTCAAACAGATCCTCATGCGCCGCATGGTCGTGGTCGTGTCCGTGTTCTTCCTCGTCCTCATCCCATAAAAGCTCTGCACTGTCCGACAGCCGCACGGTAAGCACTCCATCGAGGCTTTGGGTTATCTTTTCCGCCCAGTATTCGTCACTGCCGCCGATATAGATAAAAATATCGCAGCCGCCTATATCCAGCATATCCTGCGGCGACGGCTCGTAGCTGTGGCTGTCAGAGCCGGGGGAGAGCAGCATATCTACCTCGGCGTTATCGCCGCCTATCTGCCGCGCAAAGTCGTAGGCGGGGAAAACGGTGGTAACTATCTTCAGCTTGCCGTTGTTGTCTTTGCTTTCCGCTTTGGTCGAGCAGCCGCTGAGCAATGCGGCGGCAAGGATAAGGCAGACGGCTTTTTTTATAACGCTCATCCGCCGACCTCCTCTGAGCAGTCCGCGCACCTGCCGTAAAACACGGTGCGGGACGGGTCAACGGTAAAGCCGTGCTCTGCCTTTATATGCTCGTCTATCTCGGTCAGGTGGTCGCACTCGAGATGCAGCAGCCTGCCGCATTTCAGACATTTCAGGTGAAAGTGGCGGGTACGCTGTCCGCAGTCGGCGTACTGATAGCATGCGCTGCCGCCGTCGCTGAGTATGTATTTTCTGACAACGCCCTGCTCGCACAGCCGCTCTAAATTGCGGTAGACGGTGGTCTTGCCGACCTCGGACTTCAGCCCGTCGGATATCTCGTCGGCGGTCAGGTGGCGGTCGGCGTTTTGTTTTATATATTCCAGTATCAGCTCGCTTTGTTTGGTTTTATAGTTCATTTTATCTCTCCCGTAGCTTGTCGAAATTTGAAAATGAAAACCGTTTTCAAATTATTATCATTTTACACTATAAAGAACAGTTTGTCAAGTCGATAAAAATTTTTTGTATATTTTTAATTTTATCTCTTGACAAATCTATCCTGCTATGGTAGAATAATATACTGTATCATAATGGATTGATATGCGTTAAAAATATGTGAAAAGCTTTGCTCATAAACCTGCGGTTGCGTATTGTGAGCGGTTTTGCATAGATTTTCGCGCACTGTCGATTATAATAACTAAGGAGTGGTAAAGCCCATGGTGAATGTCAAGCAGGTCAAGCTGGGAAGAAATGACCGTCTGAGTTTCTCTAAGATCAACGAAGTTCAGCCGATGCCTAACCTTATTGAGATCCAGAAGGATTCTTACAATTGGTTTTTGAAAGAAGGCATAAAGGAAGTATTCAACGATATTTCCTCAATTACCGACGCAAACGGTAAGCTGGTGCTCAGCTTTGTGGATTACAGACTGGATGAAGAGCCTAAGTATACTATAGAAGAGTGTAAGGAACGTGACGTTACCTACGCCGCACCGCTCAGAGTAAAGGCTCAACTGAGAAATACCGAGACGGGCGAGGTAATGGAAAACGAGATATTCATGGGTGATTTCCCGCTCATGACCGATTCCGGCACCTTTGTAATCAACGGTGCGGAGCGTGTTATCGTTTCGCAGCTGGTTCGTTCTCCCGGTGTGTATTTCGGGTTTGATTACGACAAGTCCGGTAAAAAGCTGTTCCGTTCCACCGTTATCCCCAACCGCGGCGCGTGGCTGGAATACGAGATGGACTCTAACGACATTTTCTATGTTCGTATAGATAAAAACAGAAAGATACCCGCCACCACGCTGCTGCGTGCGCTGGGCGAGTACAGCGCAGACAATGACCTTACCGACAAGTTCGGTGAGGAGCCGCTCATTGTCCAGACCGTTACAGATAAGGACGCGACCAAGAACACCGAAGAGGCGCTGCTGGAGGTATACAGAAAGCTGAGACCCGGCGAGCCCCCGACGGTTGAATCCTCGCAGAGCCATCTTAACGCGCTGTTCTTTGACGCGAGAAGATACGACCTTGCAAGATTCGGACGCTATAAATATAACAAAAAGCTCGGTATCTCCGCGAGAATCGCGGGACACAGGGCCGCAATGCCGATAATCAGCCAGGCCACCGGCGAGGTGCTGTGCGAGCAGGGCGATTTCATCAACGCGGAAAAGGCCGCCGAGATAGAGCAGGCAGGCGTTAAGGAATGCCTTATCTACGCCGAGGAAAAGGAAGTAAAGGTAATCGGCAACTGCATGGTAGACATCAAGGGCTATATCCCCGAGTCTATTGACGCGGCTGCACTGGGCGTAAACGAAAAGGTAAGCTTTGACGTACTTCAGGAGATACTGAACAACGCAAACAACGACGAGGAGATAGCGGACGGCATCAAGAACAACCTTGACCGCCTTATCCCCAAGCATATCACACTTGACGACATCTACGCTTCGGTAAGCTATTTTATCAACCTTTGCGACGGTGTCGGCACGGTGGACGATATCGACCACCTCGGCAACAGACGTATCCGTTCGGTAGGCGAGCTGTTACAGAACCAGTTCCGTATCGGTTTCGCGCGTATGGAGCGTGTGATACGCGAGCGTATGGGTCTCCAGTCGCAGGAGTCGGATAAGATATCACCCAATTCACTTATAAATATAAGACCCGTTGTGGCGGCGATAAAAGAGTTCTTCGGCTCGTCTCCGCTGTCACAGTTCATGGATCAGAACAACCCGCTGGCGGAGCTTACTCATAAGAGAAGACTTTCGGCGCTGGGTCCCGGCGGTCTTTCCCGTGACCGTGCCGGATTTGAGGTGCGTGACGTACACTATTCCCACTACGGAAGAATGTGTCCTATAGAAACCCCTGAAGGTCCTAACATCGGACTGATCTCCTATCTTGCGTCGTTCGCTAAGATAAACCAGTACGGCTTTATCGAGGCGCCATACCGCAGGGTGGACAAGGAGACCGGCGTGGTGACCGACGAGGTGCTGTACATGACAGCCGACGTCGAGGATAATTATATAGTTGCGCAGGCTAACGAGCCGCTGGACGAGCAGGGCCGCTTTGCGAGAAAGCGTGTAAATGCCCGCTATCGCGAGGAGATACTGGAAGTCGAGCGCGAAAAGGTAGACTTTATGGATATCTCACCGAAGATGGTAGTATCCGTGGCTACCGCTATGATACCGTTCCTTGAAAACGACGACGCGAACCGTGCGCTGATGGGCGCGAACATGCAGCGTCAGGCAGTGCCGCTGATGATAACCGAAAACCCGATAGTAGGTACCGGTATGGAATACAAGGCGGCAATAGACTCCGGCGTTGTTGTTATCGCCAAGGAGGACGGTGTGGTATCCTCCGTCAACGCTGATGAAATAATCATCACCGATAACGACGGACAGGACCACAGCTATAAGCTGATAAAGTTCAAGCGCTCTAACCAGGGTACTTGCATAAATCAAAAGCCTGCCGTTGAAAAGGGCATGGAGATAAAGAAGGGCGACGTGCTGGCGGACGGTCCTGCGACAAGTCAGGGCGAGATCTCGCTTGGTAAGAACGCGCTGATCGGCTTTATGACCTGGGAAGGCTATAACTACGAGGACGCGGTACTGATAAACGAAAAGCTGGTATACAACGACACCTTCACCTCTATCCATATTGAGGAATACGAGCTGGAGTGCCGTGACACCAAGCTGGGACCTGAGGAGATAACAAGAGATATCCCCAACCTCGGCGAGGACGCGCTGAAAGACCTTGACGAGCGCGGAATTATCCGTATCGGCGCAGAGGTACAGTCCGGTGACATCCTGGTAGGTAAGGTAACGCCTAAGGGCGAGACCGAGCTGACCGCGGAGGAAAGACTGCTGCGTGCGATATTCGGCGAAAAGGCGAGAGAGGTAAGAGACAACTCGCTGCGTGTTCCTCACGGTGAGAGCGGTATAATCGTAGACGTAAAGGTGTTCACCAGACAGAACTGCGAAGAGCTCAGCCCCGGAGTAAACGAAGTAGTACGCTGCTATATCGCGCAGAAGAGAAAGATCTCTGTCGGCGATAAGATGGCGGGCCGCCACGGTAACAAGGGCGTCGTATCCCGCATCTTAAAGCAGGAGGATATGCCTTTCCTGCCGGACGGCACACCGCTTGACATCGTGCTGAACCCGTTGGGCGTTCCGTCCCGTATGAATATCGGACAGGTGCTTGAGGTCCACCTCGGATATGCCTGCAAGGCACTTGGCTGGCAGATAATGACGCCTGTATTCGACGGCGCGCACGAGCAGGATATCAGAGAATGCTTTGCGATGGCGGAGGCACAGAGAGAAAACTATCCCGATAAGGACAGCGCAAAGATAGACTTCTCCAAGATACCGATGAACCCCGATTCAAAGACGCAGCTTATCGACGGACGTACCGGTGAGAAATTCGACAGCCCGGTAACGGTAGGATACATGTACTACCTCAAGCTGCATCACCTTGTTGATGATAAGATACACGCACGTTCGACCGGTCCGTACGCACTGGTTACGCAGCAGCCTCTGGGCGGTAAGGCTCAGTTCGGCGGACAGCGTTTCGG
>JAFLRX010000044.1 GCA_022511265.1 Eubacterium sp. | reverse complement strand
AGTCTTTGGAAAGGGGTACGGGGAAAACCTTTCTACAGAAAGGTTTTCCCCGATAGTAATTGTAAACTTCTCTATAAGTATCAGCCATACGACAGACTACAGCACTCCATCTGTTGCCGTCATGTTCTCCGGCGGGCGATAGGCGCGGCAGTAAGTTTCACGGCGGGTGGTGACCAGTCCGTCGCGTATGCGCGCGAAAAAATCCTCGTTGTCAAACAATGCGACTACCGCAGGGTCATAACGTGTGCCGCTGCCTGCGCGCAGCTCGCCGACCAGCGTCTCAAACGTCTTTACCGCCGCATAGCAGCGACCGATGTTGTCTGTGCCCGCATCCAGCGAATCGGCTACCGCGACGATCCCAACCAACGGCCGCGCAGAATCGCTGCAAGGCTCGCAGTCCATAGGATAGCCGCCTTTACCGTTATAGAACAGATGGTGATACAGCGCCACCTGCTGTGCATCCTCGTCCGCGTCGCACAGGCGCAAAAGCCGCGCGCCGAATATCGGGTGCTGCTTGATATTGCCGAATTCCAAATCAATAAGCTGCCGATGATACAGACTAACAGCACTCAACAGCATATTCTTGCCCATGTCGTGATACAGCGCGCACTCGTACGCATGCTGTGTAAGTTCTTGGGCGCGGGAGCGGACCTCGTCCGCGTCTCTTGTACCCAGCACACCTATCAGCGCATCGGGAGAAACCTCCGCCATACGGCACGCCAACTGTCCTGCAAGCCATGCTACAACATTTGAATGTACATAAGTCGGACGGTGGCAGCTGAGAATATACTCAAGCTTGTGGTTGCGAAAGCTGATATCACCCTGCGCGCGCAAAGCGACTATCTCCTGCACGTTGTTGTTGAGCAGGAACATATATTCGTTCGCGTTGAGCCGCGACAGATATTGAGAGACATTTGTAAAAACCTCATGCCGTTTGGTATGCCAGTACTCGCGCTCTTCGCGCGGCAGTCTTTCTGTGAAAAACTGGATATAGCACGGTATGTTGACGTTAAAAACAAGCCCCTTGTCGGAATAATCAGACCAATCCGAATGCTCGTAAAGCTCATATAACATAGACAGCAATTCCTGCAGCGTGATCTCTCCCGCATGATAACGCGCAATCGCATAAACGTAATACACCTGCGAGCTGGTAAAGCGGTCGTTATTGCGCTCATGCTCTTCCGTATGCTCATAGATATAGCGTGCGGAGGAAAGCACTCTTTGCGCACGCTCAGAGTCGTTGCAAAAGCGCAATGCGTCTACCAGTCCGGCGCGGTCGGCGTGCATGGAGTATTCAAACGCATCCCACGGCAGATTTGGGTTCATCGCACGGTATTTGGGCGATTCTATAACCTCCATCGCCTCATCAAACAGCTTGTCATACTCGTCCAGGCTCTTGGCGGTGCGATCCAGCCCCAGCTTGCGGTTGGCAAGACTGCGGATGATAAAGCTGCGGGTCTGCTCGCTCTCGATTTCCTCATAGACTGCCATATACTCCGCCGCCGCGTCAAACGCGGCACGCACCTCGTCCAGCAGCGCAAAAAGATCAAGATCAGGGCAGCAAATTTTCATATATTGCAAAGTAATACCCACATAGTACAACTCACGGACGCGCATATCGCGGTCACCGCGAACTGTCGCCGCGTCCAGCAGCAGCTGATGTATGCGAAAAGCGGCGCCGTCATCGACACTGTGGTTGTAGAGGAACAGGCGGTCGGCAAAGCTGCTCAGCTCGCTTATCTCCTCGTCGGTCAGCTCGGCGGGGTCTCTGTCGCGCAGGAATTTGTCCAGTATCTTGTTGTTTTGGGAAATCAGCTCGTGAATTTCCTGCGCGTTCTTTTGGATACCCTCGATAAGCTCGCTGTCGCTGAGCCCCGGCTCAAAGGTGGGTCTGTTCAAAACCGCGCACCGGGCGACATTCGCCAGATAACGCTCGATCAATTCTTGCAAGAAATCCACCTCCCTTATGTCGCAGCGCACAACGCTGACAATCAAAAATCAAATCTCCAAAACAGATAAAAACGATGTATAAAAATAAAGAATAAGGCTATCGCCGTTGAGATAGCCGACCTGATAATCAAAGCGTTAGTTGCGATAGCGGCTTTGATTACAGCACTTAAATCCCAGTCAACACGACAGCCCGAGGGGTGCTAAATCCCCTTGTGGGGCTAAATATATTATACTATAAGGAGAGGAAAAAGTCAAATGGAAAATGGGGTTGGGGGTACGGAAGGATTGACACCCATTTTGACACCCATTTTTAAGGTTTATATGGTATTTTTGAGGGAACTTTCGCCCATTTCATAAAAAGCAAGCAACAAACAAAAAACCTCTCAACACCTTTATACAAAGGCTTTGAGGGGCTTTTTTATTTGGTACGCCCGAAGGGATTCGAACCCACGGCACATAGCGTCGGAGGCTATTGCTCTATCCAGCTGAGCTACGGGCGCATATTAACACGGGGACGGTATCCGTCCCCGCAGTATATTTTATCACGATTTTGCGGCAATGTCAAGACGAAAAAGGAAATTACTTCTTTCTCAAATCGACAACTCTCTGTGCCTTGCCCTGAAAACGCTGTATCGTCTTGGGCTCTACCAGCGATACCTTTACCGCTATGCCCAGCACGGTCTTCAGATTATGATCTACCTTTTTACGCAAATCCTCCAATGCGGAAAAGCTCTCCAACAGACTTGCGTCCGCTATCTCGCATTTTACCTCCAGCGCGTCGTGGCTGCCCTCTCTGGTGACCACTATCTGATAATGCGGGGCTACCTGCGGGATAGTCATTATCACGCTCTCTATCTGTGACGGGAACACATTTACACCGCGTATCTTCAGCATATCGTCGGTGCGTCCTGTGGTCTTTGCCATACGGGCGTGGGTACGTCCGCACTCGCACTTTTCATAAGTCAGCGAGGTGATGTCCTTTGTCCGATAGCGCAGCACCGGCAGTGCCTCTTTAGACAATGCGGTGACTACCAGCTCGCCCTCTTCACCCTCGCCCAACACCTCGCAGGTGTCGGGGTCGATTATCTCCGGCAGGAAATGATCCTCGTTGAAATGCAGACCGCAGCGCAGGTGACATTCACCCGATACGCCGGGACCGATAAGCTCGCTCATACCGTAGTTGTCGGTGGCAAGCAAGTGCAGGTATTCTTCCACCTGCGTGCGCATTTCGGCGGTGCAGCCCTCTGAGCCGAACAACCCCAAACGCAGCTTGATATCATCGCGGGTATAGCCCAGTTCTTCCGCCATTTCGCCTATATGCAGGGCGTAGGACGGTGTGGAGACCAGCGCGGTAGTGCCGAAGTCCTTCATCAGCATTATCTGCTTTTCGGTGTTGCCTGACGAGCAAGGTACGACTGTCGCGCCTATTTTTTCCAGTCCGTAATGCAGACCCAGCGCGCCTGTAAACAGACCGTAGCCGAAGGATATCTGCACGATGTCGTCTTCGGTCGCGCCCGCGGCGACTACTATTCTCGCCATGCAGTCCGACCACATATCAAGGTCGTTGGCGGTATAGCCTACCACAGTCGGCTTGCCTGTGGTGCCGGAGGACGCATGCAGACGCGTAACCTTTTTCATCGGCACTGCAAACATACCAAACGGGTAGTTGTCACGGAAATCCGCCTTAGTGGTAAAGGGTATGTATTTGATATCCGACAGTGTCTTTAGCTTTGCAGGGTCAAAGCCCGCCTCGTCAAATTTCTTTTTGTACAGCGGAACATTGTCATAGCAGTATTTTGTAACATGCTTTAGCTTTTCAAGCTGAAGCTTTTCAATGTCCGCTCTCGGCATTGTCTCTATGTCTTTTTGGAAAAACATATCATCGTCCTTCTTTCGGTTTTCGGTTCATATAAACATTATATCATCGCTCGGTTAAAGAATCAAGCCTAATTTTTATAGCTGCACAGAAATTCTGTGAATTTCGCGGTGTTCTCCCCTACAGCGTAAAGTCCGGTCATCACCCCGGTAAAGCCGCCTGCCACCTCGGTGGAAAGATATTTCGCCTGACCCATTCCGAGAAAGGTCTCTTTACCGCAGTCCGACACGGAAAACTTATAGAACAGATTATCAGCGCGGACTGTCAGCTTTGCCGAATTGCCGCTGACCGGCACGGCGTTTTCGATATGATGCACGCCGCCGATATTCAGCCGCAGTATCGCCTCGTGCCCGCTGTCGGTTTGGCGCAGCGCAACCTCGAAATGCTCTTGCTCGCACATATACATGGTGACCCCCGCCTCGCCGCCGTCAAGCTGTACATCTACCGACAGCTCAAAGCAAAACTCACGCTGGCGCAACGCAATAAACGTCGGAGAGCCCACCGCGTCCAGCGTTATATCGGTGCCGTGCAATATATAGCTGTCAGCCGACAGCTCGTAATTTTTAGGATCGGGAAAACGCAAAAAGCACCAGTCTATGTGCGGGTCGGTATTTGCAAAGGTATAATCCGGCAGTACATTCTGCACGAAGTCACCCTTTATCTCATAGCTTTCGTCTGTGGTGCCGTCAACGCCAGCCTTTATCCAGCCATCATCGGTGAACTTGACAGGGGTAAGGAACACTTCCCTGCCCAGCGTGTGGAACGTCATCCACATATGTATCTGACGAAAACCGAGACTGAGTATATGCCAGTCGCCGTTTTTATCTTGGATAAGGTCGCCGTGGCCTATGCCCTGAATTATGCAGGGCGCTTTGTTGCGGTTGGTGAGTATGGGGTTATCGGCGTATGTCTCAAACTCTCCCCACACGCTGTCTGCCCGGGCGAGGGTTATCATATGCCCGTACTCGGTGCCGCCCTCGGCAGCCATAAGGTAATAATATCCGTTTATCTTATACAGGTGCGGGCTTTCAAGAAAGCGACCGCCGCTGCCCTGCCATATGCATTTACTCGGCGACAGCTTTTTACCGGTGGCAATGTCTATCTCGCACTGTACCACACCGCCCTTGCCCTCGTCGTCCGAGCCGTTGCTCATAAAGTACGTCCTGCCGTCCTCGAAGTACAGCGACGGGTCGATGCCGTCCTGCTCGACGGTTATCGGGTCGGACCACTCACCGTATATGTCGTCTGTGTAAACATAAAAGTTCTCATGCGTGGTGTCGTTGGTGGTTACCATATAAAAGCGTCCGTCGTTGTACCGTATCGTCGGGGCGAATACGCCGCCGGAGCTGTTGACCTTTTCCAGTGCGACCTGATTTGTGCGGGTCAGCACATAGCCTATCTGCTTCCAGTTGACGAGGTTGTCGCTCTCAAACAGCGGCACGCCCGGGAAATACTGAAACGAGCTGCACACCATATAGAATTTACCGTTAGCATGGCATACGCTGGGGTCGGGGTAAAATCCGCTGAGTACGGGGTTGTTGTATTTCATAATGATTTCCTTTTTACTTGTCCGAACTGATAGCGTCGGTTACGGCTACTTCGTTCTTCTGCTCATAGCAGGAGAAGATGCCGTCAAGCTGTTCCTTTTTCATCTTGGGCGAGATAAGGCTGACTATCGGCACGATGATAAGTCCCGCTATCATGGTCAGCGCGCCGAGGTTAACGGGTGACGCAAGCGCAAAGCCGAGGAAAGTGCCGGTCGGCTTGATTATCATATGCAGTATGGTCGCACCGACACCGACAATAAAGCTTGCGTATACCGACGCCTTGGTGACGCCCTTCCAGAACAGGCCGTACATAAACGGCGCAAGGAACGCGCCTGCCAGCGCACCCCACGAATATCCCATAAGGTCGGAGATAAGAGCGGTCTTGTTAAGCGCGATAACTACCGATATAATAAGGAACACCGCGATAAACGCACGCATAACGATAAGCGTCTTTTTCTCGTCCAGCTTGCCCTTGGACAGGGGCTTGATAAGGTCGAGGGTCAGCGTCGAGCTGGAGGTAAGCACCAGCGAGGACAACGTGGACATTGACGCGGAAAGCACCAGCACCACAACGATACCGATAAGTATCTCCGGCAGAAATTCCATCATTTTGGGGATAACGCCGTCTGAACCTATAACCGCAAATTCTTCATCAGTGACAAAGATACGTCCGAAGCCGCCGAGGAAATAGCAGCCGCCCGCTATCACAAACGCGAAGAAAGTAGAAACTATCGTACCTGTCTTGATGGACTTTTCATCCTTTATCGCATAGAATTTATGTACCATCTGAGGCAGACCCCATGTACCGAGTGAAGTGAGTATCACCACGCCCAGCAAATTCATAGGCTCCGGTCCGAAGAACGAGGCAAAGCCGCCGTTTAGGTTCGGCGAGGGGGTGCCTGCGGTGCTGACCTGCGACAACTGTTCTATCGCAGCACCAAAGCCGCCCTTAGACGCAAGCGTCGCGAATATGACAGCCACAATGCCTATCAGCATAATAATTCCCTGTACAAAGTCGTTTATCGCGGTCGCCTTATAGCCGCCGATTATAACGTATACCGCGGTTATCACCGCCATGCCTATTACGCAGTAGGAATAATCAACCGAGAACGCCATCTCAAACAGTCTGGACAGACCGTTGTATACGCTGGCGGTATACGGGATAAGGAAGATAAACACTATCAGCGATGAAACTATCTTCATGACCTTGCTGTTAAAGCGCTTTTCAAAAAATTCCGGCATGGTCGAGCTGTCGAGATGCTTGGTCATTATTCTTGTACGTCTGCCGAGAATGACCCATGCCATAAGCGAGCCGATAAGCGCGTTGCCTATACCCACCCACGTTGAGGCGAGACCGTAGCTCCAGCCGAATTTTCCGGCGTAGCCGACAAAAACCACCGCCGAAAAGTACGACGTACCGTAAGCAAACGCCGTCAGCCACGGACCGACCGAACGTCCGCCGAGCACATAATCGTTGACCGTACCGGCCTTTTTACGGCAATAAATGCCTATACCGATAACGGACAGCACATAAATAATAAGAATTGCGAGTACCATAAAATAATATCCTTTATCCTTTCCTTTTAGGAGTAATCTTATTGATTTAAAGCACAGTCACTTTAAACCGTTAAATCGTTAAAAACCGATAAAAAGATTATACCTTAAAATGTGGGTTTTGTCAACCTCTGAAAGACATCGTATGGTAGATAGATACAATCGTTATTTTTTACAATTTTTTTCGATTGAAATTATGCAGTATAGAGACGAAAGCCGCTGTTTAGCGGTATCAGCGGAACGCGAGATCACGCCTAAATCGACAGCTCCAGATAAAAAGTGAATATTTTACATCCGATGTCACAATCATTCTAGAAAAATTTTTCCAACCGTGTTATAATATTTTGTGAAAAATGCACAGGAGTTCTGTGTAAAATATGTTTTGGCATTTTCAGCCGGAAAGGAAAAAACATGGCAGAAAACAGACTTATAGGAGATTACCCAGTTATAGGCATTCGCCCCACCATCGACGGACGCAGAGGCGTGCTGGGCGTGAGAGAGTCGCTGGAGGAGCAGACCATGAATATGGCAAAGTCCGCCGCAAAGCTGTTTGAGGAAAACCTCAGATACTCCAACGGCGAGCCGGTAAAGGTAGTTATCGCCGACACCACAATAGGCAGAGTTGCCGAGGCGGCAGCCTGCGCGGATAAATTCAAGAAGGCGGGAGTTGACATCACCCTGACGGTTACCCCCTGCTGGTGCTACGGCGCGGAGACAATGGACATGGACCCGATGACCATAAAGGGCGTATGGGGCTTTAACGGTACAGAAAGACCCGGCGCGGTATATCTTGCGTCGGTACTGGCTACCCACGCGCAGAAGGGGCTGCCCGCATTCGGCATTTACGGACATGACGTATGCGAGGCGGACGACACCTCTATCCCCGAGGACGTAAAGGAAAAGCTGCTGCGCTTTGGCCGTGCGGCTGTAGCCTGCGCCACCATGAGGGGCAAGAGCTATTTGCAGATAGGCTCTATCACAATGGGTATCGGCGGCTCGATAATCGACCCCGCGTTTATTGAAGAATATCTCGGCATGCGTGTTGAATCGGTGGACGAGGTAGAGATAATCCGCCGAATGACCGAGGGCATATATGACGAGGCTGAATATCAGAAGGCGCTGAAGTGGACAAAGGAAAGATGCACCGAGGGCTTTGACAAGAACCCCGAAAATCTTCAGAGATCCCGCGAGCAGAAGGACAGCGACTGGGAGTTCGTGGTAAAGATGATGTGCATCATCAAGGACCTGATGAACGGCAACAAGAACCTGCCCGCAGGCTGCGAGGAGGAAATGGTCGGCCACAACGCCATCGCGGCAGGCTTTCAGGGTCAGCGTCAGTGGACGGACTTTTATCCCAACTGTGACTTCCCCGAGTCTATGCTGAACACCTCGTTCGACTGGAACGGCGCGAGAGAGCCGTATATTTTAGCTACCGAAAACGACGTGCTGAACGGTCTCGGTATGCTGTTTATGAAGCTGCTGACCAACCGCGCGCAGATATTCGCTGACGTGCGTACCTACTGGAGCCCCGAGGCAGTCAAGAAAGCCACAGGATATGATATTGAAGGCATCGCAAAAGAAAGCGGCGGCTTTATCCATCTGATAAACTCCGGCGCAGCCTGCCTTGACGCATGCGGCAAGGCGACCGACGAAAACGGCGCACCCGTTATGAAGCAATGGTTTGACATGACCGACAAGGATATTGACGCGATACTCGGCGCAACCACATGGAACTATGCAGACCTCGGATATTTCAGAGGCGGCGGATATTCCTCAAGATTTGTTACCGAGGCGGAGATGCCTGTCACCATGATAAGACTTAACCTGATAAAGGGTCTCGGTCCCGCACTTCAGATAGCGGAGGGCTGGACGGTGCGCCTGCCCGATGAAGTCACCGACAAGCTGTGGAAGCGTACCGACTACACCTGGCCCTGCACATGGTTCGCACCCAGGACGACCGGCGAGGGCGCGTTCAAGACCGCTTATGACGTAATGAACAACTGGGGCGCTAACCACGGTGCGATAAGCTATGGACATATCGGCGCAGACCTCATCACCCTCTGCTCGATGCTGAGGATACCGGTTGCTATGCACAATGTGCCGGAGGATAAGATATTCCGTCCCGCGGCATGGAACGCATTCGGCATGGATAAAGAGGGTCAGGATTACAGAGCATGTCAGGCTTACGGTCCGATGTATAAGAATATAAGATGAGCAAGAGAGTACTTGCGATAGATTTCGGCGCGTCCAGCGGGCGGGCGATAATAGGCACGCTTGAGGGCGATAAAATCTCCCTCACCGAGATACATCGCTTTTCAAACGACCCCGTCATACTGAACGGGACCATGTACTGGGACGTGCTGCGGCTGTTCCACGAGATAAAGCAGAGCCTTATAAAGTCCAAAGAATACGGCGAGCTTGACAGCATCGCGATAGACACATGGGGTGTGGATTTCGGACTGATAGACAAGGACGGCAGACTGCCGGAAAACCCCGTGCATTACCGTGACGCGCGTACGGCGGGCATGGTAGATAAGGCATACAAGCTTATCCCGCAGGATGAGCTGTACGGTGCGACCGGCAACCAGATAATGGAGATAAACACCGCGTTTCAGCTGTTGTCGCTGGTGCAGGACAGACCCGAGCTGCTTGAAAGGGCGGATAAGCTGCTGCTAATGCCGGATTTGTTTGCGTATTTCCTCTGCGGCAGCAAGCGGGCAGAACGCTCGATAGCGTCCACCACCCAGCTGTTTGACCAGCGGAAAAAGGACTGGTCGTACGACACCGCAAAGCAGCTGGGCATAAAGGAATCGCTGCTGCCGGAGATAATCGAGAGCGGTAACGTTGTCGGCATGCTGTCGGACGAGATATGCAACGAGCTTGACATCAAGCCCTGCAAGATAATCGCGGTATGCGGTCACGACACCCAGTCGGCGCAGGTTGCCGTACCCGCAAAGGAAAAGGATTTCGCCTTTTTATCCAGCGGCACATGGTCGCTGCTGTGTACTGAATTGGACGAGCCGATAATAAACCAGACCTCCGCCGCACTGAACGTCACCAACGAGCAGGGATATGCAGGCAAGACCTCATTCCTTAAAAACATCATCGGGCTGTGGCTGATACAGGAAAGCCGCCGCCAGTGGATGAGAGAGGGACAGCAGTACAGCTTTGCCGAGCTGGAGGCGGCCGCCAAAGAGGCGGAGCCGTTCCGCTGCTTTATCGACCCCGACGCGCCGGAGTTTACCCCTGCCGGAAATATTCCCCGCCGCATACGCGAATACTGCGAGAAAACCGGGCAGTATGTGCCGCAAACCGTCGGCGAGGTGATGAGATGTATTTACGAGAGCCTTGCGCTGAAATACCGCGCGTCCATCGCACAGCTGGAAGAATGTACAGGAAAGAAGTTTGAGACGCTGTACGTTATCGGCGGCGGCACAAAGGACAAGTTTTTGTCCAAGCTGACCGCCAACGCCTGCGGCATAAATGTTTCAAGCGGACCTGTGGAGGCGACAGCACTTGGCAACATTGCGGTGCAGCTGATACACCACGGCGAGATAGCCGACCTGTCCGACGCGCGGAGAATAGTCGCCAACAGCGAGACGATAAACAGCTTCTCCCCTGCCGATACAGCGGCTTGGGACAAAGCGTACGAAAGATTTCTCGCGGTGACAAACTAACGATATGAAAGGACAATGTATATGCTGAAAAATATTCCCGCGATACTCTCCCCCGAGCTGTTAAAGACGCTCTGTGAGATGGGACACAGCGACAGGATAGTTATTGCGGACGGCAATTTCCCGTGTGAGAGCATGGGCAAAAACACCAAGGTGATACGCTGTGACGGGCACGGCGTGCCGGAGCTGCTGGACGCGATACTGACGTTATTCCCGCTGGATACATACGTTGATAAGCCGGTAAACTTGATGCAGGTAATGCCGGGCGACCCCGCCGAAACTCCTATATGGGAGGAATACAAGGCAATAGTCAAAAAGCACGACCCGCGCGGCGCGGACGTTATCGGCGAGATAGAGCGGTTCGCATTCTATGAGGCAGCTAAGACCGCCCACGCGATAATTGCCACCGGCGAAAAAGCTATATACGCAAACATAATGCTGCAAAAGGGCGTAGTGTAAAAAGGAGGAAATAATATGTACGAAGAAATAAAAGAACAGATGGTGGACATCTGCCACAAGCTGTGGCAAAAGGGTTGGGTTGCCGCCAATGACGGAAATATCACCGTTAAGGTGGGTGAAAACAAATACCTCGCTACGCAGACGGGCATAAGCAAGGCGTTTATCACACCCGACAAGATAGGACTTATCGACGGCGATTTCAATATTCTTGAAGCGAAAGAGGGCTGGCGTCCCTCGTCCGAGGTAAAGATGCATTTACGGTGCTATGAGCAGCGTCCTGACGTGGGCGCGGTGGTACACGCGCACCCGCCGGTGTCTACCGGATTTGCCTGCGCGCATCTGCCGATGGACGACTACTGCATGATAGAGACGGTCATCGCGGTGGGTTCCATCCCGCTGACCCCTTACGGCACACCCTCTACCTATGAGGTGCCGGACGCTATCACACCGTATCTGAAAGACCATGACTGCATGCTGCTGGAAAACCACGGCGCGCTGACCGTCGGTGCGGACCTTATCACCGCGTACTACAGAATGGAGACGATGGAGCTGCAGGCGCACATTTCGCTGGTGGCAAGGCTGCTCGGCGGGGTTAAGGATATCTCTCGCGAGAATATCGACAGGCTGATAGGCATGAGAGAGCAGTACGGCGTAACCGGCAAGCATCCGGGATATAAAAAGTATCAATAAAAAAAAGCCGCCCACAGGCGTTATGCCGATATAAATGCTTTATGTATATTATTGAGGGAGACCCTTTTGTAAAAGGGTCTCCCTCATACTC
>JAFLRX010000043.1 GCA_022511265.1 Eubacterium sp. | reverse complement strand
GGGAAGCAAACCCTACGGGATTTCTTCCCCTCCCCAAGGTTTCCTTTCAGACTTTCCTTCCTGACCCCACCCTATCTTTCCCCTTATTCTCTCTGCAAGGGCTAGTCGCTTGCTGTTTGCGGCTCGACATTTTCTCTATCTTATCTTAGCAATACATCAACACGAATATATCACTTCTATCTTATACCGTGCTTGACCTCGCCGCAAAATAAGCAGTCACTATTTTGGTTCTTCCCGCTTAATTCCTTCCCCTTGAGGGGAATGCTTTGTGACTGATGAGGTGTTTTGAAATTCCGCACGAAGCGCGCACCATAACTATTCACTATTCACTATTCGTTATTCACTATAAAAAGATGTGCCATTGCGTTGCAATGGCACATCTTTTTATTCTATGTTCTGTATTTGCTCTCTTATCTTTTCAATCTCGCTCTTCATATCCACAACCAGTTCGGTTATCCGTATATCTGCGGATTTTGAGCCTATCGTGTTGGTCTCGCGGTTCATCTCCTGTACAAGGAAGTCCAACTTTCTGCCTATCTCACCGTCGCCGTCCAGCATGCGGCGCAGCTGTGAGATGTGAGAGTGCAGTCGCACTGTTTCCTCGTCCACCGCTATCTTCTCGGCGAATATCGCCGCCTCGGTAAGTATACGCTGCTCGTCTATGTCCTTGCCCTCCAGCACCTCTTTTATCTTATCGTAAAGGCGGGTGCGGTAGGCTGCGGCACTTTCGGGAGAGTACTGCTCGACAAGCTTTGTCATACGCTCGATATTTGCCGCCTTTTCCAACACGTCTGCTTTCAGGCTTTCGCCCTCGGTGACACGCATTTCGATAAACTTATCCACCGCCTCGTTGACTACGGCAAAGATATCGTCCTTCACCTGCTGCTCGCCGGACTCAGACTTTATTACCGTGAACGCGTCCGGTATGCGGAACAGGTCGGTTATCGAAAAATCGCCGCCGATGCCCAGCTCTTGTGCCGCCTCGCGCGCGGCAAAAATATAGCTGTTGACAGCGGATTTGTTGACTGTTACCTCGGCGTCGGGGGTGTCTAAATTGTACACCGTCAGCGATAATTCCAGCTTACCGCGGCTTATCTTCTGTTTAAGCAACGCTTTCAGCTCCGGCTCAAGAAAGCCGTATGCCCGTCCCAGCTTTATGTTCAGCTCGAAAAATTTGTGGTTTACGCTGCGCAGCTCGGCGATTATCTCCCTGCCGTTTATTACGGCTCTTGCCCTGCCGTAGCCTGTCATACTCTTGATCATGATTTTATCCCTTTCGTATACTTATAGCTTTATTAAGCCGCCGTCCAGCATCGACTGGGCGGCAAGCAGTATTCCCGTCTTGCCTGTCGGATAGGTCAATCCGCCCTGCAGCCATACCGCGTACGGCTCTCTCAGCGGCGCGTCTGCGGATAGCTCTATGCTCGCCCCCATGGTGAAGGCTCCCGCAGCCATTATCACCTGACTGTCATAGCCCGGCATATCCCACGGCTCTGGCGCCGCCATGCTGTCCACAGGCGAGCCCTTTTGTATACCTCGGCAAAACGCGCACAGCGCGTCAGGGTTGCCCAGCTTCAGCGCGGCGATTATATCGGTGCGCTTTTCATCATAGCGCGGGAAAACCTCATAGCCCAGCAGCTCAAAAAATGCGCAGGCGAATACCGAGGTTTTCAATGCACTTTCCACCGTCTGAGGGCTGAGGAAAAAGCCCAGCAGCATCTCGCGGTTCTCGTCCAGCGAGCAGCCTACCTCTGCGCCTGTCCCGACAGTGGTCAGCCGATAAGAGCAAAGCTCTACCAGTCCGCTCTGCCCCGCGATATATCCGCCGGTCTTGGCGATACCGCCGCCGGGGTTTTTTATCAGGCTGCCTATTATCAGGTCCGCGCCGACATCGGTCGGCTCGCGCGTCTCGGCAAACTCGCCGTAGCAGTTATCCACCATGATAAATCCGCTGTCGTTTACCTCACGCACAGCCTTTACTATCTTTTCTATCGTGTCAATGCACAGCGACGGGCGCAGCGAATAACCGCGCGAGCGCTGTATGTATATCACCTTGGCGTTGCCAGCCGCAGCTTTTATCTTCTCATAATCAGGCGTGCCGTCAGGCAGCAGGTCTATCTGCGCGTATTTTACGCCGAACTCTTTCAGCGAGCCGCCGTAATCACCGAAAATGACCTCACTCAGCGTGTCGTACGGCTTGCCGGTAACACACAGCAACGTGTCACCCGGGCGCAGAACTCCAAACAGCGCAGTAGACAAAGCATGCGTACCGTTAACAAAGCTGTGGCGCACCAGCGCCGCCTCGCACCCCATCGCCTCTGCAAACACCTCGTCCAGCTTGTCCCGACCCACGTCGTTATATCCGTAGCCCGTCGTACCCTTCAGATGCATCTCGGCTACGCCGTTGTTGATGAATGCCGCCAGCACCTTTTCGCCGTTGTATTCGGCGGTGCGGCGTATCTGCTCAAAGCTCGGCGCGCACAGCTGCTCCGCCTTTTCGGCAAGCGCCTTTAATCTCTCGTCTATCTTAAAAAAGCTCATTTTCCGTCCCCGTTCCTTAAAACTTTATATACCGTGCCGCGGCATGTCAGCCCGCATTTTTCGTAAAACTCCTGCTTGTCCTGCTCGCACAGCAGCGAGATATTTCCGTATATCTCCGCCGCCTTGGAAACTATCCGCCTGCCGCAGCCTTTGCCCCACAGCCGTCTTTTCACCCCGATATGAGATAAAAACGCGCCGTATCGGTTATCGTACAGCACCGTGGCAGTCGCCGCAGGCATACCGTTATCGCATATCAGCAGTAATCTGCTGACGTTATGCCGCACACGGTGGCAGGTGTCGGTATACCAGCGACCGAAGTCGCTTTCATCGGTTATGCCGAATGCGTCGGACAGCACCTCATACACCGCGCTGTAATCCTCTGTGATACAGTCAGCGTTGCCGCTTTGCTCAAAGCTGCCGCGCATATGCAGCAGCGGCTCGGCACCGTCCGGCTGAAACCCTGCGGCTATCAGCGAAAAATGCGGGACAGTGTCTATGAAATATCCCAGCTCTTCCATATCCGCACCGTGATATGCCTTGACAAACAGCTCGCCGCAGTACAGCATAGCCAGCACATTATCACCCGTGTAAAATCGGCAAAAATCATATCCCGTGCCGTATGCCCTGTAATATGCCTCTATCCGCCCCTCAACAGGGCAGTCGGAGGATACGGTCACGGTATCGCCGCAAAGCTGTCTTATCACTTTTCACACAGCTCGCAGAACATAGCCGCCGCAAGCGACGCGGTAGCCAGCGCGTCCTCTTTATTTATCATGCAGGATGGCGTATGCAGGTATCTGCACGGTACCGACAGCGCAATGGTGGGTATACCGCCCGCGCTGACCGATATGGCTGAGCTGTCGTTGCCGCCCGCTATCATAGTCTTGGTCTGCGCACTGAATTTCAGCTCTCTCGCCTTGGCAAACGCCGCATTGTAAAGCTCTTTTGAGTATATAGTACCCTTATCCATATAGCTGATTACAACGCCCTTGCTCAGCTCGCAGATACGCTTTTCATCGCTGACCCCCGCGAAATCGCAGGCGGTGGTCGCCTCTATCACCATCGCATAGTCCGGCTTTACGGTGTAGGATGCCGCCTTTGCGCCGCGTGCGCCTATCTCCTCCTGCACGGTGAACACGCAGGTGATGTCAAACGGCAGCTTCTTTTTCAGCAACAGCAACAGTATCGCGCAGCCTATGCGGTCGTCTATCGCCTTTGACTTTATCATTCCGCTGCCAAGCTCGGTATAGCCGCAGTCAAAGTACGCGCAGTCGCCCGGCATTACCTTTTGCTGTGCCTGCTCACGGTCGGTCGCGCCTATATCTATCATCAGGTCGTCAAATTCTACGTCTTTTTCCCGCTCTTCCTTGGTCATCTGGTGCATGGCCTTGGTGCCAATCACGCCGACGGTACCGTTTCTGAAGTGCAGCTGTCTGCCTATCGCGGCAGGCGCGTTCACCCCGCCAACGGGGGCAAATTTCAGATAGCCGTCCTCGGTGATGTATGTCACGATAAAGCCCACCTCGTCCATATGCGCGGCAAGCATTATCTTATTTTTAGGCGTTTTCATGCCCTTTTTGGTGACTATCAGGTTGCCCAGCCCGTCAATTTTGTATGCGCAGTCCTCCGGCAGCTGGGAGATGATGTATTTTGTCACCGCGCGCTCGTCGCCGCTGCAACCGTCCTGCGCGCAGAGATTTTTCAGCAAATCAAACATAATGTCCTCCCCTTTCCTATTCCGCCGCAAATTCCGCGATAAGGCGGGAGGTGGCAACGATGTCGTTTACATTTACCGTCTCGGTGGGTGTGTGCATATATTTCAGCGGTATCGACAGCGTGCAGGACGGTATGCCGCCCTTGGTGACGCTGATGCTGTCCGCGTTGGTGCCTGTTCTTCCGTTCATCACTTCCAGCTGGTACGGGATATTCTTTTCGCCCGCGATATGGATGAGCGCGTTTGACATCCTGCGGTCGAGCGACGGCGCAATGCCTATCATAACGCCCTTGCCCATCTCGCCGCATTTATCCCTGTCTGCGTCCGGCGTATGCGCAAAGCTTACGTCCATCTCCAGCGCAAGGTCGGCATTGGTGTTGAATGCCGCTATCGTCGCGCCCGACTCGCCCGTCTCCTCCTGAGTGGTAAAGGTCACCTCAAGATTATATTTCAGCTTTCTTTCCTTCAGCAGCTCCAGCGCGTAAAGTATGGAAATCACCCCCGCACGGTCGTCAAGGGCAGAGGCAACGATGACCTCTTCGTTCAACATCCTAGGTGTGCAGTCCACCGTTATCCTGTCGCCGATAGCCACCGCGCCCTCAAGCTGCTGCTTGGTAAAGCCGGTGTCTATCACTATCCCGTCGGATTTCTTTTCCTTTACATGCGGAGGAAATGTGCTTATTACGCCCTTTATCTTTCTCGCCCCGTGCACCGTGACCGTCTGCGCGGGTAATACCCGTTCGTCAATGCCGATGGGCGACGCCTTGATAAAGCCGTCGTCATCTATATAGGTCACTATCAGTCCGACGCGGTCGATATGCGCGTCCAACAGCAATGTCGGGCGGTTCTTATCCTGTACGCCTATCCGCCCGAACACGTTGTAAAATTTATCTATCCCGCAGTCATCGGTATAATTGCTCAGCAGCGACAGCACCGCCGACGCCGCCTGCGCCTCATCACCCGACACGCCGCTGACAGAGCACAGCTGAGCCGCGATCTGTTTTATATCCAAAATTATCCCTCCATAGTTATATATTAGCCATATATTTTCCCGTTATTTACAATAAAACATACCTGTTTATATTATATAAAAAAATCCGCCCAATGTCAACTAATGCCAAGTAAAATCTCCCCCGACCTGCGGGGGAGATGATTATATTGCGCAGACACTTACAGCTTTGCTATTTCGTCTTGGCAAACGGTCTTTATCCCTTGCACGGAAAGGGCAGCCGCTGCCGCAGCGGTATCCGCCACGCGGAATATCATATACGCGCTGTCGGTGCTTTTGCCGCCGAGAAAGGCGTACATATACTCAACGGTGGTGTTGGCTTCATACAGCACCTCCAGCACCTTGTTCAGTCCGCCGGGGGTATCGGGTATCGCAACAGCCAGCACCGGGGTGAGGGTGTGGACGTATTCCGCCTCTTTAAGAATGGTGGTCGCCTTGTAAAGGTCGTCGACGATTATGCGGACAATGCCGAAATCCTTTGTCTCCGCCATGGAAAGTGCCTTCATATTCACGCCGTTATCCGACAGCACCTTGGTCATGCTGTACATCGCGCCGGGTTTATTCTCAACAAATATAGAGAGCTGCTTGATAGTCATAATTATTCCCTCCGATCATATTATATAAGTCATATCTTACGCTTATCAATCACGCGTACCGCCTTGCCCTCGCTGCGGACAATGGACTTCGGTGCGACCAGCGTAACCTTGGCGGTCAGTCCCAGCATGCTGCGCAGACCGTCTACCAGTACCTTTTGGCGGCGCTCTATCTCGCCGATATCGTCGGTAAACATCTCGGGCGTCATCTCTACCTGTACGTCCAGAGTGTCGGTATTCTTAACACGGTCAACGATTATCTGATAGTTTGCGGGATAGCCGTTGTTCAGCAGTACCGTCTCTATCTGCGACGGGAACACGTTTACACCGCGGATGATAAGCATGTCGTCGCTGCGTCCCATCGGCTTGCACATCTTGACATGGGTACGTCCGCAGGGGCAAGGCTCGCGGGTCAGCTTGCATATATCGCGGGTGCGATAACGCAGCAGCGGAAATGCCTCTTTAGTGATAGAGGTGAACACCAGCTCGCCTACTGAGCCCTCAGGCAGTACTTCACCTGTATCGGGGTCGATTATCTCTGCTATAAAGTGGTCTTCATTTATATGCATACCTGTCTGCGCGGAGCATTCAAAGGATACGCCCGGACCTGACAGCTCGGTCAGTCCGTATATGTCGTATGCCTTGATGCCGAGGGTGTTCTGGATATCCTGACGCATCTCCTCGCTCCATGCCTCTGCGCCGAATATACCCGCCTTCAGCGGTATCTGATCGGGGGTAAGCCCCATTTCCTTCATCGTCTCGCCTATGTATGCCGCGTAAGAAGGCGTGCAGCACAGTATCGTCGCCTGCAGGTCCATAATAAACATTATCTGACGCTCGGTATTTCCCGACGAGGCGGGGATAGTAAGGCAGCCCACCTTGTGTGAGCCTCCGTTAAGTCCCGGACCGCCGGTAAACAGTCCGTAGCCGTAGGATACCTGGCACACGTCCTCATTGGTGCCGCCTGCCGCCATTATCGCGCGGGCGCAGCATTCTTCCCACAGGTCTATGTCGTGCTGGGTGTAAAACGCCACCACGCGCTTGCCCGTGGTGCCGGAGGTAGACTGGATACGCACACATTCCGAAAGCGGCTTTGCCAGCAGCCCGTAAGGATATGCCTCGCGCAGGTCGTCCTTTGTGACAAACGGCAGCTTGTACAGGTCATCGCTTGACTTGATATCGTCAGGCGTTACGCCCTTTTCCTCCATCTTTTTGCGGTAATACGGTACATTGTCCCATATATGCTTTACCTGTTTCACAAGGCGTTCGTCCTGCCATGCCTTTATCTGTTCACGGCCGGCAGTCTCGATCTCGGGTTGGTAGTAGCGTTCCATAGAAAGCCTCCTTAAAAAATATTATCAATATTATTTTAACATTTTGTAATAATTAAGTCAACATATATTAAAAAATTTTATTGATTTGCATAAAAAATCTGCCGGGCGTCTGCCCGGCAGTCGTTTATGCGATATTTTACAGCATATCCTTTAGCTTTTTCCGTTCTTCTCTCTTGACCGTCTCATGGTGTATCCACATCTTTACCAACACTATACCGTACAGTATGCCCGACAACACCAGCGCGCCGGCACATATCAGTATAAGCACGTTTGCCTGTATCTCGCCGGGCGCAAAGTACATTGGGAAAAACAATATCAGTATAACCGCTACATATATTATCGCGGTGCAGACCTTTCCGTACCAGTTGGCACCCTCAAGCTTGGTGTTCTTCGCTTTCAACAATACATATCCCATTATCGCCATAAAGCCGTCTTTCAGCGCCCACAGCGCAAACAGCAGCCACATCAGCGGGTGCCGTATCGCAAGGCATAAAAACAGCGTACCCTGCGTCAGCTTGTCGGCAAGCGGGTCAAGAAACTTTCCCAGCTCGGTTATTAGATTGAATTTTCTGGCGATCGCACCGTCAAGAAAATCGGTAATGCCGGAGATAGCCACGATTATCGCCGCAAAGTAATATTCTCCGCTGCTGCCCGCTGTAAGATACACCCACGCAAACACGGGTATCAACGCCAAACGGACAAGACTGAGTATATTCGGCACCGAAAAAATTTCCTTTCTCAAGTCTGCACCCCCTATCCTATATATTTATATATTTCCTAAAATCATTACAACAATATTATTATACTATATTCGGCGCAAAAAATCTATGCTTGCGGCAGAAATTTGTAATAATTCACTAAATAAGCTAAAAACATAACAATAATGTGTTATTTTTTGCCGAAATCAGTCCTTTTCGTTCAATTTATCAAACCTTGTCTGTGTATCGGTTATTTTATAATATACCGTGTAAAGCTCCTGCACGGAGTTTTCGAGATAATAATAATGCCCGATATACGGTATCAGCAACGCCAACAGCAGTACCGACAACGCCAGAAAGGTAAGGCTTATCTGTGTCAGCAGCAGCGACAGCAAAAACATCAGCGCAAAGCTCATGGTGACTATTAGGTGTATCAGCCGCTCGTGCTGGTAAAAGCCTATCCTTATCAGCAGCTGTTCTGCCAGCTCTTGCTTGCCGGCGTCAGGTTCGCCCGCCTTTTCCAGTATGTATGATCTGTACTCTTTTATCTCTTTTTTCATAGGCGCTCCTTTCTGCCAATGATCCCTAACCATATTTTAGCACATTTACGAAAAAATTCAAGAGGGTAAATTAAAATTACACGAAAATTTTATTTTTGTTTACTCTTTACGGTGTCAAAACCTTGCCCGTAAGAATAAATTGTTAGTGCGGCGGATAAACGTGACTGTTTATCCACCGACTATCAAGAAAGGACGAATGAATACTATGGCTATATTTACTAACCGCGCGACCGTCACCTATGACGGCAATGAGATAACCTCTAACACCGCCCAGGGCGAGATAGTTGATCCGCTTTCTGTGAAAAAGTACGCGATAAACGAGACTTATTCCGTAGGCGATATAATAACCTATGTAGTAGTTATCGACAACGCTTCCTGCAGCTGCTCTGCGGTAAGCAATGTGAGACTGGTAGATAATCTCGGCGCATATACCTTCTGCGGCAATACGCTTTACCCGCTGACCTATGTTGAAGGGTCGCTGCATTATTTTGTAGACGGAGTATTAAAGCCCGACCCGACGGTCACCTCTGACGACGGACTGACCGTCAGCGGACTTGCCGTACCTTCTGACGGCGAGATAATGCTTGTCTATCAGGCAACCGTCAACAGCTTTGCACCGCTGGGCAGCGGAGGCTCGATAACCAACACCGTATACGCTATCGCGCCGGGCTGTACACAGACCGACACCGCCTGCACGACGATATCCGCCGACACTGACGCGGTGCTGACCGTCACCAAGAGCATCTGCCCTGTACCCGTTACCAGCGGCTGCCCCGTGACCTATACCTTTGTTATCAGCAACACCGGCGCAGAGGACGCGACCGATGTTGTGCTGACCGACACATTTGACCCGATACTCTCCGATATCACCGTAAAGCTTAACGGCACTACCCTGACCGTGGGCGATGACTACACCTACAATGAAACCACAGGCGAGTTTGCCACGGCATCATGTACAATAACCGTACCCGCTGCGACCTATACCCAGAACGCCTCAACAGGCGAATGGTCAGTCAACCCCTCGTCGGTTACCCTCGTAGTCACCGGCACTATCTGACAACACGGCATAGCTTCGGCGTTCAATTTCCGAATGCCTTGACTTCATTGTTTTTTCCTCCTGTATATAAAGTGTCCCCGCTGCCCAAGGGCAGCGGGGATCGTTTTCATTACATTTGGAGAGATTCTATTACCGCGCCGACTGCCTTTATCGCCTTTCCGGTGGCTTTCTTTACTACGTGAGCCTTGGTGTTGCTCATCGCTTTGGCTGCGGCAAAGGTCAGACCGCCCGCCATTATCGCCATTGCGGCGCATTTTACGTTGGTTCCTGCGTTTTTGCTCATTGTGTTTCTTCCTTTCCGAAAAATTATTGTGTTATTAGATTTTGCCGTTATAACCTGTATATGCAAGGAAATGATTTGCAATTTTGCGGTTTACCGTCGCAAATATGACGGATGTTATTTCGGATATTTCACAATCCGATACTGCCAAAGAGTGTTTATTCCGCATAAATCCTTTTCAACAAATAATAAAACACATTATACATTTTTAACAAAATGCAAGTTTTTAATAAAAATCTTGCAAAACCCTATTGACAAATCAAGTCCGTTTGATTATAATATTAATCGTAAGCAACGGAGCTGTTCCCTGAAAAGGGGGACGGCTCCGTTTTTTATACAGCGAAAGAAAAAGTAAAAATGTTTTCGCGTAATCTGAAAAATGTCCTTTGAAAGGAGATCTGTTTTATGGACATGACAGCATTGGCAGCTATGACGGAGGCTGCCGAAAACGCAAACATCCAGCAGGTGGTAAACGATACCATGTTCGGCACATCAGGCGTGTGGTTCCTGATAGGCGCGGCACTGGTATTCTTTATGCAGTGCGGATTTGCAATGGTAGAGTCCGGCTTTACAAGAGCAAAGAACGCCGGCAACATCATTATGAAAAACCTTATGGACTTCTGTATCGGCACGGTGACGTTCACCCTGCTCGGCTTTGGTCTTATGTGCGGCGAGGACGCGCTGGGCGGTTTTCTCGGACTGCCTACGCTGGGGGTATTCACCGACTTCGCGAATTTCGAGTGGCACAACTTCGTATTTAATTTAGTGTTCTGCGCTACCGCCGCTACGATAGTTTCCGGCGCGATGGCGGAAAGAACAAAGTTCTCATCCTACTGTATCTATTCGGGCATTATCAGCTTAGTAGTTTACCCGATAGAGGCGCATTGGATATGGGGCGGCGGCTGGCTGGCGCAGCTCGGCTTTATAGATTTCGCAGGCTCTACCGCGATACATATGGTGGGCGGTATAGTCGCCCTTATCGGTGCGGCTATGGTCGGTCCGCGTCTCGGCAAGTTCACCAAGGACGGCAAGCCCAAGGCGATACTCGGTCACTCGATGACGCTCGGTGCGCTGGGCGTGTTCATCCTGTGGTTCGGCTGGTACGGCTTTAACGGCGCGGCGGCAGCAGACGCAGACTTTCTCGGTCAGATATTCCTCACCACCACTATCGCCCCCGCGATAGCTACGGTGACGACAATGATATTCACATGGGTGAAAAACGGCAAGCCCGACGTCTCGATGTGCCTTAACGCGTCGCTTGCGGGACTGGTGGCTATTACCGCGCCCTGTGCGGACGTTGACGTGCTCGGCTCGATTATAATCGGTATCGTTGCCGGTCTGCTGGTAGTATTCGGAGTATGGCTGCTGGACTATGTGCTGAAGATAGACGACCCGGTCGGCGCAGTGGCGGTGCATTGCCTGAACGGCATCTGGGGCACCATCGCAGTCGGCCTGTTTGCCACCGGTAAGGGTCAGGACGGTATAACCGGCCTGTTCTACGGCGGCGGATTTAACCAGCTCGGCATTCAGCTGCTGGGTATGGTCACCGTACTGGCGTGGGCCGCAGGTACGATGTCGCTGGTATTCCTCGGTATCAAAAAGACTATCGGTCTGAGAGTTTCACGTCATGAAGAGATCAAGGGTCTCGACTCTACCGAGCACGGTCTCCCCACCGCGTACGCTGACTTTGTCCCCGCGGGCGATACGGTATTCTCCGGCGGCGCGGACAGCATAGTTGCCGCCGCTCCCGCAGCGCCTGTTGAAAAGGCTGTGCCCGTACAGCATGTCAGCAAGAAGGCTTCGGAATTTACCGCGTCGGATGTCAAGATCACCAAGGTGGACATCATCACCAATCAGGAAAAATTCGAGATACTCAAGCACAAGCTGTCCGAGATCGGCATTACCGGCATGACGGTGACCCACGTAATGGGCTGCGGCATGCAGAAGGGCTCGACCGAGTTCTACCGCGGCGTAGCCGTAGACGCGAGACTGCTGCCTAAGATGAAGGTAGAGGTAGTGGTATGCAAGGTGCCTGTAGAAAAGGTTGTCGAGGCGGCTAAGGAAGCACTCTACACCGGCAATATCGGCGACGGTAAGATATTCATCCACGACGTTGAAAATGTTATCAAGGTGCGCACCGGCGAAGAGGCGTATGACGCATTACAGGATAACGAGTAATTGACCTCACATAAAAATCACCCCGTACGGTATGTCCGTGCGGGATGATTTTTTAAGGGAGATTTTTCAAAAAGGGCTTGACAAATCATCTCAACTGTGATAAAATAATATACCGTAAATGACACGCGCCAATAGCTCAGCTGGATAGAGTATTTGGCTACGAACCAAAGGGTCGGGGGTTCGAATC
>JAFLRX010000042.1 GCA_022511265.1 Eubacterium sp. | reverse complement strand
TAGCGAGTTCGAGCCTCGTAATCCGCTCCATATACGGCGCTATAGCCAAGTGGTAAGGCAATGGTCTGCAACACCGTGATCCCCGGTTCAAATCCGGGTGGCGCCTCCAAAAATCCCGAATGCAACTGCGTTCGGGATTTTTACTTTTTACCTCTTCACTCTTCACTTTTCCCTAAATTTTGCATTCGGGATTTTTGGAAGTAATAAGTAATAGTGAATAGTGAAGAAGTTGGGTGGATTTTGCTTCGCAAAATCTTAATTGTAAGGCGATACATCATTTTAAACGTTAAGTAATTTTTATGTAATACAAATCTATTGACTTTTTCTCATTTATGTCCTATAATATTGTTAATACTAACAGAGAGGTACACGCTATGTCAAAGAGATACACAGATACCGTCACTTGCCCGAAATGCGGACAGGTGAGTGAATATACCGTATGGGAAAGCCTAAACGGCGATTTAGACCCGGAGGCAAAGCAGCAGCTGATAGGCGGCACGCTTTTCGATTTTGAGTGCAGCAAATGCGGACACAAAAGCGTTGTTGATTATACCATTCTTTATCACGATATGGCTCATAAATTGATGGCGTATTATGTGAATAACGCATCTGTAAAACAGACAAACGAGATAATTAATAATGCCGAGGACGTGATAGGCTTTAAGATACCCGGATATCACAAGCGTGTTGTCACAGACCGAAACACCCTGCGGGAAAAGGCTATCATCTTTGAGCACGGACTGGATGACCGCATAGTGGAGATAATAAAGCTGTTTTACCTTGCCCAGGGAGATGAACAGCTTAAGGACGCGAATATCACCGACATATATTTCTTAGTATCTGACAATAAGTACATACTGGAGTTTATCGGGGATAAGAGGTTCAGCGCGGAAATGCCGGACGGTATGTACGAAAATATCCATAACAGCTTTGCCGAGCGTTTGGAAGCGGCAGGAGATAACGATACTACAGTTGACCTTGATTGGGCTAAGAAATTTTTAAGTTTAAACCGAAAGTGAATATTGGATAATATATGCGCCCGAACGGGCGCATTTTTTTGTATTCGGACATTTTTCGTCATTTGCTTATCTGAAAATTTGTACTTTTCCTTGACTTTATTCATATTTTGTGCTATACTGAGATTACTAACAAAAATAGCTATTTTTATTAGGAGTTGTAGTTATGGATTATTACAGCTTGGCGGGAGAACTGCTTGAAGTAAGAAACAGCCGCCCGAGGATACGGCTTGACCGTACTATCTCACACCTGTTAAAGGGAGAGATAGCTATTCTTCATTACTTGGAAAAGCACGGCGGACAGGCGCACCCTAAGGATTTAAGCGAAGAGCTGGTAGTCAGCACGGCACGGGTGGCGGTATTGCTCAATACGCTGGAAAAGGACGGCTTTATCACCCGTATCCATGACAGCCGCGATAACAGGTTGACTAATGTATCGCTCAGTGAAAAGGGCAGAGAGCTTATCAACAGCCGCAGGGAAGAGCTGCTGATGTATATGTCTGAGCTGCTGTCAAAGCTGGGTGAGGATGACGCAAAGGAATATGTCCGACTGCAAAAAAAGCTGAACATGGTGGCAGGCGACCGCTGACAGACGGATGTGAATGATGCAAGACGAATGTAAAGGAGAATGAACGATGAACTATGAACCGATGTATGCTTATATTTCAAAGAAAGAGCCTCTTTGTATAGCAAACGATACGATAGATGAAAGCCTGTTTAAGGAATACGGCGTAAACCGCGGCCTGCGCGACCTGAACGGTAAGGGCGTGCTTACCGGCCTTACCCGCATATCCGACGTTGTTTCCTTTAAGGAAGAAAACGGCGAGCGTATACCTATCGACGGTCAGCTGTGGTACAGAGGATATAATATAAAAACGCTTATTTCGGGTCTTGACGGCGAATACGGCTTTGAAAAGACCGCGTATCTGCTGATATTCGGCGAGATGCCGGACGAGGACACTTTGAAGGAATTTAATCGTGTATTGGCTGCCTGCCGCAAGCTGCCCGGCGGTTTTACCCGTGACGTTATCATGAAGGCTTCCACACAGGATATAATGAACTCCATGACAAGGAGTATACTTACCCTTGCGTCGTATGACAAGGCGACCAACACCGGCGTGCTGGCGGATTCTATCAGGCAGTGCCTATATTTGCTGGCGGTGTTCCCAATGCTGGCGGTATACGGCTATCACGCATACAATCACTATAAAAACTACGGCAGTATGTACATACACCGTCCAAATCCTACTTTGTCTACGGCTGAAAACTTCCTGTATATGCTCCGTCCCGACGGAAAGTACACCGAGCTGGAGGCAAAGGTGCTGGACGTTGCGCTTATGCTGCATATGGAGCACGGCGGCGGTAACAACTCGACCTTTACCACTCGTGTTATCACCTCGTCCGGTTCGGATACATATTCGACAATGGCGGCGGCAATGTCCTCGCTGAAAGGACCTAAGCACGGCGGCGCAAACATCAAAGTTATGGAGATGATACGCAATATCCGCGATAATGTCTCCGATACCTCCGACCGCACGGAGCTGCGCGACTATCTGTCAAAGATACTTGACAAGCAGGCGTTCGACCGTAAGGGGCTTATCTACGGTCTCGGACACGCGGTGTACAGCATCTCCGACCCGAGAGAGGGCGTGCTGAAAGGATATGTTGAGCGTCTCGCCAAGGCAAAGGGCAGGGAAAAGGAGCTGGAGCTGTATCAGAACATCGAGCAGCTCGGTCCGGAGCTTATCGCGGAAAAGCGCCACATCTTCAAGGGCGTCAGCCCCAACGTGGATTTTTACAGCGGCTTTGTGTATGAAATGCTCGGCATACCGCAGGAGCTGTTCACCCCGCTGTTTGCTATCGCGCGTATCGCTGGCTGGAGCGCGCACCGCATAGAAGAGCTGGTCGGCGCAAGCAAGATAATCCGCCCCGCGTATAAGAGCGTGATGGATAAATATGAATAAACTCAGATAGATATATTCATCTTAGCAGAAAAAATAGCCATAGTATTTTTGATTGCGGTCAAAGA
This sequence comes from Eubacterium sp., assembly GCA_022511265.1. GTDB lineage: Bacteria > Bacillota > Clostridia > Oscillospirales > Ruminococcaceae > Ruminiclostridium_E. The sequence goes on along the minus strand of JAFLRX010000042.1, from coordinate 9,247 downwards.
TGCTATGGCGTTTTTGTTGACAAAACAGCGGTGATAAGATATAATTGTTACCAAATGAACAAATTAGTTATTATATTTTATCAAAGGTATAGAAGGGTATACACGGGAATGGGCGATAAGAAAAAACGAATTGTTATTGCTATAGTTCAGTGCGTTGTTGCTGTATGCTGGCAAATTTTTATTGTAGTTTTTCATTTGATTTTACATAGAATGTGTGCATATGATGAGCAGCTATTGATTACTTGCTTTATTACTGTAATTGCTTCAGTTGTAGTTATTGTTATTTTTCGTGTTCCGTTTATTTTCATTGCAATATCGGAAATTATATTTTTAATTTTAGCAACTTTTTTTCTGGAAGATCAAGGATATGTTTTCATTCATTTTGTTGATACAACCAGTAGTTTTTTTAATCTTGATCCTTTTGGAGATGCGCTTTTCGTCACTATTGAAAAATTCTTTTTAGATATTTCTATTTTCGCTATTTTTAAGCTTGTTTGCTATATAGTAAAATCATTAAAAAATAGGCTCCAATCAAAAAACAGGGAATAAATACGAACAATACCCCAAGCAGTAAATCAACCTGCTTTGGGGCGTTCTTTATGTCTCTTTATATTATTCTCCTTCGAACACCAAACCCCAATCCTTGCGGCATTTGTCCATTATCTTTTGTGTTGCCGCGGTATGGGAGAGCGGGTTGATGTCACTTTCTTTCAGCCCTCTGTCAAGGCAGTCCATAACGTGCATTACCTCAAATTCATAGCCGTTGCAGGGGTGGGGCTGATTAAATTCTTCCAGCATATTGCCGTCGTCGTCATACAGCATCACCTGTCCTGTGCAGAAAAACCAGTTGCCGAAGCGTATGCGTCCCTTGCTGCCGATAATGTAGGCTGGGTTGTTGTTTTCCATATCAAAGCCTGCGCAGATATCGGCATAGCCGTTTTGGTATCTAAGTACGATAGACGCGTCAAAATCCACGCCGCTCTTACCGATGAACGCGTCGCTGATTATCTCCTTAGGCTCATAGCTGAAAAACTCGCACGCCAGCGTGATGGGGTACACCCCAAGATCCAGCAGACAGCCGCCGCCAAGCTCGCTCTTGAACAGGCGGTCGTTTTCGTCATAAGGACAGAGGTTGGAGAAATCCGCCTTTATCGCGCGCACTTCGCCTATTCTGCCGCTGTCCGCCCATTCTTTCGCTTTTCTGAATGCGGGCAGCAGCTTCATCCACATTGCCTCCATGAAAAAGACGTTTTTCTCTTTGGCGATTGCGGTCAGCTCCGCAAGCTGCGCGGAGTTGAGTGTTATCGTCTTTTCACACAGCACGTTTTTACCCGCAAGCAGGCACATCTTAGCGTTCTCATAATGCTGCGCCATGGGTGAGGCAATATAGATAACGTCAACATTTTTGTCCTGTGCCAGCTCGTCATAGCTGCCGTAGTATTTTTGCGCGCCGTACTGCTCGGCAAAGGCTTTTGCTTTGTCGACGGTGCGGGACGCCGCGGCGTAAAGCGTCGCACCCTCGGTAAAGTTTATAGCTTTGGCAAATGTCGCCGCTATCTTTCCTGTGGCAAGTATGCCCCAATTGTAATTACTCATTGTGTTTTCCTTTCTGTCGGATAATTAAAATGTGCGGGGTTTTACCCCCGCACATGGGTTGTATATTTTATTCCTCAGGCTCAAGCACTGCGTAGTTGCCGTCCTCGCGCTTGTAAACGACGTTCACGCTGCCGGTGGCGCCGTTCTTGAACATGAAAAAGCTGTGTCCCAGCATATTCATCTGCAAAATAGCCTCTTCCTCGGACATCGGGCGCAGTACAAACTTCTTGTGCTTTACTACCTCGAACTCTACCTGTTCTTCTACAGCGTCCTCAAAGCTCTCCTTGATAGTGCTGTGCAGCTTTTTCTCGACCTTGGTCTTGTTCTTGCGGATCTGTCTGATTATACGGTCTATGCAGGCATCCAGCGCGGCGTTTTTATCCGGTGCCTTCTGCTCCGCTCTGAAGATCAGTCCACCGTAGCTTACGGTAAGCTCGGAGGTTATCATGTTTTTCTGCTCGGTCAGCGTTATCTTGCAGTCCGCATCCTCCGGGAAAAAGCGGTCAAGCTTTGCGTCAAGCCTTTTCTGGGCGTAGTCCGTAAAGGACTGGTTGATCTGCATCTTCTTGGCGGTGATGTTAATCCTCATAGTATCATTCCTTTCCTCGGCATAGCCGTCGGATATTAAGGGGTATTCCCTTAAAAGAAGTATAACATATTTAGAAAAAATATACAAGTGTTTTTTGAGAATTTCTTTAAATTTATGCAAATTGTTTATAGCATTAACTAAATCCCCCACACTTGGATGGGGGATTAGTTAATATTATGATATGTTATCTAAAATTACTTTTTGGGTACCTGCCACTTACCGCCGCCGAAGTTTTTGTTCAGCGAGTCTATCGCGGCGTACAGCAGCTCGTCGGTGATATCGCCGAAACTGCGTATCTGTCTTAACGGCATGCCGCCCACCATATTGCGTATAGCCTCCGGCTCGAAATTCTCACCGCCGAGCATACCCTGGAATACATGCGGCAACAGCATATCCAGTGCCTCTTTACCCTCGGGATAATCGAGAAATTCATCAAATATCGTGTTCTCGTGCGCGATAAACGGCAGCTTTACGGTGGCGGTGACATTTATCTCCGCACACAGCTGAATGTCCGCGGAAGACTTTCCTACCATTACTGTATATTTGCCGGTTGGTGCGTACCAATCGCCAAGTTCTTCGTGGTAATAGCTAAAGCTGCGCTTGTCTAACGTAAAGGTGACAGTCTTGCTTTCTCCCGCATCCAGCGCTATCTTCTCAAAGCCTTTCAGCTCTTTAACGGGACGTACCGCAAAGCCGGTGTTGTCGGCAACATACAACTGAACTATCTCCTTGCCAAAGCAGCTGCCTGTGTTGGTTACTGTTACACTGACGGTAATGGTGTCTTGGTCGGTTATATTGTCGCTTGACAGCCTGAGGTCGGAATATTCAAACGTAGTATAGGACAGCCCATGCCCGAACGGGAACAGCACGTCCATTTCCTTTTTATCATAGTATCTGTATCCTACGAAAACGCCCTCTGTGCAGGGTGCGCTGACATCGCCCGGATAGCTGAGATAGCAGGGAGTGTCGCTCAGTTTTTTCGGGAAGGTCTCGGCAAGCTTGCCGCAGGGGTTTGCCTTACCGAACAGGATATCCGTTATCGCCTCTCCGGCTGCCTCGCCGCAGAGGTATGCCTCAACAATACCGCTTACCCTATCAGCCCACGGCATCTCTATCGGAGCGCCGTTGTGCAGTACAACGATTACGTTGTCTGACACCTCGCACACCCTTGCGATAAGCTCGTTCTGACAGTCGGGCATACGCATATGCTTTCTGTCGTAGCCCTCCGATTCAAAGCTGTCGGGCAGTCCCGCGAATACTACGACTGCGTCACAGGTTTCGGCAAGCTCTACCGCCTCATTCAGCAGTCCGAAGTCGGTGTCGTTTTCCTCTCGGTTATAGCCTTTTGCATACTGCACATCGGCAATATCATTAACAGCCTGAAGTGCGGAGACGGTGGTCTTTGTGTTGATGTGCGAGCTGCCGCCGCCCTGTATCCTCGGGTTTTCGGCAAATTCTCCGATAAACGCTATCTTCAATCCCTGTGCGGGGAGCGGCAGTGCGCCGCCCTCGTTTTTGAGCAGGACGATGCTTTCTTTAGCTATCTCTTTCGCCTTTTCATGGTCGCCTGCAATGTCAATCGGCTTCTTTTCCGGCATAGCGTCAACGTAAAGATAAACCTTTTCCAGTATGCGCTTTACCGCCTTGTCAACGACAGCCTCGTCAAGCTCGCCGTTTTTTACCGCTTCGACTATCTTTGCGTCGTTTACTCCGCCGCTTGCGGGCATCTCAAGGTCAAGCCCCGCTTTCAGTCCCGCTACGCGGTCGTTTACCGCGCCCCAGTCGGACATTACATAACCCTTAAAGCCCCACTCGTCACGGAGTATTTCTGTCAGTGTATGCTCGTTTTCTGAGCCGTATACGCCGTTTATGCGGTTATAGCAGCACATCACCGTCCACGGCTGAGACTTTTTAACGGCGGTCTCGAACGCGGGGAGATATATCTCGCGCAGAACTCTTTCGCTCATATCGGACGAGCAGGTCATACGGTGATGTTCTTGACTGTTGGCAGCAAAGTGCTTTATGGATGTGCCCGCGTTCTTGCTCTGTACGCCGTTTATGTAAGAGGCGGCAAGCTCGCCCGCGAGATACGGGTCCTCGGACACATACTCAAAGTTTCTTCCGCAGAGGGGAGAACGCTTGATGTTCACCGCAGGGCCCAGCAGTACCGATACACCGACCGAGTTGCATTCTTCGCCCAGCGTCTCGCCCATGCTTTGCAGCAGATCTCTGTCAAACGAGCATGCGGTGGCGCATGCCGCCGGAAAGCATACCGCCTGTATGCTGTTGTTGGGGTCGTCGCCGCTAAGGTCCTGTGTGCGCAGTCCGTGAGGACCGTCGCTGACCATTACGTCGGGTATGCCCAGACGCTCTACCGCCTTGGTGTGCCAGAAGTCTGCGCCGGAGCACAGACCCGCCTTTTCCTCGAGCGTTAGCTCGCTTATTATCTTGTCGATATCTCTCATAGTTTTTCTCCTTGTATCGTACAGCAGCCGCGCTGTATTAATTAATATAAAGTATAACACAACATAACCGTTTTGTCTATATAGAAACGGTGAATTTTTGGCTAAAATAGGCAGAATAAATCCCCACCGCCGTGCAAAAATAATAGCAGAATTTTTCTCGGGGGCGGTACAATGCGCAAGTATAAGAAAATAATGCTTATTATGCTTATCGCGGCGATGGCGTCGGCGGGCATTTCCGCCTGCCGCAGGGCGGCCGCGCAAACAACAACTGTTTATTATGTGACGGAAATTTTATAAAAACTCTTGACAATTGATAAAAACGGTGCTAAAATATCTATTGATATGAAAACGCGATGATGAGGACGCGGCAGTTATCGGTCTATCAGAGAGCCGTTGGTCGGTGTGAAACGGCAGACAGGTATCCGCAAAGCTATCACCTCTGAGCGGACGGGCGGAAATCAGAATGAAAGTAGGCTTGTACGGGTTCTCCCGTTACAGAGAAACATATTGACTGATATGTGCAGAGCGACCCGCTTTCGCGGGTAATAAGAGTGGTAACACGGAGCTTGTCTTCGCCTCTTTTCGGGTGACCGAAACGGCGGGGGCTTTTTTATTTGCTTGACTTGCCGCGGCTTTATGCACAGGAAAGGGAACAGAAATGCTTACATTAGACAAAGTCTATCATGCGGCTTTCAAGCTGAAAGAGGTAATAAGGAACACCGACCTTATCTATGCGCCGAAAATAAGAAGCGACGCGGAGGTTTACCTCAAAACCGAAAATTTACAGATAACCGGCTCGTTCAAGGTGAGGGGAGCGTATTATAAAATGTCCACCCTTACCGACGAGGAAAAGGCAAAGGGCGTTATTGCGTGCAGTGCGGGCAATCATGCGCAGGGTGTGGCGCTTGCCGCACAGAAAAGCGGGTTAAATGCGGTCATCTGCCTTCCTGACGGCGCGCCCATCTCCAAGGTCGAGGCGACCAAGAGCTACGGCGCGGATATATGCCTTGTAGAGGGCGTATATGACGACGCATATAACAAGGCACTGGAGCTGCGCGACGAAAAGGGCTACACCTTTATCCATCCGTTTGACGATGAGGACGTTATCGCGGGGCAGGGCACGATAGGACTTGAACTGCTTGACCAGCTGCCGGACGTTGACGCGGTGGTGGTGCCGATAGGCGGCGGCGGACTTATCTCAGGTATTGCTTATACGCTGAAAACATTAAAGCCGGATATCAAGATATACGGTGTGCAGGCGGCGGGCGCACCGTCGATGCTGACATCGGTCAAGGACGGCAAAATAGAGGTGCTGGACAGCGTATCCACCATAGCTGACGGCATAGCGGTAAAAGAGCCGGGCGAGCATACCTTTGAATATGTCCGCAAGTATGTCGATGACATAGTGACAGTGACCGATGACGAAATATCCACTGCGATACTTACATTGATAGAGCATCACAAAATGATAGCCGAGGGCGCGGGCGCCGTGCCGTTGGCGGCAGTAATGTTTGACAAGCTGCCGATAAAGGGTAAAAAGGTAGTCTGCCTTGTCTCCGGCGGTAACATAGATGTTACCATCCTGTCAAGAGTCATTCGCCGCGGCCTGTTAAAGAGCGGACGCTCGTATCAGGTGAACATTGCGCTTATTGACAAGCCCGGACAGCTGAAAGGCGTATCGCAGATAATCGCCGACCTCGGCGGCAACGTGACCTCGATACATCACGAGCGTTCCAGTGAGGGATCTGACGTAAACGGCTGCTTTTTACGAATCGTGCTGGAAACAAGAAACTTCGAGCATATTAAGCAGATAAAAGACGCACTTACCGATGCGGGTTACTGCATCGTGCAATAAACAGAAAGGAAAATCATTATGGAGAAGATTTACACAAACAAAGCGCCTGACGCGATAGGCCCTTATTCACAGGCTGTGGTATCCGGCGGACTTATCTACACCTCCGGTCAGATAGCGATAGTACCCGCCAGCGGCAATGTTGAGGCAAGCGATATCGAGGGACAGACCCATCAGGTGATGAAAAACCTCGGCGAGGTGTTAAAAGAGGCAGGCGGCTCTTACGAGACTATTATAAAGACAACCTGCTTTTTAGCGGATATGAACGACTTTGCGACCTTTAACGAGATATACGCGCAGTATATCACCGGCAAGCCCGCGCGCAGCTGCGTGGCGGTCAAGACTTTACCGAAGAATGTACTGGTAGAGGTTGAAGTCATAGCGGAGAAAAACTAATAACTAAAGAGGGAAGTTGAAAACAACTTCCCTCGTTTTTTATATGAATTTATCAAAAATGTCCACCGATAATTCCTCAACCAGAATATCCGAGTGTTTTCTCATGTCGTTGATGTCCTGACTGCTCAGCGGCTCGATAACACCCACGGTTTTCATTCCCGCGGTTTTTGCCGCCTGTAATGACGCGGAGACGTCGTCGAAAAAGATACATTCATCAGGTCGGACACCAAGCAATTCGGCTGTGTGTATGTATATGCGGCTGTCGCTTTTGCCGTGGCTTTCTTTGTCGGCACTGACTATTGTGGAAAATTTGTCCGCAAGCCCGTTGTTTATCAGCGCGGGGGTGTACAGCTCTTTCAGCAGTGAGGTACACACCGCGGTTTTCAGCCCAAGTGCAAGTGCTTTATCCACCGCTTCTGCGGCGTGCGGTTTCAGACGGACGTTGCGGCGGTATTCTTCCTCGGCGAGCATCATCCACTCTGCCATGACCTCCTCCGGTGTCTCATCAAGACCGAATAGTTCTATAGTATATATCGCAAGCTGATAAAACGACCGTTTGCTGCATTCTACCCCGTAAAAGTCCGGCGCGGTCAGCCCGCGCTTTTCAAGAAACAGCTCGTCCACCCTTGCCCAGACATACATAGAGTCCAGCAGCGTGCCGTCAAGGTCAAATATCGCGGCTTTTAGTTTACTCATGGTAATGCTCCTTAATGGTTTATATAAATATTGTAGCATATTTTCATAGGACGGTCAACTGTTGACGCCTGATTTTAAAGTTAAGTACTTGCAAAAGGTGATAGGGTATGTTATACTATATATAAGACAACAGGCGTTTTGCGAAAGGACAGCATCATGAGCAAAATAATAACTATCTCAAGACAGTACGCCAGCGGCGGCAGGGCAATAGGCAAGAGCGTCGCTAAGTACCTTGATATACCTTTTTACGATAAGACGATAATAGATGTCACCGCTAAGGAAAGCGGTTTTGACCCTGCGTATATCGAAAGGGCGGAGCAGACAACTACTACAAGCTTTCTTTACAATCTGGCATTGAATGGGATGTACACCCAACCGCTGACCGATCAGCTTTTCGCCGCGGAGAGCAAGGTGATAAGGTCGCTTGCCGATAAAGGACCGTGCGTTATTGTCGGACGCTGCGCTGATTATGTGCTGAGAGAGCAGTATAACTGCTTTAATGTGTTTGTTCATTCAACGGATAAATTCAGGATAGACAGGATAGTCGAGTTTGACAAGCTGTCTCCTGAGCAGGCCGCTGACATAATAAAGCAAAAGGACAAGGCGCGCCGCAGGCACTATAAATATTACACCGAGCGTGTATGGGGTGATTCTCAGAATTACGACCTGTGTGTGAATACCGCAACCTGCGGACTGGAAGCGTCTGCGAAGATTATTGCTGAGCTTGTGTCAAAATAGGATATTGTATATAGTAAGCCGTCTTTGCGGACGGCTTTGTTTTTTGAAAGGTAACGTAATGGATATACAAAAGAATTTTCTCGGACATCTACGAACCATCAACGCGCATAAGGCGGAAGTAATGCGGCTGTGCTTTAAGCTTGGCTTATATCGGCAGGGGATAATGCATGATATGTCCAAGTATTCGCCGCGGGAATTTTTAAGCGGCGTCAGATACTTTGACGGCAGCAAAAGCCCCAACACGGTTGAGCGACAGCTTACCGGCTTAAGCACGGCGTGGCTTCATCATAAGGGCAGAAACCGCCATCACTTTGAATATTGGGTGGATTACGGGCAAAAATCCGGCGCGCCTATGGAAGGGATGAAAATGCCGGTCAGATATGTTGCGGAAATGTTCTGCGACAGAGTGGCGGCGTGCAAGACATATTATCCTGATACATATGACCAATCTTATCCGTTTAAGTATTTCATGAAAAACCGCAAGCATTATATGATACACCCGGATACAGAAAGGCTTTTAGGCAAGCTGCTGCTGATGCTGAAATTGTATGGGGAAGAGGATACGCTGCGTTATATCCGTGAAAGAATACTGAAAAACGGTAACAAATATTGATTTTTCTGCATAAATTGGGTTACTGTGGGTAAATTATAGGTGGGTATTTACATATCCGTGAGGCTTTATGCGGCTGTTTAAGGCAGCGTTGTGCATTATGATAGTCATATGGTTGATTATGTTGATTTCATTTGTATAAAATTACCTGTTGACAATGCGGATAAATCGTGATATAATAGACAGGCACGCTTCGGGAGGGTCGAAAAATGAGACCTAAACAAGCACAGAAATTTTTTTGAAAAAAATGAAAAAAGTGCTTGACAAATGAAGAGAAGTGTGATAAAATAAAAAAGCTGTCACTC
>JAFLRX010000041.1 GCA_022511265.1 Eubacterium sp. | reverse complement strand
GATCGAGCGCGGTATCGGCAACAGCGAGGCGTATGAGCCGCATGAAACGATCTACAACAAAGTTCCCGCCGAAAACGCAAAACCGCCCCAAATCGCCAAATTTGAGCCGTGCAAAGGCAAGATCCGCAAGTCCGGCACCGGCGGCATCTATGAGATCAACGACCACCTCTATGAAGGACGATATACACCCACCAACGCCCACGGCAAACGCGAGGTGCATACGGTATACGCCAAAACCGGCGAAGAATGCGAAAGACTTCTGGAGAAGATGATTATAGAGGTGCGGGAGAAGATCAAGGCAGAGAAAGAGCGGTTAAATGCAGAGGCAATCGCGTCAAAATCTGCGCCGCAGTAAACAAAAAAATAAGCAAACACAAGGGGATTACAACATGAAAAAGATTATCAGGAATGCGATTCGCTGCAAAAAATGCGGCGATATTATCGAGAGCAAATCCGTTCACGACTTCAAAACCTGCTCCTGCGGAGCAGTATCTGTTGACGGCGGGCATGAGTATTTGAGACGATGTGGTAATCTGGGTGACATAGAGGAGCGGTACGAGACGATACGCAAAGACGAACACAACCCATTACAATAGGTATAAATCCTTCTAGGAGCGATGCTCCACAATTTAAAATTTTATTGATTCAAAATCACTGAAAAATTACGTTTTATTACCTTCTCCTAAAACATGCGTTGAAACAAATGTTGATTTAGGAAGTTTTTTTAAATTTCCCCCAAAGCATAATATTACATCTCTCAATTCCATGACAGTATATCTAGCATCACAATAATATTTATTACTTGTGTGCGCAATTGCATCCTGAAGAATTTTAACTTCTTTCAACCTATTTGGATTTTGATTAAATTTTGCGATTTGTACATATATGCGACTGACATTTACGCCTACTTTTTGTTCTGGAAAATTCTTATTTAAATCTTTAATATCAAAATCTTCTAAGATTAGCGCATATCTAGTTCTCATGTCTATGCTCACTTGTAGGTTCTCCTTGTTCTAAATATCGTTTTGCCCAAATACAAAAATCCCCGATGTTTATACAGAATAGTTCCAAGTATTGTTCAATTATTTCCTCTAAAGTTTCCTTTATTGAAAAATAATCCATACAATATAGTAAATCGTCAAACTTGTCATTATTAATAGTAACACCGAATGTGATAAAAGGGATCTTTTTGTTTATATTTGTGTTTTTGCGCGTAAAACTATTTTTGTCAAACAGCGGCACCACTGTGATGAAATTTTTCCACTTCTCTGATAATTTACTCTCGGTAAATTCTTCATTTACAGAATAGATCAAACTATGCCCAGATTGAAAAGCTTTTTCAATTAGTTGACCATACTTAATTTCTGACACATCAAATTCGGACGAGTTTATTTGTTCAGGAAAGGAAGCACATAGTTTGAGATATTGTAGACTCTTTCTATCAGCCAAAAATCGAAAATGGAATCTCACGATATCAGTCTCGTCACACAAATCTTCCACCAATATTTTTTGCATTTTTTGGCACAGTTTTTGAAGGAATCCTAAAAATGTTTCATATACAACATTGGCATTTTTTCGAAATATTCTTTTTATTTCGTTAATAAACTCTTCAGATTCATTTGGAATATTTGCAAAAAAATAATTATATAGAAGCTCATCGTCTTCAGCAAGCTCTTCAGTGATATACTCATCAGTGGGATTAATTCCAGTAAATTCACCTTCCAATTCATTATCCTCTTCATCGTTGCAAAGACTTAAAAATAAATCATTTTTATCGGATTCCATCATAGAGCTAGAAATAGACCGCAAGCGTTCTATTCTCTTTACATACTCTTTGATCGTTTTAACAAACTGCTCTGAAATATAGTATGCTTTTGATGAGCGATTGTCACCTAGACTTAACGGAATATACGTCTGAGCATTTTGAGCTTTTATTGGAAATACGAGTTTCTGACTTTCTGTGTTCTGCTCAGTAGTATATATTCTAAAATCAGGCGAAAAAGATCCGCCATCATTTGTACTTCTTACATATACATCAATTGAGTTTGCATCAAGATTAAAAACATACATTGAATATGTATGGTTCCCTACGTGAGATCCACCTGAATTTTCCGGCCACCCAATTCCTGTCACAAAAGTATTTATGGAATGCCTATTATTTATCCAGTTAATGACGGTTCTATCGTGTGTATGACCACATAAATATACATTAGCATCAAAACTATCAAAAGAAATCATTTCATTAAAAATATGATCTTGTTCTGTGCCACGTAAAGCTTCTACTGGATGATGTCCTAAAATAAAGGTTATATCTGGTCGATCAACCTCTCGATATTTGCCTACTAAATCTTGAAATTGCTTCTTTATTCTTTGAATTTGGAAATCACCCAAAATCATGTTGCGAGTATCATCCTCGTCAAAACAACTCCAAGCAGTATTTAGTAAAATAAAGCAATATTTTTTGCCTAATACTTCAATTACATCAACGCCAAACGTGTCCGAAATGAAAGATTTAGATTCACATTCATCTACACTTAACCCAAATATTTGGTATATTTTCTTTGTCAATTCAATATAGCCGGTTCCATGCGTTGTATCATAAGATTCCAAATGAAACTTCCAGAAATTATTATAAAAATTCTCATCAAACGCATTTCTTTTCTTGCCATTTTTATCAGCAATAGTGGTTGGCATAGCCCTATATGCTGGAACTAAAAATCTATTATCCTCAGTTCTACGTTTGTCATGATTACCAGGTACAATATATATCCCCACAACCTTAGTCTTTAAAATTTGATATAAATCAGAAAAGAAATTAACAGCATTATTAAATGCATTTGGACTTTTTGAAAACTCTGGTCCCTGATGTATAATATCTCCAGTCACCACTAAAAGCAAACTTTTATCCTTTGTATGCTTTATTTCATTAGCTATATCGGAAATCAATTTTTTTAAAAGCCGTGAGTATGATGGGCCAGATGAATCAATATGTAAATCGGAAAGATGAAGAATAGTCAAATCATTCATTTTTTACCACCTCAATTCAAACAAATTATTCGTACAATTATTCCTTTTAAACAAAATACAAAAGGGAATGCAATTATTATATCATAAAAAGTCGAATAATGCAATATGATACATTTGAAAACAAACATTTACTCGACTTATTAAATATAATACCGCATTATACCTTCGCACTTTACTTATTAATAGACAGCAAAATCCGAACCTTTCATCTATCAGCACAAGGTTCGGATTATTTACATTTGGTCGGAGTGACAGGGTTCGAACCTGCGGCCTCAACATCCCAAATGTCGCGCGCTCCCAACTGCGCCACACCCCGATAAATATTATATTTTGTTGTCGTTGTGGTCAAACATGTGGTCAAAAGCGATTTTTGACCGAATTTTTAGAAAAGTGAAACACCCGAAAAGCAAGGCAGAATGCGGGTTTTTGCCGTTTCCTCATTCGGACAGTCCCGAAATGCGTACACGCTCCCAAAGCAGGCGCGCTACCAACTGCGCTACACCCCGGTGCATTATAATTTTACCACAATCCCCTGCTGTTGTCAAGAAGAAAAGCGGCGGGGGCGTAAATCGCTTACGCTCCCGCCGTATTAATCAATTCTTGACCTGCCACCGCCTGAATGCGATGCAGCTTATCACAATGCAAATCACGCTGATTGTTATCATAACCGTTATTCTTACATCTGTTGAAGGTACCGCAACACCAAAAAGGTCATATATGCTGAAATTTTGCAATATTCCGTAATAGCTTGACATAAGACTTCCCGGCATCATATCTGTCAGTACGTCGTTGAAATTCAAGAACGGAAAAGTATACTGCATTATCAAAACCGTACCTATCAGTAATGACGCAATGCGGCTTTTGGTAAGTGTGGATACCAACATAACTATCGCGGACAAATACAACGCCGCCAGCAGAGTAGTTCCCAGCGTTATCAACGCAGCCTGCATATATGTTATAAAATACGGTGCATAGCCGTAGTTTAGCCAGGTGCTGTCAGCCCCGTACAAGCCGTGTACCGAAAAGATAATTATTGCGTTAACGACCTCAAAGATAAGCCATACCGCAAAGGTAAAGCAAAAGCCTGCCAGTATTTTTGCCGCTATGACTTTACTCTTTCCGTGCTTTGAAGAAAGTATCAGCGCGTCGGTGCGGTTTGCGTGTTCGGCAGCAAACAAAGATGCAATACCGATAAGTATTATAAATCCCAGCATAGGCGCAAAATGTTCGTGACTGCTCTCGACAAACATTCCCCACCCCATGTTATAATCTATAATAAACTCGCCCTGCTCCATATATTCGGTATGTAATTGCTGCCATTTCGCAATTACCGCCTCGCTCGCGTTATCCGGTATATTGTAATCTTCTTCAACGGGGATATCTACCCACCCTGCTGCCCTCTCATACTGTGAGTACGCGTCATCCATTGCCCGATACTGGTCGGTTATTCTCTCCCATTCAAGGCTGTTTTTTGCCTGCTCGTTCATTCTCGATTCAGGTCTGTCATATACCATCAGCCAAAATGAGATATCAGACCTTTCCGCAATATCTTCCTCGCTGTAATAATCGGGATTATCTGCAGCATATTGCAAAAACTCGTCCATATCTTCTTTAGCAAGCTTGTATATTTCCTCCTCAGACATCTGATTGACAGGGTCGTTTATAAAAGCGTCCCGCTCGGCCTCTATCTCCGCCATCCGTTCTTCGGATATCTCGCCTGCTATCGCATGCACATGTTCTATTCGCCTTTGCAGCTTATCGTAATCATTGTACGGGAGAGAACGAACCATATGCTGCGCCACGTTAAATATATTTATCCCGAATAAAAGGATAAATGCTAATATCGTAATTTTTGATAGTAATATTTTTCTAAGCTCAAACTTAAGTAATTGCATATTTCTTTCCTTTTATTATTTGTCTTCAGCCGTCAGTTAGCCGGCTGCCTGTTCCGATATCTGAAAAAGCATATCACCGACATACCCGCGCCGAATATTATCGCGGCGGGGATCAGCAGATATTCGGTCGGCACGGCAACGCCGAAAATATACAGCAGATCAAGGAACTGCCACTCGTTTATCGCGCCGAGTATCCTGCCGGGGAAAAAGTCGAACACCGTTTCCATAAAGCTGTCTTTACCGAAGATGTATATGTACAGGCTGTCCAGCGCGGGGACAACCGTCAGCGCGGCGGATATGATCAGCGTTGCGTATCTGCCCTTTGCCAGTGCGGAAACCATCATAACCAAAGCTGCCGTCATAAGCACGCCGAACAGCGAGGTTATCATCGTCACCAGCGTTATTTGCAGCTGGTTGAACACAAACGGGGCATCGTAATAGTAGAAATCCGGCCATGACGCTGCCGCACCGCTTGCGCCGTATTTTATGAATGCCGCCGAGACGGTCACCAGCTCAAAAATCAGCCATAGCATAAACGCGAACGTAAAGCCTGCGCCCAGCTTGGCAAATATCAGTTTTTTCCTGCCGTGGCGTGTGGAAAAGACAATGCTTTCCGTGCGGCGCGACCTGTCATAGCAAAACAGCGGCGACAATGCGATAACTATCAACAGTCCCAGCGTCGCCGGGAAAAGCAGATGCATCGTCCTGATGTCCCACCAGCCGTAGTCATAATCGTAATACAGCGTATATTCCGCGATAAATGTGTCCATCATCTCGGTCAGCTTTGCCGCCATCGCCTCGCCCATATCGCCGGGATATCTTTCTCGGTATATTTCCGAAACATCTGTTGCGTACATCTCTGCACGCTCGAAATAGCTGATCAGCTGCTCGGCGTCAGCCCTGACCTTAAGTATGGGTGCGTTGTCGTATTTTAACAGTCTGGCAGGGTCGTTCAGCAAATATTCTATATTGTCCTCGTCCCAGCCCTCCGCGCGCCACTCTTCAATAAGTGCGTCAACCTCCTGCTCGGATATCCGGTTGGCAGGGTCGGTTATGTATTCTTCATATTCTGCGACTATGTTGTCATACCATTCCTGCGTAACCTCTCCGGCATACTGAGCAGTCAGCTTTTCAGCATCTGTACCGGGGCCATATCCCCAACCATAGCTGTACAAGTCCACGGTCTGCGGTTTTGCCGCATTTATCTGTAGCTGTGTAAACAGACTAAAGCCCAGCAGCACCACGAATGATATAACAGTCAGCTTTGAAGTTAGCAACTTTTTCAGCTCGTATTTTAATAATCGCATAATATCACTCCTTATAGGTCAGTTTGCGGGCTGTCTGCGCCTATAGATGAAAAAGCTTGCCGCTGTGATCGCAGCGCCGAATATTACCGCCACGGGTATTATCAGATATTCGGTCGGTACGGCGTTGCCGAATACATACAGCAGGTCAAGGCTTTCCCATTCGTTTATCGCGCCCATAATACGACCGGGGAAGAAATCCATTACCGTCTCCATAAAGCTTTCCGCACCGAAAATATATATCTTTACAGTATTAAGCATAGGTACGATAAGCAATGCCGCGTTGATTATCAGCGACGCATACTGGCTCTTTGCCAGTGCGCTGACCAGCATGACCATACCCGCCGCCATAAACGTGCCGAACAGAGATGTCACAATTGTCACCAATGTTATCTGCGATTGGTTGAACATAAACGGCGCGCTGACGCCGCCTATCAACGACCATACCGCCTCCCACCCGGTGGGACCGTATATTATCAGGATAAGCGCCGCGTTGGTTATCTCTAAAACCAGCCACAGCAAAAACGTGAAGATAAAGCCCGCGCCTATCTTGGCGTATATCAGCTTTCTTCTGCCGTGCCGCGTCGCAAAGACTATACCCTCTGTACCGCGCGCCCTGTCGGCTGTGAACAGCGAGCCCAAAGCGACCGCCAACGCCAGCCCCACCGTGATAGGAAAAGCGCGGTGCATGCCCTGCATCTGCCACCAGCCGTAGTCGTAATTGTAATAGGGGGTAAAATTCTCGGCAAGGCCGTCGTACATCTCCTTAGCCTTGTCGGACAGCGTCTCGCCGACAACGCCGGGGTATCTTTCTTTATAATAGCTTGAAATGCCCTCGCCGTGCATTTTCACCAGATCCTGCCAGCCCTCAAATTCAAGTAAGCTGCCGTCAATATCCTGCGGGGCGTATACTATGGATTGGGCGTTTCTCAATGCCGCGTTTATCGGAAATTCCGGTTCTCTTACGGTATAATAGGTGCTGTTCAGCATATCCTCTATCTCCTCCTCCGACCAGCCGTACTCGCGCCAATGGTTGGCAAGCGAAAACAGCTCTTCATCGGAAAGGCGGTTGGCGGGGTCGTTGATGTACGCGTCGTATTCCGCAAGCAAGCCCTCATACCACTCCTGCGTTATCTCTCCCGCATACTGCGAGGTCTGCTTTTGTATCTCAATATAAGTGTCCTCTGTCGTGCCGTGTATTCCCGTCACATGGGTAAATGGGTCAGCCGGCTTTAAGGACAGGGTGCCGGTCAACAGCAGAAATACGTCCAGCGCATACAGTACGATTATCACGGCGACAGTCAGCTTTGAAGTAAGTATTTTTTTGAGCTCGTATCTTAATATTATCATAATATCAATTTAACCTCTTATAACAAGTCAGTCAGCCAACTGCTTTTTCCTATATCTGAAAAAGCATAACACCGACAGCCCCACGGTAATGATTACCGCCACGGGTATCAGCAGATATTCCAGCGGCACGGCGTTGCCGAAGACATACAACAAATCCATCTCCTGCCACTCGGTTATCGCGCACATTATCCTGCTCGGGAAAAAGTCAAGCACATTGTCTATAAAGCTGCCCGCCTCGACAAAGTTGATGTTCACCACCTTCAGCGCCGGGACGATGAGCAGCACCGCGCTTACTATCAGTGCGGCATATTGCTTTTTCAGTATTGAAGAAACCAGCATTATCATAGCCGCCGCCATCAGCGTACCGAACAGCGACGTAATTATTGTTACTACCGTTATCTGCCATTGGTTGAAAATAAACGGCGCGTTGATGTAGTAAAAATACTGCCACATAGACTCTGCCCCGCTAAAGCCTGTCATAGAGAAAATCACAGCGGCATTAGCAACCTCGTAAAACAGCCACACCAGCAGCGCAAACACAAAGCCCGCGCCTATCTTGGCGTATATCAGCTTTTTCCTGCCGTGCCGTGTTGAAGATATAACATCCTCCGCGCGGTGCGTCCTGTCATACGTAAACAGCCTGCAAAGCGCGATAGCTATCACCATACCGAGGGTGACGGCGAAAAAGCGATGCGCGCCCCTTATATCCCACCAGCTATCGTCGTATTCATAATACGGCTCGACCTCTTCGGCAAGGGTATTGAACATCTCTGTCACCTTTGCGGCAAGCACCTCGCCCTTCTCACCGGGATAATGCTCTCTGTACTCTTCGGCATAGGATTCGCCGAAATCTTTGGCGTTTACCGCAAAGTTTCTGATAGGCGCAGCCTCCATATACGCGCCTACTATATCATCGTCATAATTGACAAGCGCCATATGAGGGTCGCTCATAATGCTTTCCACTTCTTCCTCGCTGAGTTCGGGATGTAACTCGATCACTCTTTGTCTCAGCTCTGCCAGCTCTTCCTCAGGTTTAAGATTAGCATTGAAGTACTGCTGATATTCCGCCATCATTTCTTCATACCAATTGTCCGAACCGCTGTCGATGTATTCACGCAGATATGTAGTGTACCCGAGAGATACATACTTCATTGAACCGAAATTTAATATTACCAACAGGTTAAAGATATACAGCACGCAAAGCGATACAAGTATAAGCTTAGAGGAAAACAGCTTTTTCAGCTCATATCTCAGCAATCTCATCTTCGGAGTTCTCCTTAAAATAATAAAGATACAGGTCCTCAAGATTAGGCTCGGTCGGCTCTGCGTCGTCGCAGGGCTTTGTCTCGCTGACTATACGCATCTTTGCCATACCGTCAACATGGCGGATATTGCTTACGACGTACTTTTCGCTCATTGCGTCCGCTTCCTTGGGGGATACGGTGCAGTCCCATACCATGCCCTCTATGCTGCGGCAGATGTTGTCGGCATAGTCGCGCAGCTCCAGCCTGCCGTTTTTCATGATAAGCACCTCGCCCGCGATATACTCAACATCCGATACTATATGGGTAGACAGCAGAACTGTCTTGTTTTCGGAAATATCACTGATAATATTGCGGAATTTGGTGCGCTCTTTCGGGTCGAGCCCGACGGTCGGTTCGTCCAGCACCAGCAGATCGGGGTCGTTTATCAATGCCTGCGCTATGCCTATACGCTGGCGCATACCGCCTGAATAGGTCTTTATCTTCTTTTTGCGGACGTCATACAGCCCCACCAGCTTTAACAGCTCTTCGCAGCGCTCCTGCGCCTTTAGCTTGGGCAGACCCTTCAGCGCGGCGAGATACAGCATAAAGTCCATACCCGAAAAGTTGGGGTAATAGCCGAAATTCTGCGGCAGATAGCCCAGCCTGTCGCGATATTGCTCGCCCAGCACAGATATGTTTGTACCGTCCGCAATTATCGACCCGCCGGTAGGACGCAACACGTCGCACAGCATACGCATAAGCGTTGTCTTGCCCGAGCCGTTAGGTCCCAGCAGCGCATACACGCCGGAATTAAGCGTAACGCTGAAATTGTTGACGGCAAGCTTTGTACCGTATCTTTTTGTTAAGTTGTTGATCTCAATCTTCATTTAATAATCCTCCCAAAGGCATTCTTTTAAGCATAACGGTTATCTGCGCCGCGAACACCGCCACCGACACCGCCAGCATAACAATCAGCAGCAGTGTGTTTTTTATAAGCATTTCTGTAAAATCATACGGCAGTATCACAGACATTGACATGGTGATGAACATCACCGTTGTCGAGACGCACATCGCGCCGTTTCTGCCGCGTATCTTGAACAGCCGGATAATAGCAAGGCACAATATATTCACGATATTGTACACCGCCACGGTAAACAGCAGCAGCGTAACAAAGCTCAGCGAGCCTGCCAGCGACGCCGTAAGCGCGGCGATAAGCAGCACCGCAAGGTTGGCGCAATTTACCGCACCCAGCCGCAGCAGCAGTATCGTGCCGCTGCCTATCTTGGTGCTGCGCTCAAGCTCTGACATATTGCAAAGGGTGTCCTTCACCAGCTCCGGCACATTCATCATCGCGACAAGCGGTACCGCCAGCATCATCATCGTCAGCCCGCCGCGCTGTGTAACAAGCTCTGTCCCGATACACATATATCCCACAAACAGCAATCCGACCAGCTGGGTCACCCACAGCGCAGGAGAAAGATACCGTATCTGCGCGAAAAACAGCCGCATAAGCGGGGTCTTTCTCGGTCGGACGACGGAGATATACCGCTGTCCCGCCGACACGGTGTTTTCGATATCCGACAGCTTTGGCTCGGGGATATAGTCGTTTATATAAGGCAGCTTATTATTCATCCGGCTCGCTCCTTTCGTAAATTTTTCTCAGCTTGTCCAGCCCCTGTTTAAGTCTCGATTTCACGGTGGCAAGCGGGACGCCGGTTATTTTGGCGATGTCCCGCGCCTTTAACCCGTGGAAATAATGCAATATTATCGCCTCCCGCTGAAAGTCCGGCAGCCCGCGCAGCCTGTCGTACAGCACGCGGTCACGTTCGTTTTTCACCGCCGTCTGCTCGGGGGTGTCGGCAGAAGACGGTATATCTTCCTCGGGGAATTCGGCGGCGGGCTTTCGCTTTTTAAAGTAGTCTGTCACGACGTTTACCGCAATGGTGAACAGGTAATTTGAAAATTTGCCGCTGAAGCGATAATTGTATATCGACGCCACCAGCTTAAGAAAAACCTCCTGCGTCAGGTCGGCGGCCACCTGCTCGTCGCCGGTACGGCGATAGCAGTATGCGTGTATGTTGCCGTAATGCTTTTTGACAAGTGTCTCGAACGCGTCTTTGTCGCCGTTCAATATCCGGCGTATCAGCAAATGATCCTCCGTATCAGCCGCCCCCTTTGAAGATTCATGAACCCTTCGTATATATAAACGAAAAAGGATCAAAAAAGATTTAAGATTTTGAAAAAATTTTACGATATTATTATACACGGTTTTCGGGTGAAAAGCAAATTGTATAAATATATAACAATATTGACTTTAATTATTTATAGTGCTATAATGAGGATATAATTAAAAGGAGTTGATGATATTGCAAAACGACGATAACAAAAAGCAGGAAATTGTAAACGCTCTGACAAATATAGAAATCGCCCCGATTATTAAACGGGACGAAACCAAGTTAAACGACACAATAAAAATTCCGTTTGTTGAGATGAACTTGATTGGTGCGGGGTTAACCTCGTTATCATCATCACTTAACACAATTACCACTACGGTTTCTACGCCTGCGTCAGGATTATATCGTATATGCACCGACGGGAAAATCGGAACGCTTGTTACAAAAAACGGAGCATGTATCGGCAACATGGTAGGAGCTGACGGACATACATTTTCCGGAAGAGCAGTATTTTACAAGGTTGACAGTAATCTTTCTACCGTTACTACAACTGTCCCGTTCGACCCTTTACCGTTAATGTCTGCTGTAATGCTGGTATACATAAGTCAAAAGCTCGACACCATTGAAGAAACGCAGCAGGAAATTCTCAACTTCTTAAAGACGGACAAAAAATCCAAGCTTGAAAGCAACATTACTTTTCTGTTAGACGTGTTTAATAATTATAAGTTCAACTGGGACAACAACACTTATAAGACAAACATGCATGTAAAAGTATTGGATGTCCGGCAAGAGTCTGAGCACGGCATCAACTTTGCGCAAAAGCAAATTTCAGCCCTAATGCAAAAGCGCAACAACTCTTCGTCCAAAGTTGAAGCGATAGTTGCTGAATTTGAAAATTATCAACTTGCTCTCTACGCATATGGATTTTCATCTTTTCTTGAAGTGCTGCTGCTAAATAATTTTGATGAAAATTATTTGAATCACGTTGTGAAAAAAATCGAGGACTATTCATATCAGTACAGAGAATTATATACTAAGAGCTATGAGCTGCTTGAAAACGCTTCTAAAAACTCTGTAGAATCGGCTGTTTTAAGCGGGTTATCCAAGATAAGCGGGGCTGTAGGTAATGCAGTGGCAAAAACTCCCGTTATCAGCAAGTCGCAAATAGACGAGAATCTGATACGAGCACATGACAAGCTTGAAAAAGCAAAAGAGACACGAATAGAAAAATGCATGGAGCCGTTTATAAGCAGCAAAAACAACTATGTATATCCGTTCGTCAAGGCGATAAATGCTGTAAATACTTTCTATAATCAGTCTAACGAATTATATTTTGATGCAGATAATCTTTATATTGCAATGCCTAATTGAGTTGGCGTTACTTTTATAATAATATACAAAACTCACATAAAAACAGCTGAGCCAAGATTTTACTCTTGGCTCAGCTGTTCATTCGGACAGTATTTCCTACACTCAGGGTATGTAGGAAATCCGCATACGACACATAGGTCGCAATGTCTTTCTTCCGATTCAGGAAAGTCCTTTTCCCTGGTATAATGAATAAAATGTCCGCCGTTTTCATCTTCCACAAATTCACTGACATTGAATATCATTTGAAAATCACCTCTATTTTTATTATATATGTTTTTCGCGCAAAATTCAACCTGTTTTTCAAAAAATAAAAGGGCTTCCGTACTTCTACGAAAGCCCTTAAACATTTTATTTCGCTATTACTTATTAGCTTCCTCAACCGCTACTGCGCAAGCAACGGTAGCGCCGACCATGGGGTTGTTGCCCATGCCGATAAGTCCCATCATCTCAACGTGAGCGGGAACGGAGGACGAGCCTGCGAACTGTGCGTCGCCGTGCATACGTCCCATCGAGTCGGTCAGACCATAGGATGCGGGACCTGCCGCAACATTGTCGGGATGCAGTGTGCGTCCCGTACCGCCGCCGGATGCAACCGAGAAGTACTTCTTGTCGTTCTCGATAGCCCACTTCTTATAGGTGCCTGCAACGAGGTGCTGGAAGCGGGTGGGGTTGGTGGAGTTACCGGTGATGGAAAC
>JAFLRX010000040.1 GCA_022511265.1 Eubacterium sp. | reverse complement strand
TTTCCTCTCAGACTCTCCTTCCACTCTCCCACCTATCTTTCCCACCCCATTCTCTCGGACAGGGCTAGGTGCTTGCTGTTTTCGGCTCGATATTTTGTCTATCTTATCTTAGCAATACATCAACACGAATATATCACTTCTATCTTATCAAGTGCTTGACCTCGCCGCAAAATAAGCAGTCACGGTGTTGGTGCTTCCCTTTAAAACAAAAAGGCTCCCCCTTGAGTGGAATGCTGTCGTAAGCATTTCGCTTCGCAAAATGCTTTGTGACAGATGAGGTGTTTTGAAAATCGGCGCCGCAAAGCGGCGCACCACAATTATGCATTCAGCATTATGAATTATGAATTATTTATACCTATAAATAGAAATCTTCTCAAAGCCGTCCAGCAGCTCATCTGTATAATCAAAGGCTTTCTGCACGCCGCGCGCAACGCACTCTATCGGGTTATCCGCCATGCGGCAGGGCGCGCCGACCGACTCGGCGATAAGCTCGGCAAAGCCGCCCAGCATCGCACCGCCGCCTGTTAGTATTATACCGTTGGTGAGTATATCGCCCACCAGCTCCGGCGGGGTAACCTCCATGACCTCTTTTATCTTATCCACTACTTCCATCACATTGTCTATAAGAAAATCCCGCACATCAAGGTCGCTTATCTCAACGCTTTCCGGCAGTCCTTTGATAAGGTGCCGTCCCTTGACAACTATCTTTTTGCTGCCGTCGGGGTTGTAGACGTTGGCTATTTCTTTTTTTGCCTGCTCTGCGGTCTTTTCGCCGATAAGTATCTTGTATTTCTGCTGTACGCCCTTGATTATCGCGGCGTCAAACTTGTTGCCCGCCATTTTTATCGAGCAGCTTTTTACTATGCCGTTAAAGGAGGTCACCGCAATATCCGCAGTGCCGCCGCCGATATCCACTACCATTGCGCCGCTTGGCTTGGATATATCCACGCCCGCGCCCAACAGTGCCGCAATAGGCTCTTCGATAATATACACCTTTCTTGCGCCTGCGGACAAAGCAGCCTCTACCACCGCACGGTTTTCCACATCGGTGACTGACGACGGTACACAGAGGATTATCCTCGGCTTCATTATCCTGCCGATTACCTTGCGGATAAACTCCACTATCATCGCCTCGGTCATCTCGTTGTCGGAGATAACGCCGTCCTTCAGCGGCTTGACCGCTACAATATATTCCGGCGTACGGCCTATCATTTTATATGCCTCGCTGCCCACCGCCAGCACGGTGTGCTTTTTCTTGTCATAGGCGACCACCGACGGCTCGTTTACCACGATGCCCTTGTTGCCTACCGTTATTATCACGTTTGCGGTACCTAAATCTATTCCTATATCGGTCAATGCCATAATTTACCCTCTCTTGTCTCCGTCGTAATGCTCTTCAAGATATCCGAGCAGCTTTTTCTTGTCATTTTCACATTTGCCCTCTGCTGTTTCATTTAGCAGAAAGTCCAGCGCCTTGCCTATCTCTATGCCCTTATAGCCCAGCGTTATCAGGTCTCCCCCGCTTACGGCCAAGTTTTTCAGCGACAGCGCAGGCTCTTTATCGAAAAACTCCCGCGCGTGCTGCTGTATTTTGCGGAACTCCTCCGCCTCGTACTGATACTGCTCCGCCTTGCCCATATTATCAAATATATGAACCTTTACCAGCTCAAAGAAGCCCTCTTCGCCGTATTTTGCGGCGGCACGGCGGAAATATTTTTCACTGTCCTGCATCACCACGCCGTGGTTTTGCACCAAGAACAGCACCTTGTCCCTTATCTTGTTGGGAAAACGCAGCCTATTCAGCACCTTTCGGGCGATCTCGACGCTTATGTCCGCGTGCCCGTAAAAATGCCCCACGCCGTCCTTCATAAAAAACGCGTCCGGCTTTCCGATGTCGTGCAGCAGCATGGTAAGACGGAAAACAACGTCCTTAT
Source organism: Eubacterium sp. (assembly GCA_022511265.1). Classification (GTDB taxonomy): domain Bacteria; phylum Bacillota; class Clostridia; order Oscillospirales; family Ruminococcaceae; genus Ruminiclostridium_E. The sequence continues at coordinate 11,525 of JAFLRX010000040.1, read as the reverse complement.
CAGCTGCGCACATCGCCGCCACGATATGCCCGTACACGGTCTTATTGTGGTATTTGGTGTGCTGCTCAAAGCCGACACTCGGCGCAAGCTCTGGTATTATCTCACAGATAACGTCGGAATAATCCTCCATTATCTGCTCGCAGTCGCCGATGATTATCCCGCACAGCTCGTCACGTATTCGCTCAGCGGAAATATCATTCAGCAGACCCTTCAGCTCATGCACCGCCCTCGCAGTGTTTTCCTCCAACACCCAGCCGTACCTTGACGCAAATCTCAGCGCACGCAGTATTCTCAGCGCGTCCTCGTTAAACCGTTTTACCGGGTCGCCTACCGCGCGGATGACCCCCTTTTCAAGGTCGCTCTGCCCGCCGAACGGGTCTATTATCTCCCCGTCAAGTCCGCACGCCATCGCGTTTACCGTAAAGTCACGGCGGCTTAAATCCGCTTCAACGCTGTCGGTAAAGCTGACGCTTTCGGGGCGGCGGTGGTCGCTGTAGTCGCCGTCAATGCGAAAGGTGGTTATCTCTACGGGTACGCCGTCTATAACAACCGTGACCGTGCCGTGCTGTATTCCTGTGGGGATGACATGATACCCCTCAAACGCGCGGATAATGTCCTCCGGCTTTGCGGAGGTGGTTATATCATAGTCAGCCGGCTGTCTGCCCAGCAGAAAATCCCTTACGCAGCCGCCGACCGCATACGCCTTATAGCCGCCGTCATTCAGCCGCTGTAACGCGCCGACAATATAATCGGGTAGATCCATATCCCCACCACCGTTCTATCTAAAGTGTGTTAAATCTCTTTTTACAAAAGTATTCTGAGATAAATCAGAATTTGCAGCGTGCCGCTGCACCCATATGCGCCATTATATAATTTACAGATACAGAATACTTTGCGCGACGAAACTTTGTTAATAAAAATTGGAATTTAGACAAATGAAATTATCAAATAACTCACAACTAAACAAAAGCATATCAGACTAGGAACGAAGAAAATCAATCTTAACGGGATTTTTATTTTTCCTTTTAGTATGAAAACATATGAGAATATATTGGCAATTAACAATGGTATAAATCCAATCGTTAAAAGCATACCGACGCCGTCCCAGGCTTCCGCGGGAAGCATTGCATCCGGATTATAAACAACAGTATCATGAGTTAAATACGGAATTGCTAAATATATGAGGCAAAATAAGCCAATGGCGTTAACTATTAAAATCACTATTGATAAAAGCTTATTTGAACTCATTCAATCATCTCCCTGTTAAATCCTGATTTATATTGATACCAACACAAATGTAAAAAGAGACTTAAACAACATCTTCATCGCTGTTATCACAAAGATTACCAAATCTCTCTTTTTACAAAAGTGCTGACACAATACAGTTACCGTATCTTCTTAAAAAGCCTTGCGCTCCAAAATTCCATACCCAGCTCGTCAACATAAAAGTGTAAAATCGCATGGAAGTTTTTTGTAGCCGTACTTAGCATGATCATATCCACCTCATCAGCGATTTCTCTTTCAACATATTGAAACAGCTGCTTTCCGATACCGCGGTTTCTGAACGCGGGCTTGACGTACAGCTCTTCAATTTCAAAGTATTTTACGCCCGCCTGATGTACAGAGGTCGCTGTTTCAGTTGCTTTTATATGACCGAACATGTAGCCTATAACAGCGTCATTTTCAACTGCCAGAAATATCCGATTGCCCTTAAAGCTGTCCAAATCGTTTTTCCGATAGCCGTGGCAAGAGCCTTCATTCTCCCAATCCTCGGAGAGAGAAATAAGCTGCCGCGCGACTTCGTCAGTTAACGTTACTTCTTTTACGGTCATATTGCTCACTCTTTCATATTTTGGTAAGTTATCCTACGATATATCGCGCCAATTCCAACGCGATATCGAAGTGTCCCGCATCGTGTTGAGTTCCTTTCTTCTCCCCCGCTTTGTGCCGTACATCCCATTCGGGCGCATCCAGCAAGTCGCCGCTCGTAAAAAACGTGTATAAATTCAGCCCTCTGAAGTCGCACATCGCCTGCAAAGCGGCACATTCCATCTCAACCGAAATACAGCCGTCCGCTTTATGTTTATTAAAATTATTGACGGTTTCTCTATAAAAAGAATCGGTTGTCCATGTTTTACCCATCACATAAGGAATCCCGTTCTCCTTCATAAAACCTTCAACGATGTCTGCATTTTTTACGGTAATATAATCTGACGCAGGTGCGTAATGATAAGATGTTCCCTCATCACGGTAAGCCTCGGTCGGTATCATGACCTTTCCGTGTGCAATTTCTTTATTTAAGCAGCCAGCACCGCCGAATACGATGTATTTATCAGTCTTTATCTCCGACAAAGTATCTTCCACTGTACCGACACACGCAGGAGCACCTACATAGGTCTTATAAAACGCAAATGTTTTTCCTTTATAATCAATACAATAAATCGGCGTGTTTCCCGTTGCAAACCAAAAAGACGCTATTTGCTTGCAACTGTAATTATCTAAAACAAACTTTTCAATCTCATGCGAAAATGTCAAAATGCACGCATCAACTTGAGGTGCATTTTCATTGATACGCGGGTTTATAATTGCATTGGATTGATTATCAAAGCTATCGGTTATCATTTTCTTGTTACCTCTTGTTTTATCACAAAGATTGTAAGCCTGATTATACACATAAGTCATAACACTCTGATTTCGGCTTGTCCTGCTGCCAACACAAATATAAAAAGAGACTTAAAAAACAATATCCGCCACAATGGGCGGATATTGCATATAAGTCAATTGATTATTCGTTGATCTTGGTAACGACGCCGGAACCAACGGTTCTGCCGCCCTCACGGATAGCGAAACGAAGACCTTCTTCGATTGCGATAGGAGTGATGAGCTCTACGTCCATAGATACGTTATCGCCGGGCAGGCACATTTCCTTATCAGCAGGAAGAGAGATTACGCCGGTAACGTCAGTGGTTCTGAAGAAGAACTGGGGTCTGTAGTTCGAGAAGAAAGGAGTATGACGTCCGCCCTCTTCCTTCTTAAGAACGTAAACCTGACCGCTGAACTTCTTGTGAGGATGAATGGAGCCGGGCTTGCAAAGTACCTGACCACGCTCAACCTCAGTTCTCTGAACGCCACGGAGCAGTGCGCCGATGTTGTCACCTGCCTGAGCCTCGTCAAGCAGCTTACGGAACATTTCGATACCGGTAACAACAGTCTGTCTGGGCTCGTCAACGAGACCGGTGATCTCAACGGTGTCGTTGAGGTTAAGGATACCACGCTCAACTCTGCCGGTAACAACGGTACCACGACCGGAAATGGTCATAGTATCCTCGATAGGCATAAGGAACGGAAGGTCAGCCTTACGGTCGGGAGTAGGAATGTAGCTGTCAACTGCATCCATAAGCTCTACGATGCAAGCGTACTCGGGAGCGTTGATGTCCTTGCTGTCGGAATCCAGAGCAACCTTAGCGGAGCCGCGGATTACGGGGATATCATCGCCGGGGAAGTCATGCGAGCTAAGAGTATCACGAATATCCATCTCAACGAGGTCGAGAAGCTCGGGATCGTCTACGTCGTCGCACTTGTTGATAAATACTACCATTGCGGGAACACCTACCTGGTGAGCAAGCAGGATGTGCTCCTTGGTCTGAGCCATAGGACCGTCAGTACCTGCAACTACGAGGATAGCGCCGTCCATCTGTGCCGCGCCGGTGATCATGTTCTTGATATAGTCAGCGTGGCCGGGGCAGTCAACGTGTGCATAGTGACGTGCGTCGGTCTGATACTCAACGTGAGCGGTGTTGATAGTGATACCACGCTCTCTCTCCTCGGGAGCCTTGTCTATCATATCATATGCCTCGAACTGTGCGTAACCCTTAAGCGCAAGCACCTTGGTGATAGCTGCGGTTAATGTAGTCTTGCCGTGGTCAACGTGACCGATTGTACCAATGTTAACATGGGGTTTGGTACGTTCAAATTTTTCTTTTGCCATTGGAATTTTCCTCCTTTAAATATGTGTATTCCGTACACCTCACTTGATATTGTAACAGAAAACTGCCAAAAATACAAGTGTTTTTTATACTTTTTTTGAAAAAATTTAATCTTTGGAACGTTTGCTGATGATTCCGTCTGCGATAGACTTCGGAACCTGGATATAGTGGCTGGGCTCCATTACATACTGACCGCGTCCCTGAGTCTTAGAACGCAGGTCGTTGGAGTAGCCGAACATTTCAGAAAGCGGAACAAAAGCGTTTATCTGCTTAACGCCGTTTCTGTCTTCCATACCCTGTATCTCGCCGCGGCGCGAGCTGAGGTCGCCGATAACGTCGCCCATGTATTCCTCGGGGACGGTAACAACTACCTTCATGATAGGCTCAAGGATTACGGGGCTTGCCTTGCGGCATGCTTCCTTGATAGCCATAGAGCCTGCTATCTTGAACGCCATTTCGGACGAGTCTACCTCGTGGTAGGAACCGTCGTAAAGATCTACCTTTACGTCTACGGTCTGATAGCCTGCAAGTACGCCGCTTTCCAGCGCGCCCTGAATACCTGCGTCAACCGCGGGGATGTATTCCTTAGGAATAGCACCGCCGACAACGCTGTTGGTGAACTCGTAGCCCTTGCCGGACTCGTTGGGGTAAACGTGCAGCTTAACGTGACCGTACTGACCTTTACCACCGGACTGACGCGCATACTTGGTATCCACGTCTGCGGGTACGGTAATGGTCTCCTTATAAGCAACCTGCGGAGCGCCTACGTTAGCCTCTACCTTAAATTCACGCAGCAGTCTGTCTACGATTATCTCTAAGTGAAGCTCGCCCATGCCCGCGATAATGGTCTGACCTGTTTCCTCGTTGGTGTAGGTCTTGAAGGTGGGGTCTTCTTCCGCCAGCTTTGCCAGCGCGAGTGCCATCTTCTCCTGACCTGCCTTGGTCTTGGGCTCGATAGCCAGGTCGATAACCGGCTCCGGGAACTCCATAGACTCGAGTATAACGGGATGATCCTCATCACAGAGGGTGTCGCCCGTGGTGGTATTCTTTACGCCTACTGCCGCAGCGATATCGCCGCAGTAGCAGATCTCAAGATCCTGTCTGTGGTTTGCGTGCATCTGAAGTATACGTCCGATACGCTCCTTCTTGTCCTTGGTCGCGTTAAGCACCGAGGTACCGGTGGAAATAGTACCGGAGTAAACTCTGAAGAAGCAGAGCTTACCTACAAACGGGTCGGTAGCGATCTTGAACGCCAGTGCCGAGAACGGCTCGTCATCGCCTGCGTGTCTCTCAACCTCTTCGTCCGTCTCAGGGTCAACACCCTTGATAGCGGGTACGTCGAGAGGAGAAGGCATGTAGTCGATAACTGCGTCCAGCAGCTTCTGTACGCCCTTGTTTCTGTAGGAAGTACCGCAGATAACGGGTACTATCTCATTGTCAATGGTAGCCTTGCGCAGAACTCTCTTAATTTCCTCGGTGGAGATATCCTCACCCTCAAGGAACTTGTCCATCAGTTCTTCGTCCTGCTCTGCAACGGCCTCCATAAGCTCGTCATGATACTTCTGAGCGATTTCCTTCATGTCGTCGGGGATATCCTCAACACGCATGTCCTTGCCCAGATCATCATAATAGATATCGGCGTTCATCTCGATAAGGTCGATGATTCCTCTGAAGCTGTCTTCAGCACCGATAGGAAGCTGAATCGGAACAGCGTTACATTTAAGTCTGTCCTTCATCATGCTTACAACATTGTAAAAGTCAGCGCCCATAATGTCCATCTTATTTACATAAGCCATTCTGGGTACCTTGTACTTGTCTGCCTGACGCCATACGGTCTCTGACTGAGGCTCAACACCGCCCTTTGCGCAGAACACGGTAACCGAGCCGTCAAGAACTCTGAGCGAACGCTCAACCTCAACGGTAAAGTCAACGTGGCCGGGAGTGTCGATAATATTGATTCTGTGCTTTTTCCAGTATGCAGTAGTAGCAGCCGAGGTAATGGTGATACCTCTTTCCTGCTCCTGCTCCATCCAGTCCATCGTTGCGGCGCCGTCATGCACCTCGCCGAGCTTGTGGTTGATACCTGTGTAGAACAGTATACGCTCGGTGGTGGTAGTCTTGCCCGCGTCGATATGAGCCATGATACCGATATTACGCGTCATTTCGAGAGATACGTCTCTTGCCATATTTCCCTCCGTCTTAACAGATTACCACTTGTAATGCGCGAAAGCCTTGTTAGCTTCAGCCATTCTGTGTGTATCGTCTCTCTTCTTGCAAGCGCCGCCCTGACCGTTAAGCGCGTCAAGGATCTCGTTTGCAAGTCTTTCCTTCATAGTCTTTTCATTTCTCTGTCTGCTGTAGAGTGTTATCCATCTCAGACCTAAGGTTCTTCTTCTGTCGGGGCGAACCTCCATAGGTACCTGATATGTCGCACCGCCTACACGGCGTGCCTTAACCTCCAGCTGAGGCATGATGTTCTCCATTGCCTCTTCAAATGCTTCAAGGGGATTCTTGCCCGACTTTTCAGCTACGATCTCGAACGCACCGTAAACTATCTTCTGGGCTACACCCTTTTTGCCATCGAGCATGATGTTGTTGATAAGTCTGGTTACCAGCTGTGAACCGTACAACGGATCCGGCAGCACATCACGCTTAGGAACGTTACCTCTTCTTGGCACTTTACTTCCCTCCTTCATACTTAATGAAAATCATAGGTACTCGAAAGCGATTAACTCCCGCCGTCCAATTGCAGAAGTAACATATATATAAGTATATATTACTCCACAAATTGTGGCTATTAATCATTCTTTACGATTTTTTACCCGCCTTCGGGCGCTTTGCACCGTACTTGCTTCTGCCCTGCATTCTTCCGTCAACGCCCTGAGCGTCAAGTGTTCCTCTGATGATGTGATAACGCACACCGGGGAGATCCTTAACACGTCCGCCGCGGATAAGAACAACGCTGTGCTCCTGAAGCTTATGACCGATACCCGGGATATAAGCGGTTACTTCAAAACCGTTTGACAGTCTTACTCTGGCAATCTTTCTCATTGCGGAGTTAGGCTTCTTCGGGGTTGCGGTACGAACGGCCGTGCATACGCCTCTCTTCTGGGGAGACGGCAGGTCTATCGTCTGCTTCTTGAGCGTGTTCATGCCCTTTTGCAGTGCGGGAGCCTTCGATTTCTTCTCGTGAACGGCTCTGCCCTTACGAACCAATTGGTTAAAGGTTGGCAATATTTACACCTCCTTGTAGTATTTCTCGCGCAGGTTTCCAGTATATGAAAATATTCTGCGCACGTTCCTTTATTATATACAAAAAAACGGTAAATGTCAAGTTTTTGCGTTTATAGCGCAAAAATTTGTAGCAATTACCGTCTTTTGATTTTTTTATAACTTAATTTTGTGCAGATTCACCAACAGGCTGTTCGGGCTGCTCAGCTGCTGCTTCCGCGCCCTCGATAGTTTCCTTAGGCTGCTTAGGAGCCATACCTGTACCTGCGGGTATCAGCTTGCCTATGATGACGTTTTCCTTCAGTCCCATCAGCGGGTCAACCTTACCGTGGATAGCCGCGTCGGTCAGCACTCTGGTGGTCTCCTGGAAGGATGCAGCGGACAAGAAGCTGTCGGTAGCAAGCGACGCCTTGGTGATACCCAGCAGTATCGGGTTGCTTACGGGATACTCGACATCCTCGCCTGCCTCTTTACGCTCATCAAGCTGTGCATAGATGGTCTGCAGCTCGTTCTTGTCTATTGTCGAGCCGGGCAGTAAATAGCTGCTGCCGGGGTTGTCTATCCTTACCTTGCGCATCATCTGACGTACTATTACCTCGATGTGCTTGTCGTTGATATCAACACCCTGCAAGCGGTAAACCTTTTGTACCTCGGCGATGATGTAATTCTGGACTGCTTCTTCGCCCTTTACCAGCAGCACATCATGCGGGTTTACGCTGCCCTCGGTGATGGGGTCGCCTGCGGTTATCGTCGCGCCGTCCTCTATCTCGCTTCTCATCTTATAGCCGAACGGTACGGGATAGGATTCTTCGGTGCCGTCCTCAGAGGTGATTATTACATGGCGGGTCTTCTTTATCTCGTCGATACGAATTGTACCGCTGTTCTTTGCCATGATAGCGGAGGATTTCGGGCGGCGTGCCTCGAACAGCTCCTCTACACGCGGCAGACCCTGCGTAATATCCTCTGCCGACGCGATACCGCCGGTATGGAAGGTTCTCATGGTAAGCTGTGTACCCGGCTCGCCTATCGACTGAGCCGCGATAATACCTACCGCCTCGCCTATCTGTATCGGCTTGCCGTTAGCCAGCGACGAGCCATAGCACTTTGCGCAGACGCCGTGCTTTGCCTTACAGGTCAGCACAGAACGTATCTTTACGGTGGTCGCACCGCTGTTTACTATCAGCTGCGCGTCAGCATCGTTCAGCAGTTTATCCTTGGATACCAGCAGATTGCCCTCCGCGTCGCGGAAGTCCTCCGCGAGATATCTGCCAACGAGACGCTCTGACAGGGACTCGATAAGCTCCTTGCCCTCGCGTATCTCATAGATGTCGATGCCGTCATCGGTTCCGCAGTCGTCAGAACGGATGATGACCTCCTGCGATACGTCTACCAGACGTCTGGTAAGATAACCGGAGTCCGCCGTTCTCAGCGCGGTATCGGCAAGTCCCTTTCTCGCACCTCTTGAAGAGATGAAGTATTCAAGTATATTAAGTCCCTCACGGTAGTTAGCGCGTATCGGTATCTCTATCGTCTCACCGGAGGTGTTGGCGATAAGTCCGCGCATGCCCGCGAGCTGTCTTATCTGGTTTGTACTACCACGCGCGCCGGAGTCCGCCATCATATAGATGGGGTTGTAGTCGTCAAGGCCGTTGGTCAGCGCGCTGGTGACGTCTGATGTCGCCTTGTTCCATACATCCAGTACGGCGGTCTTTCTCTCCTGATTGGAGATAAAACCGTTGTTGTAGTAATCGGTTATTTCAAGTACCTTTTCGTCCGCGTCGGCGAGTATCTTCTTCTTTTCCTCAGGGATAACCGCGTCAACGACAGCGACGGTGATAGCCGCCTTGGTGGAGTACTTAAAGCCCAGTGCCTTTATCTTATCCAGCACCTGTGCCGTCATCGGCGTGCCGTGTATCTTAAGGCAGCGGTCGATTATCTGACCCAGCTCTTTCTTACGCACCTTAAAGCCTATCTCAAGGTTGTACTTGGTGTCGGGGTTGTTTCTGTCCACAAAGCCGAGGTCCTGCGGGATATGCTCGTTGAAGATTATCCTGCCGACGGTGGTATCTATCAGCGCGGTCTCGGGACGGTCTGTGCCGATATCCTTGCTGACCCTTACCTTGATAGCGGAGTGGATGCTGATATCACCCTCGTTGTATGCCATCAGCGCCTCGTTAAAGTCGCGGAACACCTTGCCCTCGCCGGGCTCGCCGGGCTTATCTATCGTCAGATAGTATGAGCCAAGCACCATATCCTGAGTAGGTACGGTCACAGGACGTCCGTCGGACGGCTTTAACAGGTTCTTTGCCGCCAGCATCAGCGAACGCGCCTCGTTCTGCGCCTCGTCCGACAGCGGCAGATGTACCGCCATCTGGTCACCGTCAAAGTCCGCGTTGAACGCGGTACATACCAGCGGGTGCAGCTTCAGCGCACGACCCTCTACCAGTACCGGCGAGAACGCCTGGATACCCAGTCTGTGCAGCGTAGGCGCACGGTTGAGCAGTACGGGATGATCCTTGATAACATCCTCCAGTACGTCCCATACCTCGTCCTTTGCGCGCTCTACCATTTTTCTCGCGCTCTTTATATTGCTGGAAAGCCCTCTTGCGACGAGTTCTTTCATTACAAACGGCTTGAACAGCTCGATAGCCATTTCCTTAGGCAGACCGCACTGGTCCATCTTCAGGTCGGGTCCTACGACGATAACCGAACGTCCGGAATAGTCGACACGCTTACCGAGCAGGTTCTGACGGAAGCGTCCCTGCTTACCCTTCAGCATATCCGAAAGCGACTTGAGCGGACGGTTAGAGGGGCCGGTCACGGCTCTGCCGTGTCTGCCGTTGTCTATCAGCGCGTCAACCGCTTCTTGCAGCATTCTCTTTTCGTTTCTGATAATTATCTCAGGCGCGGAAAGCTCCTTCATCTTTATCAGACGGTTGTTTCTGTTTATTACTCTGCGGTAAAGGTCGTTAAGGTCGGAGGTAGCAAAGCGTCCGCCGTCCAGCATTACCATCGGGCGGATGTCCGCCGGGATTACCGGAACAACGTCCAGTATCATCCACTCGGGGCGGTTGCCGCTCTGTCTGAACGCCTCGACAACGTCCAGTCTCTTGAGCAGCTTGATGCGCTTTTGTCCCTGCTGGGTGTCCTCCAGCTCTTCCTTCAGCTCGTCGGCGAGCTTGTCGAGGTCTATCTCGCACAGCAGCTCTTTAATAGCCTCTGCGCCCATCTCCGCTCTGAAGTCGTCCTCATAACGCTCTTTCATATCAGCGTACTCTTTTTCGGTAAGCAGCTGACCCTTTGTCAGAACGGTGTCGCCCGGATCGACAACTATATACTTGGTGAAGTACAGTACCTCTTCCAGTCTCTTGGGAGAGATATCCAGCACCTGTCCGATACGGCTGGGTGTACCCTTAAAGTACCAGATGTGCGAAACCGGAGCAGCCAGCTCGATATGACCCATACGCTCGCGTCTTACCTTCGCGCGGGTGACCTCAACGCCGCAGCGCTCGCATATCTTGCCTTTATATCTTATTCTCTTGTACTTGCCGCAGGCGCACTCCCAGTCCTTCTGGGGTCCGAATATCCTTTCGCAGTACAGACCGCCCTTTTCAGGCTTTTGAGTTCTGTAGTTTATGGTCTCGGGACGCTCTACAACGCCATAGCTCCAGTCGCGTATTCTGTCGGGAGACGCCAAACCTATCTTTATTGAGTCAAAAGTATTAAATCCCAATTTTAAGCCCTCTTTTCTTAAGCATTAGTAAGCACGCGCTTAATCTTCATAATCGTCATCGTCGATATCGTCCAGCTCATCGTCAAGCTCATCGTCCAGCTCGTCATCGTCATAGTCGATGTCGTCGTCCATATCGTCCTCGTCATCGGCGTAGAACTCATCGTCCTCGTCGATATCACGGGTGATGAACGAATCGTCCAGCGAGCCCTCTTCAACAACGTAATCGCCGAAGTTGTCGTCAAGCGGCTGAAGTCCGACGTCGTCGTCCTCCTCAAAGGTATGCTTAAGATCTATTTCATTGTGATCCTCGTCCAGCACGCTGATGTCTAGACCCAGCGCCTGAAGCTCTTTGATAAGCACCTTAAAGCTCTCGGGTACGCCCGCCTCGGGTACGGGGTCGCCCTTTACGATAGCCTCATAGGTCTTTACACGTCCGTCAATATCGTCGGACTTAACGGTCAGTATCTCCTGAAGTGTGTATGCCGCACCGTAAGCCTCCAGTGCCCAAACCTCCATCTCACCGAAACGCTGTCCGCCGAACTGAGCCTTACCGCCCAGAGGCTGCTGCGTAACCA